>CAJJBN010000022.1 GCA_905182435.1 Opitutaceae bacterium BACL24 MAG-120322-bin51 | reverse complement strand
CAACGGTCGACGCTACGGCGCGGAACTAGACGAACTGCGCTGGAATGGAAAAAACATCGCCGACGCCTTACTCATGAGTTTCGAGGAAGCCGCCGAATTCTTCAGCTTCCACACCGGCCTAAAAAGCTTACTCGAAGCCATGGTCGAAACTGGGCTTGGCTACATCGCGCTCGGGCAATATTCTCCCACCCTTTCTGGAGGCGAAGCCCAACGCCTCAAACTCGTCAGCGAATTAGCTAAAGGCATGCCCACCTACAAGGAGCGCCAATACGACAAAGGCCAAGGCAACCTCTACATCCTAGAAGAGCCCACTATCGGCCTGCACCTCAGTGACGTTGAACGCCTGATCGAATTGCTGCACCGCCTGGTCGACAAAGGCCACACCGTAGTCGTCATTGAACACCATTTGGACGTGATCGCTGATGCCGACTATCTGGTAGAGATCGGCCCTAACGGCGGCGATGCGGGTGGTGAACTGCTCTATCAAGGTGCAGTCGAAGGCATTAAACAGACAAAGGCTAGCGTGACCGCTCCATTCCTAAAAGATTGTTAAAAGTGACTGGCGTATGGCTAAACCTGCCCCCAAAGGAACCAACTAATAAATTGGAATAGGCAGTTTCTTCAAACACTCTCCTATCCATAATGACCACATCCAACGTAAACTCTCTCGATCTCAGTAAAGAATTCCCCCGCAGCCCGCGCGCGACACTAGCTGGCTACGTCATCGCAGCGCGCACACTCGACAAGTGCCGAGCGGTGATCGCTGGGACTGCAGGTGAGTATCACTTCGATTGCCCACTCGACCAACTATTCCTCACTTTTACCGGAATCACTGCGGAGAACTTCAAAGCTTTTGTGGCTACAGGCGCTGATAATGCCGCTGTAGCCGAGTGGATCCAAGCCACCGCGATTGATCACACACAGGAGGCACTGGTACAATGGAACAACGATCTACGCAGCAAGCGGATCAGTGAGATGCCGATCGAGCTTCAGCTGTTTCTCGAAGGCTACGTCGCAGAGTTCATTCCATCCGACAAAATCGTTTACACCTGGTTCGACGTCTACGACATCGAAGAGCACCGTATCTAATGTTCGCAGGCAGGTTGCGAGGTGGCGTCTGCCAAAATCCGGCGGAACATCCAGTATTTTCCGCGATTCGGAGAGTTTCTTAAATTCTCTGAAAATAAGGATTGATCTTCGCGCTCAGCCCGCTTTCTTCCTCGGTATTGGTATGGAGAAGTGGCTGAGTGGCCGAAAGCGCTTCTTTGCTAAAGAAGTGAACCTCAAAAGGGTTCCATGGGTTCAAATCCCATCTTCTCCGCCATCTTTTAAAACCCGCGAAACACTCGCGGGTTTTTTTGTATGCTCACCTAGACGTGATGATCACGATATCGCCAATTAGGGCATTCAGCACGGATGTGGCAGAACCGCGAAAGCGCCCCTCAGCAAGCACACGAGGTATTCTTTGTACTAAAAACCAGACAACTCAGGACTTTTAAAAGGTTCTTCGTCGATCAGA
Organism: Opitutaceae bacterium BACL24 MAG-120322-bin51; assembly: GCA_905182435.1. GTDB lineage: Bacteria > Verrucomicrobiota > Verrucomicrobiia > Opitutales > Coraliomargaritaceae > Lentimonas. The sequence goes on along the minus strand of CAJJBN010000022.1, from coordinate 19,251 downwards.
GGGAAAGGCATTGATGGATGCTGAGGGCGGCGAATTTGCTTCTGGCTCTTGGGAGGGATGACCTCCGTGTCGTCCGGTACCGATGCGGGAGACGCTGACATGACTACCAGCTTATCGAGAATCTTTGATTTTTATGTGATTTCTAAACTGCACGCGGTCGACACGGAGGTCGACCCTCCCCAACAGAATAGCCGCCACATTAGGCTCAGAGTGGTGCTTCCCCGGCAAATGACGATGAACCTTTTAAAAGCCCCTATATTCCCTAAATCCGAAGAGTCGCAGCAGCCAAACAATGGCAACCATGACCTGCGTAGTTAGCTAATGAAACTGCTAACGCAGGCAGCGTCATCAACTAGATGCAAGCGACTTAAAAACCACGCGGAGCGAAAATAAACCAGTCGATCGACACTCAGGAATCATCGCCGCCACCCGCGGCTCGAACCGGCACTGCTGTATCAGAGCGATTTTGCCGAAACTGAAAGCGATTGATCTCGCGCAGCGAAAGAGTCTCTCCGGTCTCCGCAAAACTCTTCGATTTCTGCAGCATTCCTTCATACATACGTTTATTCTCGATTTTCTTTATAGTCGAATTTGTGCTAATCTGGGCCTGACGCTCAAGCTCGGCTAAGCGTCCATTCCACTTGGAAATATCCATCGATTTAGTGTCAAATTCGACAATTTCAGACTTAAAGCGCTTTTTATCTTTAGATTCTGTTAGCGAAATATTCGATTTTTTCGAGCCGAGTGAGGAATAATGTGAGTCCCATTGCTTAAAGGGAAACGACTTCTGCATCAGATCAGACTTCTGATGCCCCGACCAAGATTTCTGTTCGAAGCGCTTTTGCGACAGATTTTTTTCCTGCTTATTATATGCATCCACTGCCGAGGTCTCGCCACGTAAGCATGCGACGGTCATGACAAATGCTAGGGCGATAAAAAAAATCAATGTGGCTCGAATGGACATATGGGAAACTCAGTGAATAAAGAATACTGCTTAAAATATCAAGCTAATCTGTCCAATCGTACGATTTGAATCAGCGCGACTCGGCGCTTTGCAATATTGACTGACTGTAAACGAACCTTCTAAATCCGCGGTTTTCTATAACATGGCAACACAGACCACAGACTACGACTTTTCCGCAATCGAGCCAAAATGGCAGGATTTCTGGGAGCACAACGCAACTTACAACGCGAAGGACTTTGAGGACAAACCGACCTTCTACATCCTCGATATGTTCCCCTACCCCTCCGGCGCGGGCTTACATATTGGTCACCCCGAAGGCTACACCGCCAGTGATGCGCTGAAGCGCTACAAAAAAGCCAAGGGCTTTAACGTGCTCCACCCGATGGGCTGGGACGCCTTCGGCCTGCCGACTGAGCAATATGCGATCAAGACTGGTCGGCACCCTCGTGACACCACCAAGCAAAACGTTGCGCATTTTAAGACACAGCTCCGCCAGCTCGGATTTGCTTATGATTGGTCGCGCGAGGTCAACACCACCGATCCCGGCTACTATAAGTGGACACAGTGGATCTTTTTGCAGCTGTTCAAAAAGGGTCTCGCCTACGTCGATGAGAAGCCCGTCTGGTTTTGCCCCGAGCTCGGCACTGTGCTGGCCAATGAAGAAGTGCTCAACACCGCCGAAGGCCCCCGCTCAGAACGGGGCAGCTTCCCAGTGGAGCGACGGCCGATCCGCCAATGGGTGCTTCGTATCACCGAATATGGCGACAAACTTATCGCGGGCCTGAAAGACCTTGACTGGCCCGACTCCACCAAACGCCTGCAAGAAAACTGGATCGGCCGCAGCGAAGGCGCCGAAATCACTTTCGACATCGCAGGCCACGATGCAGACCTTAGCGTCTTCACCACCCGCCCAGATACACTTTTCGGCGCGACCTATATGGTGATCTCGCCAGAGCATCCGCTGCTATCACAAATTACCACAGCCGAGCAGAGCGACGCCGTATACGCCTACGCTGAAAAAGCGAAAAGCAAATCCGATCTGGAGCGCGCCGAACTGAGTAAAGAAAAGACTGGCGTCTGGACCGGTGCGATGGCGATCAATCCGGTCAGCGGCAAAGAAATCCCGATCTGGGTGGCCGACTACGTGCTAATGACTTATGGCACAGGAGCCATCATGGCCGTGCCAGCGCACGACACCCGCGACTTTGAATTTGCCAAAGAATTCGACCTCGAAATCGTGCAAGTCATCGACGACAACGGCGACGCCGAGAAAGATGCCGCTGGTGGATTGACTGAAGCCTACACTGGTCCGGGCGATTTAATTAACTCAGGCGAGCAAAGCGGTAAAGACTCCGAAAGTGCGAAGCAGGCGGTAATCGCTCAACTCGCCGCGGAGCAACGCGGCGAAGCGACGGTCAACTTTAAGCTGCGCGACTGGCTCTTTTCACGCCAACGTTACTGGGGCGAGCCCTTTCCGATCGTGTGGGTCAGCGAAGCCGATTATGCGAAAGTGGACGACTCGCTTAAATCGGTCGAGCGCCCCGTCAGCTGCCAGATTGATGGTCAACTACGCTTTGCCGTTGCCCTGCCCGAGAGTGCACTGCCTTTGGCATTGCCAGAAGTGGAGAGCTACACACCGTCGCCCGATGGTCAGAGCCCACTGTCGAAAGCCGAGGAATGGCTACACCTCTATATCGATCCAAAAACTGGAGCCACTTCCAGCGCGCCGGTCGAAGGATGGGTACAAGGCTCACGCGAGACCAACACCATGCCACAATGGGCTGGTTCGTGCTGGTATTACCTGCGCTACGTGGATCCGAAAAACACCGACACACTGATCGCCCCAGAGAAAGAAAAATATTGGGGCTATCCGGACCTGTATATTGGCGGCGCGGAACACGCGGTGCTACACTTGCTTTATGCTCGTTTCTGGCACCACGTGCTTTACGACCTTGGCGTAGTGAGCGATCCGGAGCCGTTTAAAAAGCTCTTCCACCAAGGCATCATCCTCGGCGAAGACGGCGAAAAGATGTCGAAAAGCCGCGGCAACGTAGTCAGCCCAGAGAGTATTGTGGTCAACTACGGAGCCGACGCCTTACGCCTTTACCTGATGTTCCTCGGCCCACTTGAAGCGATGAAACCATGGAATACCAAGGGCATCGAAGGCATCGCCCGCTTCCTGCGTAAGGCATGGCGCCTCGTCGTAGCCGAGGACGGCACACGCCAAGCCACGATTGGAACGACCGAGCAACTGGACGCCGACACGGATCGCATACTGCACGCCACGATCAAAAAAGTCAGCGAAGACTACGAGTCGCTCGGCTTTAACACCGCGATTTCGCAAATGATGATTTGCGTCAATCAGCTCGGCAAAGCCGACGCACTCACGCTCGACGCAGTCGAATCCTTGATCAAACTACTCGCACCACTCGCGCCGCATATCGCCGAAGAGCTTTGGCTATTTCTCGGCCATACAGACAGCATCGCGGATGCAGGGTGGCCAGTATTTGACGAAAGTAAATTGAAGGAAGACAGCATTAAAATTATCTTCCAAGTGAATGGTAAATACCGTGGCGATGCCCAGCTCCCTGCCGACGTCTGCAAAGACGACGCCATCGCAACAGCCAAGGCACACGAAAGGATTCGCGCTCACATTGACGGCAAAGTCATCAAACGCGAAATCTACGTACCAGGCAAAATCGTCAACATCGTAGCTGTTTAATGTATATCGAATCTAAGCCGTGCTGGAAAACTCTCTGCTGCCTCGTCGCTGCAGGATTTTTTCTGGGTGGGGTGGTCGAATCGAATGCCGAGGACATGGCCGAAGGCATCGCAGTCGCCACCAGTATCAAGGGCAGCGTACAGATTGAAGATGCCGAATCACACAGCACACAGCCAAAGCTACACGACACGCTAATTCTGAATGCCTGCACCGTCGAAACGGGCAAGAACGCTCATATCTTTCTGGCACTCTCCAATGGCATGGGTATCGGCATCGGCGAAAACTCTGCAGTTCGATTCGAAACCTTCATCCAAAAACCATTCACCGAAAAGAGCGAACGTCTCTCCTACGAGCCATCTAAATCGATCCTCTCGGTGCGGCTAATTAATGGGGACCTTGCAGTCGTTAGTAATAATCTTTCACCGCTGTCAGCAGCGCGTGTGTTTCTGCCGACTGGGGAATTACAAATACACTCGGCTACATGCATTATTCAGTACAACGATATGGGCGCCCAGATCACCGCTTACTCAGGCCTGCTTACCTATAAATACCCAGATCGGAAGCAACGAGAATTAATCATCGAGCCGCAAAGCATTCGCATTAGTCCACAAAGTGCCATGCTCGGTGAAGTCACTGAAAGCATGACACTCAGCTCACTGCCCAAAGCAGTTGAACAATTAGCACAAGCCACTCAACATGCCAGTAAACGGGTCTTCTTTAAAGCAGGTCACAATGGCCATCCACCTCGACCTGTTCTGATTGCATCGCCCGGCCACCTCGACCAGCCTGTTAGCCGTCCTTACGAGTTCAACAAATAGTCACCTGCTATGAGCCCCCCCCTGCCCCGATCGCAATTCTTACCAGATACCTTTGACCAGCGCCCCATCGGCTTAATTGCGGGCAAAGGTCGATACCCAGTACTGACGGCCAAACGTATTCGTGCCGCTGGTTTGCCGCTGCGCATCGTGTCCTTTGCAGGAGAGACGGAGCCAGCATTGATCGACTCAATCCCGGCAAACGAACACATCCAAATCAAAGTCGGGCAGCTCGGAAAACTACTCAAATCGCTAAAGAAACTCGATTGTGGCTATGCGCTCATGGCTGGACAAATCACACCGCGACGCCTGTTCCACGGACTACATCCGGACCTAAAATCCCTAAAGATCCTGAATAGCCTAAAGATCAAAAATGCCGAGACCATCTTCGGTGCGATTGCCTGCGAAATCGAAGCGATTGATATCTCCATGCTCGACGCCCGCTCATTTCTGGATGATCAACTCGCGACCGAAGGCTTAATGACTGCAGGCAAATTAAAGGCAGGGTTAACGGATATCGCGCACGGCATTAGTATCGCCAAAGGCATGGCAGATCTCGACGTCGGCCAAGGTGTTGTCGTGCGACATGGCACGGTACTGGCAGTCGAGGCTTACGAAGGGACCGACCCTATGCTGCGCCGCGCAGGCACATTTAAAACCGATGATCTTATTTTTGTGAAGACCGTAAAACGGGGGCAAGACTATCGCTTTGACGTACCAGTCTTTGGCCACCGCACCCTGGACGTGATGTATGAGTCGGGCATTCGCACCGCTGTATTGGAAAGTGGCAGTGTCCTGATTCTTGATAAAGCGAGTATTTTAGAAAAAGCCCATTCACTCAAAATCGAACTCCTGGGCTTCTCTGAGGACAACGAGTTCACAGTCGAAAATTAATTTACGCTTTATAAAAACTCTTTTTTGCATAGCTTAAACATTATGCCTTTAAAACGATACAAGCAATCGCGCTCTGACCGAGCCGCATATACGCTGATCGAAATCGCAGTGGTGGTCACTATTATTGGCATCTTATCAGCCATGGCTGTTCCTTATTTCAAACGAGTCAAAGAAAGTTCAATCATCAGCACGTTGGAGAACGACCTACGCATATTTTCTCAAGAGTTTATGCAATACGAGCTCAACTTCGGAACCTATCCCGACACACAAAGCACCCCTGGTGCCTATCCTAGTGGTATGGAAGACCGCATTAGCAACGCATGGACCCTGCCATCTGTTATCGGTGGCACCTATCGCTGGGTCTACAATGGTGGTGGTAACAACAATGGCAACGGCAACAACGGCAACGGCAATTCATATGCGTATATCGAAATCACCGGCATCTCGACTGAGATGCTGCGCATCGACCCAAGTCGCCTATCCGAAATTGACGATGATATAGATGATGGCAATACTGGGACTGGCAATTTGCAGATGGCAGGGCTGAGTATTCGCTACTACCTCGAGCAATAGTCCATTGATCGGACAGTTACTGATTCTGCTGCAAATTTCCGATCTTATCGAGTGCTCCAAAGTGTCGACGAAACAGGATACCGTTCAGCAACATGCGATCTTCCTCCTTGGGTAGCAGTAGATAAAATTCGCCTGCCACTAATGCGGGCTTATCTCCTTGAGAGCCTAGACGCAGCGGTAGTGATTCAACCTGTTTCAGCGTGAACCCCTCAAGCACTGCAGATCGCCACATTTCGTATAATTTAAACTGCCCCCCGCCCGTCAGCTCGATGACTTTTCCACCTTCTTGGTAGTCTTCCATATAAAGCCCCGAATAAGCACGAATGCTTTCACCTGCGATTGCCCCTGGGGTAAAGTCAAACACGGGCACTAAGTTAGGAGCAGCCGTCAACTGTTTCCACGTAGAAATGACGGTGTTGCTCAATACCGCCAACAACACGACTAACAAGTGCCCTCGCACACGAGTCCCGAACCACGATCGACGCGACTTATTATCCGCCAACTCGGCTTCCTCGAGAATCGTCGCAGCGTCAGACTGTAGCACACTCTCAAATGACGAACCTTTCAGCAACTGCATGACCCCAACTGCCACGACCTTAATATTCGACCGATTCAGTGCATTCGGGTCGGTATAATAGAGTTGTCCGCCGATCACTGTAATCGTCGCTCGAATACTCCCAGCCACCACAGTTATGATTGGATACTCATGCGACGGATGTTGAGAGCTGGTTATTGCCACGCGATTCAACAAGATGATCAAGTCATCATCGTCCTCAAGCAAAGACGACCATGTGCCTATCGGCAATGGCACGACACTATAATCAGCGTTAATATGACTGAGGTGAACTTGATAGGGCATGACTGAGAGATATTTAGCACAGTTAGACATGAGACAAACTCAACACTATAACTGCTCTGGCGCTCAAATTGACTTCGACATGCGACCGGAACTCCCCAAGGTGCAGAACTCGCCCCATGCGATCGCCGCAATATTACACTTTACATATCATCATATCACCATACGTTGATTCGTTAAAATGAAGCCACTTTCGATCAAACACCGCCTAGCAACCAACGATCCACTCTTTTCGGTTGAATTTTTTCCGCCAAAATCGGACGATACAGCACAGCAACTACTTCGCACCGCAGAGCACATTCAGGCCTACAACCCTGACTTCGTCTCGATCACTTATGGCGCTGGCGGCAGTACACGCAGCCGCACCTTGAACTACGCCCGTAAGCTTCACGAAGACTATGGCTACGCCGTGATGCCCCACCTCACCTGTGTTGGGCACTCGCGCGAGGAATTGAAACAGACCATTGCCGAATTCAAATCAGCAGGCCTCAAGCAAATCATGGCGCTGCGCGGTGATCCACCCAAAGGCGAAACCAACTTCACACCACATCCAGACGGACTCAGATACGCCAACGAGCTGGTGCAACTGATTCGCGAAGTGTACCCAGAATGCGACTTGGGCGTCGCGGGCTACCCCGAAAAGCACCCCGAAGCCCCTTCACTAGAAATCGACCTACTCAATCTGAAACGCAAAGTCGATGCCGGCGCGACTTTTGTCACCACGCAATTATTCTTCGATAACAATGCCTATTTCGAATTCGTCGACAATTGCCGTGGTGCAGGGATTACCGTTCCGATACTGCCCGGCCTGATGTCCGTCACCTCCTACAAACAAGCACTGCGCTTCTGTGAGATGTGTGGCACCAGCATCCCCACAGCCCTCAACGAACAACTTATCGCCGCGGGCGATGACAAGGCTGCAGTCGAAGCGATCGGAATTGAGTGGAGCTACCAGCAAGCTCACGAATTATTGAAACGAGGTGCCCCAGGGATTCACCTCTACATTCTCAACCGTTCCGGCCCCGCCATTGCTCTGATGAAAAAACTACAAAGCGTTGGATTTTATAAATAAGTGATTAGTTCATCACTGAGAGTTGTTTGATTTCAGATTCAATCTAACCGCAACCCTCAACAACAACGTCGATACCATGGCCAAACCAACTAATTTACAACTCATTGGCAGTGAACTCTGCATTCTCTGGCAAGACGGCAGCGAGAGCTACTTCCCCGCTGATTTTTTGCGCCAACACTCGCCCAGTGCGCAAAACATCGGCGAGAAAGACATCTTCGGTAATCAATATGGCGGCGATGGCCCAAAGAAATTCCCTGGTGTTACGATTCAAGGATGGGACTTCCAAGGGAACTATGGCGTCAGCCCATGGTTCAGTGATGGCCATAAGAGCGGTATATTTAGCTGGGAATACTTTAAAAGCCTCGAAGCTAAACTGCCACAGAGCTAATTCGTAGCAGCTAGAAGGTGCTCTGATGATTCAATCCACTGCCTTCGCAGCACTGAGCGGGACTCCATTGTTGCCCTAAATTAAGCGTCATTAAGCGGACCCGAGCAGCGGCTCTGGATCTACGACTGAAGCCGCTGGATACAGTCTGTCCAAAAAAATCGCCCTTGTCGCTGCCACCAAACTCATGGTTTAGTCTTCAACATGGCAAAACGCATTAAAGGTAGACTGATTGGCACGTTCGTCGTGCTGGCGGCCCTCATCACGGCGGGCATTTTAGGAATGAGCTTTTATCATGCCACCGCAAGCATCCATGAACTACTGACAGAGAACCACCAGCTCAACAAAGCGGTGCGTAATCTCACTCATGAAGAGCAAATCGGCTATGCGATTCTAGAATCACAAACGCGCAACGACTTGGGCGAATTAGAAAGCGTGGTGCGCTTCGTGCAAACCGCGGCCAATGCCCCCAAGACGCTAGTCTCGGAGCAGCGCTTCACCGTCAACGGCGACGTCATTCACTTCGATGCCTTGATCGTTAAGTTCACCAACGAATACGTGCAGGACGGCACCGAGCGCGCCCTGTATTTATGGCGACGCATCTATGCCGAAACGAGCACGCCGGCCAATGGCGAAGCGATCGAGATCGCCGGCACTGCACCGGAGCGCTACCACGCGATCACCGAATCCCTCCATTTGAAGAATCGGGATATCTTTTGGAAAGCTATTTGGGAGCTCGCCAACGACCCCACTCGCCTCAGCGACTACGGCGTACAAGCCGTATTTGGCAATGCCATCTACACCCGCATGCAACCTGGCAAGGTTTACCTATTTAAGATCAGCGCCACCGGGCAAATCTACCCAGAGACCGTGGATACGTATTAATAATTAGCTGAAAACATCCGATTTACAACACGACTAGACATGACCAAAGTAACGAAACTACTCAGCCACAAAGCCTTACGTTTCCTCTTTGATAAGCATGCGCTTAAATATCGAGCCGCCAAGGAGGCTGTGCAATGGGAACGCGAAGGCTACAATTATCGAGACCTTTGGCGCCATCATTCCTTATTTATAAAAGAGACAAACAGTATCTACGTCGCCATATCGAAGTCGGCAAATAGTAGCGTGCGCCGTGCGTTAAGTGACTGCTCATTCAAAGAGGCTTTTGATCGAAAACGCAACAAGGAGCATGGGATCTACCAACTACAACACATCAAAAAGTCACTTTCGGATATAGTTACCGAGCAAGTGCCATGTATTACAGTCGTCCGTAACCCCGTTGATCGGTTTTGGTCTGCATATCAAAATAAAATAATCCAACACAAACACTATGGACTAGCTGCAGAGGTCGCAGCATTTCATGGAAGAAGCATTCAAGACATCGATGATATCCCTCCAGAAATGGTACTCGATTACATCGAGCAAACCCCCACCCATCTAATCGAAGAACACTTACGACCTCAGTGGGCCTGTTGCGGCTTTGGAAGATTGACGTTTAAAATGATCGCGCGCGTCGAAAGCCTGAAAAAAGACCTCCAAATCGCAACCGATCAAGGCTGGTTTCCACAAATAGCAGTCGATCGAATAAAGATTTCGAACCCATCGAATCAGTGTATCAATACAGCGGTCAAACAATCACTGAACAGCCGAGTCCAAGCGTGCTATGCGAAAGACCATGAGTCATTTGAATACTGAATCAGGTTGTCGGAAATGTATTCGAGGTTCAAGCGTCTCCGATACAATCACCTATTTAAGATCAGCGCCACCGGGCAAATCTACCCAGAGACCGTGAATACGTATTAATCGTTACTGATCGGCCGCAATTATTTAGGTGGCGCAACAGGGCGCACATTACCTGCGAAAATACGTTGATAAATTTCGCTCTTTGGCGGCTTAACCTGCTTGATATCGAAATTATTATCCTGCACGTGATACGGGCCATAACGATAACTGGCGGCCAGCAACGGGTAGCTGAAGGAATCACGCGACTTCAAGTAGTCGCGACAATAGACTAAATAATCGATCGCGACTCGAATACTGGTTTGCCACTCCCATGCTAAACGATAGGACTCATTCGTCACTTCGTTCCACGCCGGACGTGTGATCTGCATCATGCCACGTGCGACGGAACTGCGTGCCTTGGGATTCAACCCACTCTCGGCCCAAGCCAAGGCATAGACAAACTCCGGATCCAAGTCTGCCTGGGTGGAAAGCTCATACACCACAGACCATACAGCAGCAGGTGACACCTGCTCTCGAGGTGGACTGTATTTCTGCGTGAGGAATATTGCCAACACCCCCATCGCCACACCGAGGACCACCGCGAGCCGAAGAATCAGACGCTCGTCACGATGGTAATGATGGTCCATCTGCATATAGCAGAGTAAAGCATACCTCACTAAAACTAACAAACCAAAGAATAACTTATACTTATATCTCTAGGCGGTGAATCAGCATGCTTATTGCAGGGTCAGTCGCCGTGCTTAGCTCATCGAAAGCAGCGATGCAGCAATTCGGACATATGAAGTCGTCTCTGCTGATTGGCGAGACTCCCCTAAAATCTATCGCCGAAAGCGGCGGTCTGCTAATGAACTGCGCGTGGCCTCCAGTGCGGGCACCTTACTGATATTGCGCCCAGGCCGAAAGCCCATGACTTGATCAAAGGCCTCTGGCAATTCAGACTCGGCCTTAAAATCATGCATCTTGCCTTGATAGGGGTAACGCATCGAAGTCTCACTAGAATGAAGCATCATCCGTTTTTCACCGGTTTCGATTGCCACTTCTTTATTGAAACCAAAGCTACCATAGGTCCGGTCTCCGACAATCGGATGACGATGATTCTTACATTGCACACGAAGTTGATGCGTGCGCCCAGTTAGTGGCATCAATCGAAGCAGCGAGACCGGAAATCCGCCCGTCACGGTTTTGGCAACTTGATAACGGGTCTTTGCAGGTATGCTTTGCCCACCTTTAATTAGTTTTTTACCGCGATACACATCTTTCCTCAAATTATCACTCCAAGAACCTGCGGGCACCGAAGGCACACGTTTCACCAACGCATAGTAGACTTTTGTCACCTGATGAGTGGAAAAACGCTGCTTGATCGTGGTGTTAATATCCTCGTTAAGCGCAAGTAGTATCACGCCTGATGTCGGCGAATCGAGACGATTAATCAGCCATGCTCGATGCTCCACCTCACCAACCTGCCATGTGTAAAACTCGCCATCGTAGTCGTAACTAGCCTGGAGCAACGAACGCATACTCTCCCCTTCTTTATTCGGATGCGACATCAGCCCCGCAGGCTTATCCAGCGCGACCAAACCATGCGGATTTGAAGTGATCAAGCGAACTCCAAGTCCGAGTGGTAGGTCACTGACTTGAGTTATCTGTTGGGGCGAAGTCATAAAGTAAAAAGGCAGATTGTGACGGCGTGCAACAAGAGCACAATATTTATTAGCGATAATGAAAGGCGACTTCCAGCGTGCGCTCTTGGCCAAAGACTGTAACCATCTCTTTGGTCCATGGGCGAAACGGAGAGCGCTTCGTAAGCGCGGTCTGACAGATCAAAGTAGCGATCTGACTGGCAGTACTATGCAACACCTCGACATCATGTATCACGCCATCTGCGGTAATACGGAAGCTAACTAGCACACGGGTAGACGTATCAATCGGTTGAAAAAACTCGATTTCTTGATACCATCCAGCCTGAAGCGCAGCGTAGAACTGTTGTTGATATTCCCCAAACTCGCTGAAGGTGGCATCGATCGCCAGTGCCCCACGACGACTGGCGGAGCCCTCTGAGCGCATCACGGGACCATGAATCAGATCTGGTGAGAGTGTCGGTCGTGGCCGTGGCATTGGCTGGGCATCAGGCGCACCACCACTGCCATTCCTCTGTTGTTGCTGGGTTGTTTGCGGCTGTGGCCGATAGAGGTTGATCGCTGCCTCAGGGTCTGGAATCTCAACGATCTCTTTGCCAGCGCCGAGCATCTCAAGGCTGCTACCAGGGCCATCGACGGTGATCGGCTGTTGTTGAATAAAGTCTGGAGCTGGCAGTGGCGCTACTGGCGGAGTCACCTGCGCTGCTGGCGCCCTATTCTCACCACCATCCGTGCCCTCGCCTTCGCCTAGCGACGCGGCGGGGACATATATACCGGGAGTCAGTGGTACTGCCGGTAGCATCGCACCTGGAATAATTTTTTGCGAGTGCTCCTCACCATCAACCTTGGGCGCATCAAGTAATGCTTCCTGGAGGCTTTGATCAGAGGCTTGTTGCGCGCGGAAGGAATATTGATCCTTACGATCTGGCTCATTTTCTGGCACCTCAGGGTTCGCCTCGACGAATTTAAGCTCATCAGCTGTGAGTGGTTCAGGCGCTAGCAATATAATTTCGAGCGGCTCATCTTGCAGATCAAGTGCAGCGCTGGACATCAGCAACTTATCCGGCACGACCACGAGCAGAGTGATGTGCAGCAGCAACGCAATCATTAGAGCTGCAGCGGACGACCACCATTGCTCCCGCCTCGCTTGTTTAAACGGATTTTCGAGCCGTAGTGTTGTAGATGCCTGAGCCAAAGTATATCTAGTCAATCAGCTTTACACTCGAAAATCAAAGCCGAGTTCAAATAGCCGCGCCTCGAGAGCTTGAATCGGTAGCCCCATCACATTTTCAACAGAACCTTCGACTGCCTCAACAATCATCTCACGCCCAGTCTGAATGCCATAGGCACCGGCCTTGTCGAGCGGGTCGACGCATTGAAAATAAGCAGTAATAGTCGCATCGTCCAAAGTCTTGAAATGCACTTGGCTGGCTTCGACAAAATCATCGCTCAGCCCACCAGCCTGCCATCGCAATGCGATTGACGTATACACAGTGTGTGGACGCCCGGAGAGCTGCTGCAGCATCGAACGCGCATCATCTAAATCGACCGGCTTATTCAGCACAATACCATCGAGCGCCACTGTGGTATCTGAACCAAGCACCAGTGCATCTGGAAAATCCGTCATCAAGGCATCTGCCTTCAATCCGGCATTGTGCAATACCATCTGAGCGGGACCATCGTCGGGTGAATTATACTCTTCGACATCGGCTGGACAAATTCGAAACTGTAGGCCAATGCGCTCGAGTAATTCACTGCGTCGAGGTGACGCCGAGGCGAGAATAAGTTGTAGTGGATGTGGGTCGGATCGATTCATGTGCTAAAGTGTACAGCCAAATTCCTGTTTCTTTGAGAAAGATCAATCCAAGACCGTTTCCACTGCTCCGATTGCCCGTGCATAAGCCAAGCGACTCACACCGTATAAATACGCGGTATTGAGATGACTGCGTTCGGCATCGGCGAGGCGCTGTTGCGCATCAATCAGTTCACGATTATCCGCCAAGCCCTCACGGTAACGAAGCTCAGCCTGCTCGACCTCGTCAAGTCCAAGGTCGATTTCTTTACCTGCCAGCCCCATCTGCTGATAACGTGAGTTCATATCAAACAACGCGGTTCTAAACTCACTCTCAATCCGTTTATCCAGCACCCGCATTTCGTAGCTCGCTTGGCGAGCCACTGCGGCAGCTTCGCGCTTTTCGGATTCGATCCGAAAACCATCAAAGATCGGCACCGAGGCGCGCACACCGACGAGCCATGCCTCATTATAATCACTGGAAAATGCTTCATCTGAATCATAGCCCCAATCGCCAAACAGCTCAACACTCGGCAAACGTTGCCACGATGCCGCCTTGCGCGCCAGTAAGGCTTGCTCGAGGCGCTTCTTCTGGCCGGCTAACTCTGGACGTGAAGCGATCAAAGCGCTTCCCCTAATTTTATAGTCCTCCATAGACGGGGGGGCTTTCAGCACATCTATAATCGAGCCATCCAACTTCAACTCGGAATCTAGATCCAAATCAAGCAACGCTTTTAAACGAAGTATAGATATCTCGGCATTTGTTTCGGCAATCAATAAGTCCCGATCATCTTCCAAGGCACGAGCTTTGGCACGTGTCACATCGATTTTAATACCGGCTCCAGCTGAGAGTTGGTCTTGAGCCAACTTTAACAAACGTTGACTACGCTCAATATTACCCTCGACGATTCTCTTTCGGTTTAAGTCTCGGATTTGTGTAATATAGAGCTGCACCGCTTGTTCCAGGATGTCTTGAACCGCCACTTCGTAATCCATTGTCGAGATTGCATGCTCTAACTCTGCAATCCGATAGCGTGCATATTTTTCGGCGTCAAACAGAGTTTGCGTCCCTTCGACTCTGGTCCCGAAGGAATTAAACGGCGGCGACTCAAAATCATCTCCCGCAAAGCCACGACCGAATTGCTGCCGCGTCTGCGAAGCGGCGAGCGAGATTTGCGGTAGCAATGCCGCCCGCTCCTGAAAACTATTCTCTAGCGCACGTCGCACCGTGTCTTTCTCAAACAACACTTGAGGGCTCGTATCCTTAATTAGCTGATACATGGCGTCCAAGGTCAGCACTGCAGGCACTACGGCAACCTTATCAGAAAGAATCGAGACGACCTCATCCTCCGTACTATTTTTTTGTGCATGCGCAGCAATCAGCGCAGAGAAGGAAACGCATAGTAATGCACTGAAAATCTTGAGTTCTCTAAACATCGGAAAATAGTCGTCGTAACGAATCGTAAATATGATAAAATTGTGACTATCTTCGCGGGCCACATATTTGCAAGTCGCCAGTTAAACCATTGTTTTAAAAATACATTATGTATATAGGGATCGCACAAATTAACACGACCGTCGGCGACTTAGCCGGCAATCGCACACTCATCCTCAATGCCTATCAAGCGCTGGTCGCCGAAGGTGCCGAATTGATCCTTTTCCCCGAACTTGCAATCTGCGGCTATCCACCGCGCGATCTACTGTTCAAAAGCCGCTTTGTTAGCGACATTGAAGCGACGCTTAAGTCGATCGCCGCAGAGATCGGCACGGTGCCGGCAATTATCGGCACCGTCGAAGCTCGAAGCCCTGACGCAGCCGGTCGCCCTTTTTACAATGCGGCTGCATGGTGTGAAAACGGCGCCATCCAAGTCATCGCACGCAAATGCCTGCTACCGAGCTACGATGTGTTCGATGAGGATCGCTATTTTGAACCCGCACTCGCACCAGTCATCCATGAGTGGCAAGGTAAGCGTATTGGCATCACCATTTGCGAAGATATTTGGACAGGACCCGCGGTGTCCAGCAAGCGCCGCTACACTGTCGATCCACTCACGACATTAGCTGAAAGAGGCATCGACTTGTTACTCAATCTATCCGCCAGCCCGTGGCATGACGGCAAAAACGAAGCTCGCGAGCCACTCCTGCAATTTGCCGCCGATCGCTGCAATTGCCCCGCCGTGTATTGTAACGCAGTGGGCGGTAACGATGAGCTCATTTTCGACGGCGGCAGCCTCGTCGCACATCCACAACGCGGCTTGATTGCTGGCATGGCAGGCTTTCGCGCAGAAAATCGCGTGATCGATATCGACGCACCGTCCGCAACCGTCGTCTCCGAATACTTCAACCTCAAAGGCAACGCCGCCACCCATGCTGCGCTGGTGCTCGGCCTGCGTGACTACGCCCACAAGAGCGGTTTCAAAAAAGCCCTTATCGGCCTCAGTGGCGGTATCGACTCCGCCGTCGTCGCAGCCATCGCCGCCGAAGCCTTTGGCCCTGAAAACGTGATCGGCATCGCCCTACCCTCGGCAATTTCCAGCCAACATAGCCGCGACGATGCTGCAGCACTGGCGAAAAACCTCGGCATCGAATATCACGAAGTTGCGATTGCCGACACCGTCAACGCCGCCGAAACCGCACTTGCACCACTCTTTAAAGGCCGTAAAGCCGACGTCACCGAGGAAAACATCCAAGCCCGTGCCCGTGGCGTGCTACTCATGGCGATGTCTAACAAGTTCGGCGCACTACTTCTGACCACGGGTAACAAGAGCGAGATTGGCTCAGTAGGCTATTGCACCCTGTATGGCGACATGTGCGGCGGACTCGCGGTGATTTCTGATCTGCCGAAGATGAAAGTCTACGCACTTGCGCGCCATATCAACCTTGCACGTGAACTCATACCATTGAACACCATCGACAAGCCACCGTCGGCTGAACTGCGCCCCGATCAGAAGGACGAAGATTCACTACCGCCATATCCGACGCTCGACGGCATCCTACGACTGTACGTCGAAGAGGGCCTCTCCTCCGCTGAAATTATCGAGCGCGGCTACGATCTAGGAGTCGTACATGACATCATCCGCAAAGTTGATCTAAACGAATATAAGCGCAAGCAAGCCGCACCAGGCCTCAAAACCACACCACTCGCCTTCGGCGTCGGTCGTCGGATCCCAATTGTGCAAAAATACGTCAGCTAGTTGCGTTGTTGGTTGAAAGTTGTTGGTTGAGCGTTGAATATGCGGCCAATGGACAAACTGCAACAACCCACTCACCACTCGCAACGTTCCACGCAATTATTTGAACGCGCCAAACAACTCATTCCTGGCGGCGTGAACTCTCCTGTGCGGGCTTTCCGCTCTGTCGGCGGTGCGCCCTTTTTTACTGAACGTGCTGACGGCGCACACCTCTACACCGCCGACGGCAAAGACCTGATCGACTTCGTCTGCACTTGGGGCCCAGCCATCCATGGCCACAATGATCCCGACATCCGCGCGGCCATCAGTCTGGCACTGGAAAAAGGCACCAGCTTCGGCACGCCGAATCCTTACGAAGTCGAAATGGCTGAGCTCATCGTCGAGATGGTGCCATCGGTCGAAAAAGTCCGGATGTGCAATAGCGGCACCGAAGCGACCATGTCTGCCATTCGCCTCGCACGTGGCTACACCAAGCGCGACAAAATTATCAAGTTTGCGGGTTGCTACCACGGCCACGTCGACTCGCTGTTGGTCAAGGCAGGCTCCGGCGCCCTCACACTGGGCTACCCTGATAGCGCAGGCATTCCAGCTAGCTTGGCCGCCGAAACCATCGTCGTAGAATACAACGATGCCGATGGGGTCCGTGCTGCGTTTCACAATCATCAAGACGAGATCGCTGCCCTCATCGTCGAGCCTTTCCCGGCGAACTGCGGCTTCATCCTGCCCGATCAAGGCTTCCTCGCGCTGCTACGTGACCTTTGCAACGAGAACGGCACAGTGCTGATCTTTGACGAAGTGATGACTGGCTTTCGCCTCGCCCCAGGTGGCGTGCAAGAGCGCGTTGGCATCACGCCTGACCTCACCGCGTTGGGCAAGATCATCGGTGGCGGGCTTCCGGTCGGTGCCTTCGGCGGTAAAGCCGAGATCATGGATCAACTTGCACCTCTCGGCCCGGTCTATCAGGCAGGCACACTCAGCGGTAATCCGCTAGCGATGGCCGCCGGTATCGCCGCGCTGAAGAAGCTAAAGACCGACAATCCATATCCCGCATTTGAGGCCATGGGCACTCTGATTCGCGATGCGCTGATTAACGCTGCAATTGAAAAAGGCATGCCACTACAACTGCCACAAGTCGGCTCAATGTTTGCACTCTTCTTTAGCGATTCTCCAGTGCGCAACTACAACGATGCGATCAGCAGCGAAACGCAGTTATTTAGCAAACTGTTTCACTATGCGCTGGAAAATGGCGTTTATTTACCACCGTCTGGCTACGAAACCTGCTTTATTAGCACCGCCCACAACGGCAAGGACATCGAGCGCGCCGCCGAAGTATTGGCCGCAGGGATTAAGGCAATGTAGTGAGACCGTGACACAGCTGGCTATCGGCTAACTTTAGGACTTATTGGACGAGTCACGGACCTTATTTCCATTTCCGATGATCACTGTCTAGCAAGTGCGCCCTGCTGGGCACACACAAAAAAGCGGGGCTCATTTCTGAGCCCCGCGAAAGTTTATAGTGTGACTAACAGTCTACCAGCCACCACGACCGCCGCCGTTTGCCGCCACGATCATTGCCGCCGCGTCCGCCACGATCATTGCCGCCGCGACCACCGCCGCCGCCGCCGCCGTAACCGCCGCCGCCGCCGTTGCCACCGCGACCACCGCCGCCGCCGCCGTAACCGCCGCCGCCGTTGCCACCGCGACCACCGCCGCCGCCGCCGCCGTAACCGCCGCCGCCGCCACTTGGACGTTCTTCGCGAGGACGAGCCTCATTGATCGCAAGATTGCGGCCCATGAAATCTGCACCGTTAAGCGCTTCGATTGCTGCGTCCATGGATTCTTTAGTTTCCATAGTGACAAATGCGAAGCCACGAGGGCGACCAGATTCACGATCTTTTACGATGAAAACATCGCTAACTGCACCATGAGCTTCGAAAAGCGCTTGGAGTTCTTCTTGAGTTACATCGTAGGACAAGTTGCCTACATACATTTTTGCATCCATTATGTGTTCCTTTTCTTTACTTTATTTGGGCTATCCCACTGCTTCTTTGCTCTTGAGTGTCCGCTTTCGGACTGGATCACCTAACTGAATACTTTCGTCTCACCCTGATGACTACCCACGCTCTGAATGTTAACAGGTGTTCTAGTCGATCGTCGTTATCGACTAATCTACAGAAATAGCAAGCAGCAAATCATGTCGTCTATAATAGCCGAATCCCCGTTCCTATATTCCTGCTTTCCTTATTTAATCCTAACAATCGATAAACCGAAGAGAGGGCGTGCCTGCAGCTACCCCACCGATCAATGATCCACAAAAAGGCCCGACTCCACAGCGTGAAGTCGGGCTTTGAAATTTGTTACGAACCAGAAACGCTACACTCCGGCCTTCGCGTCTTCGAACGCTTGCACCGCACACTTTGCGCAGGTCTCACGGATACTGGCAAAAAAGTCATTACCCTTGTCATCGACCAGAATATAAGCAGGGAAATCTTCGACTTCGATTTTCCAAATCGCTTCCATGCCTAGCTCAGGATACTCCAGCACTTCGACCTTCTTAATATTATACTCAGCCAACAACGCAGCTGGCCCACCAATCGAACCAAG
>CAJJBN010000021.1 GCA_905182435.1 Opitutaceae bacterium BACL24 MAG-120322-bin51 | reverse complement strand
TGCCTTTTCGTTGCCGTAGATGCCGTGCTCTGGACCAAACAGAGCAACGAGTTTTACATTTTGCGCGCGGCGCAGCACGTCGATGCTGCTAACTCCATCACGGTTGACGCCAGCTGGATGGGTAAGCAGCCCGACTCGTTTGCCTGCGATGGCGCGAAATCCAGATTGTTGCAGTGTGTCGATGCCGAGGCTGATACGGTCTGCTTGTGCGATGAGCGCACAGCTTGCTAGGAGAGTGATCGAGAGGAGACGAAGGAATTTAAGCATTGGAGTCGGGGTCGGAAGGAAGATCTGATTTACGCGCTTTACGGTCATGAATTTTTTGAATCAAAAGTGCGTAGCTTGCGGCGGTTCTTTTGGCTGTGACGCGATAGGCAAAGCTAGAGATGAGGCCGAAAAAGACACCCAAGACGATACCACCGAGACACATGATGCTGAAGGTGGCCAGCAGGGGTTCAATATTGCTGATCCATTCGCCGTTGGTGAAATTATGGGCGATGGCTTTAACGTCGGGTTGGCCGAGTGGCGGTGTTTCAATGCTGACGATACGGAGCACGCTGCTGCCAACTTGATAGGCGGCATACCAGAACGGCAATATCGTGAGTGGGTTGGAGAGCATTTGTAACCCGACAAGAATCGGCAGATTCGCCCGCAGAAACAGGGCGAGGCAAAGTGCGATCGGAATCTGTATGCCGTAGAGTGGCATGAGTGCGAGAATGAAGCCTGCGTAGATTGCGGGCACCGCGTTCTCGACGCGAAAGCTCCAGAGATAGATGCGTTTGCGCGCACCTACGGAAAAGCGCCAGAGGATCGGGTAGCGATGAATGTTGGTGCGCCGAGGCAAAAGCCTGAGCCAGCGCTTCACCCTGCGGATGCGGCGCGTTCTCGTCTCTCTGAGTTCATGCTCTTCAATGGTCATTGTTGAGTCTGTTGCTGCAGAACTTGCGCGGTTTTATTTTGCAAGTTGTCTGGGCCATCTGCGAGTGCCTGTGGGAGTGGGCAGCCTTCGGGGGTAATGGCTGCGGTGGTGCAATTAGGGAACTCTCGGTGCAGTTGCTCGGCTGCTGGTGCTTCGATGCAACCCGCTAAGAGTATCATTGGTTTGTGGGCGAGGTTAGCCGCGATTGCGAGTGCGTAGGGGCCTTTGCCGTTCAGTGAGCTGAGGTCGATTTGGCCCTCTCCGGTAAGGATTAGATCAGCTGCAGCGATCTTGCTCTCTAGGTCAAGCCAGGTGCTGACGAGTTCGAACCCCGCGACGTAGTGGCTGCCACAGGCTACATTTAGGCCAAAGCCGATGCCTCCGGCCGCGCCGCTCCCCGGCGATTCGCGGAGTGCTTCAGGTTGCTTGAAGTATGCACTGAGCATCGAGGCGATACGTGCGGACTCAGCCTCGAAGCTTTCCAGTTCGTCTGCGAGTAAGCCTTTCTGAGGGCCATAGACTGCTGCGGCTCCGCGTGGGCCGAGCAATGGGTTGTCGACATCGCACGCGATGAAAATCGGCGGTGTGACGATTTCGAGACTGCCTGAGATGTGGGTGACTTGTGGCCAGTTCGCTGGGAGGATGCGTTCGATGGCGTGACCGTTTGAGCCGATAAACTGTAAGCCTAGTGCTTGCAGTAGTCCGAGACCGAGGTCGCTGGTGGCACTGCCGCCGATACCGAGTAGAATCGCATCCGCACCTTCTGCGACTGCGATCCGAATTAGTTCACCCACTCCGTAAGTGGTGCACCGTTTTGGGTGTCGGCGATGTGCAGGCACTTGTTCGAGGCCTGCAGCAGCGGCCATTTCGATGATCGCGACCTTGCCTAGAGGAAGGTCGAGTCGCTCACGCACTGCAGTAGGCAATGCAGTGCTGTTCACCCAGCCTAAGGGTGCTTCGAGGTCGTCTCCGAGTGGGCCGCAGACGGTATGTGTCTGAATGAAGCCATTCGCGGCAGTTGGTTAAAATACTACAAAAGCCTTCGCCGCCATCGGTCAGTGGCGCTTGAGTGATGTGCGCCGCACTACCCAGCGCTTGGCGTGCGCCAGCAGTAGCCGCTGCGCATGCCGCGACGGCCGTCATGGAGTCTTTGAACTTATCGAATGCAGCGAGGATTTTCATAAACTGCGTAGATGCAAATCCTGTGCCGAACGTCAGATTTTGAGTGTTCTCATCAATTCGACGTTCGGCATTGGAAAGACTAGCGCTGTTCTTGCCCAGTTTCGACGTCGAGGATTTTGAAGTTTTCGACGTGATAAATTGGATCGGCGCGGAACGATAGACGTGCGCCATAAGATTCCTCGATCCCGAGTAGTAGATCTTCGTCCTCGTTGCGCAGGCGCTCCAGATTGGACGGGTTGAGAAGCACGCGAAGGTTGATCTCCTTGTCATGGCCATCGCGTGCACGGATGTGGCGGATGATGCTAATGATACGACGCTGAATCTCAACACTCATGGTGCGGGCCGATTTGACCGAGCCGCGACCGTGGCAATACGGGCAGTCGGTGTAGATGCCGCTGGAGTGACTTTCAGAATGGCGCTGGCGAGTCATTTGCATGATGCCGAGCGTTGAAATCGCGAGGACGTGATTCTTCGCCTTGTCGTGCTCCATTTCACGGCGCATGCGGTTGAACACGGCGTTGCGATCTTTCTTCGCCTTCATGTCGATGAAGTCGAGAATGATCAGTCCGCCGATGTTACGCAGGCGCAGTTGGCGGGCGATTTCGGTGGCCGCTTCGAGGTTCACCTGCGTGATGAAGTCTTTGCCGTCCTTCTTGGTCTTGTTCTTGTGCGAACCTGTGTTCACGTCGACCGAGATCAAGGCTTCAGTTTCTTCAATCACAATCTCGCCACCACCTGGGAGTGGCACACAGCGCATGTAGGTCTGTTCAATTTGACGCTCAATGTTAAAGCGCTCAAAGACGGGGATGTCTTCCTCGAAAATATGAATTTTGGACTTCGATCGAGGCGAAATGGTCGTCACTTCGGCTATAATATCCTCATAATCCTGCTTTTTATCAACCATGACACGGTCGATATCTTCGGTCAGGAAGTCGCGCACGGTGCGGCCGACGATGTCTGGCTCGACGTAGAGGCAACCTGGTTTGTTGGTTGCGTTCATGCGTTGGTTGATGACTTCCCAGCGTTTGAGCAGAATGTGTAAGTCGCGGATAAAGAAGCGTGCTTTTTTGCCTTCGCCCGCAGTGCGGATGATCAGGCCCATTCCTTCGGGTAGGGTGAGATCGCGGAGGATGCCCTTGAGGCGGCTGCGCTCCTTGCGGTCGTCGATCTTGCGAGAGATGCCGAGTGTGCCAGCGTGCGGCATGAGCACTAGGAAGCGCCCTGGTAGGGCGATATTAGTGGTGGTGCGTGGACCCTTGGTGCCGATTTGGCCCTTGGTGATTTGCACGATAATCTCGCTGCCGATGGGGTAGAGCTTCGGAATGTCTTTGACCGAAACCTTCTCGCTCTCGCGCTTGCGCTGTTTGGCGGTTTTGTTGTCGCGTACGATCTCGATACCGCTGTCGTTGGCAGCTGGAAGGATGTCCCAGTAGTGCAGGAAGGCATTCTTGGGCTCGCCGATGTCGACGAACGCAGCTTTGAGGCCCGCTTCGAGATTTTGGATGCGACCTTTGAAGATGGCGCCGACTTCGCGGGCTTCACCAGTGCGTTCGACTTCGAACTTCTCAAGCACGCCGTCCTTAAGCAGGGCGACGCGTTTCTCAAGCGGCTCGGAGTTGATGATCAGCTCTGAGTAAGACTTCTTTTCATTCTTAATCGCTTTGATGATACGAGTCACCAAGGGCTGTTTCTTGGCGCGTTTTGCGGCGTCGTTTTTGAGCTCGTTGTGATCAATTCGCTCTGTCTTCTTTTCTGTTGGAGCAGAGGTGAGTTCTTCAGTGTATTGTGAATCGGAATTTTCAGTTGTTGAATCTGGCATTGGTTTTGGGTGTCCCTGGTTGAATTGGGGATCCCGTGCTCTGGTAGCTGCTGCAGGTTGATGTGGGTGTGTGGATCGTTGTTAGGATCATGTATGATCCTTTCTGTGACGATATACACTTTGCACTAATCCTTGCAGAATAAAACAGCTCAGAACAAAGGAACCTCCGTAACTTAAAAACGGAAGCGGGAGTCCTGTAATCGGAGTAATGCCGATAGTCATGCCAATGTTGATGAAGAAGTGGACCAGGAACAGCACACTGACGCCGATGGCCAGTTGCATTCCAAATCGATCTCTTGCGAGTCCGGCAATACGTATGCCGTTGGCGACCATCAGACAAAAGAGTCCGACGACGAACGCGCTTCCAAGAAAGCCTGTTTCCTCCGCAATAACGGAGAAAATAAAGTCGTTGTGAGCCACCGCTTTAGGGAGGTAGCCGAGTTGTGCCTGTGTTCCTTTGAACAGGCCCTTGCCGGCGACTCCACCTGTGGCGGCGGATATTTTTGCTTGTTTGGCGTTCCAGCTTGCGCCGGTGCCTTCCGGATCGACTACGTCGGGAGCGACGAAGGTTAGGATCCGGTTTCGTTGATAATTGTGAATTGGTAGGAGTGAATGATACTCTTGAGAGGGGGGTGTGGCTGCAGTGCGCTCGATTGCGCGAACCTGCTCCAGGTGCTGGCTGTAGGCGTAAATATCCAGGCCGAGGACACTGACGCCGACGGCAAATAGAGCAAAAGCGCTCACAAAAAACTTCTCCGACAAACGGGAGACATATAGCAGGGCAAAAATCATTGGAGGAAAGACAAGTGAGGATCCTAGGTCAGGCTGCAGAAAAATCAATAACATTGGGACTAAAAATACCACAGCCACTTTTGCCAGCACCAGTAGCGAGTCTTGCACCGATCCTAGCTCTGAACGCGCTAAAATACTGGCAGCCATGATCAAGGTGCCGATTTTGGCCCCTTCGGTCGGCTGAATGGTGGTAATGCCGATGTCCACCCAGCGCCGAGCTCCCATCATTTCGACGCTAATTGGGCTCAGCTTGGTGGCCAATAGTAAGCCGCAAATACCCGCCCCGTAGATTAAATGCGCGTAGCCAAGAAAGATTTTGTAGTTTATCAGCGACACCACGCCATAAGTGCCGAGCCCGAGCGTGACCCAAAAGAGCTGCTTCTTCCAGTCGTCGCCGCCGTGGGTATATTGCGCCGAGTAAATAAACAGAATACTAATGGCGCACAGCAGCAGCATGCAGAACGGGCTCACCCAATCGACACGTCGTCGGTCATCGGGGTGCATCATGCTCTGATTCTTTTTACTGAATATTCGGCGGTAGACGCTCACGTGAGAGTGGGAAGGTGTTACAGTGAAAGGGGAAAAAGTGGGAAGGTTGGGATGTTTTAACGGTTAGGAAGCAGGAATTACATTCTCACTTTCATACTGTTGCACCTGCACACATCAATTGACTGGCGCGCACTCAATTCACATCTCCCAGATAATTCGAACTCGGCTCGAAGCCATTTTGGTAAAAAAGGGTTTGATCACCTCCGGCAGGAAGCGGCAGTCGTCCAGCTCTTCTAGGGGGATCCATTCGACGCCGATTTGCTTTTTGTCGTGCTCGGTGCCAGGGCCGATACCGTCTGGATTCGGCAGTGAGCAGCGAAACACGCTCTCGACTTGATGAAAACTGCGATGGACGTGGCGGAACTCATGGTTCTTGCCGATGTATTCACGCAGATAGAGGAGTTCGCCGACATCGACATCGGTGCCAATCTCTTCGAGGCATTCGCGTCGGAGGCATTCGCGCAAGGTCTCGGCGTGGCGCTGGCCGCCGCCAGGTAGGATGTAGAACACGCCAGACTGATCGCGCATTTTGATGGCGAGTAGTTTGCCTTCTAGGACAATGAGGGCTCTGGCAGCTGTGCGGATAGTGCGCATAAGATCTTACAGCCAAGGGTTGAATGGGCGAGGAGCAAGACTCAAGCGCTAGAAATCACGCAGTGGGCAGATTTAATCGATAAAAACGAGCGCAATCAATTTGTCTCGGGCGCGGTTACCTGACACAACTCGGCTAGATGCCAGAATTTGAGACAAGCAAGTGTTGGGAGCGAGTTTGCAGATTCACCCAGTGTGCTCGCCTATCTAGATGCACATTTCAAAGGTGCAGAGGACTTGCAGCGTGCCTTGCTGGAAGAGGTCGATGAGAGTGATTTCTCGCTACGCGACTGGATGGAGGCGTTGCTCGTGTTGAATCAATGGCTGGAGGAGCGCGGCTTGAATTTACCGATCAGCGATAATATCGGCTACGTGTCTTGTGCGGTCGCGTCTGCGGGTACGGGGGCGCATTTGTCGCATTTGCCGAGCCTAGTGGCTGATTTATTGGAGCAGTATGGCTGCGAGCGTGCGGTGGAAAAGTAGTCAGTTGAGATTTCGCTGCTTTACTCTGTGGGTGGGGCTTCTATTACCAAAGGTTGGATGCGAGAAGAAAATACAGTTACAGACTCGGAGGTCGAGGCGCTGGTTGAGAAAGGCCAATTAAAGGCACTTTCGGAGTCTTTGACTCGCTGGGCGAATCCAGAAGTGGCGGATTTGATTCTGCGTATGGACAAGCCGCACCAAGTGTTGGTCTATCGCGCCTTGCCGCGTCGAGCGGGCGGCGGATGTGTTTGCCTCATTTCGAGCCAGAGGATCAGGACGATATTTCTGGAAGCTGCGTGAACGGATGCGGATACGCGCTGCGCTGCTGGCCGAATCTGAGTCCCGACGACCGCACGGCGATGCTCGAAGAGCTGCCAGCGACGGTGACTGCGGCGGCTCATGGAGCTGTTGAGCCCGGCGGATTTGGCGGAATCGCGCCAGTTGCTGGGCTACCCCGAGGAGAGTGTCGGCCGATTGATGACGCCGGACTACCTGCGTCATGCGCGCGGAGTGGACCTGCGAGCAGGCGCTGGCGCATGTTCGCAAATACGGGCGCGACTCCGAGATTTTTAATTATCTTCTACGTGACGGATGCTGGCGGGAAGCTGGTGGATATCGTGCGCATGCGCCGTCTAGATCATGACTGAGCCAGCAGACGCTGATTCAGACGATGCTGAATTATAACTGCATCAGTATTTCGGCGTATGATGACCGCGAAGTGGCGGTGGAGATGATTCAGCGTTACGACGTCAATGCATTGCCAGTGGTCGATTCGGACGGCGTGTTGCTCGGGATCGTCACGGTGGATGATATTTTGGACGTGGCCGAAGAAGAAGCCACGGAAGATATTCAGAAGGGTGCAGCGGTTGCGCCCTTGGAGACGCGCTACAGTGTGGCTTCGCCAACACAACTGTTCCGCAAGCGCATCGGCTGGCTGCTGATTCTGATTTTCGTTAATTTGATTTCAGCCAGTGTGATATCGAGCTACGAGGAATATGTGGTAGAGTTTATCACCCTTGCGCTGTTTATGCCGCTGGTCATCGCCAGTGGTGGTAATTGCGGCGCACAGTCGGCGACCTTGATGGTTCGCGCGATTGCGACTGGCGATTTGGAGTTGAGTGATTGGTTGATGGCTATTCAAACCGTTGCTCGCGCCGGAGACAACATTGTCAGTGTCAGTCAGCTGTATGGCGGAGATAGTCACATCGCATGGATCGTCGGGCTGAGTATGATAGCGATCGTGTTTGTGGCGAATAGCTTCGGTGCACTGCTGCCATTCGTGCTGAGTCGTTTGAAGGTCGACCCCGCAGCTGCTAGTAGTCCGCTGATTACTTCAGTTATGGATGTGCTCGGCCTGCTGATCTATTTCTCGATCGCAGTGCTCGTGCTAGGGTAGAAATGTGGGTGTTTGAAGGATCATTCGACGCATGAGGTCGTTGTTTCTATGGCGTTCCAGATCTTGACGCTTTCACCGCCGGATACTGATTAACTCACGCTGTATCGAACAAAAAAAACGGCGTGCCTAAAGGTAGACACGCCGCTTGCTTTAATAAGAAGTTGCTGAGTTAGGAGCGGCGGCGACGCATCGCGACGAAGCCAAGTGTCATACAACCTGCGATCAGCGCGAAGGCCGAAGGCTCGGGCACTGCATTGACCCCAAAGAAAAACGTTGCAGGTGCACTCGTGGATAATGTGTTAAATCCGTCGTTAAGGATTCCCGAAGCAGTCAATGTCACATTATAAACACCTTCAGCGGAGAAGGCGAAGTTGTAGTGAGCGTGAGAACCGATATTTAGCGTTAGCACGTCATTTAATCCATCCGTGGTGTCATAGAGTAAATTGGGTGCACCAAAGCCGTCTATTTGGTAGAGGAAGAAATCGCCTGGCCCCGAGAATCCAGACAGTTCAAGTGTGATTTCATTTGTCGCGAAGTCGGCCGAGTCGATCTCTTCTGCAGCAATGCCTATGAATGGCAGGGAGGTATTTTCAACCTGCGGGAAAATGAATATGTCGTCTCCCGCATCCCCAAGAAAACCAAAAGAGGCTAACTCGGGTACAGTTGCCCTGAAGTTGGTGCTATTAGCTTCAGCTCCATGAAAGAGCAATGCATCGGATTCGTATTCAATATCATCTTCTTCGTCGTGAACATGAGGCTCCCATTCGCCCTCTTCATAAGCGATGCCAATATCGATATGACCAGAGCTGAAGTTGATCTGCCCGTTAGCCTGGGCGGCCAATAAGCTGAGCGCAGATAGGCTCAGTAGAGTCGTGTCTTTTTTATGCATGTGTTTGTGTGTCTAGTTGATGGTTAAAAAGAAAAGATGATTCGGCGGCGGAGCGGGTGATCAATTAGAGATTTACAGGATCTGCGGGATTATTCCCGGAGAGAATCTTTTGATGCAGCGCTTCCGCCTCAATCGTGTCGACATGGCCATCCGCGAAGAGAAAGTTTGACGAGCCACCGAGCCCGTCCGATCTCTCAGAGCCGAAGCGATTTGGTTGAATGTCTGCGATCACGCGATTCCAGTTTCCCCAGCCCCGAGAGTGGGTGTGGTCAGAGTGATCGCCCAAGGGCATACTGTCCGATGCGATAAATGCCACCATCGTCAGCGCAGGGTTTTGGAGTCGCCATAGGTTTGTATAACTATCCGTGCGCATTTGACAGAAAGGGGCCATGTTCGGAACCACCACGAATTCATTTAGCACGTAACTCGTTAAGTTTAGCTCCAAGCGCTCGGGTCCTTGAGGATCTGCCGGGCATATGCGCACTTCATCAACTTCGCCTAAGTAGGGGGCTATCGTGTAAATCCAGCTCTCATCGATATTTGGTGCCGTGTGCGTCGAAAGGGGGAAGTAGCCGTTGTTGTTCATCGCGAACAGACTGATCGCTTGTCCAATCTGACGAAGGTTGGATGCACATTTGGCTTTTTGTGCAGATTGCTGGGTCGCGCCGATTGCAGGTATAAGAATCGCCGTCAGCACTCCGATCACCGTCAAGAGCTCTATCAAAGTAAAGGCGGCAATACCTGCAGTACGGGATTTTCGTAAATCATCCATTAATGAAAGTAATTGTCGTTAATTGTTAGGGTCCTACTTTGCCAATTCATCTGTTGAGGTCTCACCTGCGGTGCGTTCTATCTGAATGCTGACAGCGATCTCTCCGGCAGAGGAGAAAGTTGCGCGTGTGTGCAGTTGCCAATAACAGGCCTCCAGGAACATTGAGTCCCAAATGCCATGGGAGTCCCGCATATGTCGTCGTCTGGCCAGCTGCGCCGCCCCGCCCTCTTTCGAGCTAGGAACACAGGTGCTGCAGGCCGCAGAGGCAGCGGCGTTCGATTCTATCGCTAGTCGCGCATTCGGGCCAGACGACAATTGAACCGCCAGTGCCGAATCGCTCCGAGCGGCTGCCTTTGCATAGCGCTCGTTGGCGAGTGCTACCGACAACAGCCCGAGGCCAAGGGCTGCTATGCTAATCACCCATTTGTCCCGGTCTCGGCGACACCCGCTCCAAATGGGCAACGTAGTGGTCGGAATTACCAACAGAATCATCCATAGATAAAAGTCCGTATCCACCCACGCAGTTGTCGCTAGAATAGGCAGTACAACGAGCAAGACTGGAGTAATTAAGCAATGGATCGCGCAGATGATAGCCATCGAGATGGCGACTGGATCTAAGAAATGGCTGCTCAGAGAGTGTGTCTGTATAAGTGTTAGTGACGTTCATTAACGCCGAGCAAACCTCCCCCTCTAATGCAATCTACTTTCATTAGTTAAGTGCGCTTATACTTTACTTAACCACGCGATAATGAGGGGAATGAACTTGAATCTCAATTGAGGCCTCACATTGTAAGCACTATGAATTCCGCGCCTGACAGTTCGATAGAGACCATTTTAGAGCGCATGCGCGCAGGGGGCGGGCGTATCACCAAAAAGCGGATTCGTATCGTACAAGTTTTGATGCAATTCGAGCATCCTGCGAGCGCCGACGAAATTCGGCAGAAAGCTGAGCTACCGGAAACCGATCTAGTGACTGTCTATCGGAACTTGGAGGCGCTGCAAGGCATTGGGGTGATTCAACGCATTCCACTCGAAAATGGCACGCAACTCTTCGAGCTGACTGCTCCTGGGGAGCACTATCATCACCTAATTTGTCGTGAGTGCCATCAAGCTGAACGCTTGGACCTCTGTATCGGCAAAGAAGTGCTGGGACGCGCGAAGGCTCACGGTTACTCGCAGATTACACACGTGATGGAAGTCTACGGCGTGTGTAAAGACTGTGATAGTGATAGCTAGTTCGCGCTGCGGGGCTAGAACGGGTCTCCCATTATTTTATCGTTCCTTATCTTTGGGCGTTTGCTGCACCGGCACTTTCAGTGACGGCTTATTCGCAATTATGCGGATTTTGTTGAGCGATTTACGGATCACCGATGGGAGCACGATGGTCGCGAGTGAAGTAGTCTTCGGGCAGTGTGATCACCACGAGCACGAGAGCGACAAGGGTGAGTGCCAGCAGGAATAGCGATAGGCTGCCGAACAGCTGTAGCAGTTGCTCGTTGCGTTGTATCCAATCTGTCAGGGCAGTCATCTCGGGCGCTTCTTGTTATAAAGATAACCGGGCCCGACGCATTGTAAACGGGGTGTTGAGGAATCCATCAATGCGTTCGCCAAGAGCCGCGTCCAGGCTGCCAATCTCAGAACCGGCGGGTTACATTTCTCGACGGCTGAAATGGACGCATCTAATGAACCCGTTGAAAAATGCAGAACTACAAACTGGAAATTTTATGATTTGGTTGAAGCGATAATAAAATCGCTAATTAGCAACGACTTGTGGGGCTATTTTGGTGTGGTTTGAAATTATGTAGAAAAAACTCAAAGTATTTTGAACGCTTTGACGGCTGGCACGTCTATCTTACTATAATCTTGGTTAGATTTTTCATGTGTTTGTTGTTTGTAAAAGGCGTCGTCTCGAAAGAGTCGGCGCCTTTTTTATGCGCTGGGAGCGCCAATCTCCGTATTGGCTCTTCGCTAGGGTGCTGGAAAGTGCCAGACGGGAGTCTGGCGATCCCGGGCTTGTTCCTCAATTTCACCATTGATCGGCTGCGCTGCAGTGGCTACTCATTCTACCTATGAATGACGCTGATACTCGCCTACAGGAAATCAAAGACCGTGTGCTGGACTTCGCCAAGGAGCGCGAGTGGGAGCAATTTCACAGCCCTAAGAATCTATCGATGGCGATTTCGGCGGAGGCCGCCGAGTTGATGGAGCACTTCCTCTGGCAGAGTCCCGAGCAATCGCATACAGATGTCGAGGCGACCAAGCTGCGTGCCAAGGTTGAGGAGGAGTTGGCGGACGTATTTATCTTCGCAATCGAGTTCGCTAACGTCACTGGAATCGACATCGCGGCGATTATTGAGGCGAAAATGCAGCGCAATGCAGAAAAATATCCGGTTGAGAAAGCCCGCGGAAATAGTGCTAAATACACTGAACTGTAGGCACTTGCGGGTTTTGGTGATGTGTGCCTTAAATTTAATTCAAAAAAACTGAAAGTATTTTGAACGTTTAGGCGGCTGGCCCGTCTATTACTATATAATCTTTGTTAGATTTTTATTAGTTTGTTGTTTGGAAAAAGCGTCGTCTCGAAAGGGACGGCGCTTTTTTTATGTTGGGAGCGCCACTCTCCGCATTGGCTGTTCGCATGCGTGCGGAAAAGTGCCAGACAGGAGTCTGGCGATCCCAGGGGCTCGGCTCCTATAGCCCCAGCTGTGCTTTGACCGCGGGCGCTTGATTGAGTGCGGCTTTGAACTCGCCGATGTCGAAATCGGCGACGACGAATTCGCCGTGCACAAAGGTGGGGGTTTTGGTTTGGCTGCTGTGCTTCACCATCTGCTCCATGAAGGCTTTGTTACTGCGCACTTCGCGGGTTTCGAGGCGAATGTTATTTGTACTGAAGTAGCTGAGAGCTTCGGTGCACCAAGGGCAGCCGGATTTTATGTAAAGGATCGGTATGTTCATTGCGAGGGAGGTTAAACTGATACGCTGGGGTAGAGCTACTATAAAATTGTTCGTCGATGAGTCTGCTTGGATCGCCAATCTCCGTATTGGCTTTTTTTTTTGGGAGCACCTATGCTGATCGGTAGGAGTGCCAGACGGAGTCTGGCGATCCCTGCTCACAGAAAAGCCTCGGCGTGTGAACGCCGAGGCTTGGTAAATGTTTGATCCGCTGGCGCGGTTTTGCCTAGAGCTTGCGGATCTTGAAGATATGCGCGGGGCGCACGTGTGGATTGATCTTGATGAAATTACGCGAGCCTTGCCAGGTGTATTCGGCTTCATACGGATCGTAGAGGTCGCGCACGGTGAAGCCATCGTGCTCGCCGAGACCGAGGTGCTCGAGCGGCAGATTAATAAAGCCGCTCTGTGTGTGCTCCCAGTCCATGTTGACGACGACCAGAATTTGATCCGAGCAATCCCAGTTCTGCTTCAGATAGCAGAGGAAGTGTGGGTTGTCGGAGTCGGCGAAGAACAGGTTGAAGGTGCGCTGCAGCGCGGGGTGGTTATTGCGGATCGCATTGATCCGAGCGATTTCGCCTTTCAGATTGCCTTGCTTGTCCCAGTCCCACTGCTTGAGCTCGTATTTCTCGCTGTGGTTGTATTCCTCTTTGCCAGGATAAGGCTCAAAGTCCATCAACTCGTAAGCGGGACCGTAGATGCCGATATTGGACGAGAGTGTGGCTGCTAACACGTAGCGACCTAAATATGCGGCGCGGCTATTGACCTGTAGGTCGTCGTGCAGGATGTCCGGCGTGTTCGGCCAGAAGTTGGGCCAGAAATAGTCCTTGGTCTCGGACTGAGTGAGCTCGGTGAGGTATTCACGCATCTCAGAGGGCGTGTTGCGCCAGGTGAAATAGGTGTAGCCGTGGGTGAACCCGGCTTTGGCCAAGTTGTATTTACGCTTCGGACGTGTGAAGGCTTCTGCTAGGAAGATGACTTCAGGGTGCGCGGCTTTGATTTCTAGAATACACCAGTTCCAAAATGGGAAGGATTTGGTGTGCGGGTTGTCGACGCGGAAGACTTTAACGCCTGCCTCGATCCAATAATCAAATACGGACTTCAGTTCCAGCCAGAGGTTTTCCCAATCGTTGCTCTCGAAGTTAATCGGCACGATGTCTTGATATTTCTTGGGTGGGTTCTCCGCGTACTGGCAGGTGCCATCGGGGCGCCATTTAAACCATTGCGGGTGCTCTTTGACCCACGGGTGTTCGGGGGAGCATTGGAAGGCGATGTCCATCGCGACTTCGATTTCGTAGTCCGCGGCGGCGGCGATGAATGATTTGAAATCATCCAGACTGCCGAGTTCGGCCAGGATGTCTTTGTGCCCGCCGGATTGTGCGCCGATTGCCCAGGGGCTGCCGACGTCGCTGTCTGATGGAGTCAGCGTGTTGTTCTTGCCCTTGCGGAAGGCCTGGCCAATCGGGTGGATCGGCGGGAAGTAGACGATGTTAAAGCCCATCCGATCGATTTCGAGCAGGCGGCTTTTCGCGTCTTCGAAGGTGCCGTGGGTTTCGGCATCTGGTCCGCACGAGCGGGGAAAGTATTCATACCAGGTGCTGAAAGCCGCTAGCTTGCGCTCCACCATGAGTAGGTGGATCGACGACTGCGTGGCAAGTTTGGCGTCGAAGCAACGGGAGACCAGCCCGCGTAGTTCTTCACTATGCGCGGCGTCGATGCGTTCACGGTCGATGCGATCGGAATCCTTGAGGGTGTTACCAAATTCTTTAAGACTGACCTTGTCGTCGCCCTTGGCGCGCTTGGCCGCTTCGAGCACGATGTCGCCGCCGATGGCTAACTCGACGTCGGCTGATTGGCCGTCCTCGAGCTTGCGGGCGAAGCTGTGTCGCCATGAGCCGAAGTGATCGACGGCTGACATCACGCAATATTCATACAGCCCGATTTCCCATGGCTGTAGATTGTAGGTCCACTCGTCGTTGCCGGCTTCGTGCATGGCGTTCTTGATCCAGTCCTTGGCGCCTTTACGGCGATGACAGAAATCGGCAGTAATGATGTCGTGGCTATCGGTAAAGGCGTGTACGCGGAACTCTTGAGCGTCGCCGATGACGCGTTTGAGTGGATATTTCTCTGCTTCAAGTGCAGGGGTTAGGGTATCGATAATGACGCGATTGCGGCCGTTGAACTTTTTAAGCGAACTCATGGGAAAGTGGGAAAGTGGGAAAGTGGGAAAGCGGAAAGGTTCGACTTGTGCGGAGGCTATTTCTGTTGAATCAGGTCTTGGTAGAGTGCCTGAGTTTGTTGGGCGATGGAGGTCCAGCTGAAGTGCTCGATCGCGCGTTGGCGGCCAGCCTTGCCGAATGCTTCGCGGCGTTCTGGATTTTCCATCAGTCGGTTGACTTGATGGGCGAGATCCTTGGCGAAGGCTTCGGGATTGAGTGGCGAGAACGGGCTGTCGTGGCTCTGCGCGAGGGGCACGAGATAGCCAGTCTCATCATGCACGACGACTTCGGGGATGCCGCCGACGGCTGAGCCGACGACGGGCGTTTCGCAGGCCATGGCTTCGAGATTGATAATACCGAAAGGCTCGTAAACGGACGGGCAGCAGAAAACGGCCGCGCCGGAATAGAGTTTGATGACGGTTGGCTTATCGACCATTTCGTCGATCCAGAAGATGCCGTCGCGCGCTTGCTTGGCGGCTTCGACAGCAGCCTTCATTTCCGCAGCGATTTCGGGGGTGTCGGGTGCGCCGGCACAGAGCACGACCTGGTAGCCCGGGTGCATGTGCTTGATCGCTTCGACGAGATGAATGATGCCTTTTTGGCGGGTGATACGACCGACGAACAGCAAGTAAGGTTGGTCTTTGTCGATACCGAAGCGATCGAGTGCTTCGGTCGCGTCTTGCTTGTAATATTCGGTCGGATCGATGCCGTTGTAGATGATGTGTAGTTTAGCGGGATCGACGTTAAAGTGCTGCATCACGTCGGCCTTGGTGCCTTCAGATACGCAGACCACCGCGTCGGCCATTTCAATCGCGGTCTTTTCGACCCAGCTGCTGCAGTCATAGCCACCGCCGAGCTGTTCGCGCTTCCACGGGCGCAGCGGCTCTAGTGAGTGGGCGGTTACGACGAGCGGGATGCCGTAGTTGAGTTTGGTGAGGATGCCAGCCATGTGCGTGTACCAAGTGTGGCAGTGCACGACGTCGGCATCGTTGCCATCGGCGTTGAAGTCGAGACCTTGTTGGAGGCAGGCGAACACGCTGTGCAATTTCTCTGGGCAGGTGTAGCCGCTCTTATCAACTTGGTAGCCTTTGGCGGTTAGCGTTGGCCCTGTGACGTCTTGATCGCCGAAGCAACGCACGTCGACGTCGATTAACTTAGACAGTTCGCGGGTGAGGTAGTCCACATGGACACCGGCGCCGCCGTAAATGTGGGGAGGGAATTCGTTAGTATATATAAGAGACTTCATGAGACGGCAGTAAAGGTGTCGTTATGCTTGAAGGGGGCAATTCTAATCTCTTACTTGGCGCGTTGCCTGCCGTCACGTCAGTTTAAGTCCGGTGTTTTTCCGCGAATTGGCGCAGCGAGTCTCTTGGGGCCGATGACCTTTCGGCGTTCGCCGGCACTCATTCGGTTTCTCCTTAGCATGCATCGTTTGGTTTTCCTGGTCCATCAAGATTGCAAGTGTGCTTTTAGGGCCCTGCGATTGAGTTGCCGCTAGGAGTGTGGGCGACTCGCCCACGTTGATGCTGTGTGGCTGTAAAGGAGTGTGGGCGACTCGCCCGCGTTGCTCCTGTGTTACTGTCAAGGAGGGCGAGTCGCCCTCCCTCCTTTACTCACTAGTCGACGATGAATCTAAAAAGGCCACTGACATTTGCGTGTCTCTGTCGCGAGTTCCACCGATGTGGCGCTCAGGTGGCTAGTTCTCGCTGTCGCTGATGCCGAGGTTATGCCGGACTTCGGGGAACTCGTTGAGTTCGGCGAGGAATTCATCGACCGAAAAGTCCGCTACGATAAAGTCGCCATATTCAAAGGTCGGTGCATTGGTCTGGCCGCTGATGGAAACCATCGCGTCCATATCTTTTGCATTTTCGTTCACGTCGCGTAGATCGAGATCGACGCCTTGTGAGTTAAAGAAGGAGAGTGCTTGCCGGCACCATGGGCAGTCGGCTTTTACATAAAGAATAGGCTTTAGTATGCGACTCATAACTAGTTTAAATGTTAAGCGTTTAAGCGGCTCTGACAACGTGAATTGCGACTTTTAGTGACTTTAATTGTACGCTATTGCTTTGGTGCTCGAATCTTTATATAAGCGTCGATTCGCAGATGTCCTTGGCTGATTCAATCGTAGATATGTGGCAGTTGAATGACGCTGCGATCGGCTTAGCTAAAAAGAACATGCGTCGAAGTGCTTCTTTTCGTTGCAATTCGGTGGTGGTGAAATTTACTGCTCCGCTTTCCTATGAAAAT
This sequence comes from Opitutaceae bacterium BACL24 MAG-120322-bin51, assembly GCA_905182435.1. Taxonomy (GTDB): domain Bacteria; phylum Verrucomicrobiota; class Verrucomicrobiia; order Opitutales; family Coraliomargaritaceae; genus Lentimonas. The sequence continues at coordinate 106,527 of CAJJBN010000021.1, read as the reverse complement.
TCTAATCGCAGACCGTATCTCTCCCATTGGCGTTGATTTGTTCAAATCTGAAGCAGGTTTTGAAGTAATCGAGGCTTATGGCTCCACTCCTGAGCAGCTCCTTGAAATCGTTAAGGACGTCGATGCAATTGCATTGCGCTCCGACACACGAGTGACTGCTGAGGTCGTCGCTGCTGCGCCGAAGCTTAAAGTTGTCGGTCGTGCAGGTGTCGGCGTCGACAATATCGACATCGAAGCAGCCACTGACGCGGGTGTGATTGTAATGAATACGCCAACGGGTAACACGCTGGCCACTGCGGAGCTTACATTCACGCACATGCTCGCTGGTACGCGTCCGATCGTGCAGGCGTCCGCTAGCATGACGGCGGGTCGCTGGGACCGTAAACTTTACACGGGTTCTGAGCTTAATGGTAAGACACTGGGTGTGCTCGGAATGGGCCGCATCGGTGCTGAAGTCGCTAAGCGCGCACAAGCTTTCAACATGACCGTCCTTGGTTATGACCCATATTTGACTGAGTCCCGCGCAAATACACTCGGCGTGAAGCTTTCGACGCTCGACGAAGTGATTGAGAATGCGGACTACATTACGACTCACATGCCGCTGACTGCGGATACCAAGCACATGCTGAATGCCGATGCATTCAGCCGCATGAAGGATGGCGTTCGCGTCTTCAACTGCGCACGTGGTGGTATCATCGATGAAGCCGCGCTGATCGAAGCATTGAATTCGGGTAAAGTGGCAGCTGCTGGCCTTGACGTTTACGAAGACGAGCCACCTGCTGAAGATAGCCCGCTTCGCCAAATCGCCAATCTCGTGCTCACGCCGCACCTTGGCGCTTCGACACAGGAAGCTCAGGAGAACGTCGGCATCGACGTGGCCAAGCAAATGATCGAAGCCCTCAAGGGGGAGATGGTGCGCAATGCGCTCAACATGCCATCGCTCGACCCGAAGGCACTCGCACAGATCGCCCCTTACCTGACGCTTGGCGAAAAACTCGGCACATTTTCTCAGCAGCTCGCGCCTGAGGGCGTCGAGAAAATCACGATCCGCTACTTCGGTAAGATCACAGAGCTCGACACGTTGCCACTCAGCTACGCAATTCAGCGCGGCTACCTGCGCGAGATTTCCGATAACGTCAACGACGTCAACGCGCCGAAGAAGATCGCACGCCTTGGCATCGAGACGGAGCAAGTGAAGACTAACACGCACGCCGAGTTTACTGAACTCGTCGAAGTTCAAGTCACCAGCAAGAGCGGCAAGACGCGCACGATTGGCGGTACATTGGTTGGTAAAAACCAAAGCCCGCGGATCGTCGCGATCGACGGTCACAGCGTCGAGGTCAGTACTGATGCGACACTACTCGTGTTGAAGAACAAGGACGTTCCTGGCATTGTCGGTTTCATCGGGGTCACACTCGGTGAGGACAATGTGAATATCGCCAACATGTCGCTCAGTCGCGATCAGGGCGAGGGCTTCGCAGTCAGCGTCTTTGAGTTGGATAGTGTACCGTCTGAGGCCGCGGCGAAGAAGATCGCGGAACATACTGCGATCGACAAGTATCGCGTGATCCGTCTCTAACGAATACTTTTAAGCCGTAGAGTGCGCGCCGGACGCAGGGGTTGATTCTCTGTTGCCATCGCGCCCTCTACGGTCTTTTTTTATGCGGTACTCTTTCAGTTTTTTGCATCCAACTTCTCAATGCGTGTAGTCCTGGCGTAAAGCCAGTCGCTACTTCTCAATAGGTGTCGTCCTGGCGTAAAGCCAGTCGCTACTTCTCAATAGGTGTCGTCCTGGCGTAAAGCCCTATGCGCAGTTATTATAGGAGTGTGGGCGACTCGCCCACGTCAACCAATAGAGGGCGGGTCGCCCTCACTCCATTACATCACGAATGCACCATAGTTTCTATCGAATATGACACCTCTCAATATCGCACTCGTTTCCATTGTCGGCTATTTGCTCGGCGCCATTAGTTTTGCCGTGATCGTCGCCCGCAGCCAGGGAGTCGATATTCTAAAGTATGGCAGCGGCAATCCCGGCGCGACGAATGTGACGCGGGCGCTTGGGTCGAAATTTGGCAACATCGTGTTTGCTAGTGATGCGCTTAAAGGGTTCGTCGCGGCTGGTTGGCCGTTGTTGTGGATGGGCGAGGCGGGCTTGCAACTCGGTATCATTGGGCTGATCGCTTCGATCATCGGGCACAGCTTTTCGGTCTTTTTGAAATTTAAAGGCGGCAAGGGTGTCGCCACGACCATGGGCGGATTGGTGGCGATTATGCCGATAGTCTTACTGATCGGGGTGGCCGCTTGGGCCGCGATTTATTTTACCATCCGCATGGTTGCAATTGCCTCGATCTTATTTGCGGTGAGTTTGCCAATCAGCGCTTATTGGCTGTATGGCTCTGGAGATCCGCGTTTGACGCTGGGGGTCGTTTTAGGCGTGCTAATCGTGCTGCGACATCGCTCAAATATTTCCCGCATGCTTCAGGGGACGGAAAATAGTTTTAAAAAGTAGGGGGCCGGCGCAATGAGTTGACGTGCTTCGGAAGGTTAGTTTTTATCTGCGCCGTTATGTTGTTTCGCCTGTTTTCCCTTTCGTCGGTTTTTGTGTCTCTCTTTTTTCTGGGTGCGTGTTCGGATGCTCCGTCGAAACCGACGGCCGCAGTGAAGCGCGACGTTACAGTGGCTAAGGCGGTGCTGAAGACGTCTGGCATCTTGCGTTTCGATGGCTTGCCAGCAGAGAGTATTAGTGCTGCAGAGGTACTGGTTGTCTCCGCTTTAAGCGATGTCGCACGTGAGCGAATTCTGCGTCAGCGCGAGCTGTTTGAAAATAAGATCACTGGGCGGATTGAAGACTCAGCGGGAGTGAGTTCCATCGAGGGCATGTCGCCGGCCGATGCGATGAAGCTCGAAGCCTCACTTGAAACATTGCGTTCGCAGTTTCCTGCAGTCCGCGTTGAGGATGTCGATTTGGGTAATAATCGTCTGCGGAAATACCAGAGCGATGCGGTGCTGTTCAAAGAGTATAAGTATCTATTCGCCTCGATCAAATGGGACAATTTAGAGCGTGGCTTGAAGTTTATCGCAGATAAGATGACGGCGGATAATAAGGCATTGGTTGCGCGTTCTAGTGGCGTGGATGATGAGGCGTTTCAGCAGATTGACGTTACGCTGGATTGGTTAAAGGCAGTGCAGCAGCATTACAATTCGTATGTCGTGTTGGCTCAAGAATCTGTTGAAGCTAAAAATCGCTACCTTCAGGCGCAAGCAGCAGCAGCATCCACGCTGGCAGAGCCGACTGATTGGGATGGCTACGTCGCTTGGCATGCGAACCATCTGATCATGGACACTTCGGAGAATCTACTTGGCACGGCATTCGCCGAAGAGGATGGATCGTTCGAAGTCGAAGGGCAGGGGATCGTCATCGTTCGTGTGCAGCTTGGTGTGGTCTCAGCCTACTTCCTTCCTGGCTCCGAACACGAGAAGCGGGTGCTGGTCGAGGATTTGCAGCAGTTGTAGGCGTCAGTCATAAAGTCTGTTTCGCGATAGATAGACAGGAATGTCTGTTTCACCCTTGAAACTTATCACGCCTCATGTTGTCTGGATTGTTTCGCGCATCGCGGATTGCGCGCCCTAGTTCATTGGGCGAAAAGCTGCACTCACCACTTTCATTCACTCTCACTAGCCGAAGGCTCACTCTCACTCTTAGTATGTCTCAAAAACGCATCATTCGCATCGGTCTTCTTGGTTTCGGCGTCGTCGGCCAAGGGGTCTGGAAAAATATCGAGAAGAACCGCCAAGCTCTGGAGTTTCGCCTCGGCGCGCAACTCGATATCACCCAAGTGGTGGTGAAGAATGCCTCCAAGCAGCGCGAGGTGGCGGTGCCGGCTGAGTGCTACTCGACCGATCCGTCGCGCGTGGTGGACAATCCCGAGATCGATATTGTCTGTGAGATGATGGGCGGCACGGGTGAGGCGCTCGAGCTAACCCGCCGTGCGCTCAAGCAGGGTAAAGTCGTGGTGACTGCGAATAAGGCACTGGTCTGCGAGCATGGCGAAGAGCTGTTCAAAATCGCACATGAAAATGGCGGACACTATTTTTACGAAGCATCGGTTGCAGGTGGCATTCCAATCATCAAGACCATCCGTGAGGCCTTGGTGGCGAATCGCTTTAAGCTGATCTTCGGTATCCTCAATGGCACGTCCAACTACATTCTTACACGCATGGAGCGTGAGGGGCTAAGTTTTGAAGAGACGCTCGGTGATGCGCGACAGCTCGGCTACGTCGAAGCCGATGAAGCACTCGACCTCGACGGGATCGATGCGGCGCATAAGGCTGTGATCCTCGCGTATTCTGGCGCACGGTAAGTGGGTGAAGCTCGAAGAGATTATTTGCGAAGGTATCCGAGAGATCTCCGGCACAGACATCGAAATCGCCGGTGAGCTGGGCTATAAGATCAAGCTGCTCGCTGTGATTGCGCGTGACTTTGAGGCGAATAAATTGTCCGTGCGTTTGCACCCTGCATTGATTGCTAAGAGCGAGGTGATCGCTGGTGTGGATGAAGTTTATAACGGCGTCAGTGTGACTGGTGATGTGGTCGGCACGACTGTGCTGATTGGTCGTGGTGCTGGGCAGGATGCGACCTCTAGTTCTGTGATTAGTGATATTGCCGATGCGGTCTGTATGATTCAGGGCGCGCCGAGGCCAGTGATCTCGGAGGAAGATGAAGTGCTCTACCGGCAACTTGCGGATGGACTGAAACTGGCGGCTCCTGCGGAACTCACTGGGCGCTATTATTTGCGCGTTCATGTGAAGGACGAACAAGGCGTGTTGGCGAAGATCTCGAACATTCTCGCCGCGCACCATATCAGTTTTGCGACGGTTAATCAGAAAGAACTGACGGACGGCACGGCTCTGATTATGCTGACTACGCATGAAAGTAATGAGACCTCGGTGGCGGCTGCGAAGGCGACACTCAGTGCTGAATCCGTGGTCGTTGAGACACCAGTGAGCTTGCGCATCTTCGAGCCCAGCTATTAGTCAGGCGTAGAAGGTGGGTTTGCGATCAGACCTGAGCGTTGGGTAGCGTCAGCATTTAGATTATATGACTTTGCCGGGATCTGTCGATTTGAGCAGCTCTAGTGTGGAGATGAGCCTGCTAGGGGTCGGTATTTCTCGATCTAGGGCGAAAGTCTGGTCTTGAAACTTGTCATCCCTAGTATTCCCTTCGGTTCTCTATCACTCTTTATTTGTTCCGGTTCGCTCCGCGCCCGGTCTTGTCGTCACTTCGTTCCTCGGAACAGATTTTTTAAATTTGTTCCTTCAGTTGCCCAAAGGGCACCCACTTCACTCACCCCTTCGGGGCAAATCGTTCCGATTCACCATCTCCGCGCTACTCGCGCTTCGTCAGCTTTTCAAAAAATGGCACTCATCGTTCAAAAATATGGCGGCACATCGGTTGGCGATGTCGATCGCATCAAGAATGTCGCCCGTCGGGTTAAGGATACACGTGATGCTGGCAATCAAGTGATTGTCGTGGTGTCGGCTCGCTCGGGGGTGACCAACGATCTGATCGCCCGAGCGAGGGCGCTCAACCCGATGCCAGATGAACGTGAGATGGACATGCTCCTCACCGTCGGTGAACAAGAGACCATCGCTCTAACTGCGATGGCGCTGCACGCCTTAGGTGTGCCAGCGGTTTCTCGCACCGGAGCGCAGGCAGGTATTTTGACTGATCCGGAGCACACGCGTGCGCGTATCACCAGCATTTCGGGTGGCGATATTCAAGCCCAGCTCGATGCGGGTAAGGTCGTCATCTTGGCCGGCTTTCAAGGTCACTCGGCCGATGGTCAAATCACTACGCTCGGTCGTGGTGGCTCTGATCTCAGTGCGATTGCGATCGCGGCGGCGCTGAAGGCGGATCTTTGCCAAATCTGCACCGATGTGGATGGTGTTTACACGGCTGACCCGCGACTCGTCCCAAATGCGACCAAGCTCGATGAGATTTCCTACGAAGAAATGCTCGAGCTCGCCAGCAGCGGTTCGAAAGTCATGCAAAATCGCGCCGTCGAGTTTGCGCAAAAGTTTAATGTCATATTTGAAGTCCGCTCCAGTTTTAACAACAACCCAGGAACTATCGTGAAAGAAGAAGCAGCCTCTATGGAAGACGTCGTCGTGAGCGGTGTCGCACTTGATAAAAACCAGGCAAAGATCGTTGCTAGTGATTTGCCGGATCGCCCGGGCACGGCTGCTAAGCTTTTCAAAGCCTTGGCGGATGCGAATATCAGCGTCGATATGATCGTGCAGAATATCGGTCGCGATGGTAAGGCGAACATGACGTTCACTGTGCCGCGTGAAGATATCTATCGCGCCGAGAAGGTCGTTACGGAGTCGTTCCCAGACGAAGCCAGCGGCAAACTGTTTGAAGCCAACGATATTGCTAAGGTCTCTGTGGTCGGCGTCGGCATGCGCTCGCACTCTGGTGTCGCGGCCAAGCTCTTTGATGCACTCGCGGTTGCGAGCATTAATATTCAGCTGGTCAGCACCTCGGAAATTAAGATCTCGGTCGGTATCGATCCGAAAGATGCAGAAGCAGCGACTCGCGTGGTGCATGCGGCATTCGGATTGGGGCAGTAGTTCGGGACGCCTTCTTAATCATAATCATACTCTTAGTCTTACTCCTTTTCCTTAGTGGGCTGATTCGGATTAAGAGTAGGATTATGATTAGGGGGAGGCGGAATCGGCGAAGCCGTTGTTAGCCAGTCTATGATTTACCTGTTGATGCCGCGCTGGCATGCCAGCAACACTTAGGCGTGACAGTTTTGTTATTGTGGCGGGGGGCTTGACTGTCATGGGAGATTGTTCGGGTTCTTATTTGTTATGCAGATTCAGTGGAGTAGGTCTTTCTCTTTTGGTCTCGTCGCCGTCGTGGCTGCGATGCTTTGCGTCGCGTGTGGGCAGGAGGAGCGTTCGGGGGAGCGTTCGGCGGGGGGCGCAATTGCCGTGTGGAGCACGGTGCAGCCACAGCAGTATTTTGTGCAGCGGGTCGGTGGTGATCTGGTGTCGGCTGAGGTGCTGGTGCGTCCAGGGCAGAGCCCCGAGATGTATGCCCCAAGTGTGGCGCAGATGGCGCAGTTGGCGCAGGCGGATGTGTATTTTGGCATCGGCATGCCGATCGAAGCGTCGTTGTTTAAGCGAATGCGCTCGTCGATGACGGGTGTGCAGCTGGTGCAAACAGGTAACGAGGTTCTGGAGCAGCATGATCATTCGGCGTGCGCACACGGAGACCATGACCATGGCGAGAATGATCCGCATATTTGGGTGGATCCAGTGCGCATGATCGCAGTGGTTGAGCAGATGCGAGATGCATTGACCGAAGTGCAACCAGAGTCAGCGGAGGTATTTCGTCTGAATGCGGATGGGTTGATTGCGGACTTGGTGGAGCTGGATGGCGCAATTCGTACCCAGTTGGCGCCGTATGCAGGGCGGGCGTTTTTTATTAACCACCCTGCGCTGGGGCATTTTGCCGAGCGCTATGGTTTGGTGCAGCTGTCGATCGAGGAGTCGGGTACGGCACCGTCGGCTGGGCGAGTCGCGGATTTGATTGGTCAGGCGCGTGCGGCGCAGGTCGGAGCGATTTTCACACAGCCTGAGTTCGGTCGCACGACGGCGTCGATTTTAGCGGATGCGCTGGATGTCGATCTGGTGGAGTTGGATGTATTGCCTGCAGACTATATAAGTGGGATGGCGAGAATCGCGGATGCACTGGAGGAGGGCTTTGCGCGATGAGTGATTGTGGTGCGCATACGAGCTGTGGCTGTGAGTCGCATTCGGGGGAGCCGGCAATCTGCTTTGAGGGTGTTTCTTTTAGCTACGGGCGCTCGTTGGTGGTGGAGGATGCCGACTTCGATATATATAAAGGCGAGTCGGTTTGTGTGGTGGGCCCGAACGGTGGCGGTAAGTCGACTTTGTTGAAGCTGATGCTGGGGCTGTTGCAGCCAGATCAGGGCAGGGTGCATTTGCTCGGCGATACGCCGAAGCGCTCGCGTTCGCGGGTGGGGTATGTGCCGCAGCATATTGATTTTGACCCGCTGTTCCCGGTCACGGTGCTCGACGTGGTGCTGATGGGGCGGTTGGAGCGGAGCACTTTTGGCTTTGCTAATCGCAGGGATACGTCGCGAGCGCTGGAGGCACTGGAGCAGATGGGCTTGGCGGATCGAACGCAGGACTCGTTTGCAGCACTTTCGGGGGGGCAGCGCCAGGCGGTGTTGATCGCGCGGGCGTTGGCAGCGGAAGTGGATGTATTATTGCTGGATGAGCCGACCGCGCACGTCGATGTGGCTGCGGAGGAGCGCTTGTTGAAGAGCTTGAAGGCGCTGAAGGAAGATTTAACGCTGGTCACGGTATCGCACGATTTGGCCTTTGTGTCGCGCTCGGTGCCGAAGGTGGTGTGCGTGAATCGCTGCGTGCATGTGCATCCGACAACTGAGTTGACGGATGATCGCTTGCGGCAGCTGTACGGTTTTGAAGTGCGCATGGTGCAGCATGATCATGAGCATCTGGATAGTCATGGGGGGCACGATCACTCCTAGCGGAGTGAGTGAGGACGCCTTCGGCGAGTGATAATGATAGTGATAGTGAAAGTGAAAGTGATGGTGATAGTGATAGTGGTAGTGATAATGGGGAACTGAGACTTGAGAGCTGAGAGATTGAATTATATATGTTGAATTTTTTACAGGCACTACTGGATCCGGATCTGGTATTTTTGCGCTACGCGCTGTTTTTGGGGCTGATTGGCAGTATCCCGCTTGGGGCAGTGGGCACTTTTGTGGTGGCTCGGCGTATTAGTTATCTGGCGGCGGCGATTGCGCACTCGGCGCTCGGTGGTATTGGTGCGGCGCTGTATTTTCGAGCTGTCTATGGTTGGGAGTGGTTGCACCCGATGTTGGGAGCTTTGATCGTGGCGCTGGCGGCTGCGGGCTTGATTGGTTGGGTGTCACTGCGGTCGCGTCAGAGGGAAGATGCGCTGATTGGCTCGATCTGGGTGACGGGGATGGCGGTCGGCCTGCTGTTTATCGCGCGGACGCCTGGCTATGTGGACCCGATGGCGTATTTCTTTGGTGATATACTATTAGTGGCAGCTGCGGATCTTTGGATCGCGGGGGGAGTCGGCGTGTTGATTCTGGGGATTCTCGGACTGTGGCATCGGCAGATCATTGCGGTGTGTTTTGATGCGGAGTATGCGTCGATTCGAGGGGTGCGCGCGAACTGGGTCTATATGTTGCTGTTGATGCTGACGGCGCTGACGGTGGTGGTTATGGTCTCCTTTGTGGGCATCGTGCTGGTGATTGCGCTGCTGACGCTGCCGCCTGCGATTGCGGCCATCGGAGCGCGGAGCTTGTGGCGTATGTTGTTTGTGGCGATCTTGCTCAATATTACCTTCGTTTTTGTGGGCTTGGGGCTGAGCTTTTCGCTGGATTTACCGAGTGGGCCGTCAGTCATCCTGATTGCTGCGATGACTTATCTACTGGTGAGCGGCTTTTCGCGGCTTTTATGCGGGCGAAACGCCTGTAAATGAGGGGTTTAAAACTAGTGCTGTTTTTTTTGAGATAAGTGTTGACGGGTCTAGTTGGTGGGAGCATTTTCGCGGACTTTCATTTTCCACGCTGTCCGTGTGGGAGATGGAATAGCTCTTTACATAGTCTTTGCTAATGCGCCCTTGTAGCTCAGTGGTAGAGCGCATCCTTGGTAAGGATGAGGTCGGCGGTTCGATTCCGCTCGAGGGCTCCAGTAAGTAAACATAATCACAATCTATAACACTAAATAACATCAATCATGGCTAAGGAAACATTCGAAAGAACAAAACCACACGTCAACGTCGGCACAATTGGCCACATTGACCACGGTAAAACAACTACAACGACTGCGATTCTTAAGGTTCAAGCAGACAAGGGACTCGCTGAGTTCAAGTCTTATGCTGATATCGCTAAGGGCGGCACTGTTCGTGACGCGACTAAGACAGTCACGATTGCTGTAGCGCACGTTGAATACGAAACAGAGAAGCGTCACTACGCACACGTTGACTGCCCAGGTCACGCTGACTTCGTTAAAAACATGATCACAGGTGCTGCCCAGATGGATGGCGCGATCTTGGTTGTTTCTGCTTCTGATGGCCCTATGCCACAGACTCGCGAGCACATCCTGTTGGCTCAACAGATCGGTGTTCCAACTATCGTTGTATGGTTGAACAAGGTTGATCTGCTTGATGACGAAGAGCTTCTTGAGCTCGTCGAAATGGAAGTGCGTGACCTCCTTTCTAAGTATGACTACCCTGGTGATGATATCACTATCGTTCGTGGTTCTGCGACTGCAGCCCTCGAAGGTAAGCCTGGTGGCGCGGAAGCGATCACAGCACTTATGGATGCGATCGACAACGATGTTGCTGAGCCTCTCCGCGAAACTGACAAGCCTCTCCTCATGTCTGTTGAAGACGTTTTCTCGATCACAGGTCGTGGAACAGTTGCAACCGGTCGTATCGAGCGTGGTGTTGTTAAGGTTGGCGAAGAAATCGAAATCGTCGGTCTTGGTGATACAATGAAGACAACTGTTACAGGTGTTGAAATGTTCCGCAAGCAGCTCGATCAAGGTCAAGCTGGCGACAATGTTGGCATCCTTCTTCGTGGTGTTGATAAGGAATCTATTGAGCGTGGTCACGTGATCGCTAAGCCTGGTTCAATCACTCCGCACACAACTGGTTTGGCTGAGCTTTATGTCCTGACTAAGGATGAAGGCGGACGTCACACTCCATTCTTCGACGGCTACCGTCCACAGTTCTTCTTCGGCACAGCCGACGTCACTGGTATCATCAAGTGCCCAGAGGGTGTCGAGATGGTCATGCCTGGTGATAATCTCACAGTTACGATCGATCTTGGTAAGAAGATCGCCATGGAAGCTGGTCAACGTTTCGCGATTCGCGAAGGTGGCCGTACCATCGGTGCCGGTCGTGTGACTGAAGTTATTAAATAATCTAAGCTAGATCGAATCCAGTTTCTGCCGAGGGCCCTAAAAGGGCTCTCGGCTTTACTGTCTTAAATAGCACTATAGTTGAAAAACCACAGGAGAGTAGTTCAATTGGTAGAGCAACGGTCTCCAAAACCGTAAGTTGTGGGTTCAAGTCCCTCCTCTCCTGCCATTTTTACATCAAATGAAAAATCCATTCACCAGCATCCGTCTTTTCTACAAGGAGACGATGACCGAGCTCAAAAAGGCCACTTGGCCGAGCAAGACTGAATTGCGTGATTCGACAATCGTTGTTCTTGTCGCGACTGCAATTCTTGGCTCCTTTATCGCACTGACCGACTTTTCGCTCATGAATGGTGTCGATCTGCTAACCTCTTGGGTTCAGTAGTACGTCGCCAAATCAATATCGATTTCAGGCACCTTTAATTTTTAAGATCCAGACGTAAATATGTCTAATTCATTTTCAGGCCCCAATTGGTTCGCTGTCCAAACTCTCTCTAATCAAGAGGGCAAGGCTAAGAAGTACCTCGATAAGTTCATCGCGATCGAAGAGATGGAGGACTATGTCTTTGAAGTGCTCATGCCTACCGAGACGGTTTCGGAAGTAAAGAGCGGCAAGAAAAAGACCATTACGCGTAAATTCTACCCGGGCTATATTTTCGTTAATATGCGCCTGTACGATGATGACGGCAACTTGTTGCAAAAGCCTTGGTATTTCGTTCGCGAAGGCCACGGTATCATTAATTTCGTTGGTGGTGACCGCCCGAATCCTCTCAAAAAGAGCGAGATCGAGCGCATTATCAACCAAGTCCAGGAAGCCGAAGGCAAAGAAAAGCCTAAGATCGAATACGAGATCGGTGAAATGGTAAAGGTCAACGACGGTCCATTTATGAACCTAGTTGGCAAAATCGAGGAAATCGACCCTGATAAGGGTAAGTTAAAGGTTTCCGTATCTATTTTCGGGCGATTCACGCCTGTTGAACTTGAATACTGGCAAGTCCAGAGAACAGAAGAAAGCTAAACAGCCATGTCTAAAAAAGTAATAGGACAAATTCGCTTACAACTGCCAGCAGGTGCAGCTAACCCAGCCCCTCCGGTTGGTCCAGCTCTCGGTGCGCAGGGTGTAAACATCATGGGCTTCTGTAAGGAGTATAACGCGAAGACTAAAGACCAGGCGGGCATGATCCTACCTGTTGTCATTACAGTCTACGCCGATCGCTCCTTCAGTTTCATCCTGAAATCTCCACCAGCAGCTGTCCTTCTTAAGAAGGCTGCCGGTATCGCAAAGGGATCGGGTGTGCCGAATCGCGACAAAGTCGGGACCGTCACACGCAAGCAAATCCTCGAAATCATTGAGATCAAAAAGAACGATCTGAATGCATCCGATGAGGAAGCAGCTTTCAAGATCATCGCGGGCACAGCTCGTTCGATGGGACTTGAGGTCGCGGGATAATTTTTTAACCACACAATATAAATACTATGGCCACCCAGCAAATCAAGGGAAGCAAACGCTATCGCCAATCAGCCGAAATGGTTGACTTGGAGAAGACCTATCCGGTCGCAGAAGCGTCTGCGTTACTAAACAAACTACCGAAGGCGAAGTTCGACGAAACCGTTGAGCTCTACGCAAATCTTACGGTCGATCCTCGCAAGAGTGATCAAATGGTGCGCGGCACTCTTCAGCTTCCTCACGGTAGTGGTAAGACTGTTCGTGTGATCGTCTTCACCGAAAACCCTGAAGAAGCTATTGCAGCGGGCGCAGACGAAGCCGGCTTCGATGATCTTATCGAGAAGGTAATCGGTGGATGGATCGACTTCGATGTCGCGATCTCAACAACCAGTGCGATGAAGAGCGTCCGTAAGGTTGCTCGTGTGCTTGGACCTCGCGGCCTTATGCCGAATCCAAAGTCCGGTACTGTGACTGACGACGTTGCGGAAGGCATCAAGCTAGTGAAAGCTGGCCGCGTTGAATTCAAGATGGATAAGACTGCAAACGTCGCCATCGTCGTGGGCAAGCGCTCCTTCACTCCAGAGCAAATCGTGGACAATGCTGAGGCGGCAATCAATGCCCTCAATGACGCACGTCCTCAAGGCGCTAGCTGGCAAGTTCATCAAGTCGCTCGCATTGAGCTCGACTATGAGCCCAGGGATCGGCGTTGACGCTGCATCTTATAACAAGAGCTAAGGGAGACTGACATCACATGAGACCAGAAAAACAATATCTCGTTGAAGAGGTGAACGAACACCTCAACAAGTCCGATTACGTATACCTCGCTAATTACGAGCGTATCACCGTGGAAGAAATCGCAGAACTGCGTGCCTCTCTTGCAGAGCACAATGCTGAGTTTCACGTTGTCAAAAACAGCATTTTCGGTGTCGCAGCCGCAGCCAAGGACCTCCCTGATCTCAGTGAGCACTTGACTGGTCAAACTGCGATCATCGTCGGTGGTGACAACCCGTCCGGAGTCGCTAAAGCACTCGGTGCATTCTTCAAGAAAAAGGAAAAGGTCGACGTCAAAGCCGGCATCCTTGACGAGAAGGTACTGACTAAGGAAGAGATCGCTGTATTGGCGAAACTTCCAGGACTCGAAGCGCTTCGCTCTCAACTCCTCGGACTTCTTACACAGCCTGCGACCGGATTCGTCCGCGTCCTCAACGCTGTTCCACAAAGCTTACTCTTCGCTCTTCAGGCCAAGGCCGAAAAAGACGGCGAGTAGTCCTCGAATCAATTTTTGGTCGCTCATCCCTTGGATGGGCGGCCTTAAAATAACCAACATAATCCGGTTAGGAGGAAATCCCCTCTTAAATGTCCCAACACTTGGGATGCTAACCAATTGAAAGGTATAATATCATGGCAGACATCACAAAAGAACAAGTAATCGATTTCCTCTCCGCACAAACAGTGCTCGAAGTGGCAGATCTCGTTAAAACACTCGAAGAGAAGTGGGGCGTAAGCGCTGCTGCTCCTGTCGCTGTTGCTGCTGCTGGCGGTGCTGCTGCAGAAGTTGTTGAAGAAAAAGACGAGTTTGACGTCATCTTCGTAGCTCCAGGTGCTAACAAGATCGCTTCCATTAAGGAAGTTCGCGCTATCACAGGCCTCGGTCTGAAGGAAGCTAAGGACCTCGTAGAAAGTGCACCTAAGCCTGTCAAGGAAGGTGCTACTAAGGACGAAGCAGAAGAGATCAAGAAGAAGCTCGAAGCTGCAGGTGCTAAGGTAGAATTAAAGTAATCGGATACTGATCCCAGCTTATATTTAATAGCCCACAATTTTCACAGTTAGGTGAGCTCACCCAAATCAGGTGAGCCTCGCCTAACTGTTTTTGTCTTTTAGCCGACCCAAGGTCGGCACCTGTCAGTCAACACACTCTTTTTAACCGTCATCGGACATCCGCACTATGTCAAAACGCATTAATTTCGGTAAGCTCAAGGAAGTTATCCAGCCACCCAATCTGATTGAAAATCAGATCGATTCTTTCACGGATTTCCTCCAGATGGATTCGGCTCCTACGCAACGTAAACAAATGGGCCTCGAAGCCGTATTTTCCGAGGTATTTCCTATTGAGAGTTATGACAGTCGCTGCCATCTCGAGTATGTCAGCTACACTGCAACACCGCCACGCGAAACTGAGATCGAAGCGATCCGCGAGGGTGTTACTTACTCTGTTTCATTGTATGTGAAGCTTCGCCTCCGCGAAGAAGACCACATCAAGGACGAAGAGATCTACATGGGCGAATTGCCTATGATCTCCGAGCGCGGTTCTTTCATCATTAACGGCGCCGAGCGCGTTATTGTTAGCCAACTTCACCGCTCGCCTGGTATCGCTTTCGAAGAGAGCGTACACACCAGCGGCAAGGTGCTGCATGCCTTCCGTATTATTCCAGACCGTGGCACGTGGCTCGAAGTGCAGTTCGATCAAAACGATCTTCTGTATGTTTACCTCGACCGTCGCCGTCGTCGTCGTAAGTTCCTGCTCACCACGCTCCTGCGTGCGATGGGTTACAGCTCCGATGCAGACATCCTTAATCTTTTTTATGAGTTGGATGAGATCACAGTCGCTGAAGCGTTGAAGCGTGACTCAGTTTCGAATCTTGTGCTCACCGAAGACATCGTTGATGCGGATAAGGGCGTCGTGCTTGCACGTGCGTTTGAGCCGCTCACTAAGACGATCGTTCGCTCATTTCAGAAGGCTGGCCTAAAGAAGGTCACGACGATTGACACCACTGTCGACGATGGTGCCATCATTCGTTGCCTTAAGAAGGACCCGACTCAAAACGAAGAAGAAGCGCTCAAGGATATTTACAAGCGCCTTCGCCCGGGTGAGCCCCCCACAACTGCAAATGCCAAGGCATTGCTCAAGCGTCTCTTCCAAGATCCACGTCGTTATGACTTGGGTCGCGTGGGTCGTTACAAGCTCAATCAGAAGCTTGCGATGGACACCGATTTGGACTTCCGCGTGATTAGCGCTGAAGACGTCGTCGAAGCGACGAAGTATCTCACACGCCTCAAGCGTGGTGACGGTATGCTCGACGATATTGACCACTTGGGTAGTCGTCGTGTGCGCACTGTGGGAGAGCTTCTTGCGAACCAATGTCGTGTCGGTCTGGCTCGCACAGAGCGTCTCGTTAAAGAGCGTATGACACTTTATGACCAAAGTGTTGACTCGATCTCTCCGCAGAAGCTGATTAACCCGAAGGCTCTGAGCACTGTTATCCGCGATTTCTTTGCGCGTAGTCAGCTCTCTCAGTTCATGGACCAAATTAATCCGCTTGCTGAGCTCACGCACAAACGCCGTCTGTCCGCTCTAGGACCCGGTGGTTTGAATCGTGAGCGTGCTGGTTTCGAAGTGCGTGATGTTCACCCATCTCACTACGGTCGTATCTGCCCGATTGAAACACCGGAAGGGCCGAACATCGGTCTGATTAACTCGTTATCACTTTACTCCACCATCAATGAATTTGGTTTCATTGAAACTCCATACCGTAAGGTTGTGGATGGTCACGTAACTGATGAAGTCGAATACTTGAACGCCGACCAGGAAGAGCCGCACATGATTGCGCAGGCGAATTCCGAACTCGACGACAAGAGCAATCTCGTTGGCCGCGTCACATGCCGTAAGCGTGATGAGGTGCTCGAGGTTGAAGGTAAAGACGTGAACTACATGGACGTGTCTCCAAAGCAGCTGATCTCGGTTGCTGCGGGTATCATTCCATTCCTCGAGCATGATGATGCGAATCGCGCGCTGATGGGGTCGAATATGCAACGTCAAGGTGTGCCATTGCTTCAATCGGAGGCGCCATTTGTTGGCACCGGGATTGAAAGCCGTGTTGCGATCGACTCGAAGACAGTCGAAATCGCAGACATCGACGGGATTATTGCTTCAGTTGACGCCAACCGCATCGTACTGACTTCGGATGGAGAAATTCCGAAAATGAAGGAGTTGGTTACAGATGCGAAGAAGGGCATCTTCGTTTACAATCTACGTAAGTTCATGCGCTCGAATGCGGGCACTTGCTTCAATCAGAAGCCAATCGTCGCTAAGGGGCAGCCCGTGAAGAAGGGCGACGTGATCGCGGACGGTGCGTCCACTGATGACGGTGAGCTTGCAATCGGCCGTAACATTCTCGTGGCGTTCATGCCGTGGAATGGTTATAACTTCGAGGATGCGATTCTTATCTCTGAGAAGATCGTTAAGGACGACATCTTCACCTCGATCCACGTGGACGAGTTTGAAGTAACTGCCCGTGATACGAAGCTTGGACCTGAAGAAATTACACGCGATATTCCTAATGTGGGTGAGGAGGCTCTTAAGGACCTCAATCACGATGGTGTCATTCGTGTCGGTGCGGAAGTGAAGCCTGGCGATATTCTCGTCGGTAAGATCACTCCAAAGTCTGAAACTGAGCTCGCTCCGGAAGAAAAACTGCTTCGTGCGATTTTCGGTGAGAAGGCGGCAGACGTGAAGGATTCTTCACTCGTGGTGCCATCAGGTGTTCGTGGTATCGTCATGGACATCAAGGTTTCGGCCCGTGTCGATGGTGAGCCAGAAGAGCTTTCCGCTTCTGATCGCCGTCGTCAGGTGAAGAAGATCAACGAAGAGTATCGCTCGCAGAGTGATAAGCTCCGTGAAGATCTTACTGAAGCGCTTTCTAATATCCTGTTGGGGGAAAAGATCCCTCTGGACGTCAAGAATGGCGACACAGACGAAATCATCATCCCTGCGAATCGTAAGATCACGAAGACATTGCTTCGTCGTCTTGCAGCTGTCTCCAAGCACATCGAGATCGATCCTTCACCGGTGAAGATCAAGATCATGGAGATTGTCAGCAACTACCAAGGTAAGTTCGACGAGCTCGACTACGACCGTGAGCGTAAGATCACAGGTGTTGAGTCTGGTGAAGATGCAGATCAAGGCGTTGTTAAGAGTGTTAAGGTCTACATCGCTAAGAAATGTAAGATGCAGGTCGGCGATAAGATGGCTGGTCGTCACGGTAATAAGGGTGTTGTCGCTAAGGTTGTACCTGAAGAAGACATGCCACACTTGCCAGACGGCACTCCAGTTGAGATTTGCTTGAACCCACTTGGTGTTCCTTCTCGAATGAATGTTGGACAGGTCCTAGAGACTCACCTCGGTTGGGCTTGTAAGAAGCTTGGCATCAAGGTGGCGACTCCAGTGTTTGACGGCATTAGTGAATCACGTGTCCGTGAGTATCTCGACGAAGCAGGGCTACCGACGACTGGTAAGAGTGTTCTCTTCGATGGTCAGTCCGGTGAGCCACTCGCGCAAGAGGTTGTGGTTGGATACATGTATATGTTGAAACTCAATCACCTCGTGTCATCCAAGATTCACGCTCGTGCGGTTGGTCCTTACTCCCTGATTACCCAGCAACCGCTCGGTGGTAAGGCGCAGTATGGTGGTCAGCGTTTCGGGGAGATGGAAGTTTGGGCACTTGAGGCCTACGGCGCTGCATACACATTGCAGGAGCTCCTCACTGTTAAATCCGATGATGTTGCAGGTCGAACACGCATCTATGAATCACTCGTTAAGGGTGACAATAGCTTGCACGCCGGCACGCCTCAATCGTTCAACGTTTTGATGAAGGAAATTCAGAGTCTCTGTCTTGACGTTCGTCTCAGCTCCGACGGTAAGTTCACATCGAGCACTGTGCTTGATGCGACCTGCTAAGAGTATCGTTTAAACGCAAATTTCAAAAAAGGTTTTTATTAATGAGCACTGAAGTAGCACGCGACATTCTTGGCTATGAAGCCACCAAGTCCTTCGATCAAGTCGGCATCTCTGTCGCTTCCCCCGAGGCCATTCGTGAATGGTCCCGCGGTGAGGTGAAGAACCCCGAGACGATTAATTACCGCACATTCAAACCGGAGCCAGGTGGTCTTTTCTGCCAGCGCATCTTCGGTCCTGTGCGTGACTACGAGTGCGCTTGTGGTAAATACAAGCGTATCAAATATAAGGGTGTGATCTGCGACCGTTGTGGTGTCGAAGTGACCGTGTCTCGCGTTCGTCGCGACCGCATGGGGCATATCGAACTCGCCGTTCCAGTCTCTCACATCTGGTTCTTGAAGAGCATGCCGAGTCGTCTCGGTCTTCTCCTCGACATCACTGCGCGTAATCTTGAGCGCGTCATCTATTACGAGAACTATCTCGTGATCGATCCGGGTAAGACTCCACTCGAAGAGCGTCAGCTCCTTACCGAGCAGGAGTATCTCCAAGCTCAGGACGAGTATGGTGATGATTCCTTCGTCGCAAAGATGGGTGCGGCTGGTGTTCGCGATGCTCTGGCACGCGTTGAACTAGAGTCCACAGTTGCAGAGCTCCATGAGCAAATGCACGCGACTCGTTCGAAGCAGATCAAGAAGAAGCTCTCCAAGCGTCTGAAGACAATTCAAGGCTTCATGGAGTCCGGCACTCGTCCAGAGTGGATGGTTCTCGAAGTTCTGCCTGTCATTCCACCAGATCTACGTCCGTTGGTGCCGCTTGAAGGTGGCCGTTTCGCGACATCCGATTTGAACGACCTTTACCGTCGTGTGATCAACCGTAACAATCGTCTGAAGAACCTGCTTCAACTGAAGACTCCAGACGTGATCATTAATAACGAGAAGCGCATGCTGCAGGAAGCTGTGGATGCGCTGTTCGATAATGGTCGTCACGGTCGTGCAGTCACTGGTGCGGGTAATCGCCCACTGAAGTCACTCTCCGACATGCTTAAAGGTAAGCAAGGTCGCTTCCGTCAGAATCTGCTCGGTAAGCGCGTTGATTACTCCGGTCGTTCGGTGATTGTTTCTGGTCCTACGCTGAAGCTCAGCCAGTGTGGTCTTCCTAAGAAGATGGCACTCGTTCTTTTCGAGCCATTCATCATCCGCCGCCTCAAAGAGCTCGGCTTCGTGCACACCGTTCGTGGTGCGCGTAAGATGATCGAGAAGCAGTCTCCAGAAGTTTGGGATATTCTTGAAGAAGTCACAAAGGGGCATCCGGTTCTGTTGAATCGTGCGCCTACTTTGCACCGTCTTTCCATCCAGGCCTTCGAGCCCGTATTGATTGAAGGTAATGCGATCCGTGTTCACCCACTCGTTTGCACAGCTTATAATGCTGACTTCGATGGTGACCAAATGGCGGTCCACGTTCCTCTATCACTCGAAGCAGTGATGGAAGCGAAGACTCTGATGATGGCGACGCACAATATCTTCTCACCTTCCAGTGGTAAGCCGATTTTGACTCCTTCGCAGGACATCGTCCTAGGTTCTTACTTCCTCACGCTTGACCCACCGGTTAAGCCAGTCGAAGGCAAGCGTCTGTCCATGCTCGTCAGCTCTGACGAAGTGGAAACCGCCGTTGCTGATGGTGCGTTCAAGGACCACGATTGGATCAACTACATCAATCCTGACTTTGGTAAGGAAGAAACACCTTACGGTAACACCACCAAGAAGATTATTCGCACCACGGTCGGTCGTGTGGTCTTCAACACCATCTGGCCAAACGAGCTAGGGTTTATCAACTTCCCAGTGCCTAAGAGCAAGTTGGGTGATTTGATTCTTCAGACTTACAAGACTGTCGGCCGCGTTCGTACTGTTGAGACGCTCGACATCCTTAAGGACGTCGGCTTCAAGGTTGCGACTCGTGCCGGTGTCTCCATCGGTATCGATGACATGATCATCCCGCCAACCAAGCCAGCAATTGTTGCTGCGTCTCGTAAGCGTATCGACGAAGTCGAAGGCCAGTATGGCAAGGGTATCATCACCGAAGGTGAGCGTTACAATAAGATCATTGATATCTGGACAGGTTGCACCGACGAAATCGCTAAGGCTGTATTCGAGGAATTGAAGAGCAATGGCGGTAAGGACTCTGTGAATCCGGTTTACTTGATGATGGATTCAGGTGCTCGTGGTAACAAACAACAGGTCCGTCAGTTATGCGGAACTCGTGGTTTGATGGCCAAGCCATCTGGTGAAATTATCGAACGTCCGATTCTCTCGTCTTTCCGTGAAGGTCTATCCGTTCTCGAATACTTCATCTCGACTCACGGTGCTCGTAAGGGTCTAGCCGATACCGCTCTTAAAACCGCGGATGCTGGTTACCTCACTCGTAAGCTCTGTGACGTGGCGATGGACTGCATCATCGAAGAATATGATGATGGCAACCGTGACGGTGTCTGGAAGCATGCGATCTACGAAGGTGACGACGAAATTGTCAGCCTGTATGATCGTATCGAAGGGCGTTGCTCATCGAACGATATTAAGAACCCACTGAGTCCTGATGAGATCCTCGTCAAGAACGGTGAGCTCATCACCGAGGCAGCTGCTAAGCAGATCGAAGATCTGGGCATCGAGCGCGTGAAGGTTCTTTCTTCACTCACCACTCGTAAGAAGGTCGGCATCACTGCACTCGAATACGGCATCAATCCGGCGACAAACGCCATGGTTGAACGTGGTTCTGCAGTTGGTATCATCGCCGCTCAGTCGATTGGTGAGCCGGGCACACAGCTGACGATGCGAACATTCCACATCGGTGGTATTGCGAGTGGTGTGCTTAAGAATCCTGAAATTAAGATCCGCGTCGGTGGTAAGGTTCAATACCGTGGCCTCCGCATCGTGCAGACTGCTGATGGCGCAAACATCGTTCTCAACAAGACTGGCTCCGTCCAGATTCTGGATGAAGACGATCGCGAAATCGAAGTCTACAAGATCATCGTTGGTTCGGTTCTGACCGTTGCTGATGGTGGTTCGATCAACAAGGGCGACATCCTCGCCATGTGGGATCCGCACAATATCCCGATTCTCTCTGAGAAGGCTGGTCGTATCGGCTACCACGAAATGATCCCTGGGGTCACCGTGAAGCGCGAGCTCGACGAGTCCACTGGCCGTATCGCGACTGTCGTGATCGAGCACAAGGAAGACCTTAACCCGCAAGTCGAGATTATCGACGACGCCGGCAAGGTGATCGCTACCTATGCGATTCCGACTGGTGCGCAGCTCTCCGTCAATGAAGACGACGAGATCGCACCGGGCACCATGCTTGCGAAGACACCACGTCAGGCGTCCAAGACGCAGGATATTACTGGTGGTCTACCGCGTGTTGCTGAGCTGTTTGAAGCACGCCGTCCGAAGGAAGCCGCAGAAATGGCTAAGATCGACGGTATCGTTTCGCTCGATGGCACTGTTCGCGGCAAGAAGAAGCTCCTCGTTACTGATCCGGAAACAGATCAAGAAGAAGCGCATCTCATTCCGCACGGTAAGCACTTAACCGTTCAGGTCGGTGATTTGGTCCATCGTGGTCAGCACCTCACTGAAGGTGGTGCCGATCCGCACGAAGTGCTCGACATTCTCGGACCCTCGGCTGTTCAGGATTACCTGATCGCTGAGATTCAGAAGGTCTACCGCCTCCAGGGTGTTTCCATTAATGATAAGCACATTGAGGTGATCATCTCGCAAATGCTCAAGAAGGTCCGTATCACCGATCCAGGTGACTCTGATTTCTTCTGGGGTGAGCAAGTTGACCGCTTCATGTTCATGAGCGCCAATGATCATATCGAAGATGCTGGTGGCATGCCTGCTGAAGGTGAGCCAGTGCTCCTCGGTATTACCAAGGCGTCTCTTGAGACAGAGTCCTTTATCTCTGCCGCATCCTTCCAAGAAACCACACGTGTTCTCACCGACGCTTCTACACTGGGCAAGGTTGATAATCTCAAGGGCTTCAAGGAAAACGTCATTATGGGTCACCTCATTCCGGCTGGAACAGGCCTGCCTGTTTACCGTAACCTCCGCATCGACACGCTCGGTGCAGAGCCGGTGCAGTTGACTCCAGAAGAAGCTGCAAAGCTAGTGGAAGGCGTTGCCATCCCAGCTCCAGAGCCGACTCCAGAACCGACTCCAGAAGAACAAGCGGCTGCTGAAGCCGCAGCTGAAACCACCGAAGCTGCTGAAGCACCTGCCGAAGCCGCTGAAAGCGAAGAGGCTAGTTAATCCGTTTCAATCCTTTACAGAGGCGGGCGGATCAAACACCGCTCGCCTCTTTTTATCTCTCAATTAAACAATCTAAAAATATCGCCAGTCGGATCGCGAAAAAAAATCAAGAATAATTCTTGCACAGCTTTTTCAAAGCGCTACTTTCGCCGTCTTTCTCAAAATCCAGCGATTCAAATTTTCAATGCCTACAATTAATCAACTCGTCCGCAATCCGCGTATTGTGCAGAAGGAGAAGACGAAGTCACCTGCACTTCGCGCTAATCCATTCCGCCGCGGCGTCTGTGTCCAGGTCATGACACGTACACCTAAAAAGCCGAATTCCGCTATCCGTAAGGTGGCAAAGGTTCGTCTTACTAATGGAATCGAAGTCATCGCTTATATTCCTGATGAAGGTCATAATCTTCAGGAGCACAGCATCGTCCTCGTTCGCGGTGGTCGTGTGAAGGATCTTCCTGGTGTTCGTTACCACATCGTGCGTGGCACACTTGACTGTGTTGGTGTTGAAAAACGCCGCCGTAGCCGTTCTAAATACGGTGTTAAGCGTCCTAAGGACGCTAAGTAACGGATTAATCATTAAAAGTATTTTATTATGTCACGTCGTAGACAAGCCGTTAAACGCCCTTTAATTCCAGACCCACGCTATAATAGCGAAGTGGTTACCACTCTCGTTAACATGATCATGGAGCGCGGTAAGCGCACTGTTGCTCAACGTATCGTATACACCGCTTTCGAGCGTGTAAGCGAAAAAGTTGGCAAGGGTGATCCAGTTGATTTGATCATGGGTGCACTTGAGAATGTTCGCCCTAAGCTTGAAGTGAAGAGCCGCCGCGTAGGTGGTGCTACATACCAAGTGCCGGTTGAAGTATCATTTGAGCGCCAGCAGAGTCTCGCCTTCCGTTGGATGGTCGGAGCTGCTCGTAAGCGCAAGGGCGTTCCTATGAACGAAGCACTTGCTGACGAGATCGTCGATGCCTACAACAACACCGGCGCGATCGTTAAGAAGAAGGAAGAAACACACCGCATGGCTCAAGCAAATCGCGCATTTGCTCACCTGCGCTGGTAGTTTCGGTTCCTGCTTCGCCCCCTGTTCTTTTCCAGTCCATTTCAATGTCCGCTACTATGTCAGCCAGTGTAAACTCGTCGAAACGTAAGTTCCCCTTGGAGCATACGCGTAATATCGGCATAGTTGCACATATTGACGCGGGCAAGACTACCACGACCGAGCGTATCCTCTTCTATACGGGCGTCGTCCATAAAATGGGCGAAGTTCATGAGGGGAGCGCGGTCACGGATTGGATGGATCAAGAACGCGAGCGAGGTATTACAATTACCTCCGCCGCAATTTCATGTAACTGGACGAAT
The DNA here is from genome assembly GCA_905182435.1 of Opitutaceae bacterium BACL24 MAG-120322-bin51. GTDB lineage: Bacteria > Verrucomicrobiota > Verrucomicrobiia > Opitutales > Coraliomargaritaceae > Lentimonas. The sequence continues at coordinate 82,670 of CAJJBN010000021.1, read as the reverse complement.
CAGTACGGCTCTCTATGCCGGCATTCAGAACCAGATCAATATTATCGACACCCCAGGGCACGTCGATTTTACCGCCGAAGTGGAACGTTCACTTCGCGTGTTAGACGGGGCGGTCGGCGTATTTTGCGCCGTCGCCGGCGTCCAACCGCAGTCCGAAACGGTCTGGCGACAAATGACCAAATACAATGTGCCGCGCATTGCATTCGTCAATAAGATGGACCGCACCGGAGCGGACTATTTCGCTGCAATTGAGACCATGCGTGAGCGCTTGGGCGCCAATGCACATCCGATCTTCATTCCGATTGGAGCTGAAGAAGACTTTAAGGGACTCATCGACCTCGCCTCCATGCAGGCGACACTTTATGATCCAGCCGATGAGTCGGGTATGACAGTCGAGGTGACTGCCATTCCAGCCGACTATGTCGATCAAGCTGAGGAGTATCGCGAAAAGCTGATTGAAGCACTCGCTGACTTTGACGAAGGCCTCGCTGATAAATATCTCGAAGGTCAGGAGCTGACTGCCGACGATATTCGTGCTGCCATCCGCACTGCCACGATCTCGCTCGGTTTCTGTGGCGTCATGCCAGGTAGCGCATTCAAGAATAAGGGTGTACAATCTGTGCTCGAGTCAGTCGTTAACTATTTACCGTCGCCACTTGATGTGCCGCCGATGGAAGGCGAAGACTCGAAGGGGCGTCCCGTTGAGATCAAACCAGACGACAATGCAAAGCTGACAGGCCTTGCGTTTAAACTGATGAACGACGGCTACGTCGGTAAGCTGGTATTTTTCCGTGTTTACTCCGGCTCAATTTCTAAAGGCTCCGTGCTGCACAATTCGCGCACCGGTAAAGTCGAACGCATTTCTCGTCTCCTCGTCATGAAGGCGGATGCCCGCGAAGACATCGACACGGCATACTCCGGCGACATTTGCGCGCTGGTCGGTGCACGTGATGTCGTGACTGGTGATACACTTTGCGCCAAGGGCTATGACGTGCGCATTGAGCCACCGACATTCCCAGAGCCAGTGATCTCGATGTCGATCGAGCCAAAAACCACTGCCGACCAGGAGAAGATGGCGCTGGGGCTTCAACGCCTAGCCGAAGAAGATCCGACATTCGTGGTTAGCACCGACGAAGAAACCGGTCAGACATTGATCGCCGGAATGGGGGAGCTGCACCTGGAAATTATTAGAGACCGGTTGTTTCGCGAATTTAAAGTGGGAGCCGAAGCCGGTCGTCCACAGATTGCTTATCGCGAAACTGTTACCGCCAACGCTGAGGGGGATGGCAAGTTCGTCCGCCAGTCCGGAGGAAAGGGGCAGTATGGCCACGTTCGTATTAAGGTCGAACCGCTAGAGCGTGGCGCAGGTATTGAAGTGATCGACAAAACTGTCGGTGGCGTCATTCCCAAAGAATTTATCAAGCCAGCAATGGATGGCATTAAAGAGGCGACCTGCAATGGCACCGTCGCGGGCTATCCAGTGGTAGATATCAAAGTAACACTTTTCGACGGTTCATTCCATGAAGTCGATTCCTCTGAAATCGCATTCAAAATGGCAGGTATATTTGCCTTTCGTGAAGCGATGCTTGCAGCAGGTCCAATCTTGTTGGAGCCGCTCATGCATGTGGAAGTCGAAACCCCTGAAGATTATCAGGGCGACATCATGGGCGACTTGAATCGCCGCCGCGGGCAGATACAAAAGATCAATGCGAAGCCCTCGTTCATCTCAATTTCGGCCCTCGTTCCCCTCGTGGAAATGTTCGGCTATTCGACGATCATGCGTTCATTGAGCAAAGGCCGTGCTTCCTTTAGCATGGAGCCCGAGCGTTTTGAAGAAGTGCCGTCGAACGTAGTGAATCAAATTCTAGAAACATCCACGAGAGGTCGGTATTAGAGGCTTGAGACTTGAGATTAGAGACCTGAGATTAGAATTTCACTTCCTCTTCGCACTTTCCAAACCGAACAACCGACAACTTTTTAACCGAAAACTGATTTTTTCAAAAAATTCAACGTAACCAAACAAAAATATATGAGCACACCACGTATCCGTATCCGCCTTAAAGGCTTCGATTATCGCGTCATCGACCAGTCTGCAACAGACATCGTTGAAACAGCAAAGCGCTCAGGCGCACGCGTTTCCGGCCCTGTGCCACTTCCGACTCACATCGGCAAGCTCACAGTGAATCGTTCTCCGCACGTTAATAAAAAGTCCATGGACCAATTCGAAGTCCGTACACACAAGCGCTTGATCGACATCATCGAGCCAACAGCAGCCACAGTGGACGAGCTCAAGAAGCTCAACCTCCCAGCTGGTGTTGATATCTCGATCAACGTTTAGTTTCGGATAGCGCAGGTGCCTCAGGCGCCGCATCGCATCCTGTTTTCCAAAAGCCCGCGCTCGCAAGAGCGCGGGTTTTTTGTGAGGTCAGCTTGGCGGGCCTTAAAAATCCGGAATGATGCTGTGAATTTTTAAGGATGCGGTGTGCGTGTTCAGGCCCAACGTGTACTCAAATAGCATCGCTTGTATGTTAAAAATGTCACCTCTGAGGGCGGGTCTGTGTAGATTTAATATTTAATGCTAAATCTGTTAGGCTGCTAAGATGTAGTTATAAACTGCTCTGTGCGAAAGTTGACACGACTTTCTTTTTCGAGCTGTTGCTGCAAGATTGGAAAGTGAGGAATTATAAATATTGCGGCACGATTTCGACCGTGTTGAGGCTGACTGGCCTGAAGAGTCGAAGCCGGTTCCCGTCCTCGCGGCATTTTTAGGGGTCGACTTTGTTGCGCTTCAGCGGGCGCGAAGACTCAGTGGGTCCGTTGCGGTAACGGTGATCGATTATAGCTTTTGTAGAGAGCGTAGATAGTTCGATCAGTTTCGGAGTCGTTTAGTTTTAAAGGGTATTGAGGCAATGTATTCGGCGTGCGCTGAGCCAGCTAGGGGTAGGCGCGAGCTGATTGAGTCTTACGCATGAGGTCGTCAGTGGCAGTTCAATTGGCTGCGGCGAAGGCGGTGGTTGAGGGCTGGTTGATGATCCCTGTCCTTTAGGTGTCTCTAGCTTGGAAGGTTCATGCTGTGGAGGTCATGGAGCGGATTGAGTGGAGTGTGACGAGTTGCCGGCTCGCATCGGATGGGTCGCTGGCGGTCTATGTGGTCGAAGGGCGTGCAACCTTCTGCTCAAATGAGTGAGGCTTTGCGAGTTTCCTCTTGTTGGTATGGAACAATCCGCTGCAGTCGGGGGGCGGGCAGAGGTCTGAGATTGTAAACCTGAGGCTGGGGGTTAGAGATGAAAAGTGGATTCTGATCTCGGGGGTTATGTCCGTCTGCTGAGCTATCGCTAGCGGATCTGTACTGTCGGGCAACTCGTTCGTATTTCCCTCGGTGTGCTTGGTGTACTCTCGCGAAAAGGGTGGTTTAAACTTCTGATTTTTATGTCCCGCAGATTATGAGCGTTTGAAACTGCCAAGTCTGATCCTGTCACGTCACCTCGTTATGTGCCGCGGGAGGCATATAGGGGGACTCTGGTGCTTTTGGGTGTTAAAAGTACACTGCATGAAATAAAAATGCATTATTTCTAAATAGGGGGTTGACGGGGCTGTGATTTAACTCTTTTTTCCGTCGCTCGCTTCCCATCTGAGGCGATAAATCACATTTTATTTTAACCACTAACGCAGGTCTCGCAAACGGAGCACTCCGCTCCACCTGCCTATTAGTATTATGAACATAGCCCTACTTGGTAAAAAGATAGGTATGACGCAGGTATTCGACGATGCAAATCGTTTGATTCCTGTTACTGTCATCGAAGCAGGTCCTTGCCCGGTCACACAGGTCAAGTCGACTGAAATCGACGGATACGACGCCATTCAAATTGGCTTCCGTCAGCAAAAGGAGCACCGCCTGACTAAGGCAGCTCTTGGACACTTCAAAAAAGCTGGAGTTGAGCCGGTTGCAGAACTCAGTGAGTTCCGCACTAATGGTGACACTGAAATCAACCTCGGCGATGTGCTGACAGTTGAGCACTTTGAAGCTGGCCAGAAAATTGACGTCATCGCGACAACTAAGGGGCGCGGCTTCCAAGGTGTTGTGAAGCGCTACGGTTTTGCTGGTGGTCCTGCATCCCACGGTTCCATGTTCCACCGTCGTGGTGGTTCTTATGGTATGTGTCAGTGGCCCGGCCACGTTATCAAGGGTAAGAAAATGCCAGGTCACATGGGTGATGTTTCGCGCACTGTTCAAAACCTTGAAGTTGTTAAAGTGATTGCCGAAAAGAATCTGATCCTTGTTAAGGGCAGCATTCCTGGCTCACGTGGTGGCCTTGTCACCGTCCGCACTGCGATTAAAACAAAAGCCAATAAGGCGTAATCGAAGGGACATACTAAGATGAAACTTAATGTATACACAGCTGACGGGACTAAGAGCGAAGAGAAGGAATTCTCAGCGTTTCCCGCTTTCACCGACGATAAGGGCATCGCTGCTCTTCGTCAGGTAGTCATCGCCCACCAGGCGAATCTTCGCCAAGGCAATGCTTGCACCAAGACACGCGCTGAAGTGAGCGGTTCTGGTAAGAAGCTTTTCCGTCAAAAGGGCAGTGGCACGGCTCGTCAGGGTTCACGCCGCGTTCCGCATCAACGCCATGGTGGTGTTGCGCACGGACCAAAGCCACGCGACTACTCACAAAAGATTAACACCAAGATGAAGGCACTTGCTTTCAGACGTGCGCTTTTTAATCGCGCAACAGACGGTGGTATTTCTGTAATCGAGGCTTTCGAAGTAAAAGAGCCTAAGACTAAGCTGTTCGACAAGGTTCTTACCGCTGTGCTTCCTAAGCACGGTAAGGTTTTGATCATCGACGATGCTTTTGAAACTAATGCTGCACTGGCTGCTCGCAACATCGACGGACTTTCCCTCGCTGAAGCAGGTAACCTCAGCACTCTCGATGTTGTCCGCTACCGCCACATTATTGTGAGCGCTAAGGGCATCGAAACTATCATCGCTCGTGCAAACGGAAGTAAGTAATGATTATTGCAAATACTATTCTACGCGAATTCCGCGTTACTGAGAAAGCTGCAAACCTTGCCGCTAACTTGAACCAATACACTTTCGAAGTGAATCCTCGCGCAAACCGCAAGGAAGTCGCTCGTGCAGTGGAGAAGGTATTCAACGTATCAGTAACCAAAGTAAACATTCTTAACAGAAAGCCTAAAGCTAAGACAGACCGCTCCCGTGGTGGTCGTCCTGGCACTAAAGGTGGCCTGAAAAAGGCCATTGTTAGCCTTAAGGAAGGAGATAAGATCGAACTCGTCTAAGACGAAAGAGACCTAAATATCATGGCACTCGTAAAATCCAGACCTTTGACTCCGGGCACTCGTTTCCTCATCCGAAACAAGGCCGACGTCTCCAAGAAAAAGCCTGAGCGTCAGCTCACGACTTACAACCACAAGAAGAAGGGCCGTAATTGCTACGGCCGTATCACTTCTCGTCGTCGTGGTGGTGGTCACAAGCGCGCTTACCGTATCATCGACTTCCGTCGCGATAAGCTGGACATCCCAGCCAACGTGCAGGCAATCGAATATGATCCGAATCGCACGGCTAACATTGCTCTCCTCGCTTATGCAGATGGTGAAAAGCGCTACATCCTAGCACCTCGTGGTGTCAAGGCTGGCGACAAGCTCATCAACTCCAGCGAACGCGTCGAGTTCTCACCCGGTTTCAGTATGCCTCTCGCAGTGATCCCGCCAGCAACTAAGATTCACGCAATCGAATTGCACCCAGGCCGTGGCGCTCAAATCGCCCGCTCTGCTGGTCAATCCGCTCAGCTTGTTTCGATTGATGGTGATCGTGCGACGGTGAAGATGCCTTCCGGTGAAATTCGTTTTCTCAACTCTCGTTGCCGTGCAACGATCGGTGAAGTCGGCAATCATGAGCACAGCGGACAGAGCCTCGGTAAGGCTGGTCGTAATCGCTGGCTCGGACGTCGCCCTCGCGTTCGTGGTGTTGCGATGAATCCTGTCGATCACCCTATGGGTGGTGGTGAAGGCCGCACTTCTGGTGGTGGTCACCCACAGTCTCCTTGGGGTCAGCTCTCTAAGGGATTCCCGACACGTAAGAAGTCCAATCCAACTAATTCGCAGATTCTCGTTCGCCGTAACGGTCGTCAGCTCAAGAAAAAAAAGTAAACTCTCTTAGCTATGTCTCGTTCAATTAAAAAAGGTTTCTTTGTAGATCCGCATCTTGCCAAAAAGGTAACTGTGGCTCAGGCCAGCAACGATCGCAAGCCGATCCAAACTTGGTCTCGTCGTTCGACGATCACTCCTGACTTCGTCGGTCTCAACCTCAACGTCCACAATGGTCGCAGCTTTCTGCCCGTTTATGTGACTGAGAATATGGTTGGCCACAAGCTTGGTGAGTTCTCGCCAACTCGCACGTTCAAGGGCCACCAGGCCGCCAGTAAATAAGTAAACCTCTTATTACGTAATGCACCTTTTGTCCGCACAACGCCACTCAAAGCTCGCTAGCCTGTTCCTTTTCGGAGCACTGGTTGCCGGTAGCGTTGTGCGTGCGGAAGTTCCCGCTTTCGTCAAAGAGTCGATCTACAGCCCGAACGCAGCCACTGTCTCGACAGTGGTTCCTGCCCTTGCCGCAGACGTCGTCATTCTTGACGGCGGACTAGAGCAAGGCATGCGCCTCGGAATGGTATGCCGCGTATCACGCGGTGCACTATCGATCGGCGAATTGATTATTATCGAATCTAGAAGCGACCGCTCCGCAGCACTTATTCTTGAGCTGGTCGACGACTCCACCATTCAAGCGGGAGACATTGCCCGCGTAAAAACACTTCAAAACAGCTGAATCTCATGCAGGTCCAAGCCTATACCAAATACGCCCGTATGTCGCCCCGCAAGGTGCGCGATATCACCCGTGCCATCCAAGGCCGTAATGCTGCCGAAGCAGTCGAAATCTTGCGCTTTATTCCGCGCAAGTCAGCTCGTCTCGTCAGCAAAACGCTTCAGTCGGCAATCGCCAACGCGGAAAACAATAACAACCTATCATCGGATGCACTCACTATTGAGTCTGCAGTCGTTGAGCAAGGTCCTACGTTTAAGCGTTTTCGCCCCGCAGCTCGCGGTTCCGCGCATCCTTACAAAAAGGCCACAAGCAACATCCGTATCGTCCTTACAGACGAAGCCTAAGTTAACACGACACCGATTTTATTATGGGACAGAAAGTTCATCCAACCGGCTTCCGCCTTGCAGTAACCCGCGACTGGGATTCACGCTGGTATGCATCTAAGCAAGAATTTCCAGGCTTCATTAAAGAAGACTACGAAATTCGTAAATTTCTAACGAGCAATCTGCGTTACGCATCTGTGCCTCGTATCTTTATCGAGCGTGCCTCTGGCCGTATTCGTGTGAAGATATTCACTGCGCGTCCTGGTGTTGTCATCGGCCGTAAAGGTGCAGAGCTCGACAAACTGAAGGATGGCCTGAACAAGGTCGTCAAAAAGGAGATCATGCTCGACATCCAGGAAGTGAAACGCCCGGACCTCTCCGCTCAACTAGTAGCAGAGAACGTCGCCCTTCAACTGGAGCGTCGTATCGCTTTCCGCCGTGCGATGAAGCGCGCTGTTCAGACTACAATGGCAATGGGCGCGGAAGGTATCCGTATTCAGTGTGGTGGTCGTCTCGGTGGTGCTGATATCGCTCGTACAGAGCGTCAACACCAAGGTAAGGTGCCTCTTCAGACACTTCGCGCTAATATCAACTATGGCTTCAGCGAAGCAAGCACGGTCTATGGTCTCATCGGCGTGAAATGCTGGATCTGTCTTCCTGAGGAAGGCGAAGCTTAATTCACACGTCACTTAAGACATATTTAATCATTTAAACTGAGCGAACCATGGCATATCTTCCATCACGCACAAAATACCGCAAAGTTCACACTGGCCGCATCTACGGAACAGCCCAGTCGTGTAACGCGCTCGCTTTCGGCGAATTCGGTATCCAATCCCTCACTCGTGGTCGCATGACTTCCCAACAAATTGAAGCTGCTCGTGTCGCTATGACACGTAGCCTCAAGCGTAAGGGTAAAGTTTGGATCCGCGTTTTTCCACATAAACCGGTAACAAAGAAGCCAGCTGAAACTCGTATGGGTAAAGGTAAGGGTTCTGTTGAAAAGTGGGTCGCTGTGATCCGCCCCGGCACAATGCTTTTCGAAATCGCAGGCTGCACACAGACTGCTGCTCAAGAAGCACTCCGCCTGGCTGACACCAAGCTTCCGTTCCACTGCCGCTTCGTGACTCGCGAAGAATACTAAGCGTAACCAACATTACCAAAGGAATCATTTAATATGAGCACCACAAAAGATATCCGCGAAATGTCCGAAGTAGAAATCGAAAAGAAACTACGCGACACGCACGATGCACACGTCCACCTCCGCCTGCGCAAGCAGACTGGTCAGGTCGAACGCCCGCACGAATTCACCGAGCTGCGCCGCGAAATCGCACGCCTCGAAACTATTCTTAAAGAGAAAAAGTTGGCTGCGGCCTCTGCTTAATCTCAACAGACGACTATTATTATGGAAGCAACACGCAATTCCCGTAAGTCCCTGATTGGCACCGTTACTAGCCGTTCCGGTGACAAGACAATCAAAGTCACTTACCTCTACAAGATCCCACACCCGCTTTACCGTAAGGAAATTAAGCGTAAGACAGTGGTTCACGTACACGACGAAACAAATGACTGCTTCCTTGGTGACAAGGTTGAGATCATGGAAACTCGTCCTCTTAGTAAGCTCAAACGCTGGCGCGTAACTAAGGTTCTCGAAAGAGCACCGAAGGTTGGCGACGAAGCATAAGCTCTAAGTTTATTACTTTTAACCGTATAACGGAGATTTAGATATGATTCAGATGAACAGCCGCGTTTTTATCGCGGATAACACAGGTGCCAAGGAAGCGGAAATGATCCGTCGTCTAGGTCAAAACAAGCGCACAGCTGACGTTGGAGACGTAATCGTCTGCAATATCAAGGTCGCATCCACAGACTCGTCCGTTAAAAAGGGTGAAGTTGTTCGTGCTGTAGTAGTGCGCACAAAAGCTCCAATTCGCCGCGGCGATGGTAGCTACCTTCGCTTTGATAACAATGCAGTTGTTATTCTTACGCCCGATGGTAACCCCAAGGGCACACGTATTTTCGGACCGGTTGCTCGTGAGCTCCGTGCCAAATACATGAAAATCATCTCTCTAGCACCGGAGGTCCTTTAATCATGGCTAAAACAATTAAACGCGAACAAGAAGTCGTCGTCATCTCAGGCTCCCACAAGGGCAAGCGCGGTAAGGTGTTGTCAGTTAAGTCTGGCCAGTCCGTCGTGATCGAGGGCGTCAGTCTTATCACTAAATTCCTGCCAAAGTCTCAAGAGAACCCCGAAGGCGGTTCTGTCGAACGCGAAACTCCGATTCACTACTCGAATGTAGTGTTGGCTGAGAAGTTCGACGCCAAGACTAAGTAAAAGGAAGCTTGCCAGGATGAGTAATTTACTCATTTTCACGCACTTTTCCAAAATCACATCGTCAATCCATTCAAAACATAGCCGGGCTAGAAATCCGGCTTAACTCCGATGCAAATACCAGCACTTAAAACACAATACGCCGAAAAAGTCGTTCCTGAGCTTACAAAAAAGTTCGGTTACGCGAATAAGCACCAGGTTCCTTCGATCAAAAAGATCGTCATCAATTCGGGCTTCAGCGCGACTGATGACAAGAACCACATCCTTTACGTGAACCAGGAGATCGGTAAGATCGCTGCTCAACGTCCTGTGACCACTAAAGCAAAGCTAAGTATCTCGAACTTCAAGCTTCGTGAAGGTCAGCCGATTGGCGTTAAAGTAACACTCCGTGGCCGTGCCATGTATGAGTTCCTTAACCGTCTCATCCAAATCTCGCTTCCAGCGATTCGTGACTTTCGTGGCGTTCCTGCAAAGCTCGACGGTCAAGGCAACTACACTCTAGGTGTCTCCGATCACTCGATCTTCCCTGAAATTAGTTCTGATGGCACTACAGCGACTATTGGTATGGATATCTGCATCAACACGAGCGCAAAAAATGACGAAGAAGGTCGCGAGCTTCTCGCCCTCTTCGGCATGCCGTTCCGTAAAACAAGCGCTGAAGTTGCCGAAGAAGAAGCAGCTGCCGCATCCGCTAAAGCATAACAGAAAGAATTTCTCATGGCTAAAAAATCAGCAATCCAACGTAACCTTAAGCGCGTCCGTCTCATCGAGAAGTTCGCAGCTAAGCGTGCAAGTCTTAAAGCAATCCTTGCGAACCCTGAAACTCCAGATGAGGAGTTCTACAAGGCACAAGCAAAGCTCACTAAGCTTCCTAAGAACAGCTCTCCGATCCGTGCTCGTAACCGTTGCTCCGTCACCGGTCGCCCACGTGCTTTCATCGGTAAGTTCGGTCTCTCTCGTCTCACATTCCGCGAACTTGCCACACAAGGTAAGATTCCTGGTGTGACAAAATCATCTTGGTAATCCACCAAGGCACAATACACCCACTGAAAACCCATTAGTTAGACTATGGCAGTTCACGATACAATCGGTGATTTCCTCACCATCATCCGCAACGGTAGTACCGGTCGCAAGGATGTCTGCATCACGCAGTACTCCAAAATGCGCGCCGCTATTGCAGCGATCCTTAAGCAAGAAGGCTACATCCGTGATTTCACGGAAGGCAAAGATGCACGCGGTTTTAAGACCATCGAACTGACTCTGAAGTTCGTTGGTAAAACTCCAGCCATCACTGGCATCGAGCGTCACAGTAAGCCAGGTCGTCGCCTCTATTACGGCGCAACTGAGATCCCACGTGTTCTCGGTGGACTGGGTGTTGCAATCCTTACAACTTCCAAAGGCGTAGTGCGCGCCCGTGATGCCCGTGAGTTGGGTGTTGGCGGTGAAGTGCTCTGCAAAGTTTGGTAATACTGAGACTACTATAATGAGCAGAATTGGTAAACTTCCTATCCCCGTCCTTGATAAGGCATCTGTGACTATTGACGGTCACACGATCCGCGTTGAAGGCCCTAAGGGGAAACTCGAAAAGACTTTCGATCGTTCTACGAACATCGAGTTGTCTGACGGCGTAATCAAAGTGACTCCTGCTGATAGCAGTCGTCATGCTAAAGCAATGTTCGGCACTGTCCGTTCCATCATCAATAACATGGTGATTGGCGTTGTTGAAGGCTACAAGAAAGAGATCGTTCTTAAGGGGGTCGGCTTCCGTGCTGTCCTTACTGGCAACGTTCTTGACCTTGCACTTGGTTACTCCCACCCGTGCCTCCTGACTATCCCAGAAGGTATCACCGTTAAAATCGCTGAAAATACAAAGCTAACAATCGAAGGTGCTGATAAGCACATGGTTGGCGAAATCACAGCGACTATCTTTAATTACTACCCAGCCGAGCCTTATAAGGGCAAGGGTGTCCACATCGTCGGCAAATACGTCCGTCGTAAGGAGGGTAAGAAATCCGCTTAATTGAGGCATACATAACATGAAACTCGATAAGAAAAAATCTCTTTTACAGAAGCGCAAATGGCGCATTCGCAAGAAGGTCAACGGCACTGCCGAACGTCCACGTCTTGCTGTCACATTCTCTAACAAGCACATCTATGCGCAATGCATCGATGATGTAAAGGGCCACACTATGGTCTACGTTACATCGCTTACTAAAGATTCAACTCTTAAGGCAAACGCTGAGAGTGCACTTGCACTCGGTAAGACAGTTGCCGAGAAGGCAAAAGCTGCAGGCATCGAGTCTGTCGTTTTTGACCGCTCCGGTCGTCGCTACCACGGTTGCGTTAAATCATTTGCAGAAGCTGCCCGCGAAGGTGGTCTACAATTCTAAGGTTACCATATGAGCAGACAAAATAGATCATTCTCTCACAAGAAAGAGCCAGAAGAAGCACCAGAATACGTTGAAAAGGTGGTTCACATCAACCGTTGTGCAAAAGTTGTTAAGGGCGGTCGCCGTTTCAGCTTCTCTGCACTCGTTGTCACAGGTAATCAAAAGGGTGAAGTTGGAGTCGGTTACGGCAAAGCTAAGGAAGTTCCTGAAGCGATCCGTAAAGGCACAGAACAAGCCAAAAAGAACCTGATTACTATCAAACTCCGCGGCGACACAATCCCACACCATGTGTTGGGTGAAGCTGACGGCGGTAAAGTTCTTCTTCGCCCGGCATCGGACGGAACAGGCGTAATCGCAGGTGGCGGTTGCCGCGCGGTTCTCGAGTCTGTCGGCATCAAGAACATTCTTTCCAAGTCTCTCGGCTCGAACAATCACCTTGCAATGGTCAAGGCGACAATGGCAGCACTCGTGCAGCTACGTTCGAACGAGGAAATTAAAAACGTCCGCTTTGGTGATAAAGCTGAAGCATAAGGATTATTATAATGAATCTCGAAAACATTCCTACAATTAAAGGGGCAACCCATCCTACTAAGCGTCTTGGACGTGGTGAAGGTAGTGGACACGGTAAAACAGCAGGGCGCGGCCATAACGGTCAAAAATCCCGTTCTGGTGGTGGTATCCGTATCGGTTTCGAAGGTGGTCAAATGCCACTTTATCGTAAACTGCCATGTCGTGGCTTCAACAACTTCAACTTCAAGGTCAGCTACCAGCTAGTCAACCTTGGCCAGCTCGCAAAGCTCGAAGGAGACCTTGTCTCTCGCGAAACTTTGATCGCAGCCGGTCTTATCCGTGACAACAAGCAAGGCGTAAAGCTGCTTGGTGACGGTGAAGTGTCGAAAGCATATACGGTAACAGTCTCTAAGGTTTCCGCGTCTGCAAAAAGCGCGATCGAGGCTGCTGGCGGCAAGATCGTTGAGGCAGCATGTACTGCAGCTGAAACGAAGGAAGAGGCTTAATCGCCGACTCCTTTAATCGCTTCGTTTAGAGTAACCACTCATGCTTTCTGCTTTTACAAATTCTCTGAAGATCCCAGAGTTGCGCCAGAAGATTTTCTTCACGCTGGCGCTTCTCTTCATCGCACGTGTCGGGGCTAATATCCCGCTACCTGGGATGAATGTTGGCCCAATCCGCGAGTTTATGGCGGATCAGGCATCAGCTAGTGGCGGTCTTGTCGGTCTCTACAACATGTTTACTGGTGGAGCGCTCCTGAATGGTGCTGTCTTCGCTCTTGGTATCATGCCTTACATCAGTGCTTCGATCATTATGCAATTGGTCGGCGCTGTTTTCCCCGTTATTGCGCGTTTGCAACAAGAGGGGGACGTAGGACGTCAGAAGATCAATCAATACACGCGCTACTTGACTCTCGGGATCTGTGTGGTTCAAGGTCTGCTCCTGTTGGTTGCGCTCAGCACCAATCCGGGCAGCATTATTGGCCAAGGCTTTAGCCCCGCGGAATATGGTGATGTCGTCATTGCAGGTAAGGTTCAGTTCCTAATCACCGGCACGATCTTCTTAACTGCGGGTTCCATGATCATGGTTTGGCTCGGTGAGCAGATTACTGAAAAGGGCATCGGCAACGGTATCTCGTTGTTGATTACGATCAGTATTATTTCTGGCCTTCCCGCTGCGGTCGCATCTGCTTATCAGATGTTCGTTGCGCCGGTTGGTTCTGAAAGTGCGGCACTTGGCGTGCCGGAAGGTGTGTTGATGCTGTTTCTACTGTTTGCCGTGACTGCTGGTCTCGTAGCGATTACTCAAGCGCAGCGCAAGATACCGGTTCAGTATGCAAAGCGTGTTGTTGGCCGTAAGGTCTACGGCGGGCAGAGCTCGTTCTTGCCGCTCAAGGTCAACTATGCAGGTGTTATGCCCGTCATCTTTGCCTCTGCGATACTGATGTTTCCGACTCAGATCCTTAGCTATTTGGGCACTGCCACTGGGATGCGCTTCTTCAACGACGTCGCTGATTCGCTCGGTCGCGGTGAGGTGGCTTACTACCTAGTATTCGGCTTGTTGATTTTCGTATTCAGTTACTTCTGGGTCTCGATGATGTTCAAACCAGTACAGATCGCTGACGATCTGAAGAAGAATGGCGGTTACATTCCTGGCGTTCGTCCAGGTGAGCCTACTGCTCAGTTCTTAGATTATATCATGACTCGCCTCACACTATTCGGGGCTTTGTCTCTGACTGTGATCGCGCTGTTTCCTGATATCCTGCTCTTCACTTACAATGTGCCGTTCTCAGTTGCCGTGTTCTTTGGTGGCACTGGAATGCTAATTACGGTCGGTGTCTTGCTTGATACCATGCGTCAAATCGAAACTTACTTGTTGCAGCGCCATTACGATGGATTCCTCAAGAAGGGCAAGATTCGCGGTCGTTCTGCTGCACGTAACAAGCAACTCGTTGACTCCGCTGGCATACAAGATTTCTGGACCGCTTGGCGTCCGCTCTTGTTTATCGCGGTGGCACTCTTTGTCCTCGGGATTGTATCCTTCTTTCTTAACTTAAGTTAAGCATCAGTCGATCGACTGACCTCCGAAGATGCATCCGTTTCAGTTGCCTCTCCGTTCCTTTTTCCTGTTCTTTGAATAATCCCCGTACTGCAAACCGATGAAAACGATTCGTTCCGACGAAGAAATCCAATCGATTCGCGAAGCCTGCCAAATCGCAGCAACTGTTTTAAAGCAGTTGGTCGATGCAGTAGGCGAGGGGATGACTACCTACGATCTCGATCAACTTGGCCGCAAGGCCATCGAGGCATTGGGGGCTGAAAGCGCTTGTTACAATTACCGTAACGGCGAACACGTCTTCCCTGCTTATACCTGCATTTCTGTTAATGAAGAAATCGTGCATGGTATTGGTAACATGCGCCGCGCCATTCAGGGTGGCGACGTTGTTTCCATCGATGTAGTAGTTCGTTACCGCGGATTTATTGGCGATAATGCACGCACGGTTTTGATTCCACCAATTGTGGATGAGAACCAAGCACTCATTAACGCCACACGCGAAGCACTAGACTATGCAATTACTTTTGCACGGGCTGGCAATCGGGTGGGTGATATTTCCAATGCTGTGCAGCGCTTTATTAAGCGTCACAACTACGGTATCGTTCGCGAGTTTGTAGGACATGGGGTAGGCGCTACGATGCATGAAGCACCGCAGATTCCGAACTATGGTCGTCGCGGAAGCGGTGCATTACTCAAGCCTGGTATGGCGCTCGCAATCGAGCCGATGATCAATCTTGGTGGCGCTGCAATCGAGATGCTTGATGATGGTTGGACCGCTGTAACGCGCGATCGCAAGCCATCAGCCCACTTCGAACACACTGTCCTCGTCACTGGGGCAGATCCGGAAATCTTAACAATTCCGAAGAATTAACTTTTCAAACTTAACTTAACTGCTATTTATCACCGCTTTCCCGCAATCACGCGGGTTATATAACATCTTTTATCATGCCACGTATACTTGGAGTCGATATCCCCGCAAACAAGAAGCTAGAGTACTCGCTTCGTTACATCTATGGCATTGGGCCAACACGCGCTAAGGCAATTGTCGAAGTGTCTGGTTTCGATGCTGATCGCCGTGCCGGTGATCTAAGCGAAGAGGAGCTCAATCAGCTCGCATCTTTGGTTGCGGAAAAACAATACATCGTTGAAGGTGATCTCCGTCGTGAGCGCACTGCCAACTTGAAGCGCCTTTCGGCCATCCGCAGCTATCGTGGCGTTCGCCACATGCGCGGACTTCCGGTTCGTGGCCAACGCACTAAAACAAATGCCCGCACACGCAAGGGCGCGGTCAAGCCAGTCCGTAAGTAACCTAAGACCATTTTTCCTATGAGCGAAGAAGAAACAAAATCTGTAGAAGAAGAAAAAGTAGTTGTTGACGCAGCTGTCGAGGCTGAGGCCGAAGCACCTGTGAAAAAACAAGAAACTGCTGAAGATCTTCTCAAAAGTGATCTCGATGGTGTTAAAATCCGTCGTGCCAAGGGCAGCAAAAACATTACCGTTGGTATTGTTAATGTCCTCGCCACTTTCAATAACACTAAAGTTACTTTCAGCGATCCTCGCGGTAATGTCATTTCCTGGTCTAGTGCCGGCAAGTGCAACTTCCGTGGTTCTCGTAAATCAACTGCATACGCGGCACAAGTTGTCACGCAAGATGCAGGTCGTGTGGCAATGTCGCACGGCATGAAAGAAGTCGTCGTCAAGCTTAACGGCCCAGGTATGGGACGTGACTCAGCTGTTCGTGCGCTTCAATCTTTAGGCATGGTTGTTACCGAAATCATTGATGTGACTCCGGTCCCTCATAACGGTTGCCGTGCTCCTAAACGTCGTCGTGTCTAAGGTGCTACTGCCACCTAGATATATATAATTAGTCTGCAGATAACCTATTAAGGAATAAAACTATGTCCCGTTACACTGGACCAACAACTCGCATCAATCGCCGCTTCGGTCAGGCTATCTTCGCGCCTACCAAGGCATTCGAGCGTAAGCCACACCCTCCTGGTCAACATGGACCTCGCCTTCGCCGTAAATACAGCGAATACGCGATCGGTCTAAACGAAAAGCAAAAGCTTCGTTTCATGTATGGCATTACGGAAAAACAATTCCGTCTAACTTTCGAAAAAGCTAAAAGCGTTCGTGGTGTTACCGGTGAAGTGTTCCTCCAGATCTTGGAAACACGTCTCGACAGCGTAATCTACCGCCTTGGCTTCGCTAAGTCACGCGCTGGAGCTCGTCAGCTTGTTGGTCACGGTCACATTTGTGTGAACGGCCAGAAG
This sequence comes from Opitutaceae bacterium BACL24 MAG-120322-bin51, assembly GCA_905182435.1. Lineage (GTDB taxonomy): Bacteria > Verrucomicrobiota > Verrucomicrobiia > Opitutales > Coraliomargaritaceae > Lentimonas. The sequence goes on along the minus strand of CAJJBN010000021.1, from coordinate 65,946 downwards.
ACAGACATCGCTTCCTTCATCGTCAAGGAAGGCGACGAAATCGAAGTGCGTGAGCGCACCTCATCTCGCCAGCTTGCAACACGCAGTATGGAAGAAAGCCAAGGTCGCACCGTTCCTGAGTGGCTTACACTCAACGCGGATGCACTTAAAGCGGCTATTAACCGTCTTCCGTCTACAGAAGAAACTGAAAACAGCATTAACGTTCAGCTCATCGTTGAATTCTATAGCCGATAGTCAGTTCTCCTTCCATGACCCTTCTGGTCAGACATTAGCAATTCATTGTAATCAGTTAAAACAAAGCATATTATGCCAAAGCGCTTAGGAAAATTCGAACTTCCAAACCGGCTAGTAAAAGTCGAAGAAACTGCTTCCGACACTTTTGCCACTTTCCAGGCTGAGCCGTTTGAAACGGGTTACGGGCACACGATTGGGAATTCTCTCCGTCGTGTCCTTCTCAGCTCCATCGAAGGTGCAGCCATCTCATCGATCAAGATCGATGGTGTGCAGCATGAGTTCCAGAGCATTGATGGTATCGTCGAAGACGTTACCGACATCGTTCTCAACTTGAAGCAGGTTCTCCTCGTTTCTGAAGGTCGTGAAACCGCGAGCCTCGTAATCGACGTTAACCGTGAAGGCCCCGTTACTGCGGCTGACATTCAACTCGACGCCAACATTCAGGTCGTCAATCCAGACCAAGTGATCTGCACACTCGACAAAGAACAGCGTTTCCTCGCTGAACTCGAAGTGCGTGTAGGCCGTGGTTATTGCGCAGGTGATGACAACAAGAAGGATGATCAACCGATCGGCGTTATCGCTATCGATTCACTCTTCAGCCCTGTCAAACTCGTAAAATACTCTGTCGAAAACACACGTGTTGGACAAGAGATGGATTACGACAAGCTCATTCTTGAGATCACAACAGACGGACGTATCACTCCGGATGATGCCCTCAAGCAGAGCGCTGCAATCGTTAAGCACCACATGGACGTCTTCGATGAAGTATCGAAGGAAGACATCGAGTTCGAAAGCGAAAGCAAGGAAATCAGCGAAGAACAGAATCGCCTGCGTAAGCTGCTCAACATGAGCGTTAACGAAATCGAACTTTCTGTCCGTGCGGCTAACTGCTTGAACAACGCAAACATCACCACAGTTGGTGAGCTTGCGATGAAATCTGAGCAAGAAATGCTTAAATATCGTAACTTCGGTAAGAAGTCCCTCAACGAGATCAAAGACAAGCTCGAGCAGCTTGGCCTCTCACTGGGAATGAAAATCGACGAGCGCCTCCTTGAAAAAGGTACTGAGCTTTAATCCCGCCTTTTAGGCACAAGTAATTTAGAACATGCGTCACAGCAAAAGAAGACATTCACTAGGGGTTTCCGGACCTCACCTATCCGCCATGATGGGCAACCTTTCAGTTGCACTCATTACTCATGGTCGTATTCAAACAACATTGACTAAAGCCAAGGCGCTTCGTCCATTCATCGAGAAGATTATCACCTTCGCGAAGAAGGCAGAAGCGGCAAACGACACTGCACGTAAGTTGCACTACCGTCGCTTGGCGATCTCTCGTGTTCGCGACAAAAAAGCAGTTGCTAAGCTGTTTGATGAGCGTGCCAGCGAGTTCACTGAACGCAATGGTGGTTACACACGTATCTACAAAGTCGGTCAACGTGTCGGCGATGCTGCTGAAATGGCATTGATCGAACTGATCGATGGCAACGACGAGGGTTACTCTAAGAAGCCAGCAAAAAAGGCTGCTAAAAAGGCAACCAACCAGGCGGCTGAGGTCGAAGCGGAAGCTCCTGAAGCGGTAGCAACAGAAGCGGAAGCTCCTGAAGCCGAAGTAACTGAAGCGGTAGCGAAGAAGGCAGTCAAAAAAGAGGCGCCAGCTAAAGAAGAGACGGACGCATAGTTCCTATCATCATCATACACTTTCAAAAGCCCGTCCAATTGGACGGGCTTTTTTTGGTTCATCATCGATTCGTGGGGAAGTCTCGATTGAAACGACAGGCCGTTTTACCTAAGAGGCAACGGACCCGTGCCCGGGGGCTTGTTTGAGCAATTGCACTCTGCGAGTATAATAACCGCGATAGGAGTGTGGGCGACTCGCCCACATTCACGCTGTACGGCAGCGAAGGAGGGCGAGTCGCCCTCCCTCCTTTTCGCACTAATCGATGATGTACGAAAAAAGCGCGGTCTCCGTAGAGCCGCGCTTTTGTGGTCAAAGCGTTGGGTGTCGTGCGGGGCTTACTTGCCGAACAAGCCTTTGATGCTGTCGGTCGCTTTTTCGAGGGCAGCCTCGCCTTGTTCGAGTACGTCTTTGCCCCCTTCGCCGACAATGTCGCCTGTACCTGCAATAGCGGGGCCGATTGATGTGAGCACTTCGGTAATGATGAGGTCGATGATTTCTGGCATGCTCTTGTTGTTGCCGTCTTCGCCGATGTCATTCATCTCGATGCGTGGGAGTGGCACGGTCGTGCCCGCGCCCATCAGGCCTACGAAGACGGTGCCGTCTTCGATGACGAGTTGCTTAATGACGACTTGCTTTGCGGAGCCGTCTTCGGCTGGAACTGCTTCTTCTAATTCGGGCGCGTTCTCGTCTGCACTGCCAGTGAAAGCATCAATATTTTGCATCAGTGCTTTGATGTTTGAGCTCATCAGCGTCTTTTCATAGCTGATTTCAGGCTTCTTGATGATGATCTTGTTAATGATGATCTTATCGCTAAAGACGGAACTGGTATCAATATCGACCTCGATTTGGCCGAGGGCGAAGATATTTTCGCTCTTATAGCCATCTGGGTTGCCAACGTAGAGGCCGGTGAGTGTGCCATTGCCGGAAAGAATAGAAAGATCCACCTCATCCAGACGCACGGGAGTTTGAGTGATTTCTGGGCCGAATTTTTCGACAGCAGTCTTAATGCCTTTATTCAAGGCGCTTGAGCCGAGGAAATAAATCGCGGCCACCGCGGCAACTGCAAGAATTACGAGGAATAGGAATATTTTTTTTATCATATACGTGTTGCGTTAATTGATTGATTGCGTGCTGAAGAATAGCGCATAATGCCCATATGGCGAGCTTGAAAGCAATGGAAAGTAAGGAGTTGCCGAATGGTCTAGTCGATTTTGAGCCGGATGAGGGGCTCGTCGCAGTGGCGGTGTTTGATGATTATGTCAAAGCGGGAGAAGCCGGGCTGGCGATTTTGGCCATGGGTAATGCGTATTGGATGATTCTGCATGGTGAGCGCTATGTGATTTGTGTGGTGGAGATTCGGTACGCAGCGGTTAGTGCTGAGTTAGAGGCATTGGCGGCCTTGGAGGTTGGTCGCGTCCGTGGTGCTCGGTTTGAGTATCACGAGTTTGATTTCGGCTGGCTGTCGTTTGCTCTGTATGCTGCGGTATTAATCGGCTGCTTTGTGTGGCAAGGACGCGCCGACATTGTCTCGGTGGGACAGGCGGATTCGGTGGCCATGGTCAAAGGTTCGCAGTGGTGGCGAGCGGTGACTGCGCTGACCTTGCACGCAGATGTGGTGCACTTGGTCTCCAATTTAATTTCGGGCCTGGGGTTTGCGTTTTTTGTCTGTCGCTTTTTTGGTGCAGGCGCTGGTTGGCTGCTAGTGTTGCTCAGCGGTATCGCCGGAAACGTGCTCAATGCTATGGTTTATTATCCAGAGGTGCATTACTCGATTGGGGCCTCGACTGCTGTGTTTGGCGCGTTGGGTTTGTTGACGGGAGTCGGTATTTGGGCGGCCGTTTTGGACCCGGATCATCGGCTGTCGTTGCCGCGTTGGTTGATTCCTGTGTTTGGTGGGCTGACTTTGTTGGGCTTGTTTGGCGTGGGGGATGGCAATGTAGATGTCGCCGCGCATATTAGTGGGTTTGCCTGTGGCGCTGTCTTCGGTGCGCTCGGGGCCTGGGTGCAGAGCTGGTTCTTGGTTTTGCAGCGTTGGTCAATTGCTTGCGGGGCACTATCCCTAGGCTTGCTGGCCTTGGCGTGGTACGCGAGGGTTGGGGCATGATCCTCAAAAGAGCGGTGGGTTGGCGGAATTAGAAGTTAGTTGCTGATGCACTACAGGTCATCAATCGACTCTCGTTTACCAATCTTGAGTCAGAGCCATGCTGGCGCAACTGATTGATAAAAGAAACCTAACTGGCTTGGCCATCACGACAGACCTTCGGGCTCGCTGCTGAATCGAGCAAGATGTGCTTGGCAAAGTGCTTTACCTTCTGTTGGGAACTGGTTAGCTCTGTGATATGAGTAATTTAGGTCTCAGTCGACTCGAGGTAGGGCGTCAATCAATGCAGGCGGAGGCGGCGGCAATTCAAATCGCGGCAGAGCGTTTGGATGCTGCCTTTGAGCGCGCATTGGATTTGATCTTAGAGTCCGGCAGTAAGTTGGTGATTTGTGGCATCGGTAAGTCTGGGCACATCGGCACGAAGCTGGCGGCGACTTTATCGAGTTGCGGGATCCCTTCAGTGTTCCTGCATGCGGCTGAAGCTATTCATGGTGATCTGGGTGTGTATCAGCCCGGTGATCCGACGATCGTATTGTCGAAGAGCGGCAGCACGGCGGAGGTGCTGCGCTTGATGCCGATGTTTAAAAAACTTAAGTCTCCTGTGATTGCGATTGTCGGCAACATGGACTCTCCAATCGCGGCAGCAGCCGATGTGGTGTTGGATGGTAGTGTCGAGCGTGAGGCTGATCCGCTGAATTTGATGCCGACGTCGAGCTCGACGGTGAGCTTGGCGATCGGTGATGCCCTGGCGGCGGCGTTGGTTAAAGCGCGTGATTTCACCAGGGAGGAATTCGCAACCTTCCATCCAGGTGGACAGCTTGGGCGGAATCTGCTGATGACAGTGGCGGATGTGATGCACGTCGCCGATCAAGTCGCCTGCGCGCAAGCTGAAGAAACGCTGCGTGAAGTGGTGATTCGGATGACGAAGTTTCCATTCGGTGCGGCTTGCATCGTGGATGCGGCGAATGGCTTGGCTGGAATTATAACCGATGGCGATATTCGCCGCATTCTTTCACAGGAAGGTGATATTCTGAATTTCAAAGTGGGGGATTGCATGACGAAATCGCCGATCTCGACGCAGCCGAATGTGCCCCTGGGCGATGCGGTGCGCATGATGGAAGATCGTAGTTCTCAAATTTCAGTGTTACCGGTAGTGGCAGAGGGCGGCAAGCTGTTGGGTCTGCTGCGTCTGCACGATGCCTATCAACCGAGCTTTTCATAGGGCACTGCTATGGGATCTCCATCTGTTGCGCCTCGTGAGTGGGCGGTTGTTGTTATAGGCGGACTGACGTTGGCCTTTACGGCTTGGGGGCTGGCAGGTGTGCAGCTCTGGTCGTTACATACTTTGTTGGCGGGCGGCTTGTTGACCTGGCTACTCTCAGTCGTGCCAATGCCGCAGCGGTGGAATGGGGCGGACGGTGAGCATGGTAATGCACAAAATGTGAAACGCCTGCTGAAGTTTCCGGTCTTTTGGCTGGGACTGGCTTTTCTGGCCTATATTGCCATCCAGGGGGTGAACCCTGCGTGGGAGCAGCTGCGGGATGACGGCGGCTGGTGGGTCGAGGAAGTGGAGTCAGTGAGTTGGCTACCCGCTGGAGTCGATACTAGCTATGTGCCGATGAATGCGTTTCGCGTACTATCGAGTTTCGCGGCGGCGTTTACTTTAGTTTGGGGATTGTGGGTGGGGGTGCGTCGGCGCAGCAGTGCGGTGCTCTTGCTGTGGACTTTGGTGATCAGTGGTGTGGTGATGGCGATCGTGGCGATGTTGCAAAAGTTCTCCGGCGCAGATGCGGTGCTGTGGACGGTGAAATCATCGAACGCTAATTTCTGGGGCACGTTCTTTTATCGAAATGAGGGAGTGGCCTATCTGAACTTGATTATCTGCGCCTGTGGCGTGCTCTATTTCTACCATTTCAATCAAGCAGAGCGTCGTGGGCAGACTGGCGGGCCGCACTTGCTACTTTTTGTGTTTGTGGCAGTTTTGTATACGTCGATTGGTTTGGCGCTTTCGCGGGGCGGGATTCTGTTTGGTGGCCTGATGATGGCCTGCTTCTTTATCGCGGCCGCTGCGCGTTGGCTGTTTTCGAACTCGGTGCGCAATTCAATTCTTCTGACGCTGCTGATTGGCTCCTTGCTGGGCGGTGGCGGCTATATGATGTTTCAATACGTCGATATTCAGGACATTGAGACGCGCTTCGGTGATATAGAAGCGACGATTCAGTCGGCTGACCAAGACTCGCGAGCGATCACGACCAAAGTGACTTGGCAGATGGCAAAAGAGGAGTTGTGGCTCGGGTGGGGCGCAGGCTCATGGCGCTACATCTTCCCGATGTACCAGAAGAGCTATCCGGAAATTTACTATCAACGTTACCACCCCAAGCGTGGCTGGATTGGACGAAAGGTCTTTCACTACGCGCACAATGATGTTGTGCAGTTTCTCTGTGAGTATGGGATCGTGGGTTGTGGCATATTACTGATGATCTTTGGCTATTGGGTCTGGCATCTACTGTTTCGAGCATCGGGCAATGCCTTATGCGCGCTGATGCTAATGGTCGGCCTCAGCACGGCATTTGGGCATGCCTTTGTGGACTTTATCTTTCAAAGTCCTGTTTATTGGCTCGCGCTCAATGGCTTACTTTGTGTCAGCGTAAAGCTGCTCTCACTGCATGGTGAGCGCGTCTATCGCTAAAGCAGCAGCTACGATAAGAATCGCGCCGTCAGTTGCTCGATAATAGTGTCGCGTGCTTCTTCGACGGTATCGACCACCTTAAATAGATCCAAGTCTTCCGGTGAGATCGTGCCCCATTCGACCAGCGCTTCGAAGTTGACCACACTGTTCCAAAAATCTCTGCCAAACAGCACGATCGGCGGTGCTGTGGTGACTTTGCCGGTCTGCACCAGTGTGAGTATTTCGAACAGTTCATCCATGGTGCCAAATCCACCGGGGAAGGCGATCAGCGCTTTGGCCAGCAATACAAACCAGTATTTACGCACGAAGAAATAGTGGAATTCGAACTGTAGATTCTCGGGGATGTATTCGTTCACGCCTTGCTCAAAGGGCAGGCTAATGCCGAGACCGATCGATTTGCCGCCGACATTATGCGCGCCGCGATTGGCGGCTTCCATGATGCCCGGGCCGCCGCCAGAGCAGATGATGAAACGGCGTTGATCTTTCTCTGCTAGGCTCATCGACCATTTGGTGAGTTCTTCGGCGAGTTCGACTGCCATCTTGTAGTAAGGCGCGGCTTTCACTGCGCTTTGCGCGAGGTGCAGCGCACGCTTCTCGGCGGCGTTGAGATGGTCGGGGTCACCGATAGCGGCCTGTACCTCCTCTAGTTTAGCCTGCGCGACATCGATGGGCATGATCCGGGCCGAGCCAAATAGCACGATGGTATCTTTGATTTTTTCCTCTGCGAAGCGTAGTCCAGGCTCAGTCATTTCGCACAGCACCCGAATATTGCGGGCTTCATCACTATTTAAGAAATTGAGGTCTTTATAGGCCTTGATCGGCCATTCGTCGCGGGAGCACTGTATAGGTTTAGGCATAAAAATGGGGATGAATGATGTTAGGAATGAATATGGCTAGATCCTATTCTTCTAGCAACTGTTTCTCTGTTATCTTTTAGGGTTGCGAGCGCCGCCCTAGGCGATTCTTCTAGGGCTTTTCTACCCCACCCTAGCTGTCCATATTTAGTATTTATGTATCTCAAAGAGATCGTCATCAGTGGCTTTAAGAGTTTTGCCGATCGCACGCGTCTCGATCTGCGCCGTGGGGTCACTGCCGTCGTTGGTCCGAATGGTTGTGGTAAGAGTAACATTGTTGATGCGATTCGTTGGGTGCTGGGCGAGCAGAGTGCGAAAGCGCTGCGTGGTGCGTCCATGCAGGACGTCATCTTTGAGGGCACCGATAAGCGCAAAGGCCTGCCAACTTGCGAGGTCTCGCTGACGTTTACCGATTGCGAAGCCGAACTCGGCACTGCTTTTAATGAGGTCGAGATCGCTCGCCGCGTCACGCGTGATGGCGGCAGTGATTATTATATCAATGGCAAGGTCTCGCGCCTAAAAGACATTCAGCGCTTGTTTGCTAATACTGGGGTGGGCCGTGTGTCTTACTCCTTCATGCTGCAGGGCCAGATCGATCAGATCTTATCAACTAATCCCGGCGAGCGTCGCACTATTTTTGAAGAGGCTGCGGGTATTACACTCTACAAAGCGCAACGCAAAGAAGCGCTTAGTAAGCTCTCGCTGGTCGATGCCAATCTCGCCCGTGTCACCGATGTGATCGAGGAGGTCAGCCGTCAAATCGGCTCATTGAAGCGGCAAGCTAGTAAGGCGTTGCGCTATCAGCGCATTAAGCACCGCCTGACTCACTTGGATTTGGCCTTCAGTTCGTATCGCTTCACCGCCTTAAAGGGCTCGATTGATGCGGTCGCAGTGCGCGCGAATGAGCTGCGTAAAAAGCTGGAAACGCACACCGAATCAATGGCTGCCGATGAGGAAGCGCTGGCGGCCCAAAAAACCGCCCGTGCCGAGTTGTACGACAACATGCAGGAGCTGCAGCAGCGCGTGTTCAATCTACGCTCCGAGAAAGAAAACTCCGAGAATCAGGCCGAGTTTTCGGCTATTCGCATCAAGGACTTGGAAGCGCGTATTGCGGAATATCAAAAAGAGATCCAAGGCCTCGAAGCGCAGCAAAACGAACTAGCGGCGCGTGCGCGAAGTGAGTCCGAGAATAAACAGTTACAGAGCGATGTGGTGGATGACTCCGATCGTATCTTTCGAGATCGCAATTCAGAGTTGGTCAATTCCCAAGAGCAACTCGGTGAGATGGAGGCGCAACTGCAACAGCGCCGGCAAGCTGTGCTGCAGGCCGAGAATCGAATCAATCGGGCACGCTCACGCTGCACCACGCTCGAAGTCGATTTAAAGACTTATCAGGTCAAACACGCCGCATTGACCGAGGCGCTTTTGACGTTGAAGGAAGAGGTCGTGATCCTGGAAAAGGGCCATGCCGACATTCAACGGATGTTGGCAAAGCGTCGTGAGGAGCAACAATTCAGTGAGGTTGCACTAGAGAAAGCCCGTATCGACTCAAAGGCGATTCTCCAGCAGTTCCGCACGATGCAGGAACAGATCCAGGAGCAGGACCGAGGTATTGCACGTAAGACCGCGCAGCTCAATGTGCTTGAGGACTTGCAGGCCAAGTTCGAAGGATTTGGCGAAGGTGCGAAGGCGATCCTCGGCGATAAACTCGGCGACCTCGTGGCGAAAGACAGTGTTTCGATTATTTCCAAAGAGCTGAAAGTGCAGCCTGCCTACACCAGTGCTCTGCAAGCTCTACTTGGTCAGGCGGCGGAAGCCTTGTTTATCGGTGATCCGAAACAAGCGCTCACCGTGATCGATAAGCTCGATGCCGATCAACTCGGGCGTGCCTGCCTGCAGGTCAACCTTGAGGCGGGCTATAGTAAGCTGCCTGGCGTGAAGCTGCCAGACGGAATCGTGCCAGCCGCCTCTGTCGTGCTTGCGCGCGATTCCAACCTCAGCGAGGCCGTCACACGTTTGCTGACCAATTGCTATTTTGCCGAAAGCCTTGCGGACTTCGTTCGATTTTGGAAGGCGCACCCGGAGTTTAACTTCCTGTTGGTGGCGACTCAAAATGGTGAAATCATTGATTGCCGTGGTTTGATTCATGGCGGCCGAGCCTCTGGCAAGAAGTCCTCCAGTGTGATTGAGCGCGAATCTGATATTCGTACGCTTCGTAGCGAAATCGACACCGAGCGTAAGGCGCTCAACACTTTGCGCCAGCAATCCACGACTTTGGAAGATCAGCGCACTGTCGCTGAAGCGTCGGTTGAGGAGCAGCGGCAACGCCTGAGCGAACTCGCCAGTGAAGTGTCTGGGCTTGTCGCGGAAGAGCGCAACCAAGGGCAGAAAGTTGAGCACAATGCTCGCTCGCATCATAAGAGTGAGGAAGAGCTTGAGCGACTCGATGCGCATCACAGTGATTCTGTGCAAGACCTCGAAGACTCGAAGCAGGAGCTCGTCGCAGCGGAGCAAGGCTTGCTTGAGGAGCGTCAGAACGGCACTGATTTGGAAGATGCGATTGCACATTCCCGTGAGACTCGCGACCAAAAGCGCGAAGCGTTGGCAGATGTCCGTCTTGAATTGGCAGAGAAGAAGCAACGCCTCGAATCTGTCGATCGCGTGCTCGGAGAAGTGCAACGCGAGACCGCGAGTTTGCAGAATCGTATCATCCGTCGTAATCAGGAAATTGATACAATCAATGAGCAGATCGGCCAACTCAAGGGCAGCGGTGCTCAGGAATCTGAAAAAAGCCTCGAACTTGATAAGACCTTACAGGTGGCCGCCGGGCAGTTGTCCGAAGACCGAGCGGCGATTAAAGAAATGGATGCGATGATTGCTGGAATTGATGGCGGCCTTTCTGGGCGTCGCAACGAAGGTCGAACTTTTGATCAAGAGATGACTCGTCTTGAAATCCGCCTCGCCGAAGAGCGCTCGCAGATTGGTTTTATCGAAAGCACCGCACAGGAGGAGTATCAGATCGACCTGCAACGCGTCGACTGGAAGGCTGAACTGTGGGAGGGTAATGTTGAGTTTGATAAACGCGTAAACCTGGACGACCTAGATGACCCCGACAAGCTCGCCGCACAGCCGAAGCATGAGCGCCGTGATCCGACTGAAGAAGAACTTGCCGAGATGGATGGCACTAATTGGAGCTTGATCGAAGAGGAAGTGTCTGAGCTGAAGAGCCGTATTTCGAATATGGGGCCAGTGAATCTCGATGCGATCAGTGAATATACGGATTTGAAGGAACGGCATGATTTTCTAAAAAACCAGAGTGAAGATCTGTGGAATGCGAAAAATGCATTGGTCAAAAGCATCGATGAGATCAATGAGACGTCGCAGAAGTTATTCCGTGAAACCTTTGATCAAGTGCGTGAGAATTTTGCCTTCACCTATGCAAAGATTTCTGGTGGTGGTGAGTCTGATCTTATTTTAGTTGATTCCGATGATCCACTGGAGTCGGGGATTGATATTATTGCGCGCCCTCCTGGAACTCGTTTAAAAAGCGTGACACTCCTGTCGGGTGGTCAACGTACGATGGCTGCGGTGGCATTGCTGTTTGCGATCTATATGGTCAAGCCCAGCCCGTTCTGTGTGTTGGATGAGATTGATGCCGCGCTCGACGATGCCAATATCGGGCGCTTCTGTGAGACGCTGCATGGCTTTACTGATAAGTCTCAGTTCTTGATCGTCACGCACAATAAGCGCACGATCTCTAACGCAGATACGGTATTCGGTGTCACGATGCCAGAGAAGGGTGTATCGAAGTTGCTCTCAATGCGCTTCAATAAAGACACCAATCGCCCCGACCTAGTCGGGATGGACAATTCGCAGCCGTTTTAAGTAGAGTTTGTTGTGTTCAATCCTGGCATAAAGCCAGTCACTACACTGGCTAGCGGGTTTATCCCGCGATATTTGCGGCATCCTGTCGGGCTACGTTGTATTGACCACTACTTCGTATTCAGAATGCGTGAGATGCGTTCGGCAGTGCTTTCGGAGCGTTGATTGGGCAACGTATGCTTATTCCATTTCCAGTGATCCAAATTGTTGTGATTGTAGTGGGTGACTTTATTTTTGTTCGGATAGATGGTGATCGTGGGAGGGCGATAATAATAATTATTATACGGGGTAGTATAGCTGCGTAGCCCAAAGTTTGAGCGACTGCGTGCTGCGGTTTCATTGCGTAGTTTTTCGGTTTCGAGGCGTGCGGCTGCGGCTTGCTGCTCGGCGAGAGCAACGCGGGTCTCAAGTTCGGCAATTTTTTGTTGGTTCTGCAGCTCGGTCAGTTCGATTTCGTAGCCCTCCAGTGCGCGGGCGATTTCATCTGCGACATCTAACTCAGGGAAACGAATCTGAAAACTGCGCCAATAATCCACCCGATCTTTGGCGGGCAGCGCAGCGAAGGTGCTGCTTTGTCTTTTATAGGCTTTTAGGTCTTTAGCTTGTTTGAGCCGTGCGGCAGAGCGCTTTTCTTGTTGGATGAGCCAGTCTTCACGTTCGAGACGTAAGCGCTCTTGATCGGCGGCAAATTGTGCATCACTCATTAGGTCGATGTCCGATATCTTCTCGTCACGGAGGGTGACTTCGCCTTGTGGATAGAGTAGCAGGGTTTTATCTCGGAGTTCGATAATTCCGATCGGGTTGCCGAGCGTTGCGATGGTGTGTTCGAGGCTCTGGCCTACTTCGATTTTCGAGTTGGCACTCCATAGCAATGCTGGAACCAGCAGGACGATGGTGAGTCGGAATGGCTTCATCATAATAAAAAAGATAGACTGAAACGCGAAAATGGCAAATGCGTGTTTGCTGATCACTTTAATTGGCGTGTCAGCGCGTCGCAAAGACGGTGATCTCGATCAACCGGCAGTGCTCTAGCTGTGAGCGTCCGCTGGATTGAATGGTTTGTCTCTGGGCTCATCATCCACCGGGCCGTTGAGTAGAATCCAAGTAAGTATCAAGCAGCTCCAGTAGGTAATGGTGCCGACGATTTCGTGCATCAGGTGGTAGTGATCCATCATTGATGGCGCTAACAGCACGATAATCAGAATACGCAGCGTGTTAAATAGAAAGCCGAGGGTGATGCCTGAGAGTAGATTTAAGGCAGTGTCGATCGGGCCGAGTCTGCGGTAGATTGCCAATAGCACTGAGAGGAGTAAGCTGGTTAAAATGACGCCGAATCCATTGCACTCGGAAGCGACATGAAACGGGTGCTGGTTGACGATGAGTATGAGCTGGGACGGCGTCGTGGCAGTGCTGCCTTGCACACCGAGTTCGACTGTCTTGCCTACCGCACTCAGTGCCATGCCGCTCCATTTACCCGCGAGGGTGCGTAGCGGCCAGTCGAGCGGGGTCATCAATATGCTTAGTAGTATGAACGCGCAGAACGTGCCAGTCGCAGTATAGGTGATGCGGCGCACGCCTTGGCCGAAGATGAAGAGCACCACCGATGCGATGCCGAAGCAATAGGCTGGGATTGCGATTAGTGAGCTGATCAGGTAGTACAGCTCAGACGAGGGCTGAATTGCTTGGCGCAAAATAACACAGAGTGATAATAGCGCATAGGATGCCACCAGTGTGTTACGGGCGCTCTTGTTGAGAGTGAGTGGTTCTTCGACTTTTATCCGATTATAGAGGACGAGCAAAAAGATCGCCATGGCCAGTACGATCAAGGCGTGTAGGATACGACTCTGCTCATTCGCGGATGCGGCGACCCAAAGTGTGATCGGCAGAAAGGCGCCCCCGAGACAGGTATACAATAAGCTATTGACCCAAAACTCGGATTGCATGCGCTTTTCCTTAAGGCTGGCGAAGATCTGCTGACGATTGGACATGTATGAAGAACTTGGACGGTGCGTGCTGAATGACAAGGCTATCAAGCCATCGACCTGTCAGGATAAACCTATTGAAGACGGGCGGCTTCCCTTACGATTTATAAATGGCCGGTATCCCGCGCAGCAAGTTGAGAGTAGCGAGGCCGTAGGCCTGCTCGGAAACTTCTCCGGAGTCACCTTTGGCACGAGTGAGCGCTTGGATTTGTGGATGCGCGTTGGCGGGGCAGAGGACTTGGTGGAAAGCCTCAAAGACGGGAATGTCATTGAGATAATCTCCGACTGCTAGGGCGTGGTCGAGGTCGAGCTGCAGGTGTGCGGTTAGTAGGTGAATACCGTCCAGTTTATGGATTCCCGGCAAAATGTCGATGTAGTTGTCTGATCGTAAAAACAGCAAAGGCTCGATGTGCGCTGGAGCGAGCTGGGCGCGGGCGATCGATTCGATATGTTTTAGTAATGCCTCGCCATCGACACCGCTCGGAATTCGGAAAGACAGGTTGGCTTGTTTATCTACTGGTGGGAGTGGAGTCTGGTAGTGTGCTTCGAGCAGCGCCATTCCATGGTCTCGATACCAGTCGAAAAGGATTTGGATATGCGCTAGATTTTGATAGCGAGTAAGCAAATTATCCAAGCCGTTGGCCGCCGCCATTTGTTCGCAGTTGAGGTAGGTGCCGCGCTGCCGATCATAGAGCGCACAGGCATGTTCCACCAGAAAGTAGCGCACCTTTGGCGACGTGAAATGTTTGGCGAGGTTGCGCACCAGGCCCCAAGGGCGGCCTGTGTTAATTACGAAATGTTCGACCGAGGACTGCTCCAGTGCGGTGTTAATCGCTTCCAGCATCGAGATCTGATTGTTCGATGGCTCCCAGTCTTCAGTGACTCCAAAGGCCTCGCCGTCTGCCGGATTGAGGCAGCCATCGATGTCTTGAAAAATGATTCGGATGTTAGGATTCGTCACGTTGCGTAAAATCATTTCAAGCCAGCATCTGAGTGCGAGACTTATGTTCCATTCGCAAAAAAACGCAGAGCCGGTGAGCGAATCCGCACAGGAGCCTGTGGTAGATCAGTTGAATGGCCCAGAGTTGTTCGCTATTCACTGCGGCGTGATGTTAGCCTAAAACTTCTTCTTGCCGCGCTCCCATGGGCGGCGGTCGTCGATCGCTTGCACGGCGATCGATTGTATGCGCACGCCAGCCAGTGCGGGGTGGCGACGTAGCTCTTTATAATTGGTGCCAGTGATCGTGAAGGTGAGCGACTGCGCGGTCTCAGTCTCGACGATTTGATGGTCGATCAGAAAGCTCAGATTCACGCGAGTGGAGCCGTATTCAATATCAATCATCTCGCGGAATTTATCGATGAAGTCCGTGGCGTTTTTTTCGTGAGGGTGCAGGATGAAGTTGATGCGCTGAATGATGCGTGGGATCGATTGCTCGAGATCGAATACTTCGTGGGCGGTGAGGCTCATCTCGCCGTTGCGTCGACTGATCTGGCCGTGGATCAGCGCCAGTTTGCCGTCTTCCAGACGGGAGCCGTTTTTCTCATACGGGTCAGGGAACATGATCATCTCGTAACTGTGCGTGGCGGTTGCGAGATTGAAGACGGCCATCTGGCGACTGTCTTTGCGGGTGTATTTGATCTGTAAATTACTGATGATGCCACCGAGTCGGTAGGTCGTGCGATCGTCAAAATTCCCTAGGTCTTCTGGCTTGGCGAACGTGTCGATCACGGTGTCGAGGCCGGCGTAGGCATCCATCGGGTGCCCCGAAATGTAGAAGCCGAGCAGCTCTTTCTCGTAGCGTAGCTTTTCGGTCATCGGCATCGGCGGCACGGTCTTACGCGACGGGCCGCTGTTTTGCCGATCGTCCGCGCTGTCATCGCCGCCCATCATATCGAACAGCGAGCTTTGCCCGGCTTCGCGGTCGCGCCGGGTGCTCTCGGCTTCGGCTAGTTCGGAGTCGAGGCAGTCGAGCAGGGTGGCACGGTCTTCGCCGAAAGAGTCGAAGCCGCCGGTTTTGACCAGTGCTTCGATCACACGTCGGTTCACGGCTTTGTCGGCTGAGCGAATGATGAAGTCGGTGAAGTCCTCGTAATCGCCGTTGGCGTCGCGTTCGTTGATGATCACGATGGAAGCGCCTTCGCCCACGCCTTTCATCGCCGCCATGCCGAAGCGGATGCTGCCCCAGTCGCCTTCGATGATTGGCGTGAAGTCGCTGCCTGAGTCGTTGATGTCGGGGCTGAGCACCGGCACGTCCATCGCATTACACTCTGCCAGGATATTCGAGATCTTATCGGAGTTGCCTTGCTCGGAAGTGAGCACGGCGGCCATGAACTCGATCGGGTAGTTCGCTTTTAGATAGGCGGTGCGATAGCTGAGCATCGCATACGCGGCGGAGTGCGATTTGTTGAAGCCGTATTGCGCAAATTTTTCCAGCAACGCAAAAATCGAAGTGGCCGTTTTAGCGTCGATCTTGTTGGTCTTGCGTGCACCGTCGATGAACACCTGCTTCTGCGCGTCCATCACGGACTTAATCTTCTTACCCATCGCGCGGCGAAGAATATCCGCGCCGCCAAGCGTGTAGCCGGCGATGATCTGTGCGGACTGCATGACCTGTTCCTGATAAACTAAGACACCGTAAGTTTCCTCCACCAAATCTTTAAGCAGTGGATGCGGGATCTGCACCGTGGACGGGTCTTTCTTGCCCTCAATAAATTGAGGGATGAACTGCATTGGCCCCGGTCGATAGAGCGCGATCAACGCGATGATTTCTTCGAAAGAACTTAGGCCAATCTGTCGACAGAGTTGCTGCATGCCGCCGGACTCTAGCTGGAAGACGGCGGTGGTGCGGCCACTGTTGAGCAGGTCGAAAGTCGCTTGGTCATCGAGCGGAGTGGTCTCGATGTTGAATTCGGGTTGCTGGCGGGTGTTGCGCACATTGGTCTGTGCATCATCAATCACGGTTAGGGTTTTTAGGCCCAAGAAATCCATCTTCAGTAATCCGAGGTCCTCGCTGGGCCCCTTCGGATACTGCGTGGTCAAGTCGCCTTCCTGTAGAGTCACTGGAACCAGATTCGTGATGTCTTGGTCGGCGATGATGACACCGCAAGCGTGCTTGCCAGTATTGCGAATCATGCCTTCGATCACGCGACCCTGTTCGATGATAATTTTCGCGACTGGGTTGTGTGTGATCTCTGCGGCGAGCTCTGGAGATTTTATGACCGAATCGTCGAGCGTGATATTCAGCTCGTCGGGGATCATCTTCGCGATCTTGTTGGCCTCGGCGTATTCGAGGTCATTCACGCGGGCGAGGTCGCGCACAATCATCTTTGCACCAAAGGTGCCGAAGGTAATGATATTTGCGACGCGGTCTTTGCCGTATTTTTCGCGTACATAGTTCACCACCTGATCACGCCGGCGCATACAGAAATCGACGTCGAAATCGGGCGGCGAGACACGCTCCAAGTTGAGCATACGCTCAAACAGTAGGCCGAAACTGAGCGGGTCGATGTCGGTTATCTTGAGCACGTAGGCGACGATACAGCCTGCACCCGAACCACGACCTGGGCCGACTGGGATGTCCTTCTTGCGTGCCCAGTCGATGAAGTCCCATACGATAAGGAAGTAATCAACGAAGCCGGTGCCGGTAATGATCGCGAGTTCGTATTCAAGTTGCTCGCAGTAACGCTTGTCGTCGGCCGTGACATTTTCCCAGTCGGCGCGGCAGGCGTCGTAGTCGGTGCCATAACGCTGCTTGAGTCCCTCTTTGCAGAGCTCAAACAGGTAGAGCCCATTGGTCTTATGCTTGATGCGCTCGGCTTCACTTAGAGTGATCGGTTGGTGGCCATCGCGGATAAGGATGGTGTTTTTTTGCACTTCATAAATGTGCAGCACACGATCAAAATTTTCGTGATCGTTGCCGGAGTTGACTTCAATCGGCCGTTCGTAAATCGGGTAATGGTCTTCGCCAAAGGGCAACTTGACCTCGCACATTTCGGCGACAGCCGAGGTGTTGGTGATCGATTCGGGCACCTCTTTGAAGGCGAGCTCCATCTCCTCGCGTGATTTGAGGTAAAACTGGTGCGAGTCGTAGCGCATGCGCTTCTCGTCCTTGACCTTGGCGCCGGTCTGAATGCAGAGCAGTGAGTCGTGCGGCTCCCAATCAGTGCTATTGACGTAGTGCACGTCATTGGTGGCGACGACTTTCAAGTCAAATTCTTCGGCGATCTTTAACAAGCCAGGGATGATGCGGCGCTGCTCTTCGATGCCGTGATCCATGATCTCGATGATGAAGAACTCCTTGCCAAAAATATCGACAAACTGGGCCGCCGCGTCGCGCGCGTTGTCGTATTCGTCCTTCAATAGGAATTGCGGGATGACCCCCGCCAAGCAGCCGGAAAACCCGATCAGCCCTTCGCTGTATTGGGCGAGGGTCTTCATGTCGGTGCGTGGGTTGCGGTAGAAACCTTCGGTGTGCGCTTGCGAGACGATTTTGCAAAGATTCTGATAGCCAATGAAATTACGCGCGAGCAAGCCCATGTGGTGGGACTTTTGCTTGGCGCGCAGTTCGTTGACCGTGGCGAGCTCTTGTTCGTAGATGAGATAGACTTCACAACCAAGCAGAGGCTTGATGCCGTGCTTCTCCGCTTGCTTGAAAAAGCTGGTCAGGCCGTAGAGCACGCCGTGGTCGGTGATCGACAGGGCCTTCATCCCCAGCTCCGCGGCACGCGAGCAGAGCTTATCCGTCCGCGAGCAACCATCCAACAGACTGTGGTCAGTGTGGACGTGAAGGTGGACGAATTCGCGGTCTTTTTCGGACATGAAGCGGTAATACTGGCAACCTCCTGCTGGCTGTAAAAGTTAAAACGGAGAACTTATTCACAGTTGTTAGCGAGTTGTCGATTTTTAGTGTTTTATTTGGATAAAAGTTGTAATGAATTCCGGTCTGAACTGATGCATAAAAACTATGAAGCCTTCTAATCAAATTCAATCGAATCGATGGGTGATCGCACAGCGTTGGTCACATGTGCAGTTCCTGAGCTTTCGATGCGATCTTGAGGCGATTAGGGATCAGCTCCCCTCCGGCCTGGATCTGGATCTGTTCGATGGCTCTGCATGGTTGAGTATCGTGCCTTTTTACATGTCGCACATTCGCTTCCCGGTAACGCCTGCGCTGCCTTTCATTTCGCTGTGGGAGCTGAATCTGCGCACGTATGTGACTTATCGAGGGCGGCCTGGTGTGCTTTTTTTGACCTTGGATACCGACAGTCGCTTAGGGCAGTTGATTGCCACGCGCGTCTTTCATCTGCCGTATCGAGTGCGGAAGATGAGGGGAGACGTACAAGCGGGCCGCTATTCGTTTGCTGCGCCCGATTCATTCTCGATGGAGTCTGAAGTTGGGCCATCGATCGCGGCGGATGCATTGGATCGCTGGCTGGTCGAGCGCTATCATTTATATACGACCGACGGCGATTCGCTGTATCGCGGGGATGTGGCGCATGAGGCCTGGCGACTGAGGCAGGTCGATGACCTGCGTTGGGAGGACCGACTGTCGCCTCAGTTTGGCTTCGATCCGGCGATCGATGTGCGGGCGCGTTATGCGGAGCCGATCGATGTGCGATTTAAACCTTTTGTGAAACTACCTGAAATTAAACGATGATGAATCGAGATGAAATTAAGGTGCTACTGCACCATCGTGAGCCCTATTTAATGGTCGATCGTATCGATGTCCTGACTGCCCACACTGTGACGGGGGTGAAGGTGCATCGCGGCGATGAAGCGTATTTGGCTGGCCACTTTCCCGGTGCTCCAGTTGTGCCGGGGGCGATGTTGCAAGAGCTCTGCACGCAGTCCGCTGGTGCCTTAATTACCAAATACTATGCGCCAGTAGAGAACTACGATAGTGAGCAAACGAAAGGTCACGCATTAGGTGTGGTCAGCAAGGTCGCTTATGCCAAATATATGGGCATCGTGAAGCCTCAGCGTGAAGTGTTTGCGGAGGTCGACTTTATCGAGCGACTGGGGCCGTTGTTTAAGTTTAAGGCAAAGGTGCTGCAAGATGGTCGTGTTAAAGCAAAGCTGATGTTTAGCCTGATCAATCTCAGTGATGAGCATCTGTTTTAAAATCTGAGCGTGGTCTGATTTCAGTGCGCGAATAATGCCGTCTTCGGCGCGGAGGGCGCAACGCGCTGAATCAGTCAGCTGGGCTCATGCTGCTAGGAGTCACTCATTTGCGCTCCCGCGGCGTATGCGATTTAGCGCCGATTGATCCACGCTTCACTTTCAAATCGTTCGCGCTCTTGTTGAATGCGAGGGCTGTTGAATAGGGTGCGTAGATCTTCGCTGGTGCCGATGGGGATCACGAGTTGGCTGGCGAGGGCGTGTTGGAAGGCCTCGGCGAAGGTGTGGTAATCGAAATCGTCGGGCAGTGCGCCACGGTCGATTGAGCCTTGCACGAGTAGGCCTTCGCGCGCGCGTTTCATCGCGGCGCCGGCGATTTTTGTGCCGTCGGGGTGGGTTACGTCGTTAGCGGTGGGTTGCAGGAAGCACTGCTCGGGGGCGTCGAGCGCGGCGGGTGTTTTGTCGCATTGGCGTGGGCACGGCGCGAGTTCGGCTGTGACAGACTGTGCTTGGAGCGCCAGCTGTATGCAGCGATGGATGGTGGCGTAAAGCTCAGTGGCAGGTGCATGCGCCGCGGGCAAGTCGGTTTGCAGTGCGAGGGCGTAGGTCCAGTCGTTGCGGTGATCGACGATGCCGCCGCCGGTGAGTCGTCGGCAGAGTTGCAGATCTTCGGGGAAGGCAGCTCTCACCTCCGCGCTGCGTTGAGTGTAGCCGAAGGTGATGGCTGGCTCGGTCCATCCGTAGTGACGAAAGGCGGCAATACCTACTGGTAGGGTGTAGAGCAGCGAAGCATCGATGGCCATATTGGTCGCGGCGTCGCCAAAGGCGTTGGGTAGAATGATGAGCGGCACAGTTGGTAGGGGCTAGTGATCGGCTGAGCGCAGCGGTTCGACGTGGGTGAGCTCTTCGAGTTGCTCTTCGAAAGTTGCGGGCTTTGTTTTAAGCTTACTGACGATCGGATGTAGATTGAAGGTCAGGTTACTTGGGCGGTTGGCAAACTCTGGATTGTCGTTTTTACACACGGATTGCACACTATTGAGCGGCAGGTCGAAATGCTGAAGGATGCGTTGCCCCATTTCGAAGCGGCTCATGGTTTCCGCGCCTGCCCAATGGAAAATGCCGTGTAGGTCGCGCCGCTCGGTGAGTTCGAGCAGCACTTCGGCGACGTTGGAGGCGGAGCAAGGCTGGCGAATTTCGTCACAAAAGAGCTTGGGCTGTTCGCCGCGTGCGACGGCGGCGAGGAGTTTTTCATGTGCGCTGCGTTGGCCGTTGATACTGTTGCCCATCAGGATGGGGATGCGTAGGACGACGGGGTCTTCTGGGTTGTGCTCAAGCACTGCTCGTTCGGCCATTAGCTTTGTCTGCCCGTAAAGATTGGTCGGGCAGGGCATGTCGGTGGAGCGGTAAGGCTCGGCGGAATGCCCATCGAATACCATGTCAGTGGAGACATGTAGCAGACGGGCACCGAGGTGAGTCGATAGCTGCGAGAGGTGGCGCGGTAGGGCGACGTTGATCTTCTCGGCCAGTTTGGCGTCGGCATCGACCTCGCTGGGCGAGGAGATTGCGGCGCAATTGACGATGGTGTCAGGCCAAATTTCGAGCGCGAGGGCAGTGATTTTATCGAGTGCTTGTGCGTCGAGTTGAATGCTTTGCTCGATGCCGCGCGCGATGGGCTCTGTGGTGTTATAAAGTGCGATGACTTTATGCCCGCGGCGAATGGCGGCTTCGGCGTAGGCATTTCCGAGCAGGCCTGAGGCCCCAGTAAGTAGAATTTTCATAAGTGTGGGTTGCTGTTTTTGTTGCAATCGGCCTTTGTCAACGCAAGGTCAAAGGCCAATTATATAAATGAAATACGCTGAACTCGCGAATGCCGGAGTGCATACACAGCCGGTCTATGAGCCCGGAAAACCAATCGAAACGGTCGCTCGTGAATACGGGCTCGATCCTGCAAATATTGCTAAGCTGGCCTCGAATGAGAATCCGTTTGGTCCTTCGCCGAAGGCAATAGCCGCCGGAGTAGAGGCGTTGAACAGCGCGCACCTATATCCGGATGGAGGATGCCAGGACTTGCGACAAAAGATCGCCGAGCAGCGTGGTGTCTCAACGGAGTCGATTTTAGTCGGCAATGGCTCGAATGAAATTATCGAGCTATTGGGGCATGCGTTCTTACGGCCAGGGCTAGAAGTGGTGATCGGGGCGCAGGCTTTTATCGTCTATAAGTTGGTGACCCAGTTGTTTGGCGCGACGCCTGTTGAAGTGCCGATGGCTGACTTTGGCCATGACTTAGACGCAATGCTGGCGGCAGTGACGGAGCGCACGCGCCTGTTGTTTGTGGCGAGTCCGAACAATCCGACGGGGGTTGCGAATGCGGCGGCGGATTTGTTGAAGTTGGCTGAAGGCTTGCCGGAGCATGTGATCCTTTGTTTAGACGAGGCGTATGCGGAGTATTTAGATGAGGCGCCGGATTTGTCGGCGGCGATTCATGCGGGGCGAAAGGTCGTGTGCCTGCGGACGTTTTCGAAGATCTATGGACTCGGTGGCTTGCGGGTTGGCTATGCGTATGGTGACCCAGAGTTGATCGCGCTGCTGCATCGAGTGCGTCAGCCATTTAATGTGAATGCGGTGGCGCAGGCGGCGGCCGCCGCGGCACTGAATGATTTGGAGTTTGTTGCAATGTGCCGAACCGAGAATGAAGTGGGGCGTCAGGTGCTCTGCGAGGGGCTCACTGCACTGGGCTTCGAGACGGTTGGCGGCGCGGCGAATTTTGTGTTGAGTCGGGTCGGCAGCGGCGCGGTGGTGTTTGAGGCGCTGCAGCGGCGCGGTTTGATCGTGCGGCCTTTGGCGCCTTATGGAATGGCTGATTTTGTGCGCATCACGATTGGGCGGGCTGACGAGAATCAACGGCTACTGAGCGCCTTGCGTGAATTACTTGAAAGTGGTGAGATCGCAAGTGTCCGATGAGTGGGGCGTGGATCAACTTTCTCGTTTCATTGAGCGCGGTAGCGCTGATGTTGGTGCTGCATGCGTTTCTGGTGATGTGCGAAATCAGTTTGGTTAAGTTCCGCTACGGGGGGGTGAGCGCTCAGGCGCTGGAGCAATTGAAGCGCCGCCGTGGCATTGCTCGCCTAATTGAGAAGAGCGATCAGACGGGGCGTGCGGTTCGTTTTAGTAAGACGCTTTGCACGGTCGCGGTGGGCTTATTACTGATGCCGCTGGTGAGCGATTTTTTTCGCCTGTTCGAGTCGGCGCAGGTGCCGGAGCGCTGGTTGGTTGTGTTGCTGTCTTTTGTGTGTGCGACATCGGTGCATTTTCTGTTTGCGGAGATTTTTCCGCGCGGTTTGGCGATGCGCGATCCGGTGAAAGGGATTCAACGTTCTTATCGGGTGTTGTGGATCTTTCAGATTTTGACGTGCCCTGGGATGCTCTTTTTTCGTGGCTTGAAGCGGATTCTGTTTCGCCGCCTAGGTGTCGACGTCGAGGATGAGTTGAATCCGCTAGATTTGGATGTGCAAATTAGGGCGATGGGTGAGGATAGTCACGCGCTGTCGCCAGTGGTGCGGAAGATTGTGAACCGAGCCTTGCAGATGCAGGAGTTGGTTGTTCAAGACGTTCTGTTACCGCGTAGTCAGGTAGTCATTTGTGACCTAGAAGAAGACTTTAAGGCGAACCTGAAAGTGATGAAGGAGGCGGGGCATACGCGTTTCCCTTTGTGCCATGGGAGCCTCGATGACTGTGTCGGGATCCTGCACATTAAAGACATGTTTCGCCTGAGTGGGTCATTAGCCGCGGTCGATTTAGTCAAGCTGAAGCGAAATGTTGCGACCTTTGAGTTGGAGACACCCTTAGAGACGGCCTTAGAGCGCATGTTGCGGGCGAAGTTTCACATGGCGTTGGCTGTGGATGAATTCGGCGGCATCGTCGGTGTTGTCACCTTCGAGAGTATTCTCGAAGAACTCGTGGGTGAGATTCAGGACGAATTCGATAGCGAAGAGGATCAGATCCGAGCGATACGAGCGCCGCATACCTATCGCATTTCTGGGCTGACGCCGATTCATGATCTTGAGGCGGCGCTCGGTGTTGAGATCGAGAATGACGGGGTATCGACTTTCGGCGGGTTGATTACCGGCGAACTGGGGCGCATTCCCGCGCGTGGGGATACCCTGTCGCTTGCTGGAATGCGAATTACAATTGATGAAGTCGACGAGCGTCGCGTGATTGCAGTTCGGGTGGTGTATAACCGCAGGGCAGGGACCTCGAGCTAGGCGCGACTGGCGCCTGGCGAGGTCAGATTTAGCGCGGTGCGGCGGCAGTCATTCGCTTTGCCGCGCACCTTGGTAAATGCTGGCCAGGAGCTCGCACGAGCCCCCTTTAGGAGGCTTTGATTGTTTGTAGGGCCTGTGCCGCACTCTCGCGTAGGATTGCGCTGAGCTGGAGTAACAAGCTCTCGCGACTTGGAGTGAAGATGAAGCGGTCGCTGCCGAGTTTATTATAGGCATCGACGATTATATCCATCTGTGGGCGACGCATCTGTAACAGGCGTGTCAGCAGGTGATTGAGGTTTTCCGTATTGCCTAGCTCCAGCTCGACTCTGATGAGTTCAGACAGGATTTTTTGATTCGCTGGCGTCCGTTGCATGGCTGTTTTCAGGATTTTTCGTGCTTGCGGGGCCCTATCTATGTTTGAGAAACGGCGCGCGACTGCTAGGTAAGTCTGTGCAGGGTTGTTGGCCTCGTCGATGAAGTACTGTAGGTAAATTTCGCCCAAGTCTGGGCGGTTAGTGCCATAAGATGCAACGGCTCGCAGGCTGTTGAAGATGGCCCATCGTTGTGTTAGCCAGTCTGGACGTTCTTTGAGCAATTCTTCGGAGAAGCTGAGCGCGCCCTCGTAGTCTTTGCTTACTAGGTGGGATTCGATCAGCAGTAGCGCGAATGCATCCACGGCGAATTCGTTCTCCAGTGCTTCTTCGTAAGTGCGGCGGGCGAGATTGATGTTGCCGGTGTCTGCAGCAAAGTTTGCGAGCGCTTGGAGCGCACTTTCATCGTCGCGGAATTGCTTCAGCATGCGTTGCGTTTCGCGTTGTTCGCGATCGAAATCTCCAGATTTGTTGTAAATGTAGAGCAATTCTAAGCGTGGAGCTGCGCTCAGTGGATCTTTGACGTTGCGGAGAATTGCATAGCGACGTGCCTTATCGATCTCGCCGATTTCGCGGTGATAGCGACTGAGCTGCATGAGCAGCGGCTCGGAATTTGGGAATCGACGCAGTGAATGCTCCATCTTTGTGATCGCGGCGATTTGATTGCCGCGATCCCAGCTGATTTGGGATGAAAGTAGCAGGCCTTCCAGGGACTCGATCAAGTTATATGCAATTAGATAGTCATCGGCTTGGTCGTAGTTGCCGCGTAAGTAGTTGGCATTGGCTGCGCCGAAAGCTAGAGTGCGGTTGATGTCGGTTAGGTCAGGCTCTTCTGGGAGGTATTTATTGCTAAGCTCTTGAATTTGCTCATCCATCTGGTTGCGCAGTAACACGCGTAAGGTTTGCTTGAGATAGTCGAGATCTTCGATTCCTCCGCGGTCTAGGCCTTTGACCATTAAGTCCGCGGCTACGTCCGGGCGCTTGATTGCCAGTTCATAGAATTCTGCTAAGACCCTACGGCCTTCTAAATTTGAGGGAGAGCGCGTGACGCCGAGGCGCAGGAGGCGAAGTGCATCACGGTAGTTGCCCTCTTTCACTTCTTCGAGGCCCCGCTTGATGTGGTAGTCGCCCATTTCTTTGCGGTGTTCATCAATGCGGAAAGGCAGGCTAATCATGCCCGTTAAGGTAACCTCATTGAAATCCTTTTTGTATTTAAAATAGCAGAAGAGGGCCCCCGCTGTCGCGATCCAACCGGCAATGAATAAAGCCAATAGAGTCGAGAGCATGCGGCCCCAACGCACGACGATGTGTATGCGCCCGTCGGCTCCTTTGCTTTGCACGACGAATCCGAGTAAAATCGGTTTTTCGCGGAAACGGGGGTTTTTGGGGTATTTTCTATGGTCCATCTTAATTAATATGGTAAACGCAAAGATTAATAGATGACATTTTTTTTACATCTAAACAAGCTCAAAAAATATCACTTTTTGGATTGCAGTTACCCGGCAAGTTTTCCATTTATATACTAATAACTAAGTTAATTTCCCCAGTTACTATTCTTCAGAAAGCAATCCTAATTAATTGCACTGAGGTTACCTTGCACATGAAAATCAAACAGTTCTTACCTCTTCCAGTAATCTTAGCCTTTGTCAGCCTGCCTGTCGTTGTGCAAGCCGCACCACTTGTTTCGATTGGTGACAGCGTGGATGTTTTCTTTAGTGGATCGTCTTCTGTTCAGTGGCAGTCAAATGTCTTTTACGATGAAGCAGACGAGCAGGATGATATTAAATTCACGGTCTCGCCTGGATTTGAGGTCAATGTCGGGCGTGGCCTGTCTAATTTAGACCTGAGTATCATTACACGTTATGATATTACCCGTTACGATGAGCTGTCCGAACTGGATACTGAGCAGTTTCATATCAAGGCAATTAGTTCCTATCGCAGCAGTCGTTGGGATGTGAATGGGCTTGTCAGCTACGATGAGAATCAGTCGGCGGGTAAGGATGGAAATACCAATCAGCAGGGTCGATTAACTGAGTCGGAGAACATTCGAGCCAATTTGAACGGAGAGTACCGCTTGTCGCCCAAGTTCAGTGTGGGGTCTGGCGTGAATTACTCTGACAGGCAGTACCAAGATCAGGAGAGCTTGGCGGACCGTGAGTCGTTCAAGATTCCAGTCGATATTTTTTATGAGCTCACACCAAAGGTTGATTTGAGTGTGGGGTACACATATACTGCGACTGATGTGGGTGAAACCAAGCTTGAAGATACTGTGAATGCTCGCGAAGTGGGTAGCTATGATCAAGAGGGGCATTTCTTTAATGTCGGTGCGCGTGGCGAGTTGCTGCCGAAGTTGGCCGGGTTCTTTAAAGTCGGCTATCGCACCTCTGATTCGGATGATTCGAGCATACAGACTTTTGCGAATGGTACTCCAGGCGTGCCAACCAGCACCAATCGTGATTCCAGAGGAACAATGGGCTTAGATGCAAGTTTCACCTACTCCGCTACCCCTAAGCTAACGACCGTGTTCAACCTGCATCGTGGTTTCGGTGTTGGTGGTGAGGGGCAGGGGACGACTACAACCAGGGCAAATTTAACTGCGAGCTATTCGATTAATAGCAACTATTCTGCGAGCGCAAATTTCGGTTATACTCTGCGTGAGTATGAGACGACGGATCGCGAAGATAATGTGTATAATACAGGCTTTCGTTTATCCTATGTGCCGAATCGATATTGGCGCTTTAGTACCGGCTATAATTATAATGAAAATGATTCTAACGCTCAGGGGCAGGGCTACGAGGCGCACATGGTTGATCTTTCAGCATCGCTTCGCTACTAATTTTTGAACTTCCCCTTGTCCTTCGGGTCGAAATGCCTCTCTTCAGAGGCATTTTTTAATTTATGAAACATTTACTACCTTCACTTGTACTCTATTTGTTGTTCTGCATTGCGGCCCTGTCGGGGCAAGATGCTGGCGCTGGTGGTGCCGATTCTTCCTCCTCTAGCAGTGGAGGCGCTGCGGTCGGCATGGTTGTTGGGAGTAACTACGTGCTTAAAGTTTCGGACGTAATTGAACTCGATGTCTATCAGGAGCGTGATTTGAATAAGTCAGTCCGCATTGAAGGCGACGGCACCGTATCCTTGGCATTGGTGGGCAAGGTCAAGCTCGCGGGGATGACGGTCGGAGAGGGTAAGTCATTGATCACTGATTTATATAACCGCGATTACTTGGTGGATCCGCAAATTTCATTGTTGGTGGTGTCATTTTCGCCGAAGGTGCTGCATATTCTCGGTTCAGTGCGCAGCCCCGGCGTGGTTAATATTCCGCCAGACCGTGATTTAACACTGACCGAGGCGCTCTCTATGGTTGGTGGCGTCACGCGTATGGGCAACCCTAGAGCGATTAAGATTAAACGGGTGGATCAGGATGGGCGTACCAGACAAATGGAGGTTAACTTCTCTAAGGTCGTGCAAGATCCAGACGTAACAGATCTAGTGTTAAACGAGGGCGACACGATTTGGGTGCCTGAAAGAATTATCTAATTTACATTAAGAATACCTATGAAAAATGATTATGTAAGAGGCGCCCCCGACCCGAATTCGGGTGGTTATGGTTATGGCGGTTATGGCGGGTACGGCTATTCTGATGGAAGTTCTGGTGGCGCTGGCTATGGCGGCGGTGGTGCGCCTCAACGCTCTTTTAAGGATTATGCTCTTATGTTTCGCGAGCGAGTCTGGTATCTGATTGTGGCGTTTTTTATTATCTTTTCTGGCTCCATTCTTTATACCTTTAATAAGACCAAGGTGTATACCGCGGTCGCGATGGTTCAATTGTTGCGCGATGATCCTTCGGCGATGGCGAGTGCAGAGTTGGAGCCGAATCAAATTCGATCGGCCGAGGATTTAAATACGCAGATCAGTGTTTTAAATAGTGGCACGATTGTCAGAGGAGTGGAGCGGCGCCTGCAGGATGATGAACGTGAACGGTTCATGGCACCTTACGCAGATGTATTGAGCTTTACTGGCCCACTTTCTCCAGCAGAGCTGTTAGGCAAGAATCGTAAGGTCATGCCGCAGCGCATGAGCCTTATGATCGGCGTGGGATATACGCATCCTGATCCAATCATTGCTGCACGCGTTGCCAATCTGTTTGCGGATGAGTTCATCAATTATAATCTGACGCTCAACATTGATGGTTCGATGAAAGCAGTTGAGGATTTGCGCATTCGCGCTGATCAGCAGAAGGAGCGAGTTGAAGAGCTGGAGTTGAAGATGGCGGAGTATCGTGAGCAGAACAATGCGGTGTCTTTGGATAGTCGTGAAAATATCGCTGGCACACAGCTCGCACGCTTGAACGAGATTAAACTCAATACTAAGAACATGAATGATAACCTCGAGACTCGCTGGAATTTGATCGAGAGCTATCGTCGAGAGGACAAGAATCTTTGGGAATTGTCTTTTATTGCTGAGCAGTCGCGTGTTTCGAACCTGTTGGAACGTATGTCTGGGACGAAGATTCAAATATCTTCGTTATCGAAACGTTATCGTGAAAAGCATCCTGTGATGATTCAGCAGCTGCAGACCTTGCAGGAGTCTGAAGCAGAGTTGGCGTTGGCGGTTGCGAACTCGGTCGATAAGCTCGGCGCTGCGTATGCTGAATCGAAGAGTAATTTCGAGCTTGCGAGTCAGCGACTTGCCGAGAAAGAGGTTGAACTCATTCAATTGAGTAAGACGCGTGTCGAATACAGCTCCTTGGAGCGTGAGATGAACGTCCAGCAGGGCTTTTTACAAGCGCTGGTTGGTCGTATGACGCAAGAGAGAGCGGCGGTGAATTTGAAGAATCCAAATTCCCGTGTGATCGATGAGGCCTTGCCGCCGTTGCGCCACTCCTCGCCGAATATTGTGATGAACTTAGCGGCCGGCTTATTTGGTGGCTTGGCGGTCGGCGCGGGCTTGATTTTTGTGGTCGCCTTTTTAGACGACCGAGTGAAGAGCGCGTTCGATATCGAAGGCACGATTGGGCTTTCGATGCTGGGTGTCGTTCCGCGGATTAAGAAGTTGGATTCGAGTTCAAAAGCACAGGCAGTTGCTTCGAATGTCGATCGCCACGTGACTGAGTCGTTTCGTTCGATTCACTCTGCGCTGAAGCTCAGTGATGAGAGTAAGAATGCGAAGGTGATCGTGACGACTAGCACGGTTCCGGGTGAAGGAAAGTCTTTCATCAGCTCGAATCTGGCGCTGACATTTGCGAATCATGGCGAGAAGACCTTGCTCTTGGACGGTGACCTTCGTCTGCCGAATGTTGCCCGTTCGTTGCAGTTAGAGAATGAGTACGGGTTGTTGGACTACGTTGAAAAAAACGTGGGGTTGGAAGAGGTGATTATGACGGAAGTATATCCGAATCTGGATGTGTTGCCATCTGGGGGTAAGTCGAAGAATCCAACGCAGGTGCTTAATAGCGCCAAGTTTGAGTCGATGCTGGCTGAATTGCGTGATCGTTATGATCGAATCGTGATCGACTCTCCACCGCTTGCGGCCGTAAGTGACGTGCTTAACCTGCTACCGCTGGCTGATGGTGTGCTCTACGTGATCAAGTTTAATACCGTGAAGCGTAAGACTGCGGTGCAGAATGTCCGCCGACTCTGGGAGTCGAATACGCCTGTATTTGGCGCGATTCTGAATAATATCTCGAGTACACTCGCGAGTTACTACTATTCCAGCTACTCTGATAAGGCCTATCAGGATTATTATATCCGCCATGATGTGGAATTAGAAGAAGAGCTTGCTGGTTCGGTGGAACCTGAAATGGAGCCTCGGCCTTAGGCGGCTCCTTCGAATGAATTGACAAAAGACCCGCCAGTTACGGCGGGTCTTTTTTGTGCTTCATCCTCGATTGCTGTGGGAGCGTAAAGTATTGCAATCGGGTAAAGGGCTTCCGTGGGGACACAGTTACATCATTTCAGGACCAATCTGGACGTCGCAACGGTTGTTCCTTCCACCGATCTCTACTTTGAATGCGTTCCGTTCAGTTGCGAGATCTGCCGACCGTGCTCTTGGCTTAGTGCCTCCCAGCGCCTTGCGTTGACAGGAGTGTTGAGGCTTCTAATCGTTCAGTTCACTCAGCCTCGAGCTTGGCAGCGGCGCGGCGGAGTCGATCGTTGATCGCATGGCCGAGTCCCTCTTCTGCTGCCTGTTCGATGCATAGTTGTTGGTAGCCTTGCTGGTCGAGTCGTTGAATTAACTCAAATAGGTTGTGGGCGATTTCGTTGAGCTCACCTGTTTCGGAGAGCCAGAAGATATTGGCCTGACCAGTATGCCAGGTGGGCTTTTGATTGCAGACGAGGGCAATCCCTGATTCGGGCGCAGCGTCGGCGGTTAATGTCTCGCCGTGCGGAAGTAGAGTGACTCGGGCTCTGGGACTGTAGTGCTTGGTCAGCAGGCCCGGGGCACTTTGCGGGGCAGTGTCATTACTGGCACCACTGTGTGTGGACACTTCGACCTGCAGGATTTGGTTAATCTGCGCTTCCGTCACTGGGCCGTGCCTAAGAATGACGGGTACTTGTGGATTGCGCAGATCAATGATGGTTGATTCGAGTCCGAAGTCGCAGGGGCCACCATCGAGCACCGCTTGAATGCGGCTGCCGAGGGTATGTGCCACGTGACTGGCAAGCGTCGGGCTGACGTAGCCGAAGGGGTTAGCGCTAGGTGCGGCCAGTGGGAAGTTGAGGCGCTTTAGAATCGTGCGAAAGACTGGGTGCTGTGGCACGCGGATTGCCACACTAGGCAGGCCAGCCGTTACCAGGTCTGGGATACTTGCTTGCTTGGGCACGACCATGGTCAGGGGCCCTGGCCAGAAGGCTGCTGCGAGTTGGCGTACGCTATCGTTCGTTTCGATATGTGCCTCAGCCGCTGCTAGGTCGCTGAAGTGCACAATCAATGGGTCCAGCAGCGGGCGGCCTTTGACCGCGAAGATCTTGCGCACGCTGCTGGCATTGAGCGCATTACCCGCGAGGCCGTAGACGGTCTCAGTTGGCATGCCGACGACTTCGTCGCTGCGCAGTAATTCAGCACAGTGAGCTAAGTTCGCTGCGGTGGCTTCGAGGACTTTGCTGCTGTGGTCCATGGTTGATTAGAATTGTGGATATAAAAAATCCTTCCTCTGATGAGGAAGGATTGGAAAGTCCTATATTCGTGACGCAGCTTACTGCATAGTCAGCATGTTACGACCCTGCTTGATGAGTTTCGTAATGCGACGCTGATGCTTTGCGGAAAGGCCTGTGTCTTTACGAGGAAGGATCTTGCCCGTTTCAGTAATGAAGCGAGAGAGTTGCTCTACATCGTTGAACGTGAAGTCCATCGGGTTGCGGGAGCGATTGAGTTTCTTAGTGTCTGTGCTCATAAAGCGAAGGAAAGTAGGTATTCCAGTCACGGGTGCAAGTAAAATTTTTACCCTCGTTGGTTGTTTGGGTTATGCCACAAGTCGCTGACTGTGGGTAGCTTAACTGTTTAGGCGGATGACTTTCAAGAACTCTGGCAGTACGGATTTTAATTTAGCAGGCCCAATTCCTTTGATATCGAGGGCCTCTTGTTCGGTTTGAGGTTTCTGATTGGCGAGCTCAACGAGCACCGAATTTGGGAATACAGTAAACGCAGGTTTGCCGGTTTTAGCAGCCATCTTGGCACGATGCCCAACCAGCAGCCCATACAGACGGCGATCCAGTATGCCTCCCAATTCGCTGCCTTTGCGATTGGAGGGAGTGGTTGAGTTACCGCTTTTATGCCTAAGCGCCCCTGCGGTGCGTTCAGGCAGTTCGAGGTCGATACGCTCTGCGCCACGCATGACTCGGGCGCCCGTGGGCATTAATTGCAGCAACGGGTAGTTCCCCTCAACGACAGTCTGCACCAGGCCGGCGCGTTCAAGGCATTCGAACAGCGCATCCACGTAGGCGCTGCCTTCACTCTTAAGGATGCCGTGTGTGGATAACTCGTCGAGGCCACTGTCGCGGATCGCGGTGCTTTGGCTGCCGAGTAGGCATTGGATGATCTTTCGTTTGCCGAAACGTGGCGCCCACTCATCGGAGCCGAGGTGACGACTCATGCGTGCGACCCCGCTGAGGGCCTTCTGCACGAGTGTGAATTCGTCTTTGCTCGGCTCGCGGGCGGCGCGGTTCTTGGCCTGTTTGCAATTGTCGCAGCGCTTACAGTCTGCGCCGTTGCGTTCGCCGAAGTAGTCGAGGATCCATTTTTGGCGGCAGCTTTGCGCATACGAAAAGCTGATCACGGTCTTGAGGCGCTCTTCGTCGCGAGCCGCTTTAAGGGCCAGCGCTTGGCCATCAATCGGTAAGCTGTTGCCACTTTGGCCGAGTTGCTTGATGCGCGTGCCTTTGAGCCGCTTACCGGGGATGTCGAAGCGTTCGATCCAGCCTTGCCGAGCCAATACCGAGATGGCGGTGCTGACTGCCATCGGATTGACCTTGCGGCCGACGCGCTCACAGAGGTCGTCCACGGGTAGGCGCACTTCGTGCTGCGCGTCACTTTCCGCGCAGAGTAGGTCAAAGATTTCGGCGATCAGTGCTTTGCCGGGATTGGCGCCGTCGATGAAAAAGTCCTGCACGCGCTTGTCCGCATAGGAAAAAAGCATTTCACACACGGAGGGCTTGCCGTCACGTCCGGCGCGTCCGCCTTCCTGATAGTAGGCCTCGACGCTGCCGGGCATTTCGTAGTGGCAGACGAAGCGGATGTCGGAGCGGTCGATGCCCATGCCGAAGGCATTGGTGGCGACCACGATATTGGCGCCGCCGGTCATGAAGCTTTCCTGTGCGGCACTGCGGTCGCGATCGGAGAGGCCGCCGTGGTAACGTATCACAGAGCTAGTTAGATGCTCGATTTTACTGGCCACGGCATCCACCGATTTACGCGTCGCACAATAGATGATGCCGGTCGTGTGTTGCTTGATCAGCGCTTGCAGCGCTTGCATCTTGTCGTTGTCCGAATTGGTCTGACGCACTCTGAAGCTTAGATTGTCACGCGAAAATCCCGCTACGAACTCGGCGGCATCCTCCATTTCGAGGCTCTTCTTAATGTCGAGCTGCACATCCGGCGTCGCCGTCGCGGTCAATGCAATGCACGGCGGATTACCGATGGCTTTGCGCGCTTCGCCGAGGCGCATGTAGTCGGGGCGGAAGTCGTGCCCCCATTGTGAGAGGCAGTGTGCTTCATCGATCGCGAACAGGCTGATCGCATCTTTCGACAGTGCATTGAGAAATGATTGTGACCGAAAACGCTCCGGGGCGACGTAAACGAGTTTCAGTGTGCGCTGGCGGATGCCGTCGAGTGTTTCCCGTTGTTGCTCCAGAGTTTGTGAGCTATTCAGTAAGCCAGCTGGTAGACCGCGAGCTTGCAGCGCATCGACCTGATCTTTCATCAGTGCGATCAATGGCGAGACAACTAAGGTGACGCCAGGGAGCAGCAGCGCTGGTAACTGGAAGCAGAGACTTTTACCGCCGCCGGTTGGCATCACGACGAGCGTATCCTTCCCCTCCAGCACTGCGCGTATAATATCGCCTTGCGGTTCCCGAAACGCGGGCATGCCGAAATATTTTTGCAGTGCTTCTTCTGGTGTCATTGTGGTTGACTGTGCGAATGTTCACCTGTTTGCCAAGTCTAAGCTTAATTTTAGTGGGTGGCAGTCAGCCATCTAACTATACTTGGCAGTTATTAATTGGCGCATGATGATTTTGACTCGCGCACTATTGATTCTGTGGAAATAGAGCAGATTGGCGTCAATTTGCAGCGCAGAGTGCAAATTTCGACAGCTAGAGTTGCGCTTCGACTGCACTTTCAACGCGTTTGATATAGCGTTGCAGGTTTGTGCCTGGCTTTATGTCATAGGCGCGTTTGAGTAGCGGCAAGGCTTTGGCGTATTGAGTCTCATTAACGAGAAGCTGGCCGTGTTCGGTGAGTGCATCAAGGCGGAAGTCTTGATGCCTTGCGGCTTGTTCAAGCTTGAGAATTGCACGTTGCACGAGCTCGCTAATCTGCGTTTCGACTTCTGCATCATTTGGAGTCATTTTGGAGCGCAAGTTGCGGGCCTGTTTGTAGTAAATGCGGGCGAGTTCTATCAGCGCACCTGCTTGGGTCGCATCTTGTTTGACAATTTCCTCTAATGTTTGGCGCGCCGCAGCCTCGTCTCCTCGGACACTGGCAAGGCCAGCTTCAATAGTGAGTAGTTTCATTAATTGCTCTGCATTGAGACTGTTGTCATAGCTAGCACGTATGTCGTTGATGAGCTGTTCGGCGAGTTCGTAGGAGCCGTAGGCGTAGAGTATGTCTGCGGTCCTTAATGGTGTTTCAGCTGGTAATCCGTGCCCAGTTTGAAGTGCTTCTTGATAGGCTTCTAAGGCGAGGGAGAAGGCCTGTTGATTAAGGTAGATATCACCCAGCAAACCTAAGTTTTCAGCAGTGGCCTGATCCATCCGGCGAATAATTTCGAGAGTGGCGGCTGCCTTCGCTTCATTGCCTAAATTTAGATACACATTCACCATGAGGCTCCAGTATTCTTGTTCGTCGGGGTTTTGTGCCGCAAGATCCTTGAAGAGCGCGAGTGCTTCTTCGTATTTAGCTAAGTTATAGAGTGTTTGTGCGAGCCCCCTAGTCCAGTCAAGGTTGCTTGGATTACATAGTATTGCTTGACGATAGGCAGTTTCTGCAGGGATGTATTTGCCTTTATTTAAGAGGCAGTAGCCGATGAGGCCGAAGGTACGGCCGTCGTTATCGCCCAATTCAACCGCACGTGAAAGTGCGGGGAGGGCATTATCCAATTCACCTTGCTGCAAATAGAGGAGGCCTAGGTTCTTATGTGCTCGCAGAAATTCTGGGTAATCACGTAGGCATTTTTGGTAGGCTTCCGCCGCCTCTGGTAGGCGTCCGGCTTGAAAGTAAAGATTAGCCAAGACCATTTGCATCATGCCGCTGCTGCCGTTGTTGACCTGCGCCTCAAGCATTTCTGTGGCTTGGGCTGGTTTTTGGGGAATGAGCTCCACTAATTCTTTGAGTAGCTTTACCTCCTCAGGTTTCGGGCTGGGCTCGCCTTTGTGCCAGTGCAGCGTAGGATCCAATGAATCGGTCAATGAATGCTGCGTCATTAAAAGTGCGTTTAAGGATGTCCGGTGAAGTCGCTAATTGGGCATATGTTGTACACGCGAGGGCCAGCAGTAGGAGGTTATGGATCAGGATGCGTTTCATAATAATTAATTACTGAGGGAGAAGACAATCGGGGCGATCATCGTGAAGGGCACTGGCTCCCCGTTTTGCATGCCAGGCTCAAATTTCCACTTTCGAACTGCATCCACAGCATAGGCTGCAAACGCTGGGTGGTCAGACTTTTTTGCAGTGGCATCGACCACATTACCATGTTTGTCGATACTGAAGCGGATCAAGACTCGACCTTCGATACCTTGGTTTTTCAGGGCTGGCGGGTAAAAGGGTGCAACTTGGCGGGTGGGTCGGGGTTTGTTATCTAAGTCACGGAAATTAATAAAGTCCATGGACAGTGCTTGAGCCCCAGCACTGAAGTCTGGAACGGAGAGGTCGGAGCTGGAGAGGTTGCCTCCAGTTCCAGGATTTAGGGCGACATCGAGTTGATCCAAACTTAGTTTGGGTGGATCTTTTTCGATCGTGTCCAGTGGTTCTGGCTCAGGCTCGTTCTCTTGAATGTCTTCTTCAAGATCTTCGACTGCTGGTGGGGTATATGCGACCAGCTGCTCGTTGTAAGATTGCACTGGCTTTTGGACGTCCCCGAGTATTTGGGCGAGAGCCATCACTATGAAAATAACGATAGAGACTATGAAGCCTAGCGCCATCGCAATACGCATGTCGCGGCGGGAGGTCGGTGTGGAATATGTGTGGGAATTCATCCGTGCCTAGTCCTTGAGTGTGGAGATACTAATCTTCTTTGCCCCGGCGCGTTTGCATTCGCTCCAGACTTTTGAGAATACAGCATGGTCGGCATTTAAATCCGCCTGTATGATCACGGGCATTTCGTTCTGCAACATGTTCTGCTTCACATGCAGGCTCACGCCAGCCAAGCTGATTTCGCGATTTCCGTAGATGATTTTATTATCTGCGGTGATTGCCAGAATAAGGCTGTTTTTTTCTAAATTTTCATCGGTTAGTGCAAACGGCTTCTCGATCGTTGCGTCCGGCTTTTCAACAAAGACAGTCGTGACGATAAAAAAGATTAGAAGGATGAAAATACAATCGATCATCGGAGAAAGGTTAATTTCTGCCGTTTCGTCTTCTTTGGCATAGATGGATCTGCGGTATGCCATATCAATCTACGGTGTTAAAGCTGAGTTTTTCTGCGCCCGCCTGTTTCGCTCTGTCCCAGACAGCTACGAGTAAGCCGTGGTGGGATTTTCCGCTAGCCTCGATATTGACTGGAGTGTCTTTACCTGCGAGCCCATTGCGAACAATTTCATTCACCTGCGCTAGGGCAACTTCTTGCCCTTTGTAGACTAGTTTACTGTGTTCAGTAATAATGAAAGTCACGTTCTCGCTTTCTTGGTTGGAGGGTAGCACTGAGCTGTCGGGCTTGTTCAATTGAATGCCCGCTTCTTCAACGAAGACTGTGGTAACGATGAAAAAGATGAGCAGGATAAAGATGCAATCGATCATCGGCGAGAGGTTGATCTCTAACTCAGCTTCCGATTCATCTAACAAACTTCGACGGGGCATAGTGCTAAGTAGTTAAAGATTTTTTCGCCTTCAAATTAAGACAAGTGATTGTAAGACTTTCCAGCCGTGAGAGTTTGGCTTCTATTTGATGTGCCTGTCGTTGGATAAACATCACCAGAAACAAACCAGGCAATGCGATGGTTAATCCGGTCTCTGTAGTTACCAGCGCTTCGGAGATCCCTGAGGCGACTACGGTGGCCGTTTCGGCGCCTCCGCTAGTCGCAATGCCGAAAAAAGTCTGTAGCATCCCGAGGACGGTGCCGAGTAGGCCGAGTAGTGGAGCCGCGGCTACAAGGCATTTTACAAATTTCAGGTGTTGTTGGATCATTGCCAACTGAGCCATGCGGACTTCGTCGAATCGGTTTCGCACGGTCTCTATGCAGTTGGTGTTCTCTTGTGTGTAGCGGATGATTTTCTTGAGCCGCCCCTTTGCTTTTTGTGGCTCGAGTACCCATTCGCGCCAGGCATATTCCTCTTTGCCGTTCAGGTTCGTACGCGCGATATGCAGCACTAGCCGAAAGGCCTGGGTATATAACAGGAAGGCAAGTAGAAACAGCGGAGCCATTACCCAGCCACCGCTGAGCCAGATATCAAAAATTTTCTGCAAGGAGACTTCCATTATACGCGGTATGCTTATGCCTCTTTATTCTGAATGCTGTGCATGCCATTGACGAATGAGATGGCGACTTGCTCCAACTCTCCAATCTTCTGTCGTGCCATGCGTGATAGGAGCCCGTGTACTACGAGCACTGGGATCGCGACAATTAAGCCGAACTCGGTTGTCACCAGTGCTTCGGAAATACCTGAAGCCAAGCCCTTTGGGGTCACCAGTGCCGTAGATAGTAATCAGCTGAAAGGTTTTAATCATGCCAATCACTGTTCCGAGCAGGCCCATCAATGGCGCGGCCGCGGCCGATAGTGCGAGGAAAGCGAGAAAGCGCTCTAGTTTAGGGCGCACTTCGAGGATCTTTTGAAATAACAGCTCTTCGATGATCTCACGGCGCTCCGTTCCGCGTTCCAAACCAACCAACAGCATTTGCCCACAGACGCCGTGTACCGCTTCGGCCTGCGTGCGTGCCTTTGTTTTGTCGCCCTCAATCAGCGCATCCAAGACCCCATTAACAGCCGAAGGCCTGGCGGTCTGAAAGCATGTAATTTCGCGAATTTTGAATAACGCCAGTAAGAATGAAAGTCCGCCCAGTGCTATGATGCAGTAACCAACGGCGCCACCGTCTTGGATGTGTCCGATCAGGGTTTTACGCACTTTGGCTTTTTTTAGAGCTTTTCCGAGTGTGGCGTCCAATGGTAATTCGCCCGTGGCGTTGTTCGCGACTGCTTGGATTGCTTCGGCTTGTTTTGCTGTGAAGCCGGATGCCACAACAGCCTCGGGATTATTGGTTTCGCGTTCGACGATGCCCGCGGTAGCGCTTGAGTGGGAGGCAAAATAGACCTGTGGGCCAACGGCTACAAAGGTACCTGACTCGAGCTTTCCTTCGGGTGTCATCGCCTGCCCTTCGTAGCGGTGTCCACCTAGGGCCGCGTTGATTCTTGCAATCGTTACTTCGACCAGCTCGATTTGTTTCAAGCGCTTCTGCTGCTGACTTACATCTATATCGTCCTGCACCAGCTTAGCGTCTTCAAGTTGCTTCATATAGAGTGGCAGTTCGCTTAGGTCGATGCGTGCTTCAAATTCTCCGATGAACTCATTCAGGCGGTTTACGATGAAGCTTTGTTGCTCTCGCAAGACGCTTACGCGGCCGCGCAGATTGTCCAAATTGAGTGTGCGGCTATCACGCTGAGCGAGCAAACGGTTACGTTCTCGACGAACTTCGATCACCTCGGCCTCCAATGTCGCAATTTGAGTCGATAAAGGCAGCTTATCCTGTTCAATCTGTTGACGTACTTGGCTCAGCGTATCAATCGCTTGGCGTAAATCCTCATCAGCGCGTACTTGTGCTTGGTTAAAGGCTTGGGCTTGTCCGCAATACGCGACCCAGATGCTCGCCGCGAGGAGGATGGCAGTTTTAATTTTGCTGTAAGAATGCATGAGTAAAGGAAATTGGAGGTTAACGGATCTCTACAGGTATATTTACGAAGTCGAGCTGATCGGTCTCGCCTGAGTAGGTTGCGATAAAGCGCCGTACATCTGCTGCGGATTCGTTGCGCGTTGACCACTCCCAGCCGTCAGGGCCTGGTACTCCCACACCGGAAAACTTGCCCGCGTCGTCAACATAGACCGCAAAGGCCAATCCCCAGTAGAGGGTGGTGACTCGCTCTTGAACTCCAGTACCAGAGATGTCGCGCGCGCCTGTCTGTAGGGTGAGTGTGCCGTTAAACTTTTCTGCCTGAGAGAGCACGCCGAGGACAGTGAGTAGGCGTTGGCCCAAGACCTTTTTTGTCCTGGATCCTTTTACTGGAATGTTTTGCAGCAATGGAGCCACTTTAATCAATAGGGGGGAGGGGAAGCGCGTTGAAAGTTCGTGGATGGCGACCTCTAAGGAGCGCACCTTGACTGCCAACATCTCGTTAGCATCCTCAATTTCTGCTCGCTCTGCTTGCAGATTTTCACGTTCGGCATCTGCTGCGGTGCTCGTTTCGGCGAGTATTTCAACGGCGCGCTTTAGCGCCTCAAGTTCCTCTTTGAGTAAGCTCCCTGAGGTTTCTAGCATTCCTTGCTCTCCCAGCCAGCTGGCACGCTCGTCTGCGATGATTCGCCGTGTTTCGACCCACTTGTCGATTTTCTTTTCTGTGATGGCGATAGCTTCAGCAGATCCGTTTGCGCGCAAGGCACCAATCAGCAGGAGGGATGATAGGAGAAGAGTTCGTTTCATAATAAAATAGCGGGTAGTAACTGTTATGCTGTAAAATTCAAAGCAGCTGTCTATGAATTAAAGGAACTGTCCACGAATTGATCGAGTCCAGCTTTGAAAGCGCACTTGAATATATATGCTGCTTTATGTGACCAAAGATAATCGCAGTATTGCTAACGGTTTAATCCTACAGCATCAGCAACACTCTCGTCCGAGATTCGGACTTCATCAAATGTGACTTTAGGCATTCCGGCTGAAAAGCATGAAGCAATCATGCCACCAAACAAGCCGCGGGCAGAGTCCTTGATTTCTTTACGAATATATTGAGCGACCTGTTCGGGCGCAGCACCCTGTTCCGCTGAGCGCAATGCGGATTCAGAAAAGTCATTGCTGGCAAAGTGAGTCGCTTGGTCTTCACCTAGCACCCACATGTTCAGAACAATCGTCTTACGCTTACCCGGGGCAGGCAAGTTTTCGAGCTGCCAAACTACCAGGTAGGTTGAGTTTGGTATGTGAGGCGCTCCTATTGCGCTTTTTTCTACACGTTGTTTGCCAGCGGCTAACATGCCATATTTTGAGCCCCAATGTTTTGGGCAAAATGCAAAGGTCGCTGAGCGTGGAGTTAGCGGATTTGGGCTCGGGATGGAGAGCAATAAGCCAAACGACGACTCTTTTCTTAATGTGCCTGCGCGAAATCGAAAGCTGCCGTAAACATCGCCT
This sequence comes from Opitutaceae bacterium BACL24 MAG-120322-bin51, assembly GCA_905182435.1. Classification (GTDB taxonomy): domain Bacteria; phylum Verrucomicrobiota; class Verrucomicrobiia; order Opitutales; family Coraliomargaritaceae; genus Lentimonas. The sequence continues at coordinate 25,513 of CAJJBN010000021.1, read as the reverse complement.
TCATAGCTATTAACAATTTGCCGCATGGCCACGCCTTGACCAATCGAATTTGGTTTGCGTTCGCCGATGAGAAGCACCGAGCCGCCGACGGAATTAAGTCCATTTATCTCTAAATCTTCAGCGACCAGGAGGGGCCGTCCAGCGGTTACTTGCCAAGTGCTGCGCCATCCGCTGCTAGTATTGCCGATGCGAGTCGCATCGCTGCTAGCTAGCAGAGCTGAGCTCTGATCAGTCATGTCAAAACCTTCGTAAACGTTGCCGTGAACCGCGGTTGTCAAATGGAGTAAAAGAATTGTGACGAATAATGGGAGCTGTGTTTTCATAGGAAATGTGCGTAATGTTGCGTATGCATACGCTCGTTCAAATTAGAGTTCTTTGAAGAATTAAATAAAAACTATTTAATTTCTTGCTTGCAACTGCGTGCATAAAAGTGCATAGAGCACGAGTAGCATTGCTTTCGTCAACTACAATTTGAAAGCAGCCCAAACTTTATTCAACATCATAGCCACTACATATTTATGAAAGATTTGCTACGTCTTACCCTTGCAGGATTGCTAGCCGTGCCGCTGAGCACCACTGGACAAACGGACCCTGATACTAATGAGTCTCTGATAGGATCGGCGGAAGCCACCAGCGCCGAAAATGAGGAGGAAGATGTTTATGTCTTGCCCGAATTTGTTGTCTCCAGTGATAAGGATGAAGGCTATTACTCGGCTAACAGCACCTCAATCACACGAACCAATACTTTGGTAAAAAATTCGCCGATCTCAATGTCGATCGTCAACGAGCAGTTGCTGGACGATTTGAACATTCTCAGCGCGGAAGATCTGGCCATGGTGAGTGCTTCGATTGATGAGGACCCCAATGGATTCTCGCTTGACCGCATTCGGATCCGCGGCTTCCGCAATTCGTTTTCACGCTTTAATTTCTTTAAGCGCAACCTGCCAACGGACCCTTATAACATTGCCCGTGTGGATATTATAAAAGGTGCCAATAGTCTGATCTTCGGCCAAGCTTCACCAGGTGGCTCCGTAAGCAACGCGCCCATGTTGGCAAATTTTAATAAAAACACCAAGGCCCTATCCGTCGCCGTAGGTAACAAGGACTACCTGCGCACGACCTTCAACGCCAACCAGATCATCAACGACAATTTCGCGATTCGCGTCATGGGTGTACACAGTGAACGAGGCTACGACCATCAATTCAAGGGCAACGAACTGGAAGCGCTGACAGTGGCGACTACCATGAGGCTGACGCCCAAAACGCAATTGCGCCTGCACTTCGAAGGTATGAGCGCGACCAACCGCGTTCCCGGCCGCTCCATGCGAGACCTGACTGAATTCGACTCAAAGCAACGCGGAGATAAGTATGATGGCATATTTAGCGAAGGCTCGGCTTCGGGCAGCAACATCAGCTACCAAGTGCCCTTTTCCCCCGCCTGGGTCGAATACTTGCCCCAACAGGCCATGGATTGGATAATCGACTATACTCAAGCTCGAATTAATCCGATGACCGGACTACCTAATCCAGTAACTAGCCGCCAGGATCTGATTGATCACTATGCCTTGATCAACAGCGCGAACTACGGATCCGTGAGTGGACCGGATCGATTCAACGATCGTGACGGCCTGTTTACCATGGCTGACTTCACCCATGAAATTAATGAGAATCTGCAACTGAACCTGTCGATGAACGTCGAGCAATTGGACGCAAACAGTTTTGGGGCGTGAGTCATATGGATCGATACGCGTGAAAGATACTGTTACTGAAGATAATTATGAGCCTCAACCTAACGGTTCACAATATATTAGAACCTTCTGGACTAAGAACGACATCAGCACCGATCGCATTGGTTCTCGTAGCGCTTTGATATTCAAAAACGACTGGTTCAACGCTAAGAACCGCATAATCGTCGGCTGGGACTTCAATACGCAGACCAAGAACGAACGATTCGAGGACCAAGTACCCGTCGGTGCCGTGGGCGTTGATGGCGCCTTTCTACCTGAGCCCCAAGCGTGGGATAACAATATAACCGATGCCAATAGGGCCTATGAGTATATTGCGCTATCGCAACCCTTCAACGCTGGTCGCTCCATCCTACAGTTTAATGAAATCATTGAGTCAGACATAGTAGGAGCGGGAAACGCTGGAACCCCGGCTGAATGGGCTTTAAGCAAGACGACCTTCTCCAAGGTCAACAGCAACAGCCTGTGGTTTGCCGATCAAAGCGAGTTCTTCAATGGACGCTTGCACACATTGATGGGGCTTCGTTATGACTACATCCAAATTGAGTCCTCTTTACGCAAAGTCTCCTATTTCGGTTATGACCCAGGCTTTGACGATGGGCGTAACAACAAAACATCGGTTACTTACGACAAGTTGAACCCTACCATTGGAGGACTATTCTGGGTAAACGACAAGATCGGTATTTTTGCCAACTACGCACAATCGATCGAAACGCCCTCTGGCACCCAACGTACGCCTCTCGCAGAGATGGCGCCGCCAGAACTGGGTGCAGGTATCGAGTTTGGAGTGCGCTTCGACTTATTCAACGGCAAGCTCGATGGTCAACTTGCTTATTATTCTATCACTAAGGAAAATGACAACGCGTTCGCCTATTCTGACGGTATGCTCAATCTCATTTACCCATATGAGATTTATGGTAGCGAGTTTCCCGAGAATTACGATCTCACCAAGGAAAACGGGGATCCTTACCCCAATCCTCCTCTCCTCTTCCCGAGTCTAGCTGGACGACGCGGAGTTGGCGACAAGACTCGTTCCGAAGGTATAGAATTGGACTTCACCTATAATCCACTACCTGGGTTGAGCATTATTGGCTCCTACAATTTCACTATAGCCAATGAAATTCTAGAGCTGCATCCCTTGATTCCGAACCCTGAGGACTTCGAACTCTTTGGCCGCCCCGAGCACCGCGCGGCCCTTACTGCGCGTTATAAGTTCAGGGACGGTGCGCTCAAGGGGCTTACGATTGGCGCATCCCAGCGCTATCGCTCTGCTACGATGCAGACCCGCTTCGATCTATATTACGATGCAAATAATAATCCAGTCGGACAACCTGGTGATGCTGTCCGCACTGAACGCCACTATTTGAGCTTTGGTGACGAACATACTACCAGCGCGTTTGTTACCTGGGAGAAAAAAACTCGGCAAGAAGCGCAATTCTCCTAAACTAACTTTGGCTTTTTCGGGTAAAAAAACCTGCTCGACAACAGGGATTTCTCGGGTCGCGAAAATTTCGGATATTACCGCGAATCACGTTCTTACAACCTCTCTGCTAAGATTCTATTTTAGACTGGTTCGCCTAGCGATGCGCCCTCCCCATTAAAAAAAAGTAAACCCCACATCCAATCGTGCAGATACAAAAAAATAGCGGAACGCTCTCTCGGACTGAAAAAATAGGCTACGGTCTTGGCGATACAGCGTCTAATTTATACTTCCAGTTCTTTAATATCTTCCTGTTTTATTATTATACGGATGTGTTTGGTTTGAGTGCTGGAGCGGTCGGCACCATGTATTTATTGGCGAACTTCTGGGATGCCGTGAACGACCCAATTATGGGCGCGATCGCCGACAGGGTGGATACCAAGAAAGGTAAATACCGTCCCTTCTTGCTTTGGTTTGCGATTCCTTATGGAGCCTTTGGCTATGCGATATTCGCTAATCCAGATTTGGCGGAGTTGGGGAAACTAATTTATGCCTATCTTACCTTCATTGGTTTTAAGATGATTTATACGGCGATTAACGTCCCATACTCAGCAATGATGGGCGTCATCACTCCGAATTCTATGGAACGAATGGCGCTGTCCACTTATCGTTTTGTGGGGGCATTCAGCGGTGGCTTTGTTGTTTCCTTGTTGGTGCGTCCGTTGGTCAAGATGTTTGGCGGAGACGATGAGGCGCTAGGCTTTCAATGGACGATGGCGCTGTTTGGGGTCGTTTCAGTCTTAATGTTCTTTATCACATACGCGACGACCAAAGAACGCGTGAAGCCGCAGCCAAAGAAGCACGTCAAGCTAAGTGATGACATCCGCTTTTTGATGCGTAACAGGCCATGGGTGATCATGGTAATCGCAGCGGTATGCACGCTATCGAATGTCGCAGTACGTGGTGCAGTGGGCGTTCACTTTTTTAAATATTATGTCGATGATGGCTTTCTTCCATTGTTTACCCTTGGTAACCCGGATTCGTGGTTCTTCCTAGAGTTTGACCGCTTTACCGTTTTCTTATCTTCAGGGACGCTAATGTTTATCGCAGGCGTGACCCTCACAGGTCTGGTAGCTCGAGCAATGGGCAAACGCAATGCCTTGATATTATTCACTCTGCTAAATGCAGCGACAGTCATTGGCTTCTTTTTCATCCCAGCGCACGCCTATTGGACGATGTTTGCAGTCAACCTACTGGGCAGTTTATTGGCAGGTCCTACACCCGCATTGGTCTGGGCTCTCTACACAGACGTGGCCGATTATGGAGAATGGAAGTTCGGACGTCGGGCGACTGGATTGGTGATGTCTGCTGCAATGTTTGCACAGAAACTAGGGCTGACCATTGGTGGTGCTGCCTCAGGTTGGATGCTTGCAGGCTTTGGTTACCAACCGAATGAGGAACAATCACCCGGCACTTTGATGGGCATTTGTGTGATGTTTAGTATTATTCCAGGGATACTCGCATTGCTTAACGGTGTTGTCTTATGCTTCCTAAGCTTAGACGAGAAGACGATTAAGCAGATGCATGCAGAGCTAGCAGAGGCGAGGGCACTAGCAGAGGAATCTGAAGAAGAGGAAACTTCATAGATATAGTCTTAGAGCACGTGAATGACTTATAGAACCAGCAGGCGCTGGCAGTTAAAGATTCATCATCTAAGATCTATAGATGCATTATTTTTTAGAGGAATTATGTTTGGAAAACTATCAATTTTCGTTTTAGGAGTCATTATACTTATGGGGTCACCGGCTATGTCTATGCAAGTAACTGTTAATAAGTCTGAATTTAAAGATTCAGTTTTTGATGTCGAGATACCCATTGCCGGGCGCTATCGCGTCGAGGTGTCAGCGAAGGGTGAAGCGATTTTATTCATTGAAGATTACATCCATAATCTGGACGGCCGCACTTATGACATTACTGCGGCGATGCCGGTCAAGTCGGCCGACCAATTCGTCCTTGTTCAAAAAGATGGTTCTCCCCTGAACACAGGCGTGCATAACATGAGGGTCAATTTCATCGAAGGTGCCGCCACGATCGAGTGGGTCAGGTTCACCTTATTGAAGGAGCATGAGCTGACTCCATATACCCTGAAGCAAAACCTTGAGGGCGACGAATGGGCGCTCGTTTGGTCGGATGAGTTTGAAGAAGATGGCGCGCCCGACCCTAAGGTTTGGGCTTACGACATCGGTAACTGGGGCTGGGGTAATCGCGAACCCCACTACTATACCGAAAATCGTCTCGAAAATGCCCGCTGTGAAAACGGTCGGCTCATCATTGAAGCGCGCAAGGATCGCGAAGATGGTGGCTGGACCTCGGCTCGGCTGACCACACGTGGACGGATGAGTTTACTCTATGGAAAAATAGAGTTCAGTGCCAAGATCTCTGGGCGCGATGGGTGCTGGGCTGCGATATGGTTGCTGGGCGATGCTTACCGTGATGAAGTCTCTTGGCCCTATTGCGGAGAGTTGGACATTTTGGAAAATTACGGGCGGGAAATCGATGATGAAACTGGCGATGGCCTAACCCACTTCTCCTGCCACACGCGCGCTTATTACTTTAAGCAGGGTAACCACATCGCCAGCAAAAAGCATGTTCAGCAAATGGCCGGTAAATTCCACACTTATGCATTGGAGTGGACACCAGAATCGCTGCAGATCTTTTTTAATGGCGAGCATGTCTTCACGTATGACAAAAATGCGAATGCCTTGGAATATCCGTTTAACGACCCGCAGAATTTAATAATGAACCTGGCTATGGGTGGCGGACGAGCCAGAAAGATTGATCCATCACTGACTGCAGAGCGCTTGGAGGTTGAGTATATCCGTGTATATGGCCGGCAGTAGACATCGATTTAGGATAACATGCTACCTGCACTGTCTATTCGCTGAGCTTGATTAGAGGACCAGCCTAGTCCTAGAAACTAGTGAATTAGCAGTTGGCTAACTCGCTCACTCTAATCTATCTGTAGAGTATGCTAATGAAGACTAGATTCAGCCCCTCCAATTTCTGCCTAACTTGCGTTTCTTTGATAGCCACTTTGCTTTGTGTCTTCTCTTTCTCGAGTATAGCTGCGCAAGCGCCAAACATCGTATTGATTTATACGGATGACCTCGGCTACGGCGATTTGGGATGTTATGGTCATCCGACCATTGATACCCCCCAGCTTGATCAAATGGCTTCCGAAGGACAGCGCTGGACTGACTTCTATGCGCCTGCCCCAGTTTGTTCCGCTAGTCGCGCCGGCCTGCTCACTGGTCGCTATCCAGTCAAGACCGGCACCGCCTCGGCCGTATTTTTTGAGTGGTCGGCCGAAGGCTTAGATCCGGCGGAGGTCACTATTGCCGAAACACTGAAAGAAGCGGGCTATGTGACTGCTTGTGTAGGCAAGTGGCATCTCGGTCATCAGTCGCAGTATCTACCCACTAATCAGGGCTTTGATAGCTATTTCGGCATTCCATATTCGAATGATATGCGCCTTGATCCGAGGATGTCGTTTGCTGAAGATGTTTTACTTCGCGAGGGGATGACTCTTGAGCATGTCCAGGCGCGGGGGAACAAGATTAATGACTGGGTGCCGTTGATGGAAGGCGATCAAGTGATTGAGTATCCGTGCGATCAAACAACTCTGACTCGCCGTAGTACTGAGCGCTGCGTTGAGTTTATACAGAACAACAAAGAGCGGCCATTTTTCCTCTACTATGCGTCTAGCTTTCCGCACATCCCACTCCATGCGTCTGCTGAATTCCGCGACAAAAGCCAGCGCGGGCTTTACGGCGATGTCATCGAAGAATTAGATGCATCTGTTGGAACTATTCTCGATACCCTGAGGGAGTCTGGTTTGGCCGAAAATACCCTAGTGGTCTTTACCTCTGATAACGGGCCTTGGCTCATAATGGATGAACGTGGCGGCAGCGCTGGGCTATTGCGTAGTGGCAAAGGTACCACTTGGGAGGGCGGTATGCGCGAACCAACCCTATTCTGGTGGCCTGGGACGATCGAGGCTGGCTCCATTTGCCGAGGTATCGGCTCCGCACTAGATCTATATACCACTTTCGCAGTAATCGCCCAAGAGACTGCAAGAGGCGAAGATAGTTTGAATCTGATGCCCGCCCTCAAGGGCGGGAACAGTCCGCGTAGTGAATTCTTTTTTTACAGAGAAGAGGAACTATACGCGGTTCGTTCTGGTCCCTGGAAACTCCACCTAATTACCAAAGGTGCATGGGGGGATGGTGAACCCAGAATCAAGTATGAGAAGCCTCTGTTATTTCACCTAGGTCATGATCCAAGCGAAAAGTATAACATCGCGGATCAACACACGGACGTGGTTGAAGAGCTGATGGCTCTTGCGGAAAAGCAAGACGAAGCTGTTAAACCAGGGCGTAACCGCCACGTTCAAAAGCTCGAATATCAAGACCGTCCCGAATGGGCAAAATAGTTACACTCTGAAATCTGATTGTTAGTTTAACTACTTGTCGGATTTGGAAAATGGAAGCTGCGAAGATTTATTTCCTCTCAAAAACACGCACGTAATCGACTATCATCTGTTGCGGATAGCTTTCCATATCGATGCCCTCGATCCCGCCCCAACTACCGCCCACGGCAATGTTCAGGATTAGGTAGTAGAAGTCGTCTTCAGTGAAGGGCCAGTCGTCGTCAGTACGTTCGCCCTTCGGCACTACATGGTAGCAGATGTCGTCAATAAAGAACCGGATCTCACCTACGTTCCATTCAACTGCGTAGGTGTGAAATTCAGCCCAGACATCTGGCAAGATCACACTGTCCTTAACGTTGATGTGGTTCATGAAATTTGAGTGCTTGGTGTGAACGGCCGAGTGCACGTGGTTTGGATCGTAACCGACGTGCTCCATAATATCCATCTCACCGCATACAGGCCACAGGTCATCTGTCTCATCACCAAGCAACCAGATCGCTGGCCAAGAACCGCGACCCTTAGTAAAGCGCGCGCGTGCTTCCACCCGTGCATGTACAAATTCTTTCTTACCTCGAGTGACTAGTCGCGCCGAAGTGAACTCTTTATTGCCAAGTATCGATGCATCCGTATTAAAGCCTTTTAATTCCAGCACCACTTCTTTAGAGCGCTTTGCACTGACTACGTCCAGTCGAGCTTCAATGACTAGTGCCCCATTTTCTACACGAACATTCTTAGACTGGTCGGTGTAGTTTTGTAGCTCTTCATTAAAGCCGAGGTAGCCATAATCATAGTCCCAGATCTCTGGATTCGGCTTTCCGGTATAGTCGAACTCATCCGACCAAGAGAACACCCAGCGCTCTGGGTTAAGAGAAGCATTAGGCGTAGCGCATGCCACGCTGGAGCCAGAAAATAGGACTAATAGTAAAATGCTCGTCGCATTGTTAGATAATCTAAGAACGTTCATGTGGCAGGTGAATCATAATGGTATTTATTAGTTAAAGAAGTATATGTATTAAGCGCTCCAATGCGCTAGTTTATAAGATCAACTATCTTTCAGGTGACAGAAAGTTGACGGTTCGTTTATTGGAAGAGTATCTGTTCGGGTATGCTTACCCTCACGCTACGGATGTTACCTTTTCGCTGAATCACATCTAGGTAGGCATCTGCTGGCAACTGACTGCCCTCTGATACTAGTTGGTTATCATCCTGATAGTCTATTTCTATTCGGATGTGTGCCGTATCAGTGCCTATACTATAGATGAAAGGCGTCTGGCAGTAAGTGAAAGCGAGTGAGCCGCTTTTGAGCTCAAAGCTTTCATGCTTACCGTCGACACCCGTTGTTTCAAAGGTGCGTGATTGGTGGGTGAATTCGGAAGTTTGTAGCAATCGAGGATCAATGTTGAGTGCACCCGCACGGATACGAATACCTAACTCACCAAACCGCGTTATTATTTCTTCCTTTACCTGCCCAGTCATTCCAGGTTGCTGGGCACCGCTGTGCGCGGGAGTGTGAGAATAGGGGTCGGAGGGAAATGCACCATATTCCTTTGCTGACTTGTTAAATCCTAAGCCTTTTCGAATTTTGTAGTATCGCACGCCTAGCGCGTTGAGTAGCTCATTGTCTGGTGATGTTTTCTCAGCCTCGTTAAAGAAACATTCTTGTACGGTAAGCAGCAGTTTAGAAACCTGGTGCCAATAGATGCAACCAAGGCCCTCGAAGGAAAACATGCCGCCACTGCGCCCAGTGAAGGCTCGGTGGTTAAATGTATTTTCATAGATATTCAGGATTAAGCTGAATTCTTTTTCTACTAAATCTGTGAGCCTTAGTTCAGTTGAAAGTTCCTCAAGTAGTAATAACAGTGCATCCTTATTCTCTAATTCAGATGCAAATCGTAATTTACCTTGGATGTCTTGTGTTACCAGTCGTGCGTCACCTTCGCTGATCATGTGTTGCAATAGTTGACTGGATTCAAGAGCAGTCTCCTGGATCAGACCCTTATCCATAAACATTGGCAACTTGCGATCTGGGTATAATAAGAAGCTGTTGCGATCTTCAACATACAGCTGACTTTCAAACATAGTATCGACTAGTTCGACTGCTTCAGCGCTACTTAAATGACCAGCGCTTAGCCCAGACACCTGTCCCTCGAGCATTTCATTTAGTTCACCGACTGACATCGAGTTACGGTCCACTGAATAATCAAGAAGGTTATAGCTATTCATTAGTCCGTCTGCGCGCTTGGCAGCTAACAAGCTAGCTCTTAGCCAACGGTCAGCATTATCTAGTAGTTGAAGCACAGTTTTTAATGCTAACTTCCGTTGAGTCTCAAAATCGCCAGCGTAGACATGCTCTCGATAGCACTGGCCCGAAAGGCCTAGCTCACGAACCACCTGCGCACGCAAAAAATCATCTGCAGTGCTGGCGTGCGGGTCTGTATTCTTATTAGAAAAAATACTTAGCAAGGAATCGACAAAATCAGCCACTGGAGCGCTTAAAGATATTTGCTTGTCGTGGTCGAACTGACTCCACCAATCGCGACAAAATCTTACGTATCGCAACAGGTGGCCAGCCGTCACCATCGACAAACCGTTTCCTACGAGCGCATTGTTGGCATCATTCCATTCTGGTCGTTCGGTGTTCATCCAAACACCACCTCCTGGCACAAAATTACTCAATTTCACAAGCGCCGGAATTAAAAGTTTTTCAGTCAGGTTGGCCTTCTGGATCGATGCATCTGCAGCTCTCAGCAATGCACCATCACTGCCTTCTTCTTGGGCTTGTATTCTAATTTTCGTACTTAAATCCGCATCAAAGATGATAGTTGATTTGGGATTGTCTAAAATAGCCTCTAGCGGTTTGATGCGGTAGGGGACATTGGCAAAAACAAATGCTCTTTCGTCTAACCATTTGTTTAAGACCTCAGGCTCATGCGCACGCAATGTTTCGATCAAGCGTAGTAAGTATACGATTTGATGATCGCCCCAATAACCAATGCCAGAAAAAGGATCATCCGCGTCGATTTCTTCCCAGTCGAATCCGCCATCGAATATACGATACGGGTTGTAGCCGTCCATGGTTGATGTGTTCAGGAACTTCGCTACGACGTGTTCTAGGAAGAGTGGGTAGCTTAGGCATAAAGATTCCCAATTTTGAAAGATATCCCTCCAATTACCTTGATAAGCCATGCACGGGCTGCCGTCTGAGTCATGAGTTTTTATGACAAACTTGTTCCATGGTCGACTAGGATCACCATGTCGTCGACTGAAGGTCAGAGGTAAATATTCTAAGAATAGCCGGAGCAAATCCAGGTCATTAAGCGCTTCAATTTGGCTACGACATTCTTTGTAATTCAACAAGCCATTCAAGCTTGAGAGAGCAGTCTCGTGTAAATCATAGAGCCTACGATTGGCTTGCTTGACATGCGCCTGTAGGTGCTCTCCCTTGATGTCATACCCGTTGATGAAGACTCCTCCACGCATGGAGTTGAAGAGAACATTAGCGGTGTGATGAATTTGCGACATTAAGTCGTTCCCGCATTGGAACGCATCCGCACTGGTTAACAATCCAGCAAGTTCCGACGCATTACTTTCGATCGCTTGAGCTATCAAGCTTGCCCCATTTTTTGTATCTAATTCATCGATACGTTTAGCAATTCCTGCAGCATCTAGATCAGAATCGAGTACGATCACCCATTCCTTTTTTTGACCAGGCTCTAGACTTACTTCTCCGTGCAACCAATAGGCGCCTCGCTGCCCGCAGTTTAGATCGCACGGATCAATTGCTTCAGCACGGATCATTGCATCAGGTGCTTCTGTGGCCAAGGTAACAGCGGCTTCATCAAGGCCAGAAGACCAAGCACAGTTAGCGCGAAGATTTTCCATCGGTTCGGGGCGATCCGTAATTCCTGATGCTGTGGAATAGACTGCCATGCGAGAGTTGGCTTGCAGCTCGCTTTGCTTATAAGCGTCGGTCAATACACTACTGTTTGCTTGCATGCGCGAATCCAAGCCAGGGGGTAATATATTGGCGATGCCGTCTAAAACATTTAGTTGAACTGCCTGATTGCCGCGGTTTTCCAAGCAGGCTGTGCGAGCCAAACCAAAACGCCCGGCGGGCTGCCAACGATATTTAAAAGATAAGCCATCTTGGATTCGTTTTTCTTCGAAGCAGATCGAGTTGCCCAGTGCCCCCTTAGACAAAGTCCGTTCTAAGTCGGGCTTTTTTGAGGCATGTGGGGTGAATGGTTCCCATAGTTCATTGCCTTTCAGGCGGATCATTGTGCGTGGCCCAGTTATTCCGTAACTGTCGTGTATTTTGTCGACCGTGACATAGGGAAAAATTGATTTTTCAGCACTTTCTCGGCCTGCAGAAAGCGAACCGCGACTAGAGATAAAAGCCCACAAGTTATCCCGACTAATCAGCGACATAAAGAACGGAGGCATCTCATCATAGTCGTGAATTTCAAGTAGTGAATTCTCTTGAGATTCCGTGCATTCAGCAGTGTTGTTGTCTTTAAGTTGCATGTTGGTTTTATTTTGCCTTGAATTGTGCACTTTAATGCACACGGTTCCAATTTATGTCTAATATAAAATCTGTATTTTTCTTATCAAGCTTCACTTGTTACTTATTCGCTCTGTTGCTATCGTCGACTGCTTTACAGGGCAATGAAACGGTTGCAAATGAGAAGCCTAATATAGTTTTCATTCTTACAGATGATCAGCGCTACGATGAGATTGCAGCCATTGGAAATTTCCCATGGCTCAAGACGCCAAACCTAGATCTTTTAGTTAATAATGGAGTTACTTTTGAGAATGCTTTCACCACCACTTCCCTTTGTGGCCCTTCTCGTGCCTCTTTTTTGACAGGTGTATACGCTACTACCCACGGAGTCATTGTAAATGAGCATGTTGACTACGATAAAAGTCTGCCGACTTTCCCAGTATTATTGCAAGAGGCTGGTTACAACACTGGCTTTATGGGAAAGTGGCACCAAGCCATGCACAACCGCCCGCGCCCTGGCTTTGATTATTGGGCATGCTTTTGGGGGCAAGGAAAGTATTTTGGCGACAAATTCCTATTGCACGACGGCGCAACTCGAGAAGTCCCTAAAGGTAAATATTTGACGGATGAGTTGAACGATATGGCAGTCGAATTCATCAACCAAGAGCGTGGTGATCAGCCATTTATGCTCTACCTCAGCCATAAGGCCTTGCATCAACCATTTACGCCCGCGCCTCGACATAGTAAGCTTTACAGCAATATCGATATCCCATCGCAGGATGACTTAGATGACAACTTGGAGGCTAAGCCCCTTTACGTTTCTGAGTCAGCATTAGAAAATAGGCGAATTACCGGAGGCAAAGCCCCCTTGCATCCACGCATACCAGATAAATTGCGCACGATCACTGCGGTTGACGATGGGGTAGGGATGATCATTCAAGCCCTTAAAGAAAAAGGACAATTGGATAACACCATAATCATATTCGCAGGTGACAACGGATACTTCATGAGTGAGCACGGAGGCTTGCATGACAAACGTAAGGCGTATGACCCATCCATCCGTATCCCATTAATTATGTGGAGCCCTAGCCTTATGAATGCTCAAAAGGTGGATGAATTAGTTCTTAACATAGACCTCGCACCTAGTTTACTCGATATTGTGGGCGCGCCGATTCCCGAGCACATGCAAGGTGAGAGTTGGGTTCCGCTCCTCCAGCCAGATGGCGAAGGTCGCGAAGGTTTCTTGTATGAATACTACAAAGAATCGGACTATCGCCCCCGTGGAGGCTTCCCAGGAACTCCGACGCTCCACGCATATCGCACAGAGGACTGGAAATTAGTTCGTTACCCAGACGGTAATTTCAAGAGCGAACTCTATCACATCTCGGCCGACCCAAAGGAGCTCTACAATCATGCCCAGAATCCCGAATATGCGGCAAAGCTGGTTGAATTAAATGAAAAACTTGATGCATATCTCGTTAGCATTGAATATGTTGCACCTGAGAAGATTCCTGGAGGTGGCGTTACTCATTGGCAGCTTTATGGCAAATAGTGCAGCCGATTACTGAGCGAATAATTTGAATTTTGTTGTCATAGACAAAATCACCAAGAATGGGGATAGCCGACCTTACGTATTTGTAGCGTGCGGCTTGTTTCTTTAGTAGCATCGCGTTCTGAGCAAATATCAATTATTTGCAATGAGAGATTTAGATCATTTATCGTGATTGATGGTTCATTATCATTTCCCTCTTGGACTTTAAATTGATTGCATCTCCGATACAAAGTAGTTCTTAAATAAGGACTGCCAATGACGGATTTGACATCAAACTTACTTACACAAGCCCCTAGTATCTAATGGAGGTGAACCAGCAATTAATAGCAGACAAGCTTGGTATCTCCCGAACCACTGTTTCTAGATGCTTTACCAACCATGCCGGGATCAATCCAGATACCCGCGCAGCGGTCTTTTCACTGGCATCTGAGTTAGGCTATAATTATCTAGAGCCGAGAAAGAATGGTAAAAAAGGGAGCAGCTCAAATCAGCAAACCTTAGCAGTGCTGATCTGTAGTAATTTGGAGGAATATAATAGCACTGAGTATGAGAGCCCTGGTTTTCAGCTATTACCGGGGATTTCTGAATATGCGCAGCTGAACAAGCTACAGCTTGATATTCACATCATTGATCCCAAGGAAGATAACCTTGAAGAGGGCACTTACAAAAAGCTGCTCAAAGATAAGAAACCACTTTGGGACGGCGTCCTATTGGTGTATCCATTCCCAGCTAAGGTCATTGATGGGCTCATGCGCCTATTTCCTTGTGTGTCTCTGGTCGAACAATTTGGTGCCCAAGATCTGGACTGTATTGATGTGGACCATCACCGCGGGGTATCTCATCTAATGCAAAGACTGATCGATGAGGGACATCACCGAATTGGCTTTTTCTCAAGGCGTTACTCAGTCGAGCCGCTTTGGGTGTATCGACGCTTCAGTGCATTTGTTGAAAAATTAACCCGTGCTGGACTTCAATTTCGCCCAGAGGATGTTTTAAACCTGTATAAAAAGGACACTTACTCCTTGGATGAAAGCTATCAAAAGGCGATTCAGCAGACTAAGGACGGCGTGACTGCATGGATCTGCCCTGCGGACCATATTGCCTATGACTTTATATCTGTATTTTCCCAGTATGGTTTGGTTGTTGGTAGAGATTATTCCATTACAGGTTTTGATGGCATCCCAAATGCAACTGACCAATTCGATTTGACTACGATTCAAATACCTTATCGCGAGATTGGCTATCAAGCTGCCAGACGGCTGCATGATTTGCTAGAAAGTCGTTTCAGCGCTACTCAGCACGTTTATTTGAACGGTAAGGTCTTAGCGGGCGACAGCGATGGTCGAATCGCAGATGAAGCGTAGTCTCCTTTACTCTAGCTGGTAAAGATCTAGCTCAAGTGTGATGCCACTAAGCAGGGTGGGGCTTATTCTCTCTGAACATTAGCGAACCCTTGTTCTCAGACATAAAAAAAGCCTCCCAATAAGGGAGGCTTTTCGAGAAATAGTGCTTAGTCTAGCTTACTGAACGACGGCGAACCATCATGTAAGTGCAGGCGAAGAGGCCAGCAAGTAAGGCGTAGGAGCTAGGCTCTGGGACTGCTGTTGCGAATACTCCTGAGATGGCGAGATTGTCCATTTGATTCTGCTTTTGAATGTTAGTAGAACCGAACCATGAAATCCGAAAGGATGCCTTATCACCAGGAGCAAGTTTTACACCTACATTATTGCCAGCAAGGTTAGCGGCAATGGAAACATCATGTTGACTTACACCAACATCTACAGCTACACCTTCTGTATCAGATGATCCAGCAATGAAAGCTAAATTTCCGACATTGTCACCAGTCCCCATGTTTTGTAAATTGCTATTTCCGTTGTTAGAAAGATACTGTATGGTGAATGCGTTGTTAGCGGTTGCATCAGGACGTCTGCTATCGAAGTGAATACTGTCTAAAATGAAGTCAGCTGCGCTATCGTTTTGAATCAAGAAATCGAGGCGATATTTACTATCGGCTGTTTTGAACTTGATCGCGCTGTTGCCACCAATGCCAGTGAGATCGGGACCGTCAGTCACACCACCAAAACTGCTATCGTTAAGACCAGCAGTGCTGTTCGCGAACTTACCAAAAGCACCAAAACCATTACCAGAGGCGCCTGTACCAGCTATGCCAGAAAGATAACCACCACCAGTTACATCAGGGGTTGATTCAGCAAGATTAGTATTATTTTGGCCTGAGGTGAGTACTAAAAATTGCGAGAACCCCATGTAGGCTGTACTGCCGTCGATTGTTTGCGCGTTCGATGACGAGATTGAAAATGCGAATGCTGAAGCAGCAAGGGACAGTTTAAGTAGTTTGGATTTCATGTTGTGTAGGGTTTTGTTAATACAGGGTAATTGTGAACTAAAAATACTAGGTATCTTCAGTTGGAATAGGATTATGTTTATATATATATAAAATTTTCCACCCGGTGCAAGCTTTTTTGCACATTAATGCACTATAAAAACTAGACTTTTAGTAACCAGCAGGCTTTAAATCCCTTAATGCCCTCATTATTAATAGATTATGAATTTAATGATCGCCTGAATATTACTTCAGAATTTTCAAAGATTTTGATCATTATTGCAATTAGTGGCCCTTTTTCGAAGATATTGAATCATAATTGCAATTGTGTGCACTTTTTAATTGAAACGGCTTTCTGTCTAGCATTCGTAAGGGCGAAGTATTTTTATTGCTTTAGAGCATATTTTAGAAACTAACCACCCAATGAAGACTCAGTTTATTTCCCTCCTATTACTGGTAACCATGTTGCCCAGCTACGCTGGCACCACTCAAGCAATGAAGCGTAATGTCGTCTTCATCTTAAGCGATGATCACCGCTTCGATTTCATGGGCTTTACCGGCAAACTGCCTTGGCTGAAGACGCCACACATGGATAACATGGCAGAGCGGGGAGTGTATTTCGACCAAGCTTACGTGACCACCTCCCTCTGTTCCCCGAGTCGCGCCTCGATTTTAACGGGTCTCTACGCCCATACGCATACCATCGTCGACAATCAGGCCCCAAACCCGGGCAACCTGACTTATTTCCCAGAATACCTACAGCAAGCGGGCTATCAGACTGCGTTTTTTGGTAAATGGCACATGGGTGACGAGTCAGACGACCCGCAGCCTGGCTTTAATCATTGGGAATCCTTTAAAGGACAGGGTGTCTACACTGGGGTGACGCTCAACATCAATGGGGAGCATACCAGTTATGAGGATACCGTGTATACATCTGATCTACTAACGGAGCATGCGGTGGAATGGATGGAGCAAATAGAATCGGATCAGCCCTTTTTCGTGTATCTATCGCACAAGGCGGTACACTCAGAATTCAAGCAGGCAGCCCGCCATGCGGGGATGTATGCAGGGGTAGACTACGAATTACCGGCGACCTACTCACAAACCCAAGATGGTAGCTATAAAGATTTACTCTGGCCGGAGTGGGTCAAGGAGCAGCGCCACAGCTGGCACGGTGTGGATTTCATGTATCATGGCAACGGAGCAGTGGGTGACTTGGTCATCGATTATTGCGAAACCCTCATGGGAGTCGATGAAAGTATCGGCACTGTGATGGCGTATCTAGAAGCGCGCGGTCTTGCGGATGAAACCGTAGTGATCTATATGGGCGACAACGGCTTCAGCTGGGGTGAGCATGGATTGATCGACAAGCGACATTTCTATGAGGAATCCGCCAAGGTGCCGCTCCTAGTGCGCTGCCCTGATCTATTTGAAGGTGGTGAAACTTTACATAGCCTTGTGCAAAACATTGATATTGCGCCCACAGTTATGGCGATGGCAGGACTTGAAAAAAATCCTGAGATGCACGGGGATTCCTTTTTGCCATTGCTCGTCGGAAAAGAAGTGCCCTGGCGGGATAAGGTCTTTTACGAATATTATTGGGAGTATGATTATCCGATGACCCCATCCGTGTACGGTGTTCGCACAGATCGTTACAAGTTAATCCGCTATCATGGGCTCTGGGAACGAAACGAACTCTACGATCTCCAGAGCGACCCCAACGAAATGTATAATTTAATCGAGCACCCCGAGCACCAGGACCTTATCCGCGAACTCGCCGGTGAGATTTATGACTGGCTGGAAAACTCGGGAGGTATGCAAATACCACTCAAGCGGACGATCAAGCACCGCTGGGGAGATTATCGCCACCCTGAACAGTATTAAGGAGGGGCACTGCCCCCATATCAGGATTCCAGCAGACGCCAATGCGGCTTGGTTGCATGCCGCTGATGAGTCCGACTCGGCTGGGCCCGCGAACGGCGCTTACGCTGTAACCTTAGGCAAGTCGAATGCCTGGTTCAGTTAATGAATCAATGTTAGGAGTGGGCACGAGCGAACCGCCGTAGCATCCGGGATCGCCGTTGCCCATGTCATCCACAAAGATTAGAACAATATTCGGCTTCGTCGCGCTTGTGTTTGCGTAGACACCTACTGACAGGCAGAGCAGAATAAGTAAGCTCCGCAGGCAGCGAGTGGTGAAGGCAATTGGTGCATCATTTCGGATATCGTGAGAGAAAGAGTGTCTTAGTTGCACCCGAACGACCATTCCAATCTTTCCAGCTATTACTGTCCTCTGGTCTTTCTGCACCGACTGCATCAAGATAAGTTTCCAGCGCAGTATTGAGTTTGCCAGCCAGAGCGAGGTTTGCCTCGTAAAGATCTTCACTCTCGCTGGGATCATCGGCGACGTTAAAGAGTAATTCACGCTTTGATGAAGTGAACTTCAGTAGCTTGTAGTCGCCTATGCGGATTGCTGAATGCGGTTCATTGAGGCCGACAACATTGTAATGTGGGAAGTGAAAGACTAAGCCTTCGGGTGGGCGTTGAATTTTGGTGTCAGGATTTTTGAGCACGGGACGAATGCTTCGGCCATCTAGCTCATCAGGGAGGGCATCGGTCGCACCGGCGATATCTGCGAGAGTAGGCAGAAGATCATAACTGATGACAGGTTCATTACTCTGTGAACCAGCTTCAACCCCAGGACCCATGACGGCAAATGGCACGCGTATGCCACCTTCGGTCAAATCCCATTTGCCTCGAAGTAGAGGAGAATTTAGCCCCGCCGGGTAGGGTTTCCCTTTGTTGAGTTGAATTGGCAGAGTCGGCATGCCTCCGTTGTCTGAAGTGAATATTAGGTAGGTGTTTTCCGCGAGGTCCATTGCGTCATAAGCCTCGAGAAGCAGACCAATTGACTGATCCAAGTTATGAACCATGGCCGCGTAAGCTCGGTTCTGGTGAATGTTACCATCAGGCCAATTACCTACCTCGTCAAAAGCGTCTTCGTTATAAACAAGGTCCGAGTGCACCGCATAATGGGAGATCTGAATGAAGAAAGGCCGCTCCTCTTTGAGCGATTTTTGCATGAAGTCGATGGCCCGGTTGGTGAGAGAGAACACTCGCTTAGGATCGTCTTCGGCGTAGCCCCCCCATTCGCGATCATTGTCTTTCATCGTAAAGCCTCCCTCTCGGTTAGTCGTCTTGCCATCATGCACATCGTAACCGTAGCGTTCAGGATCCGCACTAATGTGCCACTTGCCGAGGTGGGCGCATAAGTAATCGGGATCGGCGGCTTTCAAAACCTGTGGGATTCCGACTTGATTATGGTCAGCTCCATTTCGACCCAATACCCTGGTATAATTTAGGCGCGCGGGTGATTTTCCAAATTGAATACTGTAGCGAGTTGGCGAGCAAACTGGAGCCGCTGCATAGCCATTACTAAAGCGCATTCCGCGTTCAAGTAGGGCATCCATGTTAGGGGTTTTGTGATAATCACTTTTGCTGTTAGGGCGCCTAAGATCCATCGCTGCTGACAGGCTCGTCCAGCCCTGGTCATCGGTTAAAACGAGGATGAAATTAGGTGCTTCCTTGGCGCAAAGACCGCCAAGCGAAAGCATACTAATGAGGCCCAGCTTTAAATAGAAAGCACTGGCGATCCATGTGAGTTTTAAGCCTTGGGTAATCGATAAGGAAGCTGCGGGATTTTTTGTCATATGCGGGTGCATTGAGTCGTTTAAAGTTGAGTCAGGGTAATGATTTTTGGTTTTAAGAAGAGAGGTGTCTTTAAGGAGCGCATTACCCATCCCGCTATTATTTAACGGTCTGTATAGGAACCAGTGACCTTGCGTGCATGAAATTGCATTGCAAGGGCTTTTCAATTTATGCGAGCTGCGCAAACTAGCATGCTTGGGCGTAAAGTCTTTCCTCGCCTCACTGATTCAGGTCGATGTAAGCCCGCGCATTCTGGAACATCTTCAACCATGGGCCGGCTTCCTCTGTGAACTGATCGTCTGGCTTGTAGCTCATTTGCACAGATCGGAAACAGCGTTCTGGGTGTGGCATCATGATGGTGGCGCGGCCGTCGCTTGTGGTGAAGCCAGTGGTGCCTGCAGGGGAACCGTTTGGGTTGGCTGGATACACTTCCGTTGCTTCGCCGTTGAAGTCAATGTAGCGGGCTGTGATTTGATTGCCGGTGAGGCACTTCTCGAAGTCGCCTGTAGTGCTGAAGTCGGCGCGGCCTTCGCCATGGGCGACGGGAATTGGGAGGAGGCTGCCTTCCATGCCTTTGAAGAAGATCGAAGGGCTCTCCATTATTTCAACGTTGCTGTAGCGGGCTTCGAATTGCTCGGAGCGGTTACGCTTGAACTCTGGCCAGCCCTCGGCACCAGGAATGATCTCTTTGAGTTGAGAGATCATTTGGCAGCCGTTGCAGACGCCTAGGGTGAAGCTGTCTTCGCGCTCGAAGAAGGTCTGAAACATTGCTTTGAGCTTTGGGTTGTAGAGGACGCTCTTGGCCCAACCGGAACCTGCGCCGAGGACGTCGCCATAAGAGAAGCCGCCGCAAGCGACGAGGCCCGCAAAGTCTGCGAGGTCAACGCTGCCATCGAGGAGGTCGGTCATGTGGACATCAATGCTTTGGAAACCAGCGCGGTCGAAGGCGAAGGCCATTTCGTTTTGGCCGTTAATTCCCTGTTCACGAAAGATGGCGACGAGCGGGCGCTTCATGTCAGAACTTAAAAGTTGGGAGTTCGCTGTTAGAAGTTCATCCACTTCAGCGACGCTGAATGAGGGTTTGATCAGGATGCCCTTATTTTCTTCGAGGAGGGCATCATATTCTTCTTGTGCGCAGTCTGGGTTGTCGCGCTTGGCTTGCATCTGGTAAGTGAGTTCGGACCATGCGAGGTTCAGCTTTGTGACACTTTCGCTGAAGAGTTGTTCGTTATTCAGTTGGATGTTTAGAATAGGTTCTGCCGACGTGTTGCCGATCAGGTGCGTGATGTCAGAGACGCCGTGCTTGGAGAGCACTCCCATGATGGTGGCTAGCTTTGTTTTGTCGATTTCGATGACTGCGCCTAGCTCTTCGGAAAAGAGGGCGGCGAGTGGATCGTTGCCTAACTTGTCGAGGACGGTGTTAATGCCCTTGCGGCCGGCGATTGCCATCTCGGCAAGGGTCGCGGCTAGGCCACCGTCACCACGGTCGTGGTAGGAAAGGATGAGGTCGTTCGCGAGGAGCTCTTGAATAGCGCTGAAGAAACCTACGAACTTTTCTGGGTCGTCAAGGTCGGGTGTGGCCTTGCCCACCTGATTGTAAACCTGTGCGAGAGTGGAGCCGCCGAGGCGGTTTTTGCCCGCGCCTAGATCCAGGAGGAGGAGAGCGCTGTTGGTTGACTTCAGGTCTGGTGTGGCAGTCTTGCGCACGTCTTCGACGCTAGAAAATCCCGTCACCATGAGGCTGAGCGGGGAGACTTGCTTGTGGTCTGCGCCTGCACTGTCTTTCCAACTAGTGCGCATGGACATGGAGTCTTTGCCGACGGGGATACAGATACCTAAGGCTGGGCAGAGTTCCATGCCGACGGCCTTGACGGTGTCGTAAAGGTTGGCGTCTTCCCCAGCTTCACCAGCGGCAACCATCCAGTTGGCGGAGAGCTTTATGTTGCCGATCTTGCCGACGTGGGCGGACGCGATATTAGTCAAACATTCGCCAATCGAAATGCGGCCAGATGCAGCGGCGTTGAGGATCGCAATTGGTGTGCGCTCACCCATCGCCATGGCTTCGCCGGTGGTGCTATCCATACTGGTGGCGGTTACTGCGACGTCGGCAACGGGTGTTTGCCAGGGGCCAACCATTTGATCGCGGGCGACCATGCCGGTGATGCTGCGGTCGGCGATGGTGATGAGGAAACTTTTATTGGCGACGGCTGGGAAGCGCAGCACGCGGTCGATGGCATCAGGTAGTTGAATTTCAGATACGTCGAGTTCGGCATGGGTTTCGGCGAGACGTTTTACGTCTTTGAGCATCTTCGGTGTCTTGCCAAGAAGAACGCCCATTTCCATGTCGATGGGCTTATTTTTAAAGTGGGAGTCTTCGATTACGAGTTGCCCGTCGTCGGTCGCTTCGCCGACGATGGCGACGGGGCAGCGCTCGCGTGTGCAGAGCGCGGTGAAGGCATCAATGCGGTCCGGCATGACCGCCATGACGTAGCGCTCTTGGGATTCGTTGCACCAAATCTCCATGGGCGACATGGAAGAGTCTTCGTTGTGGATCTTGCGCAGGTGAAAGCGCCCACCAGTGGCTTCGACGAGCTCGGGGAGGCCGTTGGAGAGCCCACCAGCGCCGATGTCGTGAATAGAGAGCATGGGGTTATCCGCGCCAAGGGCGATGCAGCCATCGATCACTTGTTGGCAGCGACGTTCCATTTCTGGGTTACCACGCTGAACGGAATCGAAGTCGAGTGCTTCGGACTGCGAGCCTGCTCCGATGGAGGAGGCTGCGCCGCCGCCTAGGCCGATCTTCATCGCCGGTCCGCCGAGTTGTAGAATAAGTGCTGTCGGTGGGATGGGCTTCTTATCCACGTGTTCGCGCTTCATGTTGCCCATGCCGCCTGCGACCATGATCGGCTTGTGATAGCCGCGGTGTTGACCGTTGTGTTCTAGCTGAAGGGTGCGGAACATGCCACAAAGTTGTGGGCGACCAAACTCATTGCCAAAGGCTGCTCCTCCGATTGGGCCTTCGAGCATGATGTCGAGCGGCGAGGCCATGCGGGTAGGATGCTCAGCGATATGTTTTTCCCATGGCTGAGTGTAGCCGGGCACTTCGAGATTGGAAACCATGAAGGCGGAGATGCCAGCCTTGGGGCGACCACCAATGCCGGTGGCACCTTCGTCGCGGATTTCACCACCGACGCCCGTTGCGGCGCCAGGGAAGGGTGAGATTGCGGTAGGGTGATTGTGGGTCTCTACTTTACAAAGAATGTCTAGCTGGCTCGGAGTCTTGCGATAAGTTTTGCTTGAGCCCGTTTGGTCGACTTCCCACCAGTCCGCAGGGGAACCTGGGATCACGCCGCAGTTGTCGGAATAAGCGGAGAGCGTGCCTTCAGGATTCAACTTGTGGGTGTTGCGGATCATACCGAAGAGGGAAATATCGCTCTTTTCGCCGTCGACGATCCAGTCGGCATTGAAAATTTTGTGACGGCAGTGCTCGGAGTTGACCTGCGAGAACATGACAAGCTCGGCATCGGTTGGGTCGCGTTCCATTTTCTGGTAGGCGGCTACCAAGTAGTCGATCTCGGGTTCGGACATCGCGAGACCCCAGTCAATGTTGGCCTTGGCAAAAGCTTCGGGGCCTTCGACCATGAGTGGGACAGTGCGAAGGGGGGCGGGTTCGAAGTGGCTGAAAAAGTCGGAGACGTCGTCATAGACGGCTTCGGTCATACGGTCGTGCAGGGCGAGGAGCGCCAGGCCAAGGTCTTTGATGCCGAGGACGAGACCGTCGGCGGTGCTGAGACGGAAGTGAATGCCGCGCTCGACGCGAGCCACAGCCTCAAGGGCACAGTTGTGAAAGATGTCTGTTGCCTTCGTAGACCAGGGCGAGATCGTGCCCTTGCGCGGGGTGACATAGAAACCGCCGTCATCATCAAGGCTGAAATGTTCCTGTGCCGCGAGGAGAACGAAAGCGCGCTCGGTGGTGGTATCGTCGAGCGGATTGGCCGCCTCAATGAAGTAGCACTCGACGGCGTCGATCTCGGCGATGTTGTGCGCGTCGATGGCTTCATTGAGCGCTTTTTTAAGCGCGGCGAGACGGAAATCGGAGAATGCCTGGCGGCCTTTAAGAATGATCGGTTGCATGCGGGGGAAAACATCGAACATCGAACGTCCAACGTCGAACTCTGAATGAATACTTAGAAGAAAAACTAGATATTCGATGTTGGACGTTGGGAGTTCAACGCTGGATGTTCTGAATCCGCGAAAAATTCGGTAAACCGAGGCCTGACTGCGGTTGCGCTCTGAACCTCAGATTATATCACTTACATGAAGCTGGGACGGTTTTGCATCCAGCTGTAACAATTAATCTGTCGTGATGATGAATTGTCCGCGAAAGGTTGTTGGGTTACCGCTGTTGGCTGCGCCGTCATACCAACCTCCGCTGCTTTCGTGGAAGGAAAGCACAGGTTGCACAGCAGTTATGAGGTTCGGGCCGGCATCGCCGTCTATGAAGACGGTGATTTGTCGGAGGGAAATAAAGCGGCTGTAGGTCTGCCCAGTGTTGTTGAGGAAGACTCCATTTGCAGGGATAAGTGGGTAGCCAGATATGCTGTTGGTTTGGCTTGAAGATGTAATTGAGCCTGAGTCATCTGCCGTTGTGCCGTTGCTGTAGATGAACCGCCACGTACCCGAACCTGCCCCGTCGAAGTTGATCCGAAGCGTTCCTCCGTCGGTAGTAAAATCTAACTGTGTTCCGTCCGCGAGAATGTTCTGTGGTGCTTCGGATAGCCAGGTGTAGTCAATTTGTGTGGATTGGTAGAACGCTTTAGCTGTGGTGGCGATGCCAATTTCGTAAGCGGGATTGTCGTCCATGGAGAAAATCTTCCCGGCAAGGCTCCAGTTCTGGAGATCTGTTCCGAAGTAGAGGGGGTAGTCAAATTGACGCTTTGCTTCCCAACCTAAGGAGAACTGTCTTGTTGCCGCGTCTTGGCGGATGCTCAGGGGCAGGGGGGAAACGGTAGGTAGGCCTAAAGTTGGGTCGTGGATGCCGAAGGCAGCCAAGTCGGGCCCTGAGATCGTGACCGAGTCAATCGTGATGGGTGTGTCCGGGCGATCCGAAGCGCTGGTTGGGAAGTTTGCGCTACTCTTAAAGCCATCAATGAGGCTGCGGCCATTGGGATACGTTGCGTCATTTATGACAATGCCGAAGATCGAATGCTTATTGTCGAGAGCAGTGGGTGAGGATAAATTAATGAAAAACTGTGAGCCATTGCTTAGGGGGCCTGAATTCGCCATCGAGACCGCATATTCGACGTGGCTTAAGCTCGGGTGGAATTCATCCTGAAAGACGTAACCTGGGCCGCTCATCCCCGTCCCGAGTGGATCTCCGCCTTGAATCATGAAGTTATGAATGAGCCTATGAAAGATAAGCCCGTCATAATACGGGCGATCAACTTGCAGTATGCCGTTTCCCGGGTCAATCCACGCGCGTTGACCAGTTGCTAGGCCAATGAAATTCGCCACCGTTCTAGGTGCCAAGTCGTGGTGGAGCTGAATACGAAATGTGCCCAGCGAGGTACTCCCATCTGAGACTTCAACATCCGCATAGATTTGCCCTTGGCTGGACTTTATCAGACCAAACAGTAAACAAGCGGTGATGAGGAAACGGTTCATTAGGTGATTAGGAATCGATCGCTCTATAGTCTCAGTATGCGCTGCTTATTCTGTCAGACCAAAGTATTTCGTGAGTTTTGTCTCCTCCGCTTT
>CAJJBN010000020.1 GCA_905182435.1 Opitutaceae bacterium BACL24 MAG-120322-bin51 | reverse complement strand
AACAATGAGTTCGCATTCACGTTACGATAGTTCTGGCGTGCTGGTGAACCACCTGGGCTGACCAGATTGGCCGCGCTTGCTTCGGCTTCAGTCGTGATATCCTTTTTCGCCTCCACGACTTTAGTGGAATTGGTAAAGGTCACGTTGAAGACCACTTCATCATCGACGGCATAAGTGCCCTGATGGCCACTGATGGTCGAAGCCTTAATAGGGAGACTCCCATAGGCGCTCGTGGTTACGAGCAGGGATACCGATAAAACTGATAAAAATTTGACTATTCGTTTCATAAAAAATTAATGGCGGTTAGGCTTAGCGATGATGTTCAGAGTCTGGGGCTCGCTGACCCTCAGGACTTTTGCGTATACTGTTAAAAATACTGACCGAGCTCCAAGGCTGTGCCGATTAAACGATTCTCTTCACACTTTATTGAATGCGGCAGATTAGTGACGGAATATCCAAGCGCTTGATTGTCCGCTTGGATTTCGTAGTGAAATGACTGCCCCAACACTGCAACGACCTCACACTCACTGATGATGACTGGAGCCTGCGCATCGGCGCTGACGGCACTGACGGCACTGGCGAAGAGAGCCAAGAGGAGGGGAAGTGCTCGAAGCCATCGATAAAAGTGAGGAGGGAGGGATATCATAAGTATTAATCCGCTACTAACCCAAAGTGCACGTTATAGTGCAAGAATATTCTTAAAATACTCGTTTGCAGTAACTAATTACACGTTAACATGAAAAAAGCAAGGCCAGCGTACACGGCCTCTTAAACAGAGGCAGACCTAAAAAAAAGACTCACCATCTGGCACGTAGCAGATAAACAAGATACAAATAGCACTGGGTTCTCGGCATTCTTAAGTTTAAATAAAAATTGCGCCCCTCACTGAGATAAGAAATCAGCAAAATCCAGCAACTAACTGGAACTCTGTGCCACACGAAATTTCTTTAATCATCACTTCTTTAAGGGTGTTCAGAAAGACAGCAGTAGCCCCGAAAGAATGGACAAGTGGTTTAGTTGGGTCGATAATAAGAAAATCGACCTATGGAGCGAATACGCATAACATGGCAGGTGTCGCTGCGCTCGGAATATTCCACAGATAAAATCAAAGGTCCACCTACAGGCGATGAAGCACAAGAAGACGATCAAGCAGATCGCTCAGCGTTACGAAGTTCAACCAACCAGGTGAGTGCGCGAAAAGGCGTTATGGCCGTGATCGCGTCTGCTGCCTTTGAGCGCGGAAAGCGCATCAGCGACAAGCAGAGCAGTGAGCTCGCAAACAGAGAATGCCATACAAGGGCACAAACGCACGATGAGCCTACACTTTCTGGCACATCGAACCGATGTCCTCAGACTTTGGTAATTACTGGCACGATGCTCCACAATCTCACGATTGAGGGTTGTCGCCAGCGGACTGGCTCGGAACGGCTACGCGGAAGCTCGGATACCGCGCAGGGCAAACACAAAAAAGCCCGCCGAATGCCGGCGGGCTTTTGCAAGAAACTGCTAGAGTTAAACTACTCCGCGACTGCGTCGATCGAGCGATTCACGGTGCCAGCAGGCGTCATGATCGTTGGATTCTGGAACAATGAGTTCGCATTCACGTTACGATAGTTCTGGCGTGCTGGCGAACCACCTGGGCTGACCAGATTGGCCGTGACGAAGATCAACAGATTACGCTTTTGGCGCGACTCCCCTTCGGAACGGAACAGACGACCGATGCCTGGAATGTCACCCAAAATTGGCACCTTATCATTGACGGTCTTCACTTCATCACGAGTCAATCCACCCATCACCACGGTCGCACCGTCGTAGACAGTCACTTCGGTGGTGATTTCACGCACCGAGAAAGATCGGCTGATAGAAGCCAGCGGGACGGTCGACCGTCACGACCACCTGAGCGCAACACTGGGACCACCGTATTCGACAAAGCCTTCAAACTCTGTGACACGTGGCTCCAAGATGAGGCTGATGGTATCATCGTTCTCAACGTTTGGAGTGACGGTCATTTCAACACCGACATTACGTGTGACGAAATCTTGCGGGGTACCCGCAGTGATGGAGATACCACCGCCACTACTGCCGCCGCTGTTATTATTGCTACCACCACCCGAAGACACGGTCGACTCGATGTCGCCATAGCTTTCTGGGTAGCGCAGCTCTTGTGCCACGGTGATGGTGGCACGCTTACCAGAAAGCACGGTGACCTTGGGCGCACTCATTAAATCACTGCCCGTCTTACGCGACAGTGCTCTGATCGCGAGATCGACATCCGCACCGCCACAGACCAGCCAGTCGCGGTGAAGAGTATCTGTAGCGCGATTCGCTAAGTCAATCACAGAGGTAAGGCTAGGCGCTGAATTCACCGCCGCGATCTCACCATCAATTCTAACTGCCGAGGCTTGGAGCCCAGTAGTGAACGCGGAGCTTAGATTGCGATTCTGCATTGAGGCACTGCGATTATACATTAACTGGTCGCCATCATTTCCAAGAACAGGCAAGGCGTGACGGATCGAACAAGGAAGGCTCCATCGATTCACCGTCCAGTCGAAGCCGAGCTCTTCGAGGTCGCCCTGTTGGACTTCAAGGAACTTCGCTTCGATCTCAACTTGCTTCACTTCGTTGTAGTTACGCAGGATGACGCGCATGCGCTCAAGGTTGCGGCGGCTTTGTGTGATGATGAGTTGCTCACCGTCAAACGCGAGACTCGCGCCTGGTAGATCAAAGTTAACGCCTGCACTTTGGAAGAAGACCTGCAATGCCTCGACTTCGTCGTTTTGCGAAGGTGCGCTGGAACCACCACTGGAGGGGGCTGCAAATGGATCGACTGAACCGCCACCGGACGAGCCGCCACCATCACGAAATCCAGTCAATCGAATCACAGTTGCGCGTGAAATCGGGAAGAACTCGGTGATGGTATTAGACGTACCATCTAAGCCATCGCTCGGAGCGACGGTGACTGCATCCGCACCGACGTCGTAAGCGAAGTTCACCTGTTGGGTGACGAACTGCAAAATACGATCGAGATTCAAATTACGCAGGCTGATGTTCACCCGTGGATTGCTCTGCTCGCGATTAAACAACACGACAATATTTACGCCGACACGCTCTGGATCATATTCCACCGAGAGCTCGGAGAGTGTTTCAATCACACGCGTCAATTCCATCCCAGAAAAATTAACCTGTGGGATAATAATGCTGCTCAACTTGCGCTGCGTGCTGCTATCGCCCGCATCAACAACTTGTGCGCCGGTGTTGACATCAAATACCTTGGGACGTTCCCACCTTGGTCGACTTCGGTCAGCATCTGCTCACGGGTCTTATATTGATTCTGAGCGTGAATCCCGCCGAGAATCTCGGCAATACGAGTTTGGAACAGTTTCGCTTCGGCATTATTTGCGTCGCGCGCCTCAACTTCTTTGAATGTCGCAGCGGCACCGTCGTAATCACCGTTCAGATACTGGGCACGGCCACGTGTCAGCAGATCACGAACAATTTTGCTTTGTGCCACATATTCAGGGCTGATGTCTTGAATCGACAGGTCGTATGGATTCGAAATCTGACGATCCAGATCGGTTGCCAACGATTTGGCTGCCTTGGAATTGCCACCTGCTGCGCGATAGTCTTCGAGCAGTGCCTCCGCGCCCTTGGCATCGCCAGATGCCGCCAGTGCTTTGGCTTCGGTCAACACGATGGCTGCCTTGGCATCTTCGAGATCGTCGAGCACGTCTGCAGTCGACGTGTTGAGTGTGAGGCTGCCACTCGCTGCATTGAGCAATCCAGCGGCGTCCGCATAAGCACCGAGCTCTGCAAGTTGCTCTGCTTCGTCGAGCGCATTTTCAGCGGCGGCAATCTTCGCATCCTGATCGGCGGCTGCGGCGGCGACGAGTGAGTCTGCGACTGAGGGAGCTGCCACCTTGGGCTTAGCAGCCACCTTGGGCTCAGCAGGTGCCTTAGCCGGCGTCGACTGAGCCGTCGCAGTCTGAGTAGTCATCACCGCGTCGATCGACGCATCTGCTGCTTGGCCAAAGACGGCGCCACTCGCTGCGCTGCGATCAAGGTCCTTGTTGATCGAAACGAGCAGACGTTGCACGTTGCTATCGTTCGGCGCGATCTTGATCAGCTCTTCTGTCTTATTCTTGGCCAGCGTGAGGTCGCCCGAATCACGAGCGCGCAGCGCTGCGGCCATCAGCTGAATTTTCTCAGGTGCATTTTGTGCCTCGGCCACTGGTGGCCCGACGACAGTAAAGGTTACAAGCGCGGCAGCCATCAGGATGGCTGAGGCGCGCTTTGGTGCGGCGAGATATTTTTTCATATTTAGAGGTAGCATGGTGGCTATTTGTTAAATTTTTTGAGTCTTAGAAATTGAAATCGAAGGATTGATCGGATTCGGGTTCAGGGTCTGCGGTGGTGGGGATTTCTGCTTCGTTTGAGGTAGTCAGGTAGAGTTGCTCGGTCTCAGAGTCCAATTCGAGCTCCTGATTCGCTAGTTTCTTTACTGTGACGCTGGATGCTTCAAGGTTTATTTCCTGTAACAGGTATTTGCCTGCAGGGGTTTCGAACGCTTGGGGCGCTTCATCGAGTACAATTTCAACCGATGCATCTTGGTCCGAACGTAGAATGATCGTGGTGCTATCATGGTACAAGCGCTCACCGTGCGTGAGAATGACTTGTTCGCCTGAGCGCTGATCCAGTAAGGTCACATTCACGTTCTTAGAGATATTGCCGTCCTTGTCTTTAACCCGCTCGATGGTAAAGTCTACGAGGATAAACTCGGACTTCGCCTTCGCTTGGCCGACGCGGGCACGCACCTGCTGCTGCAGCTCTTCGTCGAACAGTAGCACCAAGCTCTTGGAGGCATCGTTTAAGTCTTCTTCGATATAGCCTTCGATCTGGAGGCGATACGGATCACGTTCGATTTTCGCCAGATAAATGCCAAATGGCGGCTTTGGCAGGGTCTTATCGATGGGAGACTTGAAGCCAAAAGAACCGTCCGCATTGACCCAAATCTTTGGCGGCGTAAACACATCGTAGAGCTCATCCGTAGGCTGCTGACTGGTCTCTGCAGCCTGCGGCCACGTGACCGTGACTGCAGACGAGGTTGGTACGGGAATCACTTGATATGGATTGTCGTTCGGCTGGCCAAGCTGCAACGCAGCCGTAGGCAGCTCTGCCGATTTCATCACATAAAACCCAACACTCGCGAGGAGTGCTAATACAGCGACTGCGAGTAGCAGTTTATCGTATATTTTATTCATGTGAGATTAAGCAGGGTTCTCCTCAGAATTAGAGGGCAGGATGATTTCGATAAATTCAAGAGTCACGGTAAAGCTGGATTCTGTCTCGGAGATCACAGGTGTTTGATTGGCTTGCGGTGCAGCCTTTGCTGAGGCGGCCTCAGCAGGGGCAGAAGACCCACCGAACACACTGAAGATATCGTCAATGTTGCTCGCCTTGCTTTGCTTCGATTTTGCGGCTTTCGCATTGGTCGCCGGACGATCCGCAACGACACTGCGCACCACGATCGGCAGATCAAACTGCGCTAGATTGTTGAGAAACTTACGTAGGGTCGGTGTATAGCCGGTAAACGTCACGCGAAAGGCGAGCGTATCGATCGCACCTGGCACGCGAGCTGAGACGGCTGGGTTGATTTGAAAGCCAGACACCTTAGTGTCCGCACTTCCCAGGAGTTCACGCTCCACGACTTGAATGCCGGCCGGATCAGCCGCAATCAGTTGATTCAGAATGTAGCTCAGCACCTGGCGCTGCTTATCCAACTGAGGCACGATGCTCGAATCTTCTGAAATATTCGTCGTTTTAAGATATTTCTCAAAACCGAACGCGAAATCATCCGGGATCTGAATCGGCGCTGCGACCTGCGCCGCATTAATATGCGACGCGACTTGCCTGCGATAATTGGATATATACTTCTGCAAGCCAGACATGACTCGCGTGCCGTCATTCGAAATCGTTAAGCGTGAGCCACGCTGTAGATTCTCGCGAATACTTAGCAATTTAGCGCTCAGCGCTTCAGCATTTTGCTGGGCAGCTTGCACATTTGCAGGAGTCGGAGCCGGGTTCGCAGCCAGTAAGCCGTTAATTTGGCTATCTGCACTTGCAACTTTTTGCTTCGACGTCGAGAGCTTGCCGGATTCCATCACGACTAGCGCAGCGCCGGCCGCAAATACGAGCACAGCAACCACACAGAAGGCACAGAAGGCAGGATTTTTCTTAAATAAACCCATAGGAATTATAATGGTTTAGCCGGATCCACGACCAAATTGATACTGAAAGGGAGAACATTGAGACCTTCTTGTAATTTGGTCCAAGTAATAACAGGTGAATGCGACGAGACGATGAACTCAGAATCTTCAAAACTAGCACGCAAGCTCTTCAGCTGATCGGACAATGCGTTTTCATCCACATTCTCCGCGCCATTGACAGCCTCACGCACAAGCAACTGCCCATCGACAACCACTTCATAGGAGGACTTCCCATCCGCAGACTGCTCACGCAGAATATTGAGCTTATCCAGCCACACATCTTCGGCGAGGTGAAGACTCTCCTGCAGCTCGGCGAAGAACTGAATCCAGTTTGATTTAGAATTGACCAAGCCTTCGACGCGTTGAATCGCTTGACTAGCCACTTCGGCTTGCGCTTGAAAGTCTTGGATCTGCACTAGACTCGACTGTAGTGGCTGAAGGCCAGACTGAATCACCTGCACCTGCTCGGAATAGGCTGAGTTGGCACTCTTAAAGGCCACTAAGGCAGGGAACGGTGCCAACGCGAGGCAGGCCGCCGCAATTAAAATGAAAGGTTTCTTCTGGGCAAACGCCATCGCGCTTTGAATGCTCTCCGGCAGTAGATTCACTCCCGCGGTATCTGGGATCATCCCGCGACAGGCTTCACCGATGATCTCACTGGTCTGCATACGTAGCACATCGATATCGGTATCAATCGTTCCTTCTAACGTGACATTTTGCAGTGGATCAAAAAACTCGACTGGCACTTTTTGAGTGGTCGACAGTTGCTCGGCTAAGCCCTGCAACAATGAACCCCGACCGTTCAACAAAATGCGCTTCGGTGCGGCGCCGCCCTTCTGCCGGCGATAGTTCACGATTGAACGCGTAATCTCTTGGCTCATGCGGCGCATGAACGACTCGGAACAGGTGTTTAGCAGCTGCGCACCTGAGTCATCCTCAGAATAGCCGTTCTTCCCGGCAAAAAACTTGTGCTTCACCGCCTCCGCTTGAACGAAAGGCTTACCGAGGCTGTCGGCTATATTCTGCGTAAGTGAGTTGCCGCCCAACTGAATATTACGCACGAAGAACCCCTCTGGATTGCGGAACAGTAGGTTGGTCGAACGCGCACCGATATTGATCAACAGCACATCGTCATCCAATTCAGGGTACGCGAATTGGAGCGCATTATAATCCAGCACCGTCGCAGCACTAATACCCTCCGCCGTAAACCCCGCCGCAGACACATAACCACAAAACTCATCCACCAAGTTTGACTTCGCCGCAATGAACAGCACTTCAGTCTCCACACCATCATCACCGACAACCTGACTATCCCAAACCACTTCGTTTAGCGGATAAGGGATATTTTGCTGTGCTTCAAAGGCGATAATCTGCGCACGCTTAGCCTCTTCAATGTGCGGGATGCGAATCGTCTTCGTTAGCACCTGATTCCCAGGAATGATCAGCGTCGCTTTACCAGAAAGCTTGTGAGTCTGCGCCAACACCTTCAGCGCTGCGCCCACACTTGGCAGGATCGCTTCCTCATTTGAGAAATCGTATTGAAGCTCTTCCGTGACCAACTTTTCGATCCGAAGACTCCCTGCGTGCGAAGAAACCACCGCAGCAGTGACTCGACTGGCGCCGCAGTTAATGATTAAACGTTTAGATGAACTCATGGATAAAAAAATTAAAATACGTATATTAGCTCGAAATAGCTGACCACGGGGGTGGAAGGGTTAGCGGAACTCCGAGAACAACGGCCTCGTTTCAGTTAAAACCCAACCTACAATGCACTCAATACACGCGCAGCCACAAATAGTAAAACTATTGATAGATGGGAGAACGGAGGCGGAGAATTGGGACATTACAGCGAGGGGAGAAACTGAAACGCCGTACAAAAGCACGGCAGAAGGTATATTGGTTATGTAGAGATGATTGCCAAAGCAATAACTTTCTCACTCAAAAAAGCCTATTAATGTGCACCCGCCCAACCTAGCGTCAACTTGGCGAACGAGGATAGCATAGGATCCGACCACATCCGCGCGAATACACTTGCGCCAAATCTCAGCTTACCAAAACGTAAATCTCTATGCCTACGTCACTTCCTTTTAAAATCAGCGCACTCATTTTCATTCGCAACGCAGCAGGCGAACACTTGCTGATCCAACGCTTGAAGGCCCCCAATAAAGGCTGCTGGAGCCCGATCGGCGGCAAGCTCGACATGGCCGCGGGTGAATCGCCCTACGAATGCGCTCGCCGCGAAGCCCACGAGGAAGTGGGACTCGAATTATCCGACCAGGATCTGCACTGCTTCGGCTATGTCTCAGAAAAGAGCTACGAAGGCGCCAGCCACTGGCTGATGTTCCTATTTGAGTGTCGCATCCCGACCAACCACCTGCCTGGCGCGATCGATGAAGGGCATTTTGAGTTCTTCAGCCGCGACGCGATTGATCAACTTAAGATTCCCGAGACCGACCACACCTTAATCTGGCCCTACTTTGACCAATACCACCAAAGCTTCATCGGCTTGCGTGCCAATTGCGACCCACAGGGCAAATTAACCGTGGTCGAAGAGCTCAAACTGCCAGCGCCTCCAACGCCAAGCCATTAAACCAACTTAGGTTGGCCCGAACATGCCGCATCCATCGTGGCGTGCGAGCTTGCTCGCGCCAGCGTCACCTCCCTGCAAATTCTGGCGCCAGCAAGCTCGCACGCCACGAATTAAATCACTCTCTGGATGCGAAACATTTAGAGATACGAGCGACTCGTGGCCTCACGCCTGGCGCGTAAATTGTCCCTTCGCCACCTGCCAAATCGCCCAGTCCGCGCTCGCCTCCGGCAACTCAGTGCCGGTTGCGATGATCTGCAGCTCCGGAGGACAGGCTCGCCAAAAACCCGCTTTACGATGCGGGTCGAGCTCGCCCAACACATCGTCCGCCAGCAATACCGGTGTCAACCCGAGGCTTTGCTGAAAGATCCGCGCCTGCGCAATCCGCAAGGCCACGCACAATCCTCGCTGCTGACCATCGGATGCATACTCCTTCGCTCCGCCGACACTCAGTGCTAACTGAAAATCGTCACGATGCGGCCCCTTTTGCGTCGAGCCCATGATCGTATCGCGCTTGCGACCATCGTGCAGCATACGACTGACCGATTCAACATCCTCACACGCAGCGTTGACTTTAAACTCCAATTCCGGGCCTTCATCGGCCTCCGCAATATCGGCATACACCGAGACCAACACTTGGCGCAAACGCTGCACCCCGTTATTGCGCTTACTCGCTATGGCCACCGCATGTGGCGCAATCTCGGCCTCAAAAGCCGACAGCTCCGCCGCACTACCACCTTTTTTGAGTAGACGGTTTCGCTCCGCGACACCACGATGATAATTACGCAGCGCATGGTAATACTCAGGGTCAATCGATGACAGCGTCAGATCTACAAAACGGCGACGCTCTGCCGGCGAGCCGCGCAGCAACATTAAATCCGACGAGCTCAGCGACACGACCGGAAAGCGACCAATAAAGTCACCTAGCCGTGACACACGCTCGCCATCAATCGTCACGCGCCGCCCGGACTTGCCAGACTGCACCTCCAGCTCGGCCCGCCCTTCGACATCATGCTCAATCGTATAGACTGCAGTGAAAGCAGCGCTGCCCTGCCGCGGCAACGCCGACATACTCTGCGTACGAAACGAGCGTAGCGCGGTGACCAGCCCGAGCGCTTCCAACAGATTCGACTTCCCTTGCCCATTTGCGCCAAGCAGGAACGTGCGTCCAGCGCTCAGATCCAGCTCCGCAAACTCAACATTACGAAAGTCCTGCACACGAAGATTTAGGAAACGCATAAGTGCCAGACCAGGTTAAATAGAAATGACGGTCGAAGTCGAACCGTCCGCCTCGGAACTAAGCATCGAGCGGCATTCAGCCATGGCTGCGGCTAACGCCAGCCAATCCGCCACACTCGTCGCCCAACCAGAGCTCACACGCAGCGCACGCTGCATAGCACCTGCCTCCACACCCATCGCAGCCAACACTGGCGATGGCCCCTGCTTACCGGTCGAACAAGCCGAACCCGCTGAGACTAAAAAACCGCGTTTCTCTAGGGCACGAATCCAACGCACACTCGCAAACTCTGGCATGATTAACAACGCCGTGTTGCACAAGCGCGGTGCCGCAAGCCCAATCACTTCGACCGCCGGCAGCACTTGGCCGAGTTCGACAAGAAACGCATCCCGACCCTGCGCAGAACCGCGCTCGACCGCTTGCAGAGCAGCCACCATTGCCAATATACCCGCGACATCCTCAGTGCCAGCACGATGACCAAACTCTTGAGCTCCACCAGTCAGTGACATAAACCCCGAATTCTCCGCTGGCAATAGACATAGGCCAACACCCTTTGGTCCACCGAACTTATGCGCTGCGCCGGTCAGAAAATCACAGGTTTGCAAACGATCGAGTGGTAACTTTCCGATCCATTGAGACGCATCACAATGATACGGCACCCCTTGCGCGCGACATGCTGTGGCGATTGCGGCCCAGTCGTTTAAAATACCAGTCTCATTATTTGCCGCCATCACGGAGACTGCAGCGAGCTGCCGTTCGCTCAAAACGTGCTGCAGTGCCGCCACATCGACCGCACCATTGCCATCCAGCGCCAGCCAAATCACGCGCTCACCGAAAAAATGCTGCGCCGCTGCCAGCACGCTCGGGTGCTCGGTGGGGCTCACGCCAATGCGCGTATTCGCTGGCAACGTCGCGGCCCAATGCGCGAAGATCGCATTATTCGCCTCTGTCGCGCCGGAGTTAAACACCACCCGCTCAGCGGCGACTGCAAATAAGCCCGCCACCACCGAACGCGCTTCTGCCAAATGCGCATGCACCCGCGCCGCAGCACGATACGGACTAGACGGATTGAGCCACAAGTCTTCTGTCGCCGACAGCCACGCAGCCTTTGCCTCAGGCCGCAGCGGTGCAGTCGCATTATAATCAAAGTAGCAGGTTTTCATCGCTTAAATACTGAGTTCACACTGCCCTCACGTCAAAGCATCCATCACGGAATCCGTAGATCTTGGCCGACCTTTAACGCATTTTCACTCGAAAGACGATCGCGATTCGCCTGATAAATATCAATCCAGCGCGACGGTGTACCATACACCGCGCGACTGATACTACTGAGCGAATCACCCGACTTAACCGTATAACTACGCGGCGCACTCGCTGGGTCCGGGGTTGGCGCAACCGCCTGCACTTGCGCCGGCGTGCGAGATCGTTGCCCTGCCACGGTGGCCTGCGCGGTCGGCACACGTCGCGCGCCACCCACCACATTCTGCAACTGTTGCACACGCTGCCGCGCAGCCGCCAACTCGCGCGTTAAACTATCATTCTCCAACTTTAAACTCTTCACCAACTCCATCAGATCAATCCGGTCGAGCTCTCCCTGATACGGATGCGCCGGCAATTGCCGAGCGAACTCCTTCTGCGCCGTCTCGATCAACTGGCGCACCTGCGTCGCCTGCGGCGACTGCGGCTTGAACTGCAAATAACGATCAAAATGATAAATCGCCTTCACCGGATCCTTCATTGAATTCAGGTAGATATACCCCGCCTCGAAGTGAGACTCCGGCGCGTCACGGCGCGCATCAATCACCCGCAAAAAGGCACTCAGCGCCTCTTCTGTGCGCCCTTGGCCTTGGTAATCCTTGGCCAATTGATACTGCTTCTCGTCAGTCTCGCCGACGACTTCGAGGCCATTAGGGGCACACGCGCAGAGCGCAATTAGGGCGAATAAAGATGCGACTAGAGCAAATCGAGGCAGGAACATGATGCAAAGACGTTTAGCAGTGATACGCCACCCTGCAACAAACAACTCACACCAATCTAGTGTGATTGCGAAAGTTATCACAATAATCTCCGAAGACTCTGAACCCGTGGCGTCTGCGCTTGCGCAGGCCAATTTGAGCGACTCCCACTTCGGCAGCCCTTTTGGCCGCCGCAAGCGACGACGCCACGTGGCCACCTTACCTCACCTTCCAACCTTCCCACCTTCCCACCTTCTCACCTTCTCACCCTCTCACCTCCTCTCCAACCTTCCCACGTTCCAACGTTCCAACGTGGCAACCTGCCAACCTGCCCACTTATTTTACGGCTTAAGCAAGACTTTCCCCAAGCGTGGCTGCTGATCATGTTTAATCGCCGCCTCGTATTCAGCGAACGAATACGTCGCCTCCACTGGCAACTTCAAGGTGCCATCGCGCATCATGCCATATACAGCACTCATCACTTGATTCAGCCCTTGAGATCCCGCCTTTTGACACCATTGATCCCACCAAAAACCAACTAAGCGCACATCATTAAAAATCAAAAACCGAGTAGGGAAGCGCACCAAGTCGCCGACCATACCGCCGAAAGTCACCTGCGTACCTCCCTCACCCAGCGCCTTAATCTGATCACTCGCGCTCTCGCCGCCGATTGAGTTGAGCGCCAATTGGATCGGCTCGCCGCCAGTCAACTCTTTGAGCTGCTTCGCCCATCCACTGCCTTCGATCACCACATGATCCGCACCCAGCGCTTTAAGCGGCGCAATCAATTCCCCGCGGCGCACTTGACTGATGGTCTTGAAGCCCATCGTTTTCGCCATCTGAATCACTGCAAGCCCCACCGTCGAGTTACCCGCATTTTGCACCACCCAGCTACCCGGCGCCAGATCGACCATTTTCTGCAACAAGCAATACGCTGTCGGCGGATTAATAAATGAAAAAGCCGCTTGCTCGATCGGCACATCAGCCGGCACCAGCAGCAGATTGGCCGCGGGCATACAAGCGGTCTCCTGCCAAGCGCCTGCCTCAGGGAAACGCACACGGGCACCGACGCCCACACGAGTCACACCTCGCCCAATCGCTTCGACCACGCCGACACCCTCGCGCCCAGCGACTGCAGGCAACTCACGCAAACGGCCATAGCTACCAGCAATCATACCATAGTCTGACGGGTTAATCGTGGCAGCCAAAAGTCGCACCCGCACTTCGCCAACCTGCGGCTCCGCCTGCTTTACATCCTCCAGCCGTAGTACTTCTAGAGGCCGGCCAAATTCATGGTGACAAATCGCTTTTTGTTGTGTCATAGGCCAATATCATGCCCAACTCGTTCCTCTGCGCAAAGGATTTTAACCATTCCATTCTACGAAACTAGCATCCGTAGTTGCCTCGATCAGCAACTTTCCATTTCACTTTCCAGACTTTTTTACTTTTATACCTTCAAACTGTGTTCCTTCGCTAGCTCAGGGCAAACCTACGGTTCACCATCTCCGCACTGTCGTGCTTCGTCCCACTTTCATACTTTCTAAACTCATGCAAAATCCATTTCTTACAAAAAGACTTTCACGTCCGCTGGTCCACCCTCACTGCCGACCACATCGAGGCGGACATCAGCAAAGCATTGATCGATGCCCAAGCCGCAGTCGACAAGGTTGCCGCACGCAGCGCAGATGCTGCCGAGACACTGACCTACGCGAATACCATTGCCGCGCTCGACGACGGCCTTGAAACGCTCAACCACGCTTGGGGCTTGGTCAGTCATCTCGACTCGGTCAACAACAGCCCCGAACTGCGCGACGCCCATAACGCGATACTGCCCAAAGTGACTGAGTTCTTCTCCAGCATTCCACTCAATGAGCCGCTGTGGAAAACACTCAAAGCCTTCGGCCAAAGCACCGCCACCGAACAACTCTCCGCCACCAAGCAACGCTACATTCACGAAACACTCGCCGACTTCCGCGAGCAAGGTGCCGACCTACCGCCCGAGAAAAAAGCGCGTGCCGCTGAAGTGCAAAAGCGTCTCGCCGAGATCACCCAACAGTATTCCGAGCACAGCCTCGACGCGACCAACGCGTGGGACAAGATCATCACCGACGAAGCGGAACTCGCCGGTCTGCCAGCATCCGCCATCGCCGCTGCGAAACAAAACGCGGCTGAAAAAGGCCACGATAGCGCATGGCGCTTTACGCTGCAGGCTCCCTCACTCATTCCGGTCCTTACCTACGCCAACAGCGACTCTCTGCGCCAAGAACTGTGGCAGGCCTACGCTGCAATCGGACGCGGCAAAAAATATAACAATCAGGAACTCGTCCGGGAGATCCTCGACCTACGCTACGAATTTGCCCAACTCGTCGGCCAAGCAAACTTCGCCGACCACGTCACCGCCCGCCGTATGGCTGCCTCAGGCGATGCCGCACTCAAATTCGGCGAAGCCATTTTCGACAAGGTGCAAGCTCAATTCGTCGATGAAGTCAATGCGCTGCGCCAATTCAAAGCCGATAGCACCGACGAACCACGCGACCTGCTCGAACCATGGGAGGTCGGCTACTGGGCGGAAAAGCAACGCCAAGCCAACTACGACTTCGACGAAGAAGCCCTGCGGCCCTACTTCCCGATCGACCGCGTGATCTCCGGCATGTTCGACATCGCTCAACAGATCTTCGGCCTCCGCATCGAAGAGCGCGAAGCGCCAATTCATCTCGGAGAGGGACGACCTCCGCATCGCCCGAACCCAAGCCGAACCCTCTTCTCAGCACTCCAGCCTCAAGTCTCAAGTCTCCTCTTCTCAGCTCTCCCCCCTCCCCGAGGTCTGGCATGAAGAAGTCAAATTCTACGACCTGTTCGATGCCGAAACCGGCGAACAACTTGGCTCCTTCTACGCCGACTGGCACCCACGCGAGCCGAAACGCGGCGGCGCATGGATGAACTACCTGCTGACCGGCAACCGCGACGCTTCGATCGGTCCACGCACACCACACCTCGGCTTGATCTGCGGCAACCTCACCCCATCGGTTGGCGATCAACCCGCCTTACTCAATCATCGTGAGGTGGAAACAATCTTCCACGAATTTGGCCATTTACTGCATCACCTTTGCGGCGAAGTCGAAGTAAAGGGACTTAATGGCGTCAACGTACCTTGGGACTTCGTCGAACTACCTTCACAGATCCTAGAAAACTGGTGCTGGGATCGCGAAAGCCTGGACCTGTTCGCCCGCCACCACGAAACAGGCGAGCCTATCCCGCAGGACCTGTTCGACAAAATGCTGGCCGCGCGCAATTATATGAAAGCCAGCGGCAATGCTCGACAACTCTCGTTCGGCAAGATGGACCTAGAGCTGCACATCAATTGGCCGCAGTCTAATAAGAAGGACCTCGATACGTTTATCAAAAAGCAACTCGCGGGCTACAGCGCCGAGTACAAGACCGAGCCGAAATCGAACGTCTTCAACTTTAGCCATCTGTTCAGCAGCCCGACCGGCTACGCTGCTGGCTACTACAGTTACAAGTGGGCCGAAGTGCTCGATGCCGATGCCTTCACTCGCTTCCAAAAAGAAGGCATCCTCAACGCCGCGACTGGCCGTGCCTTCCGCAACGAAATCCTCGCCAAGGGCAACTCCGAAGATCCCGCACAGCTATTCAAAAACTTCATGGGCCGCGCCCCCGATCCAGAGGCATTGCTCAAACGCGACGGCTTGATCTAGCAACGAAAGTTCACCCGCAAATCGTCGGCATAGTGGCCTTTGCATGGCTGGGATTGACCAACAAATCGGTTGACGACTTACGTACCCGCCGTTGCTCGCCGCGCCTGAGGCACTGAAAGCTATGCCGCACCAGCGCACTGGCGCATCAACCATCAGGGCCCCCTGGACTGCGTCTATCTAAACACCAGACGCAACCCCAACATAGTCCAGCCGGAGATGCTGAAAGAGGGCGAGGTATGGACGCGTCCGACCGAGCGGAAAGGCTTAGCTCCGTAAATGCCGCAGATACAGCTCCGCGCAGGCACGCGCATCGGACAGCGCATCATGATGGTGATCGAGCGGGATCGCATGCTCATCACAGAGCACATTGAGCTTCTTTTTGTAAATTTTATAGGTGCACTGTGGCTCGTAGCTCGGCTCGGCCATGCCGTAGAAATCCAGCGTCTTGCGCAGGCAGGAGAAATCAAACGCGCCATTGTGCGCGACCAGCGTGCGGCCTTCGATATAGCCACGAATCTGTGGCCAGACGGCATCGAAGGACGGCGCACCCATGGTATCGTCCTCGGTCAGTCCATGCACATTGGTATTCCAGTAGCTGTAGGTATTCTCCGGTGGTTGCACCAAGAGGCTCAGTTGCTCGACGACCTGCCCCTGCTCAACGCGGACGAGTCCGATCTGGCAAATACTGGAGCGCGCAGGCTGCGCCGTTTCAAAATCAATCGCGGTAAAGGTAGGCATAGCCATCACAGAGCGACCAGAATTCTGCTAAGGCAACCGCTATCTACTGCGAAAATGGCCATCCAAATCACATGTCTCATCTTGACTGCATTCAATTTTGATGCTTTGATGCTTTTATGCGAACGACCGTCACATTAGATGCAGATGTCGAACAATACATCCGCACTGCCTGCCAAAAACGACGCAAGAGCTTCAAGCGCGTCCTCAACGATGCGCTGCGCGAATCGCTCAAACCAGCAGACACAAAAAGAGAACTACTGCCCCCCCGAGCAATGGGACTGACAGTTGGCGTCGATCCACGCCGTTTAAGCGATTTCGCGGATGAGTTAGAGGCGGATGCATTCCTCGCCGCTGAGAATCCAGCAACCTACAAAGGCACAAGCAAATGATCCTACCAGACGCCAATCTACTGTTATATGCCGTCAACACTGACAGCATTGACCACAGTAAATCTCTAAAATGGTGGCAGGACTTAATCGAAAGCGACGCTGCCGTCGGACTCTACACTGGCGTCGTCTTTGCTTTTGTGAGGCTATCCACCAATCGTCGCGTCTTCGCACAACCACTCACCACCCAAGAAGCATTTGCCTATCTACACAACTGGCTGGACTTCCCCGCCGTCAGTTTGATTGATGCCGAACTAGAAGACCTCGCCACAACCGAAGCGCTACTCACCGCAG
This sequence comes from Opitutaceae bacterium BACL24 MAG-120322-bin51, assembly GCA_905182435.1. Taxonomy (GTDB): domain Bacteria; phylum Verrucomicrobiota; class Verrucomicrobiia; order Opitutales; family Coraliomargaritaceae; genus Lentimonas. Next base: position 25,469 of record CAJJBN010000020.1, on the reverse strand, counting down.
CTGGCACAGCCGCCAACCTCGTTAGCGATGCACAAATAGCCGCAGCCGCGTTGCGACTCAATGCAACGGTTCACAGCGCCGATGCCGACTTCGCACGTTTCCCAAAAGTCAAATGGTTCAATCCGCTCGACCGTTAAAAGGCACAAGCTCCCCAGACACTGCACGATTGGAATTCTAATACGCGGAATCCGCGACTTTAACTTTTTAAGTCGTAAGCTTTACGCTCCCACTGCGTTTTAATTTAACCAACATGAATTCAAATTTAGAGAGCCCCGCGACAAGCACCACACCGGCAACTGCTCAGCCCGTGCTTGAAGTCTCGGATGTGCGCAAAGCCTATGGCACCGTTGAGGTGCTGCACGGCGTCGATCTACCATCGCCGCCGGCGAGCGCGTCGCACTGATGGGCCCGAGCGGCAGCGGTAAATCGACGCTGCTCAACTGCCTCTCGGGAATCGAACCAGTCGATGCCGGAACCATTCGAGTCGGCAGCTATGCTTTGTCCCATGCCAGCGAATCCGAATTGGAGCGCTATCGGCGCGAATGTATCGGCTACATCTTTCAATCCTTTCATTTATTACCCACCCTCAGTGCCTTCGAAAACATCGAACTCCCAGGGCAATTAATCGGCATGCCAACCGCCGAGCGAACCGAACGCGTGCAGACCTTGCTCGATGCAGTGGGACTTACCCACCGAGCTGATCACAAGCCGGATGCAATGAGCGGTGGTGAGCGTCAACGCGTGGCGATTGCACGCGCGATCATGCATCGCCCACAAGTAATATTAGCCGACGAACCGACTGGCAGTTTAGATTCGGCCAGTGGTGATCGCATCTTGGATCTGCTAGAATCGTTGTCGCGCCAATATTCCATTGCACTGCTGCTGGTGACTCACGAGTCGAGTGCGACGCGCATCTGTGAGCGTGTCGTGCACATGAAAGATGGTTGCATCGTAAGCGCCTAGGCAAGCGCCAGAATTATGCGGTTTTTTACAGAGTCACGTGTCGCCCTGCTGTTACTGCGCAAGCTGTCGCTGCGGCACTGGCGCACCAGTTGGGGCAGCTATCTCGTGCTCATCGCGATTGTCTCGATCGGCGTCGGTGCCTTCAGCGGAATACGCCAAGCCATTCGCGCGGCATCCGCTAATTTCTCTTTATTTAATGAAGCGGTCTCGGGGCAGAGCGACTTTTTGATTCGCTCCGCGCAGGGACCGATTTCCAGTCACGACCTCGAGTCGCTGGCAGCGGTGGCGGCGAGTCCCGATTGGCATCTGGTACCAGTGATTGAATCGTCGGTCGCGCTGCTGGATGAGTCCGGCGTGGCGCAACAACAATTACGACTCATCGGGCTCGACCTACTGTCGCTCGGCAATCTGCCTAACTTCCTCGATCGCGGCTTCGACATTTCTGATGGCAACGGTGACTGGTGGTCAGCACTCGGCCCAAGCGATCAAGTGTGGATCACGCACAGTTTAGCGCGCAGTGCTGGACTCGCACAAGACGACCGCATTGAAATCGTGTTTGGCGGACTGCTGCGCGCCATCACAGTGGCGGGCATCGTAGGCAGCCCCGCAGATAATTTACCGGAAGATCTAATGATCGCGGATCTGCCTTCGGTTCAGCGCTGGGCAAAGCGTCCGGCCGAATTGAACCGCATTGAAGTGGTCGTGGCGGACACGAGTCAGCGTGCGGACCGAAACTTTTTGGCCGCAATTGAGGCGCGCATTCAGGCACAATTGCCAGACGGGTATCGATTAGAAGCCACTGCTGAGCAAGCTGCAAAGCGTGCCAGCATGACCGAAGCCTTTCGCCTGAATTTGGTGATCTTATCGCTGATCGCGATGTTAGTGGCGGCCTATCTAATTTTACAAGCACTCGATGCTGCAGTCGTGCGGCGCAGGCAAGAGATGGCGACGTTGAAGAGCCTCGGGCTGAGTTCGCGCGTGCTGTTTGCCCTGAATTTACTCGAGGCCAGCCTGATCGGATTGCTCGGCTCAATCGGTGGCTTGGCCGTCGGATACTTGCTCGCATGGGGCGCGGTGCACCTGCTCGCCGATACAGTCAATGCGCTGTATTTCGCGACCTCGACCCAAGCGATTCAACTGAGCGCTGAGGATTGCTGGATCGGGCTGTCGCTGGGCATGTGTTTCAGTTTACTGGCAGGATGGCTACCAGCGCGTGATGCGATGCAAACACCGCCGGCACAAATTCTGGCGCGTGGCGATTGGTCGCCGGGCTTCGCATGGCTGCGTCGACCCCAGATTGGCTTAAGTTTGTTGGTGCTTGGTGGCTTGGCGCTGCTCATACCGCCCTCGCAACTAGCAGGGGGGGCGAAGATGGCACTTGGCGGATTTCTTGCGGCAGGCTGCTGGATCTTTGCTGGCGCACTTCTCTCCGGTCAGCTATTAACCCGACTCGCCCGGCTACTCCAGCCGCTCAGCCCACGCGTGGTTTGGCGAATCGCGGTCAGTCGCTTGGCCGATGGTTCGAGTCGCCATCGGCTAGCCGTGGCAGGATTAGTCGTCGCAGTGAGCATGGTCACTGGCATGTTTCAGATGGTCGGCAGCTTCAGAGGCACCATCGAGGTGTGGTTCGATGTCCGCTTTCAAGCCGACTTGTATGTTTCCGAGCGCGGCGTGACTGGCCAGGGTAACGCGAATGGTATCACCCCTGAAGTGCTACAATCACTATCAATAATTCCGGAGCTGGCATTTATGGATGCGCTCTACATCGAGCAAGTCGAGGGCCCCATTGGTGTGACGACGCTTGCAGGCGCTGATTTTTCCATTTGGCAAGAAGGCCGCGTCGAACAGATTTGGCTGCGTGCCCCGGGGACGTTTACTGAAATCGGCGACGCGCAACCGGCTTACGTCAGCGAAACATTTGCACGGCGCTTTAATGTGATGGATGGCGGAATCGTCGAACTGTCCACAGCGACCGGCCCGCGACAAGTGGCAGTGATGGGCATCTTCGCGGATTACGGCAACGAGTTTGGCTCGGCGGTGGTCGATGTACCCATCTGGCAGGAATGGACTCAGCGCCAGCGTGCCATCAACACCACGCTTTATTTACAGCCTGATGTTGCAGTGAATACAGTCAGAGATCGCCTGCGCCTAGAATATCCCGGGCTCGACTTCCGCAATTCGCAGGAGCTGCGCACCTTGGCGTTGGGAATTTTCAATGATACCTTTCGGGTCACCGCCGCCCTAAATGGGATCGGCATCACGGTCGCCTTTATCGGCCTTTTATTGGGCCTGATGGCGATCTTTGAGGAATCTGCGCAAACCTGGCGCACTTTAAAACAACTCGGCATCAGTTATAAAAAATTACTACTGACCGCCGGGATCGAAGGCGCTGGTATCGCCTTAGCAGCATACATCAGCGGCACCCTGATGGGCCTCGCGCTGGGAGCGATCTTGATCAAAGTCATCAATGTGCAATCCTTTGGCTGGTCGCTGCTATGGCAACTACCGCTCGGCAGCTTTGCTCTACTGGGGGTCGTGATGGTCGCGACTGGTTTTATTTGCGGAGTCGGCACAGCTGCCTGGTGGCATAAAAAGAGATAATGCATATGTGGCGTCTTCTAATCATTCTATACACCTTGGCGTTCAACTCCCTCTGGGCGGAGTTACAGTGGATACAACCGCCCGCCGTTACGGACAAAGGCTATCGCGTCCCACAGCCCGATTATCAACCGAACTTACCCAAAGACCTCGGCGCCCATCCAGAGTATGCAATCGAATGGTGGTATTGGGTGGGGCATTTGGAAGCGATCGATTCGGACGAGACCTTCGGATTTCAATCGACCGTGTTCCGACTTGCGGGCGATCCGCAGCAGTCGGATGCAATCGATGACGCGCATTTCGGCCGTAGTCAGTTATACATGTCGCACCTCGCCTTGAGTGATATCTCCCAGCAACGCTATATTCACACGGAGCGAATCGTCCGCAATGGCTGGCAAGCCAATGTCGCCGAGCACGGCCTACAGATTTCCGCGGGGCCGATCAGCGCGCAGTGGAATGAACCTGCGCAGGTGATGGAGATGCAGCTCAATTATCCCAACGACACGCGCTTAACGCTGACCATGACGCCGCGTAAACCCATGTTGATTTTTGGCGAACGCGGCTTGAGCCGCAAAGGTGCAGACCCCGCAGCAGTGAGTTGGTATTGGACGTATTCGCGACTCGACGTGACAGGCAGCCTCACACGTGGCGACACCACCATCGCATTGAAAGGCACGGCATGGATGGACCACGAAATTTCATCCAGTCAACTGGGCGGCGATTTGCAGGGCTGGGACTGGACTGCGATTCAATTGGACAATGGCACCGAGTTAAAAGCCTACCGACTGCGCCGTCCCAATGGCGGCAGCGATCCATGGTCCGCGGTGTATTGGATCGATGCTCTCGGTCAACATCATTCGGTCTACGCCGATGCCTTCGAATGGCAGACGGTCAGCACTTGGACCAGCCCACACACCGGGCTTCGCTATCCAACTGAAGTCAAGATTCTGGCTACTAATCCGACTTCCAATAAGTTGGAGACCTACCACCTACGCCCGAAGCTAGCCGATCAAGAGTTTACCGGCAATGACAGCAGCAATGCCTACTGGGAAGGCGCCTGCGATGTGTTTGATGCACAAGGCGAGCGTATCGGCCAAGCCTACCTAGAACTCGCCGGATACGGCGACGGTCTCGGCGGCAAGCTCAACTAAACAACAAAGCCCTGCGCCCACTTCACGGCAAACACGCCGAAGTTACTCGCGGCATGCGCCAGCATACAGGGAAACAGCGAGCGATTCTTATTCCACGGGCCAAAGCGCAGGGCGTAAAACCAGAGCGAATTCGCCAATAAGATCCCCGTCGTAAAAAAGGCCTTGGTGGTGAAAGTCCACGCAAAGGCTTGGCCCTCTTCATTGCTCCAGAAGTGGCCATGAATGATGGCAAAAATCAACGAGAAGCCGACACAGCTGCCGATCAGCGCCGCACGTCCTTTGCTGTCCACCACCAAATAGCCGCGAAAAATCACTTCCTCCACAATCCCCGCACCGAGGATCGCGAATACGAAATACCACACCATCTCGCTCTGCTCTGAGGCGATACCCAAAGCAATTTCACCGCCGGTCTCGGCAGCCAAAATCAACAACGCACCAATCACTCCGATGCCATACAGCCCCCACGAAGCCGAAGTCGCACCCGGCATCCCCCGAGGATCAGGCTGCTCCGAGGCCTGGTTCGACTGATAGTCTCCCCAATACATGTAACCCACGTAGGCAGCGACGCCGACGTAGAGTAAGACCATAAAAGGAGATTCGTTCATAAAAAGATGCCTAATTAATCATGGCGGATGACTGATAAAAGCTCAGACCTAATCCGTCACTTACTTCTCACTCTCACTCCTCACTCTCACTTAATCGCTTCGCGACTAGATGTGCCGTGAGTCGTCTTCGTCTTTGGCGACGTAACCACTCTCTTGGCGATCATGATTGACCTTGTTCTTTTTGGTGTAGGCGGCGTGCACATCCTCTGGAGTCATACCGAGCACCTGAGCCAATGAGATCACGAAGTGAAACAGGTCCACTACTTCGACCTTGGCATTCTGCTCGTCGAATTCCTGATATTTCGCCCACCACTTCCAGGGCACCGAATCAATCAGCTCAGACATTTCCTGCTGCATCGCGCGTGTGTAGTTCAACACCCACTTGGTCTTTTCTTCGTCCGACATATTGTCGGTGTCTACGCCGATGCGCTTGTTCAACGCGTTCTGAAGGTCAAAAAGTTCGTCAAATTTATCCATGTACAATGCCTAGGCGCACCCATCTCTTCAAGCAAGTTCAAAGACGCACCGCGGGTGGCCCCACTCATAATCGTAATCGTAATCATAATCCTAATCTCCCAACAATCTCCCTCAGAATGCAAAAATGAGTAGGATTACGATTAAGAGTAGGATTAGATTAAGCACTGCCACCGATCTCAGCCCTCAAGTCTCAGCCTTCAAGTCTCAGCCCTCAAGTCTCAGCCTCAAGTCTCAGCCCTCGCCCCTCCTGCGCGTGTCCAATTGTATCACTCCAAGCGATTTCTCAATCGCGTAAGACAATCCATCTGTTCGTGAAAAACAGCCAGAATGATGGCCTGACTGGCATGGTTTGCTTGCAGGGGGGGGGGGGGGTTTGCTTGCAGATAGAAAACATAGTGGTGCTGACAGTGGACGACACAGAGGTCGTCCCTCCCAAGAGCTAGAAGCAAATACTGTAGCGAGCGGGTTGATCCCGCGATTCTGTAGGGGTTGGGCGATTCTGTTGGGGAGGGTCGACCTCCGTGTCGACCGCCAGCAGTTTAGAAATAATATGAAAATCTAAGATTCTCTATGCGCTGTTAGTCGTGTCAGCCTCTTCCGCATCGGTACGGACGACACGGAGGTCGTCCCTCCCAAGAGCTAGAAGCAAATACTGTAGCGAGCGGGTTGATCCCGCGATTCTGTAGGGGTTGGGCTATTCTGTTGGGGAGGGTCGACCTCCGTGTCGACCGCCAGCAGTTTAGAAATAATATGAAAATCTAAGATTCTCTATGCGCTGTTAGTCGTGTCAGCCTCTTCCGCATCGGTACCGGAGACGACACGGAGGTCGTCCCTCCCAAGAGCTAGAAGCAAATACTGTAGCGAGCGGGTTGATCCCGCGATTCTGTAGGGGTTGGGCGATTCTGTTGGGGGAGGGTCGACCTCCGTGTCGACCGCCAGCAGTTTAGAAATAATATGAAAATCTAAGATTCTCTATGCGCTGTTAGTCGTGTCAGCCTCTCCCGCATCGGTACCGGACGACACGGAGGTCGTCCCTCCCAAGAGCTAGAAGCAAATACTGTAGCGAGCGGGTTGATCCCGCGATTCTGTAGGGGTTGGGCGATTCTGTTGGGGGAGGGTCGACCTCCGTGTCGACCGCCAGCAGTTTAGAAATAATATAAAAATCTAAGATTCTCTATGCGCTGTTAGTCGTGTCAGCCTCTCCCGCATCGGTACCGGACGACACGGAGGTCGTCCCTCCCAAGAGCCAGAAGCAAAGCCACCGTCCATCTATGCCTTTCCCGCTAATCGACGATGAACCTTTTTTCAGCACTAAGCCAAATGCGAAAATTCAATTTGCATGTCCATGCATCTCAACTAGATTGGTCGATATGCAACCGGAACTACAAGCAGTTGAAGCACAAGCAATGGCGCTTTCCGACCAAGACCGTGAACGTTTGGCAAGCCATCTGTTTCGCACCTTAAGCCCACAGAACCTCAATTCAACAGATGCAGAATGGTTGGCAGTCGCGGAGCAACGCTATCAAGCACTCAAAGATGGCAGCGACACAGGCTTAAGCGAAGACGATTTTTTCAAAGCACTCGCGCAATAACACATGCAAGTGGTCTTTGCATCTGGCGTCCTTAAAGAAGTCAAAGACGCGCAGATTCACTACGAATCAAAAGTCCCTGGCTTGGGGCAAGCATTCGTCGCAATCGATCACACATCGATCCAAGAAACAAAGCGCTGCCCTCATCGTTCGCGACTTTTAGACCAAAACTATCGTCGATATATAATAGAGCGCTTCCCATATGGGATTATTTATCGAATTGAAACGGACATCATTCACATCCTTGCCGTTGCTCACTTCAAGCGGCGTCCAGACTACTGGAAGCTACGCAAAACAGGCACACTCCCCAAATAGGCTTAAAATAAGAGTAGGTTTACGATTAAGAGTATGATTAAGAATAAGACCTCCGCCTAATTGCTTCGCCTTCTCCGGCAGACCTCCGTCCTAATTCCTAATTCTCAGGATGCACAGCCAACTCGAACTCACGCCACACGGCATCGTCATTTGCCGCGACGACGCACGCAAAGAGTTAGCCGTGTTCCGACGAGTTCGGAGGCGGCAGGCCTTCTCCGTATCGCAGGCCAAAAGCTGTCGCCGGAAGTCGATGCCTCCGTGCTGTATTGGAAGGGATTCACCGAGCACTTCATCCGCGCGCTCTGCCAAGCCCCTGCGGATCGCGAAAACGAACTACAGGTCGATCCACCCGCTGCGGGCGAACTCTCAGACATTATCCTCAATGCACCCCCGATACGCGGCGCGGAATACCTGAGCCTCGACGTGCTGCGAGCGCTCTGGCAACGACTCCTCGATTGGACACGTGCACAGCTCGAAATCGAAGCCCGATTTAACCAGCCTGCTCGCAACGCACGCCCCACTGTGGTCACGTGTCGGCCGCGTTACCCTGCATCTCGCCGAAAACAACAGTGACCCAGAGTATCCATTCGCCTTCATGGCATCGTATGCATCGGGCCTCAGCAAAAGCGGTCGCCTGCAGCAAGTTCCCCTCGGCAAAGCGCTCAAAGAATACGCGGGCGCCAACAACAAGGCCGCCCTACTCAAACTGCTCGCACCGATCCACACCGCCAGCAAACAGTGCAAACTCCTCGCCGACCTAGTCGAGACGCAGGACATCTATCATCCTCTCGTCTGGCTTCCCGCGGAAGCCTACCAGTTTCTGCAAAGCGTACCCGAACTCGAAGACGCCGGCCTGCTCGTGCGCCTGCCAGATTGGTGGAAAAAGCGCACCCGTCGCCCACAAGTCGCCGCCAAGATCGGCTCGGCCAAACGTAGTTCCGTCGGTGAATACGGCCTGCTCGATGTCACACTCAATGTGGAAGTCGATGGCCACGCGCTCAGTACCGAAGAAATCGAAGCACTCTTGGCTGGCGACGACGGACTGATCCTGCTGCGCGGGCAATGGGTCGAAGTCGACCGCGAGAAGTTACAGCAAGCCCTCGCCCATTGGCGCCGGATCGCAGCGCACGGCGACATCTCCTTCGCCACAGGCATGCGTTGGCTAGCGGGTGCACCTGCCGACTTAGCCTCGAGCGGCGATACCAGCGAAATCCTCCACGAATGGGCCTTTGCCGAAGCGGGCGAAGCGCTGACCGAACTACTGCAACAACTCAAAGACCCCGCGCAACTCGCGCCACGCCTGACCACGCTTGCAACGCCACACTGCGCCCCTACCAGCAAGCCGGCCTCGACTGGCTGTGGCTGTGCACGCAAACAGGCCTCGGCGCGTGCTTGGCAGACGACATGGGCCTCGGCAAAACGATCCAGCTACTGGCGGCCTTACTGCGCAAACAGCAACAAACCCCACACGCCGCAGCGGCACTGCTGGTGGTGCCCGCCTCCCTGATTGGCAACTGGCAGCGCGAAGCCGAAACATTCGCGCCCTCCCTGCGTCTGTTCATCGCACACCCATCCGAGTGCGCCAAGGCCATGCTACAGACCGCACCCACCGAGCAGCTTGCGAACGCAGATCTCGTCATCACCACCTACGGCATGCTCAGCCGCCTCGACTGGCCAGCGCAGACCGACTGGAGCTGGGTAGCGCTGGACGAAGCGCAGGCGATCAAAAATCACACGTCCCGCCAGAGCAAAGCCGTCCGCGCACTGAAAGCAGAGGCCCGCATTGCCCTGACTGGCACGCCGATCGAAAACACCCTCGGCGACCTGTGGTCCTTGTTTGACTTCATTAACCCCGGCCTACTCGGCAGCTCGGGACAATTTGCAAGGTTCGCCCAAGGCCTGAGTCAATCAACTGGTGAGCACTACGCGCCGCTTCGCCGACTGGTCAGCCCATATATTTTGCGCCGTCTCAAGACCGACAAGTCAATCATCAGTGACTTGCCGGACAAGACCGAGATGAAAGTCTTTTGTGGGCTCAGCGCAGAGCAAGCGAAGCTCTATCAGCACACCGTCAAAACACTCAAACAAGAGCTGGCAGCGACCACAGGCATCCAGCGCAAGGGGCTCGTGCTCAGCTACCTAATGCGCTTCAAGCAGATCTGCAACCACCCCGACCAACTGACAGGCGCCGGTGAATACGCGGCCAAGCACAGCGCCAAGTTCCTGCGGCTAGCCGAACTTGGCAGCCAGATCGAATCGCGCGGCGAGAAGGTGCTGATCTTCACCCAATTCCGCGAAATGACCGAGCCGCTGGCCGACTGCCTCGCCGCCATCTTTGGCCGCAGCGGCCTGGTCTTACACGGCGGCACGCCGATCAAACAACGCCAACAAATGGTCGACCAGTTCCAGCGCGAAGACGGCCCGCCCTTTTTCATCCTCTCACTTAAAGCGGGCGGCACCGGGCTCAACCTCACCGCCGCCAACCACGTCGTGCACTTTGACCGTTGGTGGAATCCCGCGATCGAGAACCAAGCCACCGACCGCGCCTTCCGCATCGGCCAAAAGCGCAACGTACTGGTGCATAAATTTATCACCCGCGGCACACTTGAGGAAAAAATCGACCGGATGATCTCGGAGAAACAAAGCACCGCCGATCAAATTTTAACTGGAGGAGCCGAGAAATCGTTGACCGAGCTCAACAATGACGAACTCTTAGACCTCATCCGCCTCGACCTATCACACGCCGACACCACACTATGAGCTGGGACGAATTCAGTGACCACAAGCCTCCTTCTGCAGCGCAACTGCGCACTCAAGCCCAACAACGCATCCAAGTCCTCACCGATGAGGGCTACCAGCTAACTCCGATCCCCACTGGCTCGCGCAACGGCCCGATCGCGAAAAGCTTCTGGGGCAAAGCATGGTGCAAACACCTCGAAGCCTTCAGTGATTACGAATATCGCCTCCCTCGCGGTCGCAGCTACGTGCGCAACGGTGCAGTGGTGGACTTAAAAATCGGACCTCAAATCGTGACCGCGCTGGTCAACGGCGCCGAACTCTACGAGTTGAGCGTCAACATCGATGCCCTTGATCCCGAAAAGTGGGCAGCAATCAAAGCGCGCTGCCAAGGTAAGATCGGCTCACTGGTTGAGCTGCTAAAGGGCAAACTCTCCGATGAGATAATGTCACTAGTCATGGACTCGGAAGATGGGCTCTTCCCGAAGCCCCAGGAAATCCACTTTAACTGCAACTGCCCCGACTGGGCAGACATGTGCAAACACGTCGCCGCCTCGCTGTATGGAGTCGGCGTGCGTCTCGACGAATCCCCCGAGCTGCTGTTCAAGCTCCGCGGCGTCGATCACACCGAACTGATCACGCTTGGATCCGCGGTTAGCGATCTGACCAAACCAAGGGCCTCACGCCGCCGCCGCACCTTGGATAGCGCTGCGGTCAACGACGTGTTTGGGCTCGATTTGGACGATTAAGAACCGAAGTAGCAGCGGCTTCCAGTCGCTTTGCACACAGCAGAGTCAGGTGTGGAACGAGCTTCCCTGAGGGAGCTGGTTTGAGCGGCAATCAATGCACGCTGACCTGCCAGCAGGTGAAGCGCGCAACACACACTGCCTCTCCTCACGACGACTTACACGCTCGCCAACACAGAATCGTCTGATTTTTAACACTTGCCGCGTAAAAATTACTAGGCTAACTCTATTTACCTCGATACGTGACTCGCCTCGAAGCCAACACCTCGGCTTCGACTTATGCGACTTCCCTGAAGATCGCCGCGATTGATCCGTGAGTCCGTATGATCGAGTCAAACACATGTGTTTGGCACGCTATGACTGTTCTAGCACGCCAGGCACCAATATAACATAAGTAACACATACATAAGATGCCAGAATTCGAAGAAACTGATTCACAGCCAAATCCAAGCCACAGCTACACACCGAGCTCAGATGCTTCCAAGAAGCCACGTGGCCGCCGCCGTAGCGGTGGATTTAAGACCGAAGTCGCCTCCTCCAGCAGCGCAGGAATGGGCGAAGTCAGCGCAACAGATGCCTTGAAGGGCGAAAAACTCAGCGGTAGCGCACGTCCTGAACAAGAACGTGAAGAACGCCCACAGCGTGAGCGCAAGCCACGCCCAGAAAGTACAGAACCGTCCGACGACAGCGTACAGGAAGAGCATGCCCCTCGCGCAGAGCGCGAACCACGTGCACCGCGTGAACGTGCACCACGTGAACCACGCGAAACGTGAGCCACGCGCAGAACGTGAAGAGCGTGCACGCGCGAACGTGAAGCAGCGGCACCGCGCGAACCTCGCGAAGAGCGCATCACCAACCCTCAACCCAGTGAAGACACCCTCGCCTCGATCAAGAGCGTCGAAGGCAAACTCACCGAACGCCGTACCGAACGCGACGACCGTCGCAAAGAGCGCGATGCCAATCGCCCGGCGAGAAGCGAGCGCAAGCCAAACGCACGCGACAAAAAGCCACCAGCCAAGGGCAAAGGTAAGCAAACTCAGAAAAAGGGTCTCCTTGCTAGGATTCTAGGAGTTTTCGGAATCGGCAATAAGCCTGAAGAAAAGCCAGCGGGTAACCGTGGCGGCAATCGCGGTGGACAAAATCGCCAAGGTGGTAACCGTGGCGGCAATCGCAATGGCAACCGTGGCGGACAAAATCGCCAAGGTGGCAATCGCGGCGGACAAGGTCGTGGTGGCAATCGTGGTGGACAGGGACGTCGCCAAGGCAACGAAAAGCCCCACTCTGCAAAGTCACTCAGCAACGAATCCTAATCTCAACGCAGCGCATACACTATGGATGTCTTCAAAGTTAGCGGGAACGGACCACTCAATGGCACGATCGAAGTCGGCGGCGCAAAAAATGCTGCGCTGCCGATCCTCGCCGCCACCCTACTAACTGACGAGACGGTCGTTCTAAAAAACGTCCCCGATCTGAGCGATATGCGCTTCATGATCGAGATCCTACAGCACGTCGGCGCCGAGACAGTGCAACCCGAGCCAGGCACATGGGAGATCACCGCCAAGAAGATCACCCATGTCGCGCCTTATGAATTAGTGCGTAAAATGCGCGCCTCGGTTTGCCTACTCGGCCCCCTCGTAGCGCGGATGCGCAGAGCAGAAGTTTCGATCCCCGGGGGCTGCGTGATCGGCCCCCGTCCGATCGACCTACACATCAAGGGCCTGCAAAAGCTCAACTGTAAGGTCGATATCTCCAACGGCTATGTACACGTCGATGCCTCCGCAATCAAAGGTGGTCCCATTTTTCTCGGCGGCCGCAGCGGTAGTACTGTCACGGGTACCGCCAACATCGTCATGGCAGCGGTGCTCGCCCCCGGCAGCACGCGCCTCGAATGCGCAGCCTGCGAGCCCGAAGTAGTCGACCTCTGCAACCTACTGGTTAAGATGGGCGCCAAGATCGACGGCATCGGCAGCCCGGAGCTCATCATTACAGGTGTTGAAAAACTCCATGGCTGTGAGCATACTGTAATCGCCGACCGTATCGAAGCCGGCACTTTCATCGTCGCAGCAGCCATTACTCGTGGCGACGTCACCGTCAAGGGCATCGCGCCGAAGCTACTTAGCGCCTTCCTCGACAAACTCGAAGAAGCGGGCCTACCCATGGAATTAGGCGAGGACAGCATCCGCGTCCTCCCTTACGAAGGTTCGCTCAAGCCGGTCGACGTCATTACCCTGCCGCATCCCGGCTACCCAACCGATTTACAAGCACAACTCGGCGCGTTAATGACACAGACTGATGGTATCTCGATCATCACCGAGCGGATCTACCCGAATCGCTTCATGCACGTGCCCGAACTACAGCGCATGGGTGCAGACATCGCAATGGAAGGGCCGAGCGCGATCATCAAAGGTGCCAGTAAGCTCTCTGGCGCACCCGTAATGGCATCCGACCTACGCGCATCTGCAGCCTTAATTTTGGCCGCGTTCGCCGCCACCGGTGACACGTGGATTCAACGCATTTACCACCTTGATCGAGGCTACGAACGCTTTGAGCAAAAGCTCACCGCCATTGGCGCAAAGATCGAGCGCCTGAGCGAGAAGGACATGCCAAAGGAGCTATTCGAAGAGTAAAGGAAACCTTCGACTTCGGATACGTCCTATCGTAGAGGTTCCCGAGCGCAGCGACAATCTCCGAGCCAACGCTCCGTCGTTTCCACCGATGCTTCAGCGGCCAATCTCACGCATGCTCAATGGAGGGAAACGCTCCGTCGTTTCCACCGATGATTCAGCGGCCAAGCACGCAGCGCACTAGAGCTCCGCGCACCACTAGCATGCCAGCAAACCATGCACGGAGGAAACGCGCGTTTCCCCGATGCTTCAGCGATACATAAACACAATAGCAGCGTTTCCCGTCCAGCGATACATAAACACAATAGCAGCGTTTCCCGCCAGCGATACATAAAACACAATAGCAGCGTTTCCCGCCAGCGATACATAAAACACAATAGCAGCGTTTCCCGCCAGCGATACATAAAACACAATAGCAGCGTTTCCCGCCAGCGATACATAAAACACAATAGCAGCGTTTCCCGCCAGCGATACATAAAACACAATAGCAGCGTTTCCCGCCAGTGAAAGAACACCACAGGATCATTGCTCTACAGCGTTAGGCATGCATACTGATGAGACATGGAGTATCATGATCGTAAACAGCCCGCACATCAGCCTGTTTATGATCAAGGAAATCGCTCGAACATCATCTTTCTTACGGTTTGCACCAACAAGCGAAAGAAGGTGCTAGCCAACGAGACCGTCCATCAGCTCATCCGTAACGCGTGGCAAGGTGCCGATCATTGGGTCGTCGGTCGCTACGTGATCATGCCAGATCATATTCATCTGTTTTGTTCGCCCGCGAGATATGACCACCTGTCGATCAAGCGCTGGACCGCATTCTGGAAATCGAGTGCCTCGAAGGTCTGGCCTGATGCGAGCGAACAACCCATTTGGCAAATCGATGCGTGGGACACACAACTAAGAAAAGGTGACAGCTACAGCGCAAAGTGGGCTTATGTGAGCAACAACCCCGTCCGCCATAAGCTTATAGAGCATGCGAAAAAATGGCCATATCAGGGTGAAATGAATCCTCTCATCTGGCATGACTAAATTTCATAGGGCTCCGAGCGCAGCGACAATCTCCGAGCCAACGCCCCGTCGTTTCCACCGATGATTCAGGGCCCCTAATCCGACGCACGGACGCTGGAGGGAAACGCTCCGTCGTTTCCACCGATGGTTTGACCGCCAATCTGACGTTCCGCCAATCTGACGCACCGCCAATCCGACGCTTGGAAACGACGGAGCGTTTCCCTCCAGCGATAACTAGAACCGCATAGAAGGTCGAAAAGTTCGCGAGGGCAGCCGTCAGCAGTCAGCAGCCATGCGGATAGCCATCAACGCATTCGCCTACTACAAGTTCGCGCGCATCGCGACATCGCGATAATCGAACACGTACTTTAGCTGTTTCTTGACGTACAGCAGGTGGGCCAGTTGGCCAAAGGGCCCGCAAGGCATCACATAATTGACGCGATCGATGAATCGTACGCCTTCGGGATGGCTGGTAATTTCGTGGTAGTGCAACCAAAGCTTATAGGGGCCGATGCGTTGCTCATCGACAAACGAATGCCCCTCTCGGATATACTTGATCTCAGTTAACCATGTCTGGCTGCCGAGGATCGGAATACCGACGCGATATTCAATCAACAGCCCATTATACATCTTATCTGGCACATCCGTGATGATCTCAAACGGCATGTCATCTGGAGTAATCGTGTCGAGGTTCTTGGGAGAACTGAGAAAATCCCAAGCGGTCGCCATATCAGTATTGATAATATGTTCGCGGGTAAGTTGATGTATTTTGGCCATTATTGACACTATCGGCCGAAGACTGTAAGAACTTACTCACAATATCCCTGTAAGGTTCGACAGTCCCTCTCGTTCATTTTTATCAATCGATATGAAAAAGCTGAGTAAAATCATAAAACACGCCGCAAAAGATGAAGACAACCGCTTGCTGATGGCTTCGTCGCCGATCTTTATCATGCACCTGTTGGCGCTTGGCGCATTGTTTACGGGCTTTAGTTGGGCCGCAGTGATTGCCCTGTTGATCACCTACGTGGTGCGTGTGTTCGCGCTGACGGCTGGCTTCCATCGATACTTCTCGCACCGCTCGTTCAAAACCAGCCGCGTCTTTCAATTTATAATGGCCTGGGTCGGCACATCGGCCGCTCAACTTGGGCCCATGTGGTGGGCAGCCAACCACCGCCATCATCATCAGCACTCCGACAAGCCAGAAGACATTCACTCGCCTGTGATCAAAGATGCCTTTTGGGCTCACATCGGCTGGATACTGTGCCGCGCTTATGGCACGATTCAGCACGATCGCATCAAGGATTTGAGCAAATATCCTGAGTTACGCTTCATCGATCGCTTTCATATTTTACCGGTCGCCTCATTAATCGGCGTACTTTACGTAATCGGCGCAGGGCTGAACGTATATTATCCGGGACTCGGCACCAGTGGCATGCAAATGGTCATGTGGGGCTTCTTTCTGAGTACTATTTTAGTTTACCACGTCACCTTCTGCGTCAATTCAGTCACACACATCATCGGCAACAAGCGCTTTGATAATGACGACGAAAGCCGCAACAGCTTTTGGATTGCGCTGCTGACCTTCGGCGAAGGCTGGCACAACAACCATCACCGTTGGCCACTCTCGGCACGACAAGGCATGTATTGGTGGGAGTTCGACCTATCCTATCTGCTGCTGCGCGGGCTTGAAAAGCTGGGGCTGGTCTGGGACCTAAAGGTCTACCCAGAAGCAATCTATGCCGAAGCGGAGCAACGCTCGGCTGAAGGAGGGCCCGTTGAGTAATTACTGGTTGGCACTGCTCAGTATTGGCTTCGTTGCGGCGACACTCACCTACCTGCTCGCCTGGCGGATTCATCTGATGGCGCTGGTTGATGTGGTCTGGACAGCGGGCCTCGGCATTGCTGCGATTGGGTACCTTGCGTACATGGCGGAACCCACACTGCGCAGCTACGTGGTGTTGGCGGTGCTACTAGTTTGGTCCGGGCGACTCTCAACGTATCTTATCCGCAACCGTGTGCTGAGCGGCAAAGAAGACCCGCGCTACGCCTACCTGACTGCGCATTGGGGTAAGCACGCGCGGCGCAATTACTATCCGCTATTTCTGTTACAGGTACTGCTTGTCACCTTATTCATGTGTCCCATCAGTATCGCCATGACAGCCATCGATGCTCCGTGGGGACTGTTCGACTGGCTTGGCATCGCGATCGCCTTGTGCGCTCTGGTTGGTGAGCATGTCGCAGATCGGCAGCTGGCAAATTTCCGCGCAGCTCCAGCCAACCAAGGGCAGGTTTGCCAGCAAGGTCTATGGCGCTACTCTAGGCATCCGAATTATTTTTTTGAGTGGCTGCACTGGTGGGCGTATGTCGCCTTCGCAGTCCATTCAAGCCAATGGCCGTTTACATTGTTGGGGCCTGCTTGTATCTATCTCTTTCTACGCTTCCTTACTGGCGTTCCGCACGCGGAACGCTCCTCCCTGCTCTCCCGCGGTGCGGCCTACCAGCGCTACCAGCAAACTACCAACACTTTTTTTCCATGGAAACCCCATCAGCCGGATCAACCCTAAGCGAAGCTTCACCAACAGGCAATCGCCCACGCCCACTACTGCTGGAGCGACTCTTCCTACGCGCGCTGGGCAATCTACACCAAGGCTGCTTACGCATCTGCTTTCCAAGTGGCGCATGCGCCCAGAGTGGCGATCCCGACTTCCCTCCGATTGAACTGCGGATCCAGCGACCCGCCTTTTTTAGGAAAGTATTTTCGGGTGGCAGTGTCGGCTTAGGCGAAGCCTACGTCGCCGGCCTGTGGACGACTTCCGACCTCAGTGGGCTACTCACGCTATTAGCAAAAAATCAAAAAGAGCTCGGTCGCGTGCAATATGGCTTCTCCATTTTAGCGAAGAAGATGAATCAGCTATACCATCGTGCGCGGCGCAATACCATGCAGCAAAGCCGCGAGAATATTCAAGAGCACTACGACTTGAGCAATGCCTTCTATGAGACATTTCTAGACCCCACGATGACGTATTCCAGTGCACGGTTCTTGAGTGATGAAGACACACTCGAGCAAGCGCAGCTGAACAAAATTGACCGCATGCTTGATTTAGCAGGCGTCAAACCAGGTGACCAAGTGCTAGAGATCGGCTCTGGCTGGGGCGCATTGGCAAGGCGGGCGGCTGAGCGTGGCTGCAGCGTAAAGACGATCACTCTCTCGGAGGAACAATTTGCATATGCCAAAAACTGCTTCGAGCAAGCGGGCGTATCAGATCGGGTGGAGATCGCACTACAAGATTATCGGACGCTGATCGGGCAGTATGATGCCGTGCTTTCCTGCGAGATGATCGAAGCGGTGGGACAGGAATACTTGGACAGCTATTTTAAGATCATTCAGCAATCACTCAAGCCGGGCGCGAAGGCTGTAATACAGGGCATCACCATTCCTGACCAACGTTACGAGCGCTATTGCCGCAGTTGCGACTGGATACAGAAATACATTTTCCCCGGCGGCCATCTGCCTTCTCCCGGAGCGATCCGAGCCCATGTGGCCAACGCCGGCGGCATGCAAGTCCTACAAATGGATTCGTTTGGTCACGATTATGCCGAGACGCTCAAGCGCTGGACCGATGCGTTTAATGCACGCCTCGAGACCGTGCAGTCACTCGGATTCGATGCCGAGTTTTGCCGCAAGTGGAATTACTACTTCAGCTACTGCGAAGCTGGCTTTAGAACCGAGCTGATTGATGTGCAGCATATCGTGCTAGAGCGCGCGGGCTAGGGCTAGGCAGTCTACCTTTGACGGCGCACCTGCCTTCAGTTTTTTGAGCTCTTTGCCGACTGCGCGGCAAGCAGCGCCTTCAACTCGTCTTTCTGGCCCTCTTGCAACTCCGGCGCGCACTTGACAATTCGTGGCCTCATGTTGCTTGAAGTGGCGGCACATGTCTTGGCCATCCATGACCTGCCGATTGAATTTTCCGCAGAAGATGCAGAGTTTCACGTGCAACCGAAGAAAGAACCTCTTCGCGGGAGGGAGCTTCGCATAATCCTCTTTGGATAATGAATGAGAGACTTGTTTGCAGGTAAACATTAGAAAATAAAATTACTTAACATCTTTTCCGGTCCATTTTTCCTCGAGTGCCACTTTGAGTTGCTGGCGCGCACGGTGCAATAGGACCCATAGAGTAATTCGGAGTGATGTCCATGACCTTACAAACTTCTTCAGTTTCCATGTCTTCGAGCATGCGCAGCACAAATGCCTGGCGGGCGGGCTGTTTAACTTTATCGATACAGACATTAAACACGTCCCAGAATTCGGTATTATCATAAGCCTTGCGCGGATTGAATTGCCAAGGGTCGGGATTCGTCGTGGCGATCCCGCTGTATCTAAACCAGAAGCTCTCCAGCAAGGCCTCATCCTCATTATCGATGTCGACCTTGTTCTCCTTAATCGACTTGCGGATCTGATCGACGATCTTGTTGCGCATGATCCCACGCAACCAAAACTTGATATCACGACTGCCATCGAAGCGCTCAAGGGCTTTAATGCCGGCTAGAAAGGTATCTTGCACGCAATCAGCAGCGGCATCGGCATTACGCAGCCGAGACATTGCGTAGGCGTATAAGTAATTGCCATAGCGATCCACCCACGTCTCAGGTGGTGCAATTTCAACTTTCGGCTGACTTTGATTAGCAATGATTCGATCACGATCATCGCTAGCGGAATGCAAGTCAACAAACGTTTAGAACCTGAATGTCCAGTGACGCTGAAGACGAGACGCCGCGCTTCGCTACCAAGTGAAGGATCGCAGAATTCCGACGGATCAGCTCCGCGTCGTGCGCTTCAGATTATGCGCGTGCTCAGGCGGAACTCGGCCCTGGCAAAGAAACTCAAATAATCGAATGCGGCTCCGACTGTGAATCACGATCGATCAAGGTCTGTGGTGAACACGGCGACGGGCGCTGGTACACCTGAAGCTTCTTTTTATAATAGAGCTGAGCTGCCTGCCAAATGATCCGCGGCATACTATTGAGTGCCGTATCGAAAGGATGCAGCAGCGCATAGCGAATGATGTTGGCTGCATTGAGAGGCACGCAACAGCCCTGTATCCATGTTTTCAGCACACATGCACCGTCACGATACAAATCCACTCGTAAATAAATTTCATCCTCCTCGATCCGAAAGGTGAAATGATAGTCGCCAGATCTATCATTAAAGGGCGAGACATGAAACGCTTTCGGGCATTGTGCGAGCCATGTATTGGCGCGCTCTCCGGGCTCGAGATCTGGCAAAACATACACATGCCGATCGCCAAAGGTATTGTTCACCTCGGCCACCACACTGATCAACTCCGCACCTTGCATACGAAGATGGAAATTAACCGGATTAAACGCATAGTTAAAATAGCGCGGCGAAGTAATGATGCGCGTGACTTGCCCAGCGCCCTCTGGCCCTAGCAGCGCATCGACCTGCTCTCCGATTGGACGATGCTCACCGTGCAAGTAATCGTGATCGTTTAGACGCAGGATGTTGGACTGATTATAACCAAAGAGTCTGCAGCGCTCGGCGATGGAAGATAACTCTTTAGGATCAAAGGCAAAGAAAGTAACTGGATAAGTAAAGGCATGCGCGACTGGACCCATGCGCTGATGGATCACTTGCCCTCGGTATATTTGAGACTCCCAGCTCACAATTTGATTCCAAAGCGCTGCGCAACTTCGACCGCAGACTTAACTGCATCTTCATGGAAGCCATAGCCAAAATAGCTACCGCAGAACCATGTATTTCGCTGCCCATTCATTGCCACTAGCTTAGGCTGTGTTGCCATGCTATCAAACGAATAAAGCGGGTGCATGAGGGTCGTACGATTAATCACATGCGCCTCAGGAATTGCTTCACTGGAGTTCAAGGTGACCACGTAGTCGTGCCGCGTCTTTAGGTTCTGCAAGCGATTCATATAATAACTGACCGACACAGGCTGCGAAGTATCAGCCTGCGCGGATTCGCGGATGAAGTTCCAAGACGACCACAGCTTCGGATTTGGCGGCAGGTGTGTTGGGCTGGTGTGCAGCACTACGGTGTTTGGCTGATAGCGCCACGGTCCGAGACGCTCACGCTCGGAGTCACTCGGGTCTGCCAGTAATTGCAGCGCTTCATCCGCATGCGCGCCGATGACCACGTGATCAAAGTGTTGCTCCTGGCCGTCGGGCATCTGTAACAGCACCCCAGATTCAGTGCGGCGTATACTCTGTGGCGGGGTGGACAATGCGGGCGCCAGCGGGAAGTCACGCAGCATGGCCTCCACATAAGTGCGGCTGCCCCCCGCGACAAATTTCCACTGCGGTCGGTTGGTCAAGCGCAACAGCCCATGGTTCTCAAGGAAGTGCAAATACGGCTGAGCAGGAAAATCTGCCATTTTCGCTACAGGCGAGGACCAAATGGCGGCTCCCATCGGATAGAGATAATTATTCAGGAACGCAGAACCAAAGCGCCGCGATTGGAAGTACTCCCCCAAGGTCTTCCCTTCGAGGTAACCAGACTTGAGGTCGCGGGAACCAATCCGAGCGAAGCGCCACAGGTCTTTTAGCAGGCTCAGGTGTTGAGGCTTAAATAGATAACTAAGCTTAGGGAATAAAGCGCCCAACGTATTGCCGGAATAGCCGTAATCACTCGCCCGATCATAATAGCTGAAAGTCATCGAACTATCAGCCAGCTCTACTCCCAATTGCCGCAGGACCTCTGTAAAGTGTGGATAGTTGCGGTGATTCATCACAATGAATCCGGTATCCACCGGGAGGCCTGCATCGGCACCAGACGGAACGCGTAGGGTGCGCGTGTGTCCGCCAGCATAATCGTTTTTCTCAAACAGATGCACCTCGTGCTTGCGGTTGAGCAGCCATGCCGCAGTCAGCCCAGCGACGCCGCAACCAACGACTGCGATCTTTAGCGGTTTATCTGATGTAATAGGGGGCGTCACTAAATTCGGCATAGGTATATATAGGCTTTATTATACGAGATTATCACTAAAAACTTACAGCAGCCTGAATTATTTGTAATGAATCCTGACTTTGCTCGTTTTATTCTCCCAATGATACATCGCAACTTATACATCATTAGTAGTCTTTGTGCGTTACTTGCAATGACTGCCTGCAAAAACTCATCAAACGATATGCACACTCAAACCGTCCCGGATAGTGACTATAAAGCTGCACTTGAGCGCTCGAGCCCAGCCCTCTTTCAGCTACCCGCTGCGGGCTCAGCCGAAGAAGCGACCATGCTGGCTGGCATCGAAGATCTATTCACCAACTACACGTACGAAAACTTAAGCAGCAAGACCACCGTGGTGTATGCGAAAGAGGTGTATTTCCGAGACGCTTTTAAACAGTTCTCTCACCCAGAGGAGATTCGCGACTATATGCTTCACGGCCTCGAACCGCTCACGGCTGCCGAGTTCATCTTCAACCGCGTGATTCGTAGCGGTGGCGAGTTCTACATCGACTGGACCATGCGCCTAGACTTCAAAAGCACCCCAGCAGGCACTTGGGAAGAGTCGATAGGCATGTCCCACATCCGCTATAACAGTAAAGGCGAAGTCATCTTTCATCAGGATTATTGGGACCCGACCGACATCGTCTACCGCCGCATTCCGATCGCAAAACAGCTGATCGCCTACACCAAAGGTAAGATGTAGCGAAGCGAGTCCTTTGGCCTTCGAACCCTGATTCCCGTCCTGAACCAGAGCAATAAGACTGCATAAGGAGAGTAGGATGCAGACTCTAGACAAAGCTTGGGCCGTGGCGTTCGCGCTTGTGCGGGCTGCACTCAAAAAAGTGACAGGCGCGTTGCTTCTACTTCGCCTCGACTGTCACAAAAAAGGTTGATCGTCATTTACCGGGGAAATACCAAACTGAGCTTAATGTGGCGGCTATTCTGTTGGGGAGGGTCGACCTCCGTGTCGACCGCAAGCAGTTTAGAAATAATATGAAAATCCAAGATTCTCTATGCGCTGTTAGTCGTGTCAGCCTCTCCCGCATTGGTACCGGACGACGCGGAGGTCGTCCCTCCCAAGAGCCAGAGGCAAAGCCACCGTCCATCTATGCCTCTCCCGCATCGGTACCGGACGACACGGAGGTCGTCCCTCCCAAGAACCAGAAGCAAATCCACCGTCCATCTATGCCTCTGCCGCGCATCGGTACCGGACGACACGGAGGTCGTCCCTCCCAAGAGCCAGAAGCAAATCCACCGTCCATCTATGCCTCTTCCCGCATCGGTACCGGACGACACGGAGGTCGTCCCTCCCAAGAGCCAGAAGCAAATCCACCGTCCATCTATGCCTCTCCCGCATCGGTACCGGACGACACGGAGGTCGTCCCTCCCAAGAGCCAGAAGCAAATCCACCGTCCATCTATGCCTCTCCCGCATCGGTACCGGACGACACGGAGGTCGTCCCTCCCAAGAGCCAGAAGCAAATCCACCGTCCATCTATGCCTCTCCCGCATCGGTACCGGACGACACGGAGGTCGTCCCTCCCAAGAGCCAGAAGCAAATCCACCGTCCCATCTATGCCTCTCCCGCATCGGTACCGGACGACACGGAGGTCGTCCCTCCCAAGAGCCAGAAGCCAAGCCACCGTCCATCTATGCCTCTCCCGCATCGGTACCGGACGACACGGAGGTCGTCCCTCCCAAGAGCCAGAAGCAAAGCCACCGTCCATCTATGCCTTTCCCGCTAATCGACGATGAACCACAAAAAAGCCCCGTTCGATAACCGAACGGGGCTGTTTGAAATGACTTTCGCTTAGGCTTACTCGAAGCTGTGGGCACCGAGCTTACGAGGAATCTTCACCATCTTAAGCTTGGCAAGGACCGGCACGCCATTTTCAAATGGCACCTTCACCTCACCTTGAATGAGCGGCAATGCATACTTATAGAAGTTGTAGTTCATGCTGACACCGTCTTCGTTAATCCAACTCTCAGGAAGCTTCTTTACGCCGTTGGCGATTTCGGAAAGCGGCGTGAGGCCTGTTTCACATGTGTAGGTTTCACCATCTCCGCGAACGAGTGTAATCATCTTGTCGGTCTCACCAGCGATCGCAGCTTCGACAGCCGCTTGACCTGCTAGGTAGGCTTCGTCGTTGTCTGTTTGCGAGGAGCAATGCACTGCTGCGCGTTGCGACATGCCAAGGGAAACCGCACGTGCCTTAATTTGCAGTGTTTCTTCAACCAGGCCACGGAGGTATTCACCCGCACCACCGAGTTGGGAATGACCGAATGCATCAGGACTGGCACTTGCGGTAGAGACGAAGTTACCATCCGCATCGACGAGGCCTTCGCCCACGACGACCACGCAGTATTTCTCCTTTTGCAGCACGTGCTGTACATCAGAGATGAATTTCTCTGCCGAGAACGCAACTTCTGGAAGGTAGATCAGGTGTGGAGCCGCATTTGGCTCGTCGCGACTCTTGGCAAGAGCGGCACCGGCTGCGATCCAACCTGCGCTACGGCCCATGACTTCGATAATTTGCACCAGGTCGTATTGGCCCATCGCTGCATTGTCGCAGGCGATTTCTTTAACGGTCGTCGCGATGTATTTGATCACACTACCATACCCTGGTGTGTGATCTGTGGTGACGAGGTCGTTATCGATTGTTTTTGGAATACCAATCACGCGGAGAGCATAGCCACGTTCTTGAGCGAGCTTGGAGATCTTGTCGGCAGTGTCTTGCGAGTCGTTGCCACCAGCGTAGAAGAAGTAGCGGATATTGTGGGCCTCGAAGACTTGC
The DNA here is from genome assembly GCA_905182435.1 of Opitutaceae bacterium BACL24 MAG-120322-bin51. Lineage (GTDB taxonomy): Bacteria > Verrucomicrobiota > Verrucomicrobiia > Opitutales > Coraliomargaritaceae > Lentimonas. The sequence goes on along the minus strand of CAJJBN010000020.1, from coordinate 875 downwards.
AGCACACGGTCGTAATCCTGCTGGTTCTTAAGCTTGAAACGGCAAGTGCCGAGTGCTGCGCCAGGTGTGTGGCGAAGAGCGCGGATCGTTTGCTGAGTCTCTGCGGCAAGATCGACGAGTTGCTCGTTCAAGATACCAAGTATCCCGTTTACCCCACCGTAAATTTCTTCGATACACTCGTGGTTGAGCGCTTCGGCAACGACACCCGCGAGGCTGGCGTTAATGACGGATGTTGGGCCACCGGATTGGGCGACGAGGCAATTTCCTTCGAGTTCTTCTGACATAGGTAATTATTCTCTGTTAATTTAAAAGCTGTCTTGTGTGTAATTTCGGCCGCACTGAACGCAATACTTAAAGAATCGCGCCTGGTGTATAGTTGGCCGCATCTGGGAAGTTTTGAGCTTCTTCGCGAACCGTCGCGCAGAAGTTCTCGACCTGCGTAGTCGCCAATCCAGTCATGGCTTGAGCGCGGCCCATCATTTCAGCGAGCTCTGCCTCGGAAAGACCGAGGCGGGAATCGGCACCGAGACGAGCGACGAGATCGTTGCTGGTGATCGTGCCGGCACGCAAGTCGCGGACGGTCTGCACCGCGTGCTCCTTGATCGCTTCGTGAGCCTCTTCACGGCCTGCACCTGCTTTGACTGCCTCCATGAGGACGGTGGTCGTGGCGAGGAATGGGCCGTAGCGCTGGTTCTCTTGGTCGATCACCGCCGGGTAAACTTCCATCTGATTGAGAATCGTGATGAAGGTATCAATCAGGCCATCGATTGCAAAGAAGCTGTCTGGAAGGAAGACGCGGCGCACCACGGAGCAAGAGACATCGCCCTCGTTCCACTGATCGCCAGCGAGCTCGCCTGCCATCGTGAGGTAGCCCT
>CAJJBN010000019.1 GCA_905182435.1 Opitutaceae bacterium BACL24 MAG-120322-bin51 | reverse complement strand
TTCAAGGTCTTCAGCGTCTTCAAGTAGTGCAGATCGCACTGCATCATTCACCAGATCAGAAACTGGAGTCGAAATCTCTGCGGATTTCATTTTCAGGGCCTTATGCAGGCTTTCTTCGAAATATACTGTGGCTCGTTTCATAATTAACACTAAAACGTCAAAACGTTAAGATGTCAATTTATTACCTGTGAACGTCGAGCTGACTCGATGGCGCGTTAGCGACATTGAGTCTAGTGACTTGTTAGATTTCAGTTTGCTGTAAAGTCGTCGGGGGAGATGGTGATGTTGACGAGCTCTATCCCTTCTTCGGATTGGTATGCGTAGGTTAGTTCAACTGCCATATCTCTGAAGGACTTCATGTCGTCCTTTGTCTGATATTGATTGATCAATTTGGGCTTCATTGCATCGATGAACTGTTCGATGTTCAACAGGCTGAGATCAATAGTGAGCATCGTATATTGGTAGAGGAATTTTTTACACCCACACGGTGCAGAGCCGGACGAAGAAGCAAATGGTCAGTCCTCTGAATTTATAGCCTCAACCCTCAAGTTTCAAGTCTCAGGCCTCCCACCTCAAGTCTCTTACTTCGTCGCCATCAAAGTCCGGCGTCTAAGCTGTAGCCACAGGTTCCAAGCATAGCCTTTGAGGATGATGCGGGCGCGGTCGATCTCGGCTTTACGTAGCTCGAGGTTTTCGTTGGCGATGTTGGAAAGGTCGTCGAGGTTGTAGAGATAGACGTTCTCTAGCTTGCTCACTGTCGGATCGATATCGCGAGGGAGTGCCACGTCGATTAGGAAGAAGGGGCGATCGGGGCGTTGCTTCAGTGCGGCCGCAAGCGTGTCACGGTCCAGAATCAATCCAGCGGCGGCGGTTGAGCTGATGACGATGTCGAAGCGTTTGAGCTGAGCGGCGAAATCGCTTAGCTCAATGGCTGCGCCGCCAAGGCTGTGGGCGAGGGTATGGGAATTTTCATAAGTGCGACTGGCGACGGTAATGTCCGCTACGCCACGGCTTTTGAGTGATTGCGCGGTCTTTTCCGCGACGTCGCCACTGCCGAGCAGCAGTACGCGGCTGTCGCGCAGGTGCCCAAAAATACGGTTAGCTAGATCGACCGCAACATTGCCAATACTGACTTGTCCGCGGGTGATGCCAGTCTTAGTGCGGGCTGACTTGGCTGCTTGGAAGCTCTTCTCGAAGAGTCGGTTAAGGACGACGCCGGTGCATTTTGCTGCACGTGCATGGGCATAAGCGTTCTTCATCTGGCCGAGGATATCTGTCTCACCAACGATTTGAGAGTCGAGGCCGCTGGATACTTCGAAGGCGTGCTGTAGCGCGTCGAGGTTGGTATGCCAAGAGGAGTGCGCATCTAGCAGTTCGCGGCTTACGCCGTTGCGAGCGCAAAGGTAGTCTCGGACTGTGGCCTCGACGCTAGGGGCACTGGCGAGGCCATACACTTCAACACGGTTGCAAGTATTGACGACGAGACACTCGTAAATGTCGTCGAGAGCGTGTAGCTCTTGTTGCAGAGCAGCGGCGTTTTCTGGTGTGAGTGCCATGCGCTCGCGCACTTCAAGCGGAGCTTGATGGTGTGTGCTGCCAAGCACAAACAGTGACTGCAATGCTTCGCTCATTCAGATGTCTGCTGAGCTGCCGGGGCTTCGGTTTCGGTCGTGTCGCGTGCCGATTGCACCGGCCAGAGAGAAGCGAGTGCGAAGATGAAGAGCGCAATGGAGGCGATCGCATGGCGCCGGGTGACGAGTCGTTTTTGTATCCGTAAAACCACGACAGTGAGGTAGCCTGCCCAGACGAGGCATGTGGCAGTCAATTTAAAGACGGGCACGCGCTCGGGGTGGTTGATCCAAAAAACTGCGCCGAAGATGAGAGCCGCGCTGAGCACCACAACTCCAGTAATGAGAAGTCGTTTTGCCATTAAGTCGAGCTGCTGAACCGAGGGCAAATGTTGGTAAAGGCCTTTGAACTGTTTGTTCTTCAACCCATGTTGTTGGATTAGGAACATCGCGGATACCAGTGCGACAATTGCGAACATCGCATAACTGAAAATCGCCAGTGCCGCGTGTAACTCAATCCATGGATTGCCACCGAAAATGCCAGGGGGGTAGGATTGGTCCCAATTTGGAATCAGTAGTGCCGTGCCCGCGAGGAGCCCGGCGAGGCCTGCGGTGAAGAATCCGAGCAGGCGTAGCTTGAAAGCGGGGCCGATGAGAAAATAAAGCAGCACCAGCGACCATGCAATGAATTGCGAAATTTCAAAGATATTGCCGAGTGGGCAGCCTTTGATTTCTGCGCCGCGTAGATTGAGCCCCAGCGTTTGAAAGAGGAAGCCGCCAGTGAGCAGGGCAAACATCGCGGTGCGTGGGTAGGGCTTGCGGATCAGTAGGGCGATAATGCCGAACAGAAAGGCGCTCAAATAAATCGAGGCGCCGATCGCAAGCGCATCACGCGCAGAAATGACGATGTCTTCAAGCATTACAGTGGGGCTGGATCGTGCGAAGTGTGCTTAGCGTACGACTTGCGCAGGCGGTGTGGCGTGGGCGGTCTCGTAGGCACCATCCTGCCAAGCCTGCACTTTATTGCTCAAGAACTCGATGAATTTAGGGTGCTCGTTGAGGCAAGGGATTTGTTCCAGGTCTTCGCCGCCAGCTTCGATAAAGATCTCCCGGCCTTCTTGGGCGATTTCTTCCAATGTTTCGAGGCAGTCTGCGGTGAAGGCCGCACAGATGACTTTGACGCGCTTATTGCCGTCTTCGGCGAGTTGCTCCAGCGTCTGATCGGTGTATGGGTTCAGCCAAGGTTCCCGGCCGAGACGTGATTGGAAGGTGATCATGTATTTCTCTTTGGGGATGCCCATCGCCGCGACGAATTTCTCGACTGTCATCGCGCACTGGTGGCGGTAGCAAGTGGCATGTGCGGGGTGGCATGTGTTGCAGCAATCTGGGGTGGTCATGCAGTGATTGTGCGATGGGTCACCTTTCACTAGATGTCGCTGCGGGATACCGTGGAAGGAGAATACCAGTTTGTCGAAGTTGCCGTCTTCCAGTGCTGGACGAGCACGTTCGACGAGCGCCGCGATGTAGTCTGGGTCTTGGTAGAATGGCGGTAGCAGCGTGGTCTTGAGGTCTGGCTTGAGCTTGCGCACGGACTCCATCATATGCACCACGGCGGTCTCATAGCTGGACATCGCGTAGTGCGGATACATCGGCACGATCAGCACATCGTCGACGCCTTGATCGAGCAACTCTTGCAGTGCGCTCTCGGTGGAAGGTGAGCCATAACGCATGCCCAGTGCGACCGGCACATCAACTTGTGCTGATAAAGCTTTCTGCTGTGCCTTAGAAGTCAGGATCAGCGGTGAGCCGTCTTCGAGCCAGATCTTGGAGTAGGCTTCGGCTGATTGTTTCGGGCGATTGGGCAGGATCAGGCAGTTAACCAGAAACCAGCGAATGGCAAAGGGAGCATCGAGCACACGTCCGTCCATGAGGAACTCGCGCAGGTATTTACGCACGTCGCTGACTTGAGTGGAATCGGGTGAGCCGAGGTTGAGTAGGATGACACCTTGTTTGGACATGCGCATAGAGAAGCTACTAGCTGGGGGATTTGTCAAACCGAAGTGTCAAAGAGATGCACTTCACCGTGAGATCGATTTGAGTTCAACAAGCAGAGTCGGCCCCTTCACTCTCACGATACTGATTGTGCGTCTCGGTATGTTTTTGGGGCAACGCTGGTCTGCTTTTTAAACCATGCGGAAAAGTGGTGGGGCTCGGGGTAACCGCAGCGCGTGCCGATCTCCATGATTGGGAGAGTGGTCGTTTTTAGGAGCTGCTGTGCGAGTTTAAGTCGGGCCTTGGAAAGTAGTTGATAGGGGCTGGTGTTGAGTTGCGCCTTGAGGGCAAGTTCCAGCACGCGGCGCGAGACCCCGACGCTGTGCGCGATCTGCTCCATCTCCAATTCGGAGTTCGCTAGATTATCATGCAGTAGGTTGGCGGCTTGTTGCGCGATGCGCGCACGGCCTTTCGCTAGCGAGGATGCGCGGGGGATCAGCTGGGATGGGGTTTGTAGATTGAGATCCGAGGAGAGGTGTCCTTGGGTTAGAAGTTCGTGCAGGGCTTGGGCCGATTTGTAGCCTGTTTCGCGGATCGGTTGCCTGAAACTACTGATGCCGATTCCCGCAAAGATCGATTCGGAGGGATCGTTATCGACGCCGACCACCAGTATGTCGCGGCCACACTGCAGGCCTTGCCGTTGTGCTTCCAGTATGAACTCCCGCGCACAGAGATCGTTGGAGCAAAATACACCGAGCAGGCCGTCGTCGCGGGGGAGCGCCTTGATCTGGTCGGCTAACAGTGGTCCAGGGCGTAGCTCAATGATGTTAGTCGTGTCGGACAGGCCCGCTCTGAAGCCCGCTTCGCGCAGGCGGGTGTAGTGAACGCCATCCGCGCCGAAAAACGCAAAGCACTTGGCTCGTTGGGCGAGAAGGTGCTCGGCGGCGGATCGACCAGTGGCTTCGTCGTCTGGACCGACGTTGGGAATGCTGTTGATCGCGGAGAAGTTAAACATGTTGACCGCCGTAACGCCTTGCTCGACCAGCCCAGCAATCCAACCGTCGCTGACGAAAGTTCCGATCGCACCAGCAAGTTGTCCAGACCTCGCGAGTTCCATCAGCCGCACTTCAAAGCCGAAGTTGAGGGGCATGAGCTGCCACTCCAAGCGCGCCTCGGCAACATAGTCGGATACGCCACTGAAGATTTCGGCGGCATGCCGAAAGTTCAGATCGAAGGCGATCGCGATCATTTTTTCCGAGGAATTCATCTAATGTTCGTAAATATACAAACATAAATACGTAAATACGAAAAGACTTTTTCCGAAAAATCAGTATACTGGTTGGCATTATGAAAAAAGCACTCATCACAGGTATCACCGGGCAAGATGGATCTTATCTTGCAGAACTTCTATTGGCAAAAGGCTACGAGGTGCATGGCATCATTCGGCGTTGCTCGACTTTCAATACGCAGCGTATTGATCATCTCTACACGGATCCCCACATTAATGGCACCAAGATGTTCCTGCACTATGGCGATCTGGCCGATGGTGTGATGTTGATGAAATTGATCTATCAATTGCAGCCTGACGAAATTTATCATCTGGGTGCGCAGAGCCACGTGCGTGTATCCTTTGATGTGCCGGAATATACCGGCGACGTTACAGGTCTCGGCACGCTGCGTCTACTCGAAGCAATTCGTGAAGTGGGCCTCGAAGGTAAATGCCGTTTCTACCAAGCATCCTCCTCCGAAATGTTTGGTCTGGTTCAAGAAGTGCCTCAAACTGAGAAGACGCCTTTCTACCCGCGCTCACCTTATGGATGCGCTAAGGTCTACGCATACTGGCTCACAGTGAACTATCGTGAATCTTACGGGATGCATGCGACCAATGGCATTCTCTTTAATCACGAGTCTCCGCGTCGTGGCGAGACCTTCGTGACGCGCAAGATCACGCGTGCGGCGACGCGTATCAAGCTCGGTCTGCAGGATAAGCTTTATCTGGGTAATCTCGATGCGCAACGCGACTGGGGCTATGCCAAGGAATACGTCGAAGCGATGTGGCTGATGCTGCAGCAAGATGAGGGCGATGATTATGTAATGGCCACCAACGAAACCCATTCAGTCAAGGACTTCGTGATCGAGACATTCAACAATCTTGATCTAGATTGGGAGAAATATGTCGACTACGACAAACGCTATGAGCGTCCGACCGAAGTCGAGCTACTGATCGGAGATCCAGCTAAGGCCAAGAAGCAACTCGGCTGGGAGCCAAAGGTCAAATTCAAGGAGCTGGTCAAGATCATGGTCGATTCTGATCTGGTGCTTGCCAAGCAAGAGCTCGCGTTCAAGCAAGCAACGAATGGTTAACACTGGTTCTTTGCCTTCATCATGATCTTATTTATAGTCTTAATCCTGTTTTAATGTGGGGATTAAGAGTAAGATTATGATTAAAAAGGCTAGGGAGTGGAAAACAGCAAATATGAATAAGACATCAAAAATATACGTCGCGGGTCATCGCGGTATGGTTGGCTCGGCTGTTGTACGCGCGCTGCGCGCTAAGGGATTTGATAACATTATCGTGCGCACCCGTAGCGAACTCGACCTGACGAACCAGGTGCTTGTGCGCGATTTTTACGCCGCCGAAAAGCCAGACGTTGCGATTATCGCCGCCGCTCGTGTGGGTGGTATTCATGCCAATAACACCTATCCTGCTGAATTCATGATGGAGAATCTGGCCATCGCGCAAAACACGATTGGTGAGGCCTATAATCAAGGTGTGCAACGTCTGCTCTTTCTCGGCAGCACCTGTATCTATCCGAAATTCGCCGAGCAGCCGATTAAAGAAGAATCCTTGCTCACCGGCCCACTCGAAGCGACCAACGAGGCCTATGCGATCGCCAAGATTGCGGGTCTTAAGCTATGCGAGTTCTACCGTCGCCAATATGGCGTCTGCTACCACTCCGCGATGCCGACCAATCTCTACGGACAAGGCGATAACTATCATCCACAAAATTCGCATGTGCTCCCTGCGCTGATCCGACGCTTCCACGAAGCCAAGGCAAACAACACTCCTGAGGTCGCGATTTGGGGCACTGGTACACCACTGCGTGAGTTTTTGCATGCCGACGACGCTGCGGCAGGCATTCTACATTTACTTGAACTCGAGAATCCACCCGAGTGGGTGAACCTCGGTTGCGGCATCGATATTTCGATCGGCGACCTTGCACACCTAGTCAAAGATACTGTCGGCTATGAAGGTGAGCTCACTTTTGATACCACGAAGCCAGATGGTACGCCGCGCAAGTTGACTGATATTTCTAAGATCAAAGCAACCGGCTGGGCACCACAGATTCCGATCGAGCAAGGTGTGCCGATGGCGTATCAATCCTTTCTGGCAGAGCTGGCCGCTGGCATCCTGCGCGAGTGACGATCGCTGCGCGATCAAGTGATACGCTTCACGAGTGAAAGTGAGGAGTGACTTTGGGGGAGGGATGAGCTCCGCCTCGTCCGCCGTGCCCCTTCATCTGTCATGCCACGAAAACTTGATCGAATCACTGCGGACGACACGGAGGTCATCCCTCCCAAGTGACCGTCAACCGCACGAAAGTGGTTCCCATTTTTGATTTATACCAGCACTTCCGACTGTCACTCCTCACTCGCGAAGCGTCACTCTCACTGTTCGGCATCGCCGGACTTTTCGCCGATCCCCTGCCGCCGCCGTGCTTCGATGCATTGCTCGCTGCCTGCTTCGAATCGGCGACACACGCTCGGACGCGATTCATAAATACGGCATAACTCGTCTTCTTTGAGATACGGGCAACGGCTGTGGAAGGGCAGCGGGAAGAGCTGGTAAGTCTGGCCTTCGGTTTGTAGATACTCAGGTAATGCGCGTGCCTCTTGCCGAATCGCGGGTTCGCGCACAGCATCCGTCTCGCTCGCAAAGATCGGAAAACTTCGGCAGCAGGCGCCGCATTGGGTGCAATCGTATTCAGGTGGTGTTGAGCTCATCGTATGGTAAGGCTTATTGTCTGCGTCTCGTTTGCCAAGCGTGGAAGCGACACTCCTGTCGCTTCGCTCCGTGGCAGAGCGCGGTAAATCAAGCGACAAGAGTGTCGCTGCCCCCGCAGAACTCCAATTTGTGCGAATGACTACGATTTGTTGAAAGCAAAGCCCCTACGTTTCGGATACAATAAAAAGAAGTTGGAAGTCGAAGCTGAGCCTGTCATGGCTCATGCATAATTTTATGACACAGACTTTACACATCATCACTGGTCCGACTGCAGTCGGCAAAACTGAGTATGCACTCTCTTACGCTGAGAAGCATAATGCCGAGATCGTGTCGTGCGACGCGTCACTGGTTTATCGAGGCATGGATATTGGCACCGCCAAGCCTTCGCCAGCAGAAATCGCCCGTGTGCCGCATCACTTGATTGATGTGAACGCGGTGGAGCAGCCCTATCATATCGCTGCGTATGTGCGTGATTCTAAGGCGGCGGTGGCCGACATTTTTGCGCGTGGCAAGTCGGTCGTGGTGACCGGGGGCAGCGGATTTTATTTGAAGAGCTTTTTCGCGCCGGTGATTGATATTGTCGTGGTTTCCGATGCAATTCGTGCCCGGGTGGCTGAGCTCTATGCGGCTGATGGTTTGGAGGGTTTGGTTGCAGATCTGCGCCAACGTAGCCCTGAGGGCATTGGTAATTTGGATGCGCTGAATCCACGCCGCGTGCTGCGCGCACTCGAGCGTTGCATTGCATCAGGTAAGTCGTTGCCGGATTTGCAAGCCGAGTTTGCCGCACGTCCTGAGCCATTCGCGGACTGCGAGAAGCAGTATATTCTACTTGAGCGTGACCCCGAAAATCTACGCCAGCGCATTGTTCGTCGCGTGGATCAGATGCTGCAGGCCGGTCTAGTCGAGGAGGTCGAATGTCTGCGTGAGCTTGGTCTTGAAAAGAATCCGAGTGCCGTGGCGGCGATTGGATATCGCGAGACGCTTGAGTATTTAAAAGGTGCAATTCAGCTCAAGTCACTCGCTCCGGCGATCGTGCAAAGCACCAATCACTTGGTTAAAAAGCAGGGCACCTGGTTTCGCACTCAGATCCGCAAGCCGGATCAGCTGATCACTTTCTAGTCTGGCTGGAAAAAGAAGGCTTTTCGCCGATTACTGGGAAAGGTGTCGGAATGCCCTGTGCTCTCTGTCACAAATGCCAAGTTTTGTTGCGAGCGGGTTTACCCCGCGATTGTGTGTCGCTTTGATTCGATCTCGGGAATCGCGATCCTAGGATGAACCCAGTCACTACCGGCTGAACTGGTCTACCGAACCATTCCGATAAACCAAAAAAAGACCCACCGACAAACAGTTGAATGCTTACCGGTGGGCCGTGTTGCTCTATTAAGAGTTTTTAATTATGGTTATGGCCTGCGTGTGGGTCGGCCGCTGCTGGTGTCGTTGCCGTTGCGGAAACTGGTGTTGGCTGTGACTTGACGTATTCAATCGTGGCGCTGTCGCGAAGGCTTTGGATGTAGGCCTGTGCTGCTTCGCCCTTCGCGTTTTGAGTGAGGTAGTTGAGGATCTGATCCTTCGCTTCTGCGAACGGAGTGGTGCTTGGACTCCCCAGCTTCTTGGCGGTCAGTCACTTTGATGATGTGGTAGCCAAAAGACGTCTCGACGACTTCACTGACTGCATCAACGTCCTGACTAAAGACGGCAGCTTCAAATTCTGGTACCATCTGGCCTTTACCGAACCGACCGAGGGAACCGCCTTGTGCGCCGCTCGGGCAACCTGAATGCGCTTTCGCGGCATCTTCGAAGGTGGTGGTCTCGGCGACGATGTCAGCGCGGATCGCTTCGAGTTGTGCCAACTTGGCGGCTTTCGCTGCATCGTCTTCTCCTGGTTCGAACGAGAGCAGAATGTGGCTGGCAGATGCGTTCGCTGGGCTCGCTGGACTCTGGAAGTTCTGAGGGTTGCCATCGTAGAATGCTTGAGCATCCGCTTCGGTTGCTGCGGGCACATCTTTGGTTTGGATTTCGAACAGTTGGCGAGCAGCCATGTCGGTCTTAATGTTTTCCTTGAGTGTTTCAAGGGTCATGCCTTGCGATGCGAGCGCTCTCTCAAAAGTCATTCCCTCAGGAATCGAGGTTTTGATTTGTGCGATGGTGCTCGCCACTTCTTCATCTGAAACGACGATGCCTGAACCTGCAACAGCGATCGCGATGAGCTTCTCGGTGATGGCATTATCCTCAGCACTCTTGAGTGCCTGTGCTTTAATTTCGTCGGATATCGGTGCGCCCTGAGCTTGCGCCTGATACTGCTGGAGCATCGTATTTGCCATCTCTTCGAGATCCGCTTGGGTGATCACTTCGTCATTCACGCGGATGACGACTATTTCGTCCGCCGCGGGCGTTGCCGCGGGCTCGCTGACAGGTGCCGTTTCGATGTCTGCAGCAAATGCGCTTGCCGACAGTAATAGGGCAGTTGTGGATAGTGCTTTGAAAATCTTCATATAAATCAAATTATTAAACGAATGGTTGGTTTTATTGTTAACGGGAGCAGCGAGGATCAAAGAGAAATTGAGGAAGGCAAACGAAAAATATGGCTGATGATGCCTTCGCCATGGTCGATTGATCGGAACTAGTTCGATTTTCGTGGGATAGCTGCTATGAGCTTAGAAAGCAAATAGGCACTGCTCTTGCATGAAAAGTCCCCGTGCTGAACCGACTCTGGCAAGCAGTAAACGTCGTCGGGGTTCAGCCACCTTTGATTAGCTCGTTAATCGATCAAAAATAGGATGCCGACGTAGAGCATTCCATTAAATTGAAGCAGAAGGCTTGAACGCAGTCTTGAATTTTGGAATCGTTCAACTTAACTGGCGAAGTCTACGCATCGTCAGGGTGGGCGTGGGCAGTTTAATTTGGCATTGAGCAAGCTCAATTCACGCCATTTAATCGTGTGAGTTCGCTTACTGTTTGATCGCCTCGATGTTGATCGTGATGTCGACCTCTGCGCCGACAGCGGGCTGGCCGCCAAGGATGCCCCATTCGGTGCGGTCGATTTGTGTGGTGGCTTCCCACCCGGAAAGCTGTGCGCCGTTCCTGCCAGGGCCGAAACCTAAGAGATCGACGTTGAGTATTCACTTCTTTGGTGGTTCCGAGCATAGTGAGATTACCCGTTACTTTGAAGCTGTCCTTGTTGTCGGTCTTTGCCCAGTGGGTTGATTTGAAAGTAATCAGCGGGTGTTTCTCAGAAGCAAAGTAATCGTCCTCTTGTAGATGAGTGTCGCGCTTTTTATTAGCGGTGTTCACCGAGGGTACTGTGATAATCGCTTCGACGCTGCTGTTGCTCAGGTCGTCACGATCGACGGTGAGGGTGCCCTCGAACTGATTGAATGAGCCGGTAGTTTTTGCAACGAAGTGTCGGATGCTGAATTTGACCGATGAGTGCGTTGGATCGATTTTGTAGATTTCGACTTCTGCAGCAGCGTAGAGGCTGCTAACTGCAAGGGCGAGGGTCAGGAGTAGTGGTTTGGTCATAGTCGTAGTTTAGATGAAATCGGCAAGGTCCTCTTCGCTGCCTTGCGTGGTGAGAATAAAGATTTGTTCGCCTTCGGCCCATACTTTGAAGGCTTGTTGCTGAGCCTCAAAAACTTTGCTTTTCTGGCCTTGGCAAGGTGTGCAGTCGATGGGGACACGTGCCTTATCTACAGTAATCAAGTGATAGACTTGGCCGTTTTTGAAGCAAATCATGCTCAGCTTGGTGCCATCGTAGTCGAAGGTGACGCAACCGATGGTGGTAAGCTGTTTGAGTTGCTGTGGGATATGTGCTGGGTTCGGCATCCCGGTGCTGGCCAGGTGACTTTGTAAATCGCCGACTTGTTCGCCGCGTTTGTCGAATTTCGAGCCGTTGAATTCGCTGATTTGTTGCGCGAGGAATTCGATCATATTCGGCACACCTGCGGTAGCGATTATCGGCGTTGCCTCTGCTGCAGGTTGATCGCTGTTGGCCAGTTGCGTCGGCGCTTCATTGCGAGGCACCACGAGGGCGATTCCGGCGATGGCAAAGATTGCGGCAATTCCCATCCATGGACGGAACCCAGCGCGCTGGTTGGAGCGATTCGCGGGCTGCGGAAAACGGATGGTGTGTTGGTCCTGCTCGGTGTCTTCGGCCTTGGTGCCGATTAGCTGCGATTGAGCGGCGTGGGCATGCATGCCAGTCAAGATGGCTGCATAGAGATCGGCGGGCGGTTCGATACGGTTCAGGTCATTGCGGATTTTGGCATCGAGCGCCTGTTGCTCATCAAACCAAGTACGCAGTTCGGCGTCCTTTTTAAGCAGTTCAAGTGCTTCGGCGATCAATGGATCGTTGCGGTCCTCGCTGTTGTCGGGACGACAGAGCTGGAGAATATTTTGTGCTTCTTCGCGGTGCATAGCTTAAAGGGTGTTGGCAGAAGTTTCGGTTTCTTTACGCTTAAAGATCTCGCGGAGCTGCGCTTTGCCGCGGGAGAGCCGTGACATGATTGTGCCAATCGGCACATCAAGAATTTCGGCGATTTCTTTATAAGAAAGATCTTTGAGATAAAACAGGGCGACTGGCTCGCGGTAAACGGCATCGACTTCTTCGAGGGCTTCGACGGCGAGATGACCATCCATGCTGCGGCGCACGTGGGGCTCCACCGAGCCGCCGATATTTTCGAGTATTTCGGGCTCGTAGCTATCGATACGGGCGTCTTTACGACGGCGGCGCAGAAATTCGCGGTAAAGAGTGGTGAACAGCCAGGACTTAACCTTGGATTTGTCGCGCAGCGAATCTCCTTTTTCAGCATATATGAAAAAGGCCTGTTGGGCTAAATCGCCTGCCTCATGCTCGTTTTTGGCTAGACTGTAGCCGAAACGATAGAGCGGTTGGTAGTAGGCACTCACGATTTCTTCGAAGTTCAAATTGGATTCTGTGGTCATGTGAGTGGAATCGATGGTCGCTTATTCCGAGAAAAATGAAGCGGGTAAATTTGAGATGTTATGAAAAGAGAAGCGATTTGGTCGGACTATAGAAGTTATAATTATGCTCAATCGCCTCGGCGTAAAGTGCCAATAACCATTCAATGCCCCGTTCGTCGCCAGGACTTAAAAATGCTGAAACGAGACATCAGCAGGGTCGATTTCGGCAGGTGAAAATTGGTCATCAACCCATCCGCGATCTCAAAGCGTGCAGGTGGGTAGATAAAGATATCGGCCTCGGCCTGCACCGATCCAGCTGGAGTCAGGCAAGTCTCGGGTGCGCTTTGGCTGCGCCGCATCGCATCTTCAATCGACCGCACCGAGGTGGTACCAACCGCGACTCGTGGGCCAGGGCTGCTTTGCTGGAGCGATTCAAAGGCAGTGGCGGGAATCTCATACCACTCGTGGTGAATGTTGTGGTCGAGGATGTTATCGACCTGAATGGGGTGAAACGTGCCGATACCGACTTGCAGGGTAAGATCGTGGAATTGAGCGCCGTGTGCTTCGAGGTCAGCAATAAGATCGGGCGTAAAGTGCAGGCCGGCAGTGGGCGCGGCTACAGCGACGCGCTTGTCGTAATCGGCGTAGACGGTCTGGTAGCGCTCGTTGTCGTTGGCGCTGCGCGGGTCGTCGATCGTGCGTTCGATGTAAGGCGGCAAAGGCATCATGCCGAGCCGCTCGGAAAGGTCGATCACGGACTCGTCGCGCACCGGGTGGAAGCGCACGCGGTAGTTGCCATTTTCGCCAGCGTTGAGCACTTCAGCGCTGTATTCGCTGTCGATACCGAAGGTTCCGCCATGCAGGGTCTTCTTGCCTGGACGTAGGAGACACCACCAAGTGAAGGCGTCCTCTGCGGGCTGCAGCAGCAGGCATTCGACTTTGCCGCCGCTGGGGCGCTGACCAAAAATACGGGCCTTGAGCACTGCCGCGTTATTGCGAAAGAAGCGCGCGTTGGCGGGCAAATGATCGCCGATTTGAGCGAACGTTGTGTGTGTGATTTGGCGGGTTTTGCGGTCGACCACCATCAGTCGTGAGGCATCGCGCTGAGCGGCGGGCTCTTGTGCGATGCGTGCCATAGGGAGGTGGTAGTCAAATAGGGCGCTGTCCATTCAGAGGCTTTTAGACGGGGAATCCGCAAGTGTGAAGTGGGAAGTTGTATTTTTATGTAGCCAAGCTTGGTAATGTGAATGGCTGCTTAGCAGCCGCAGTCAGGTCGAGCCTAGCCGAGTCGACCACGAGCTTGATGACTTCTGCATAACAATCAACCTACATCATAGCATTGTGTAAGCGTGTTGGCGACTGTTGGCAGTCTTTTAAGGCTAGCACAGGCTGCTGAGCTAGCTGAGCAAAGAACAACAGCCATTTTAATCAATCACCGCAAATGTCCTTGCGACGAAGTTTTTAAAAGAGCTATAATCTCTGGTTCATTATCACCCTATGTCTGCTCGTGCATCCAGTCGTGTTTATAATCAAGCCGCCCTTGAAGTGTGGTTCGAAAACGTGGCACTCGATTGGGAGACTTTTTTCTCGAAAGAGGCACTACAGTGGGGACGCGAAATTTACCTAAAAGGCCAAATATCGGGCGTCGAATTGGCGGATCAGGATGTGATTATCAATTGCGCTTTTGCGCGTAAAGATACCTGCTACGTCGTGGTTGAGTGGGGGCCAAAGGGACCAATTGTTCGTTGTTCGACGGAGGATGATGCGATGGGCGATGCGGTTGCTGTCGGTGGATTGTATGAGGTCGAAGAGTTGATCGCGGATGAGATCGACCCGCTGCCCTATGTGCCGACGCCGAAGCCAGATCTGCAAGATGCCGCCATCGTGGCAGCGGCGTTGGCGAAGCAACAGAGCTCAACACTAAACTCGACGCAGCCTGAAGAGCCACCGGCTCGTCGATTGACCCCGCGTTTGGAGGGGCTTAGCACGGGCCTGCGAATGACGGCGTATTGGGTAAATGCAGATTTTTCACGTGAGTCGGCGTTTCAAGCTGAGGGTGGCAAGATGTCGAGTGCGGAGCGCGAGATGTTGGTGCGCTTGACGGCGTTGGCCAAGGAAGTCGGATTTACATTTCGTCGCGACCCGAATGACTTTTTAATGCATGACCCCGCGCGGATTGCGCCGTTTTTCTCGCATACGCGCAAGCGCTGGGAGGATATCTTTGGCTATCTAGATCTCGATCTGGATGCGCAAAGCTTGGCGGAGGGTGTGAAGCAGGTGAAGATTATTGGCCGCGTCGAATCGGCTGGTAAGGCTAATATGCGTGTGGATTGGCGCTTGAAGTTGGGCAAGCGTTGGCTTGATCCTGAAGATGCGGAGCGCTTGGCCAAGGCGGGCCGTGGCACCCATATTGTACACGGACTTGGCTTGGTGAAGATCGCCGACGATCAGACCACGGCGCTAGCGGAGTGGCGCGTGGCAGCGGCTTCCAGATCGGAAGAGGCGCAAACTTGGCCGCGTTATATGGTGTTTTCGCTGTTTGGCCAGCGTGGTGCGGAACTAGACTTGGAGCAAGAGCTGCAAGAGTGGCGGGCGACGCTAGAGCCCCAGCAGGCTGAGTCGGGGGAGCCGTTGGAATCGGATCCTACTGAAGTGGTGTTGCCTGATTTCCTACGTCCGTATCAGGCGCATGGTGTGCGTTGGATGGCAAACCTGCGGGCACAAAGCTGCCATGGCTTGTTGGCGGATGAGATGGGCTTGGGCAAAACGCTGCAGGTCTTGACGCTGTTGAGTGCCTATCCGATTGAGGGTAAGGATAGTTTGATTGTGTGCCCTGCAAGTGTCGTTCCAGTGTGGGAGAATGAGGTGAAGCAGTGGTATCCACATTTGGATATAGCGGTGCTGCGCAGCGGCGAAACCTTTGAGGTGCCGTCGGCGAGGAGACCGAGATTGTGGATTGCGAGCTATACACAATTGCGCCGGCATAAGCATTTATTGGAGGGTACCGAATTTGGCTATGCGGTGCTGGATGAGGCGCAGCAGATTAAAAATCCCGAAGCAAAGGTGACGCATGCTTGTTGTGCGATTCGTGCGGAGTGTCGGCTCGCGTTGACGGGCACGCCGATAGAGAATCGATTGCTCGATGTATGGACCTTGTTTCGCTTCATCATGCCAGGCTTGTTGGGCTCGCGTCGTCGCTTCGAAGATGCGGCGATTTCGCCTGACATTTCGGTGCGCAAGACACTCGAGCAAACCTTGCGTAAGCAGATCGCGCCGTTCTTGCTACGCCGTAAAAAAGACAAGGTCGGCAAGGATCTACCGCCGAAAGTGGAGATGGATTTGATTTGTCCGATTACTGAGACGCAGCGTCAGATTTATGAGGGCTTACTGAATCAGGGTCGTGAGCAAATGGGCGACGATTTACAGGAAGCAATGCAGTCGAACCCAATGAATTTCTTCACGCTGTTGACTCGCTTGCGGCAAGCTTGTTGCGACTCTGGCTTGATTCCAGGTCTGGACATCGACCCGATGCAAAGCGGCAAGATTCAGATGTTGCTCACCAAACTAGGTGAAGCTTTAACGGGGACAGGTGCGCGTAAGGTCGTGATCTTTAGTCAGTTCGTGCAACTGCTCAAGCGGGTGAAGCCGTTGATTCAACAAGAGTTTCCTGATGTGGAGCTGTTGGAGTTGAACGGACATACCAAGAATCGCTCAAAGCCAGTGGAGACTTTTCAAAAAAAGAAGGGGCCTGCCGTTATTTTGGTGAGTCTGCGAGCTGGTGGCACGGGGATTACACTGCACGCTGCGGATTATGTGTTTTTACTCGACCCGTGGTGGAATCCTGCGGTGGAGAGTCAAGCAGTGGATCGCGTGCACCGTATTGGTCAGCGCAAGCGGGTGTTCGTATACCGTATGATTACGCAAGGCACGATCGAGGAACGTATTCAGCATCTGAAGGCCGAGAAGCGTGAACTGTTTGAAAGCACTTTGGGGAATCTCGGTAGTGCGAAGGATCTGCGTGAACACTTTACCGATTTGGAGGAGTTGGCGAAGTTGCTACCACCGGAGTCGGTGAGGCGTGGGGGTTTGAGAGCGGAGACTTGAGCGTGCATGGCGTTTGTAAGAGCGAGGCTTGCCGCGTCCGTCATATTTAGCCAGAGCTTCAGTTAGAGTGTGAGTAGCAAGTCTCACCTCTAACTCAAAAAAAAACGGCTGTCTCCATATGGAAACAGCCGTGGTAAAGCGGTTAAGCAATTCTTAGACCTAGCTTACTCAACGTTGGCGCCGACGACGGCCGCCATTTGCATCATGTTGATGGTATGACCAGCCTTGATGTTGCGCAGGTCAGTCACATTGCCGGATTTGCTAGTGGAGTTGGTGTGGCGGAAAATGGTCAGCAATTTTGCATCGGTGACGATGTATTTCCCTGCGTTTTCAGGTGCGCCGTTCTCAGTCTTTGTTTGGAGACCGTTCTTTTTGATGTAGTCCCAGAGGTTTTTAGTAATCTCTGTGCGTGGCAGCGCAGAGGCTCCCAAGAATGCTGCGAGATCAGCTTTGAGTGTTACTGGTTTGTTAAGTCCTTTTGGTTCTTCAGCCATAATAGTTCTGTCTGTTGGTTGGTTTATTTTGTTTTGTTGAGGTGAAGTGTAACGATTCGATTAATCGAGCTTCGCTAAATGTTTAAGTGCGGCGACGTAGCCGTCGAAGCCGAGGCCGGAGATGACGCCGATGCAGGCTTCCGCGGTCATGGAGTGATGGCGGATGGCCTCGCGTTTGTAAATATTACTGACGTGCACCTCGATCGCAGGCAAGTCGCTGCCGGCCAATGCGTCGCGCAGGGCGAGGCTGGTGTGCGTGAGTGCGCCGGGGTTGATGATTAGGCCAAAGACTTCGGAGTCTGCGCATTCGCCGATCTCATCAATGATGAAGCCTTCGTGATTGGATTGGTAGAATTGCACTTCTACGCCGAGCTCTGCGGCCTCTTCGGTGATGAGGTTTTCGAGGTCGGTGAGTGTTTGATCGCCGTAGATGGATGGCTCACGTTTACCGAGTCGATCCAAGTTGGGGCCGTTGATGATGACAATGCGTTTCATTAATTAAAAGGAATTGGCAGGAGCAGATAGAACTTTGAGCGACTTGGCAATCTACATTACAGTAAGCAGGGCGTTTTGATGAAAGTCCATTCGAGGCCGAATTGCTTGGCGACTTCTTGGGCGAGGGCTTTGACCCCAAAGACCTCAGTGGCGTAGTGGCCACAGGGGTAAAGATTGAGCCCGAGCTCCTGTGCCATGTTGAAGTGATGCTGCCGAAGCTCACCGGTGATGAGGGTGTCGATTTGATTGGCTTGGAGTTGATCAACGGCGCTTTGCCCACTGCCAGTAAGGATTGCGATGCGTTGCGGCTGCTCGCTGCCGTATTCGATAGCTTGATAAGTACCGGGGAATAGCGCCTTGAGTTTGGTGGCGAGCTCATGCCTTCCACCTTCGGGACCTGCGGTGATGGTAGCCACATCGTTGCCTTCGTAGGGGACGAAACCGCCGGTTTTGGCGAGGCCGAGGGCCTTGGCGAGCAGGGCGTTGTTGCCAATTTCGGGGTGGCAGTCGAGCGGGAGGTGGGCGCCATAGACTGCCAGATTGCCGTCGAGAGCGGTTTTTACCTTCTTATAGCTGCTGCCGGTGAGTGGAATCGGTGCGGTCCAGTAGAGCCCGTGGTGGCAGATCAGGAAGTCGACCTCAGCGGCGATGGCTTGCTCAAAGGGGATTTGGCCGGCATCCACGGCGGCGGCGATTTTGGTGACTTCGCCGTTATTCTCGACTTGCAGGCCGTTGTAGGAGCCGGGGAAGTCTTTGACTTCGGCTCGGCGGGTGCGGGTATCACAGAAGGCGACGATCTCGGAAAGCGATGAGCATGGGAGGCACAGTGACTGGTGAATGGCGAATAGTGAAGGTCGGAAAGTGGAAAGTTTGGGTTATTTTGCTTCTCATTCGGGGAGCGATCTTCTAAGTCCTCAGCGATGCCAGATTATGAAGCACGGTTCGGCGCGATTGGGCGCTTGTATGGAGTCGATGGGTTGAAGCGCCTTTCGGAGGCGCATGTCTGCGTGATCGGCTTGGGCGGGGTCGGCTCGTGGGCGGTGGAGGCCTTGGCGCGCACTGGGATTGGTAAGTTGACGCTGGTGGATATGGACGAGGTCTGCCTGAGCAATGTGAATCGCCAGCTGCATGCCTTGGATGGGACGATTGGTCGCTCAAAAGCGGTATTACTGGCCGAGCGTGTGGCGAAGATATCGCCGCGTTGCGTGGTGACGGTCGAGGAATGTTTTTTGACGGAGTCCTCGATGGGCCGTTTATTGGCGCCGACCTTCGACTACATTATCGATGCGATCGATGCCACGAAGTATAAATGCCTATTGATTGCGGAGGCGCGTAAGCGTGGTTTGAAGCTGATTACCTGTGGGGGTGCGGGTGGACGTATCGATCCGTCGCGGGTGCAGGTCGCTGATTTGGCCCGCTCGATTAATGATCCGTTGCTGCTGCAAGTGCGTAAGACACTGCGTCGCGATTTCGGCTTTCCGATGTTTAAGCGGCAGAAGTTTAAGATCGATTGTGTGTTTACAGACGAGTTGCCTTTATTTCCGAAGGAGGATGGTTCCGTGTCTTGCGAGCGCGAGACTGGCGCTGATTACCGTTTGAATTGCGATCAAGGCTTTGGCTCAGCAACCTATTTGACCGGAACATTCGGGTTTTTTCTCGCCGCTGAGGTGGTGAAGCGGATCGCGATAGGTAACAGCTCGCCCACATCTGAGTAAAACGCCGCTACCATTTTAAATCGATATTGTTTTGTTCTCTCGGATACTGGCACGGACTTTCTTTAGCAGCTCCTTGGGCATCTTGTCTTTACTGATGCGGAAATTGGTTTGTCGTGTCTGGATGTGATAGCCGAGGTGATCGACTTTGAGCTTCTGCATATCAGACCATTGCAACAGGATCGGAGGTTTGGGCGTTTTACGCAGTGTGACGCCGATTTCGTCCCAGGTGATTTGTAGTCGTCCGATTGAGTTGAGCGTGACGCCGATGGCACAGGCGACGAAAAATACGATGCCTGCAGCCATTAGATAGTTATGCTGTCGAACGGCGCTGATACTCATCATGACACCGAGGGCGGCATAAATAAGTGCTTTAATTTTTTTCATTGGAGCGAGTCTGCTAGCAAATACATGCGATTGGTCTGCTTAGGCGGTGAAACGCGTTTTATCGATCGCCTTCATGTAGGCCTCCTCTTGGGTGATCAGACCTGCTTCCAGTAATTTGCTGAGTGAGGCATCCATCGAGATCATGCCTTGGTCTCGGTTTTGGTCGATGATGTTGCGAATATTGGAGAGCGAGTGTGTGCGAATGCAGTTTGGTAGTGCGCCATGTGTGAGCAGGATTTCATGCACGGCGATACGACCGCCGTCTTTCTTCTGGCATAATAGTTGTGAGACGATCCCGCAAAGGGACTCAGCTAGCATGATGCGGATTTGATTTTGCTCGTCGGCAGGGAAAGCATCAATGATGCGATCTACCGTCTTGGTGGCATTGTTGGTATGCAGTGTGGCAAAAACCAGCATGCCCATTGCTGCGCAATTGAGTGCCAAGCGGATGGTTTCCATATCGCGCATTTCGCCAATCAAAATGACATCGGGGTCGGCGCGCATCGCACCCTTGAGTCCGGCGCTGAAAGAGCGCGTGTGCTCGCCCACTTCACGATGAATAATGGTACTGTTTTTATCGTCATGAGTAAATTCGACCGGGTCTTCGAGCGTGATAATCTGCTTCTGCGAGGTTTCGTTGATGTGGTTGATGATGGCCGCGAGCGTCGTTGATTTACCACTGCCGGTAGGGCCCGTGACGAGCACCAAGCCGTTTTGGTAAGAGGCGATCGCCTTCAATGCGACGGGTAAGTCGAGCTCGTCGATGCTGGCAATTCGCGACGGAATCTGGCGCAGGACGGAGGCCATGCCCCAGCTGTTTTTAAACAGGTTCATGCGGAAGCGCGCTTTTCCTGGTATCTCATGCGCGAGGTCAACATCGCCCGTTTGGGTGAAGGTCTCCCAGCGATGAGCCGGAGTGACTTCTTTGAGTAGCGCTTCCATTTCGCGTGCGCCGATCGGTTGCTCGTTGAGCAGATGGATGACGCCATCGATTCGCGTCTTTGGCGGCGAGTCGACGGCGAGGTGGAGATCGGAGCCTCCTTTGGCGAGCATGTCAGTCAGCAGTGTATCCAGTTCGTTCATCGATCAAATTCTTTTTTTGGGGGGGAGGAGGCTAGGCGTTACTTTCGGCATTAAACATATTCTCAGCGGCGACTTCGGCAGTGATCTTGCCTTGGTCGAGCAGTGCTTGCACGGAATCGTTCATGGTGAGCATGCCGAGTTGCTTGCCGGATTGCATGGCATTTTCTAGGCCGGTCTCTTTCGCATCGCGAATGATGTTGGCCACCGCGGTGGTGTTGACGAGCAGTTCGCAGGCGAGCACGACTTCGTCATCCACGCTGGGAATGAGGCGCTGACAGACGATGCCACGCAGGGAACCGGCAGTCATTGCACGGATTTGGTTTTGCTGGCTGGGTGGAAATACGTCGAGCATCCGGTTCAATGTGGATGCGGCATCGCGGGTGTGCATGGTCGCAATCACGAGGTGGCCTGTTTCTGCCGCAGTGACTGCCATCTCGATTGTTTCTAGGTCACGCATTTCACCAATAACGATAATGTCAGGATCTTCGCGCAGGGCGGATTTTAAGGCGGACTTAAAGGACTCGGTATGTTTGCCGACTTGCCGCTGAGTGACGATGCTGTTGACTGAATGCTGCATCACTTCGATGGGATCTTCCACGGTGATGATGTGATCCTTGCGCGTTTGGTTCAGTTCGTTGACGAGGCTGGCAAGTGTGGTGGTTTTGCCGCTGCCGACCGGGCCAGTTACCAGGATAATGCCATTGTGGTAATTAAGTAGTTTGCGAATGTTGTCTGCATTCGGAAATCCGAGCTCCTCCAGGCTCATTAAGTGATCCGCCACGATTCGATAGACGCCAGAGATGCCTTTCTTTTGCTCCATCAAGTTGGCGCGGAAACGCATTTTAAAGCCCGCAGTTTCATCATCGACAGTCAAGGCATAGTCCAAGTCCCAATCAGTTTCGAATCGCTGCCGCTGCTCAGGAGTGAGGGGTAGGTAGTTGATTCGTCTGGCCAGGGCATCTGTGAGTGGTGCATTGCTGAGGTAGACGATGCGCCGATGGTGACGTATCCGTGGGCGGGCACCTCCGGTAAGGTGCAGGTCGCTCGCGCCTATTTTTTGACATTGGGTGAAGAGACTGCGAATGGCTGCTCGGAGCTCATCGTCGTTCAGCTGATTGAAGGTCGAGAAGTCGGGGAACCCTTCGACATTACTTTGGGTGCCTGCGGACGATAGTCCAGGCAGCACCGGCAGTTCAAAGCCATCCTGCGTATTTTTAATCGAGGCCTCGATGGCACTGTCAAGAAAGGCGGTGTCAGCAATCCAACCAGAGTTTGCCAGTAGTTTGGCACAGGCATGCACGTCTGTGCTGGGGGCAAGGTTAGATACCATGCCAAGAACTTGGCCCTCGGTGAGTAGTTGATTTTCTAGGCAGAAATGGAGGAGCCAGTGGATTTCCGGACGCATATATGTGGGGGGATGTTTTGGGGAAGTTGAGGTCTTGTTTATTTATAAAGAATGCGGGGAGAATCAACCACCTTATTAAACAATGAGGGGCGGATGGGAGGGCTGTATTTACCTGTGATAATGGAGCGTGAGCGACTCGCCCACATCGTAGTATGGCCGTGAGCGGGTCGCGCACACTCCTTTAGTTCTAATTTTTAGCGTGGCGCAGCGGTGCGATGGCCGCTGTGTTGTGTTTGAAAACCGCTGATCATGCCTAGTCATAAACCAAATACACCGCCGCCGGGCTTGTTACACCCGCGCAACCCGCATCAGGGGCGTTATGACTTCACCGCCTTGTGTGAGGTGTGTGCGGAACTGAACTCCTATGTGCGCCTAAACCCTTCAGGCGAGCCGACCATCGAATTTGCTGATCCCGCCGCGGTGCGATGTTTGAATCAAGCACTGCTAGCGCAAACCTATCAGATTAAGCATTGGATGATACCCGCTGGCTATTTGTGTCCGCCCATTCCGGGGCGGGCGGATTATATTCATTATGTGGCAGATCTCTTGGCCGGGGCAGGCAAGGTGCCAACGGGCAAGCAGGTGCGTGTGCTCGATATTGGCACGGGTGCGAATTGCATCTACCCTATTATCGGTAGTCAGAGCTATGGCTGGAAATTTGTCGCAACCGATATCGACCCAGTCTCGGTGAAGACCGCATGTTTGATCGTCGAATCGAATCCATGCTTGAGCAAGTTGGTGAAGGTGGTCCAACAAAAGGAACCTAATTCGATTTTTAGAGGCATCATCCGCAAA
This sequence comes from Opitutaceae bacterium BACL24 MAG-120322-bin51, assembly GCA_905182435.1. Classification (GTDB taxonomy): domain Bacteria; phylum Verrucomicrobiota; class Verrucomicrobiia; order Opitutales; family Coraliomargaritaceae; genus Lentimonas. Next base: position 63,703 of record CAJJBN010000019.1, on the reverse strand, counting down.
GGTGATTATTTCGATCTGACGCTGTGCAATCCACCCTTTCATGCTTCGATGGAAGCCGCACAGGCGGGCACTCAACGAAAACAGAAGAATTTAACTAAGGGACGTTCTGCGAATGGCCCAGCCAAGTTAAACTTCGGTGGGCAGCAGGCCGAGCTCTGGTGCCGCGGTGGCGAAGTGGTGTTTATTACGCAGATGATTCGTGAGAGTGTTGAGTTCGCGCCACAAGTAGGCTGGTTCACTAGTCTAGTCTCAAAGCGGGAGCACTTGCGCGTGTTGAAGCAAGTTCTCAGCCAGTGCGGTGCCAAGCAAGTCGAGGTGATTCCAATGCGCCAAGGCCAAAAAGTCAGCCGACTCCTCGCGTGGCGTTTTAAGGGTGGAGATGCGGAGAAATAGTAACAGCGTGATACAGACATTGCTCAGTCATCTGCGCTAGACCTTCGTCCTGTCTGTCCTGTGAAGCTCACAGACAGGAATGTCTGTGCCGCCGATGATCGCCCACAAAAAAGCCGCCGAATATATTCGGCGGCAGTTGTTTTTGAAATGTCAGTTATCTCGGTCGTTCGACCGAGCGTGCTGCACTTACGCTTTCGCTTTTTGGTAGTTTGCTTCGGCGGCGTCCCAATCGACGACATCCCAGAATGCAGCGATGTAGCTTGGGCGCATATTTTGATACTTCAGGTAGTAAGCGTGCTCCCATACGTCCAGCGCGATCACTGGCTTACCTTCAACATCAGCGACACCCGTCATGCAGGGGCTGTCTTGATTGGGAGTCGAAGTCACCGCGAGGCTGCCGTCTGCTTGCACGACGAGCCAAGCCCAACCGCTGCCAAAACGAGTCGCGCCTGCTTTGGCGAAGGCGGCCTTAAATGCGTCAAAACCACCGAGCTCAGCGTCGATTGCTGCTGCGAGTTCACCCTTAGGAGCACCGCCGCCAGTTGGACTGAGCACCTTCCAGAAGAAGCTATGGTTGGCGTGGCCACCACCGTTGTTGCGAACTGCGCCGCGGATAGTTTCGGGCAGTACAGCAAGATCTGAAATGAGTTCGCAGACGGATTTGCCTTCAAACTCAGTGCCAGCGAGCGCTGCATTCACATTCGTGATATATGCATTGTGGTGCTTGCTGTGATGGATTTCCATCGTGCGTGCATCAATGCGTGGTTCGAGCGCATCGTATGCGTAGTCAAGTGCTGGTAGTTCGTAAGCCATGGTATGTATTGTTTTCTATTCGGTTTAATGGAGAGAGTGGTAAAAGTTGCGAGGATCTTAGAGCGCTGTCAAACGACAGCTGTGTTTGTTGTGCCCTTTTTTTAAGTTTTGCAGCGGCTTCCAGTCGTTTGTTCTAACGGATAAAAAGCGGCAAGATGCGGTTGCGACTGTGCGGGTCACTGACTCGCGCCTGCGGGCGGTGGCGTGTTGTCTTTTCAGCGCGTTCGCTTTTTTAGCACTATTAGCGAGGCGTTTTTTTTCGAAGAAGGCTTTCAAAATGTCGTGGTTCAACTCTTGCAGGATGCCGCTGACGGACTCGAAGTTGTGATTGCTATCGGGGAGAGCACCGAGGTCGAGCGCGCCGCCAACGCAGCCCATGCGCAAATCAGGGAGGCCGTAATACACCTTGCCAATGCGCGCAATGACCAGTGCGCCAGAGCACATCGGGCAGGGCTCTTTGGTGACGTAGAGCGTGCACTCGTTGAGTCGCCAATCACCAATGAAGCTGGCCGCTTGCGAAATCGCAAGGATCTCGGCGTGGGCGGTGGGGTCATTGCTAGAGCGGGACTGATTATGCGCAGACGCGATGATCTGCCCCTTGTATTCGATCACTGCGCCGATCGGCACCTCGTCCTTTTTCCACGCTTCGATGGCCTCATTATAGGCGTGGGTCATGAAGTAGTCGGCATCGCGGTTGAGCGCTGATGGGTAGATTTTTTCGAATGGGCAGTCTACGTGCATGGTCTAAAAGTGTAAAAGTGTCCGGAGCGCGAGTAGCGGCTAGTTGGTCTGCGAGGTCTGCCGAACTGGCCTCGCCGGTGTGTGAACTGGATGCCTGACGGGGGCAAGTAAAAGGGAAAAGGTATAACAAAGGCAGTTGTGGCGCTTAGCCAGACTTACTTTTTACCGCGAGCGCTTGGCGTCTGACAGGTGCGGCCTCATTCGTTCGAGATCAGCGATTCAGGCAGATCAAACAGCGTGGAGAGTACGCCACTGTTGATTGATGCCTTATCTATAATGATGCGAACTTTGCTGTTCGCCTTCGACTGAGGAGACCATGTCGAAGGCAATGGGCATGCCATCAGCGTCACGGTAGTCGCTGAATGTGGTCTGCTTGATGGTTCCGTCTTGTGAATCGGTTCTAGCTCGACGATGGGGTGCAGCGTTTGTGGATCGACCAGTATGTCGGACGGCTGCACCGTCGGCGCTCAGTGTACTGACTTTCAGGCAGTCGGCGCCTGTCCAGCTGGTGACTTCGATCGCAGTGATGCGTCCCTTCGCCTAGGCTGGCGCTGATGGTGCGGTCGAAGAAGCGCCGTTGCCCCAGCCACGCATTCGGCTTCTTGCCCCTCGATCAGGGCGAAGACGATCGTCGTGCTGCGGTGCGCGTATGCGACGCCAGACGGTATCGCCGCTCACGCCGAAGGTTGCATTTCATGCGAGGCGCGATCGATGGTGAATAGCATTTGGTCGGGGCGCTTTTTGATCAGAGAAAAGGCTTGGCGATTGTCGCCGTTTACCAGGTGGCCTGATACACGGATAGTCTGTGTGTTCTCCAGCAGTGCCGGATTGCAGTTTGCCGTGAGGTAGGCCTGCGTAAAGGTTTCAATCTGGGTGAGGTCGCTGAGCGGGGCCATGGGGGCGTTCGATTACGGCCGTGCGCGCGTCCTCCGAGCGAACGAAGTGCATGCGATGGTCGCGATCGCGGCGAGTGATATGGCGATCGCGAACCCAAATAGACCGTCAGCATAACTCGCTGTTGGGGCTTAGCTCGGCGTGCCGCGTTTGCGCGTGGTGTTGGTGCAAGGAGACCCCATGGATTTATTTAGAGTTAATGGCAGAGCTTCGAGCGCTGCAGGGAAAATGACCACCAAAATAACTTGTAACGATGAGGGGGTTTGACGTGGAGTCGCATCTGATTGCGTAGCGACGCCCAAGGAAAGAGTCGCTGTACCCTTTAACGCTTGAACGATTATGCCTCCGTTTCTGTTTGCTTTGAACTCATCCCGCGAGGCGGGGTGAGTTGTTCGGGTCGTAGCGTGCAGGTTTATCAAACGTTCATTCTCCAACAGAGGGATCGCTTGCTAAAGCGGCGCGCTACGTTTTCTTCAGGGACGGCACCGGGGCACGTTTCTTTCGTGTCGAGCACGAGCTTGATCGACGCCGTGGATTATTAGGATCATAGGATCGCGAGCGGGTTATACTATGAAAAATCCCCCGCGATTCCTGCTGGGATGAACCCAGTGGCTACCTGTTGTTTCTGTGCCGTGCAATGGCCTGCGCGGCTCCGCGCCTTCGAGGGAGACAGACGTCGTGCCGGCCATTGTTTGCCGAGTCTCCAGATGAGTACCTAGCATTTGAAATGATAGCTGCCAAAAAAGCCTGATGCACCTGTGGTATCAGAGATGCTGAACAGAATAAGCGGCTTAAGTGATGGCTTGTTTTTTTGTCTAGAGAGAGAGTCCTTGACTTTCGGTGTCAATCCGCTTCCCTCGCCGATTTATTATAGATCATTTATGGCTAAAGCACAAAGCGAAGATTACGTAGAAGTCGAAGGCAAAATCGTTGCCGTTCTACCTGGCACCATGTTTCGCGTGGAGCTTGCGAACGGGCATCTGGTACTCGCGCACATCTCCGGTAAATTGCGTAAGCACTTCATTAAGATCACCACTGGTGATACCGTAAAGATGGAGATGAGCCCTTACGACCTCGATAAGGCCCGCATCGTTTACCGTTTGCGCAATGCGCACGTGCAGCGTAATGCACCAAGGCGTAGTTTCGGCCCACGCCGTCGATAGCCAGTTCGTTTACTCGATTTCGAAAAGCACCGCGTGTCGGTGTTTTTTTGTGCCTGAGTGTCAGCCTCTCGGTCACAACTACGAGGGAGGATGCGCCTTTGAATGCCTGATTCGCAGTGTCTGAGCTCTGTTCCCTGAGCCTCTGACGGAGCAAAGCGGAGATGGCGAAGCAATTTGCGATCAATGCTTGCCTCGTTATATATTCGGGATGTGCTGGTAGGCTCATTCCTTTAATCTCTTACTTACCAATTATGAGCAGCAAATTATTTAACTCTATTATCGAAACGGTCGGCAATACGCCACTGGTTAAAATCAACAACACTGCTGCGGGTGTGAACGCAGACATCTACTTGAAGTGTGAATTCTTCAATCCACTTGCCAGCGTCAAAGATCGTATTGGTAAGGCGATGATCGAAGCAGGCGAGCGCGATGGTAAGATCGGCCCAGATAGCATCATCATCGAGCCGACTTCGGGTAACACTGGTATCGCACTGGCATTCGTTTGTGCTGCCAAGGGTTACAAGCTGATCCTGACCATGCCTGAAACCATGTCGGTCGAGCGTCGCGTGCTGCTGCGTATGCTCGGTGCTGAGATCGTGCTGACGCCTGGACCAAAGGGTATGGGCGGTGCCATCGCACGCGCCGGTGAGCTGGTCGAGGAATACGGTGAAAAGGCCTATATGCCGCAACAATTTGAGAATCCTGCTAATCCTGAAGCGCACCGCCAGACGACTGCTGAAGAAATCTGGGAGGCAACCGACGGTAAGATCGATGCATTCGTTGCTGGCGTCGGCACCGGTGGCACCATCACTGGTGTCTCTGAAGTGATCAAGTCGCGCAAGGATCTCTACACGGTCGCCGTTGAGCCTGAAGCGAGTCCGGTTCTCTCTGGTGGTGCACCTGGTCCGCACAAGATCCAAGGCATCGGTGCAGGCTTCATTCCTAAGAATTGTAATGTCGATATCATCGACGACGTGATCAAGGTCTCAAATGAAGATGCCTTTGCCACCGCGCAAGCATTGGCAGAGCAGGACGGCATCCTCGGCGGTATCTCCACCGGCGCCAATGTGTGGGCTGCGATGGAGCTTGCCAAGCGTCCTGAGATGGCCGGCAAAACAATCGTGACCATCGGCTGCAGTTTCGGCGAACGCTACCTGAGCACCCCGCTGGCTGAAAAGGCCCGCGAAGAGATGACGACTGCGACGACTAGCTAAGCGCTTTGCTCACTCAATTAAAAAAAGCCCCGGCCAGAAATGGTCGGGGCTTTTTTGGTTCATGCTCGATTAGCGGAGAGGGTAGAGGAGGGAGGGCGACTCGATCTTGTTTGCAGCAACACAGAGTGAATGTGGGCGAGTCGGCCACACTCCGATCGCGGTTTATTATACTCGCAGAGTGCAATGGCTCTAACCAGCCCCCATCAGGGACCCGTTGCCTCTCAAATAAAGCGGTCTGTCGTTTCAATCGAGACTTTCCCAGTAATCGACGATGAGCCTGCTGGAGGGCAACGCTCTGTCGTTGCCACACGAATCCAGCAGGGATCTGAGGCTTACGTATCTAAATGACGAAGCATTGGCTCGGAGAGTGTCGTTAAGCTCGGAACCCTCGATTGATTGGGGAAGCTACAGTTCGAAGCCGCCCTTGGCGATGCAGACGACGAATTCGCCTTTTTGGCTGCCTTTGGCAACGCGGTCGCGCACCTCGCCGGCTGGCCCAGTGTGTACGGTCTCGTGAAGCTTAGTCAGCTCGCGGCAGACGCTGATGCAGCGGTCGGGGCCGAGGGTCGCCACTAGGTCGTTGAGGAACTTGCCAATGCGATGGCAGGATTCGTAGATGATGACGGTGTATTCGGAGTCTTGCTGTGCTTCAAAGAAGCGTTTGCGCGCGGCGCTCTTGGGGGCAAGGAAGCCGACGTAGAGGAAGGCATCGCTCGGCAGCCCCGAGAGTGACAGGGCGGTGATCACGGCGCTGACGCCAGGCGCAGTAGTGACTTTGAGCCCGCGCTTGCGACACTCGCGGACGAGACGAAATCCGGGGTCGCTGATGGCGGGCGTGCCGGCGTCGGCGATCAGTGCAATGTCTTCGCCCGCTTGCATACGGTCGGCGATCTCGCTCGCCATGTAGTTTTCGTTTTGCTCGCGGTAGGAGATCAGTTTGCCGCTGTTCTCGATGTTGAGTTTGCTGAGCAGCTTGCCAGTGACACGGGTGTCTTCGCAGGCAATGTGAGTGGCGGCTGTAAGCACTTCGATTGCACGTGGAGTGATGTCGGATAGATTTCCGATGGGTGCGGCGACAAGTGTAAGGGTTCCAGGATCAGACATATCGTTGGCAACTGTAAGTAGGTTAGTGAGAATGTCACAAAAAAAGCGCCTTCATGTCTTTCACGAAGGCGCTGGTTCTTTTAAAGTATTGTTTGCTTGGCTTTATCCGCCGAATCCCGGGACGCCACCTTGCCAGTCAGCTGGGCGAGACCAAGGCAATTCCTGATCGTCGGGATTAGTGTCGAAGCAGCCACTGGTGGCTAGTGCGCACCATGTCAGTGCGAAGATTAGAAGCAGGCGAGTGATCATAATGTATGCGCGAGGTTTGAGAGGATTAGTGCATTACCTTGATGGTATCGCCTTTGGATAGTCCGCGAAGTCGTGTGCCTGGGAGAATGTTGGCCACTGCGAGTTGTTCGTTAACTTGGATGATTCGGATTTTACCTAGTGCTTTTAAGTCTTGGATCAATGTGATCTCGGAACCGACCGACAGGCCGAGCTCTGGAGACGCGTCGAGAATAATGATGCCGTCAGATGTGCTGATCGAGGCGACTGTGGTGGCGGCGCCGATGGTTGCGGGCTGCACAGCTACCGTACTGCTCGGCGTGAAGCCACTCTGGTAGCCGCTCGTGATTGCAGTGCTCGCCGGTTTGCGGGTTGTGCTAGCGCTCTGTTGGAGTCCTTCGCTCGCCAGCAAGTCTTGCTTGAGCGTGTCGTTGGATTTAACCAGTTCTTTGATGCGCTCATCGAGTTGAGCGAGCTCTGCTTCTTTGCTGGCGGAGGCTAAGCTCTCTTCGGTCTTGACCAGATCGGTACGTAGGCGAGTTGCGGTATTTTCCAACTCAGAGATGGTGTTTTTCGTCTCTTTGAGTTGCTGTTGCGTGCGGGTGACTTGCTGCTTGGCCGTATACATCTCGGAGCGGATCGACTCGAGCTTACCTTTGGTGTCGGCGAGTGATTTGCGCTCGGTCGAGAGCTGCGTGCCCAAAGAGGTGATCTTGCTATTCGCAGTTTCCAACTCACTTTGAGTCGCTTGAGTCATTGCTTGTGCTTGTTCGAGGGAGGTTTGCTTTTCAGCGAGTTTCCCCTTGGAGATGAAGAATAAAGCGACTGCTGCAGCTGACGCTAGAATCGCTACAATGCGAAGGACAAGTGATAGGTTTTTCATTTATGGTGTTTGGGAATATTCTCGATGTAGGCGGGCTACGCTGCGAAAAATGCTGTTTCGTGAATGGGGGTCTTGGTGTTTGCGCTGATGCCACGATTGTTCGCTGCCAATCGAAGCAGCAACTTAAAAATCAATTCGCTTTGTGGTTCAAGACCCAACTTAGCCGCGATCGCATCTGCAGTTTGAGCGTTACTGCCGTTGGCGTTGACCTCAGCGACGATTTTTTGCTCGATTTCCAAGACCGTGGCTGCGGCTGCCTTGCCTGCTTCAACTCCTGGTTGGTGGTAGGCGTTGATGTTGACGAGGCTCGCGTAGAGGCCGACGGCGCGTTCGAACAGCGCGATGAGCTGGCCGACTGCTTCGGGTGTGACCTCTGTGATGGTGATGGTGATCGATTGGCGACCATTGTCATACAGTGCATCACGGGTACCGAGGAAGAAGCCTTGCAGGAAATCGCCGCTAGTGAAGCCGGGTTCGACTTCGATCGAGTCGCCGTCGCGATCCTTGAGCACTTCGATGAAGGTGGCGAAGAAGTTGTGCACACCTTCGCGCAGTTGCTGTACGTAAGCGTGTTGGTCAGTGGAACCCTTGTTACCATAAACGGCGATGCCTTGGTGCACGACCTTGCCATCGAGATCTTTCTCTTTCCCGAGCGACTCCATCACCAGTTGCTGCAGGTATTTGGAAAAAAGCATGAGGCGATCCTTATAGGGCAGGACGACCATATCCTTCGCACCCTTGCCGTCGGTCGCGAAATACCACATCAGCGCGAGTAGGGCTGCTGGGTTTTTAGTGGTGTCGGTCGAACGTGTGGCGATGTCCATCGCTTTCGCGCCAGCGAGCATACGGTCGATGTCGAGGCCTTGGATGGCAGCAGGGAAGAGGCCCACCGCTGCGAGTTCGGAGGTGCGACCACCGACCCAGTCCCACATCGGCAGGAAGTCGAGCCAGTTGTTTTCTTTCGAGATTTTGTGTAGTTTGCTGCCTTCGCCAGTGATGGCGATGGCGTGCTCGGCAAAGCTGAGGCCAGCGACCCGATAGGCGGTCTCGGCTTCGAGCATGCCGTTGCGGGTCTCGGGCGTGCCGCCAGACTTGGAGATGACCACGGCGAGTGTTTCACCGAGTTGGCCGTCGAGCGCTTCGAGTGTGCGGTCGAGACCATTCGGGTCGGTGTTGTCGAAAAAGAACAGCTTGATCTTATCGGTCTTCGGGCCACCGAGCGCATCCGCGACGAATTGCGGTCCGAGTGCCGAGCCGCCGATGCCGATAACGAGGAGGTTTTTGAAGGCGCCGTTGGCACCTTTTAGCACACCGTTATGTACGTCTGAGGCAATCAGCTTGATTTTGCCGAGGCAGGCTTCGATCTCAGCGCCGATCTCGGCGTTGGGTGCCAGTGCGGCATGACGCAACCAGTAGTGGCCAACCATGCGGCCTTCGTCTGGGTTCGAGATTGCGCCCGCTTCAAGCGCTTGCATCGCGGTGAATGCGGCCTGCATGCGTGGCTCCATTTCCGATAGGAAAGTATCACCGAAATCGATCCGGCTGGTGTCGATCGCGAAGTCGAGCTCGTTAATATGCAGATAGTGTTGTTTGAATCGTTCCCAAGACATGATGTGTGCGTAAACTAAGAATTAAGAGTTGGTTGGTATTCAGTTGTCTGGTTTTCGGTTGAACTGACAACTGAAAAACTGGAAACTGAAGCACTTGATGGGCAAGTTATTATAGATTTTTGTCAGTCACGGCACCTTCTGAGGCGGTCGCGACGGTGGCAGCGTATTTACCGAGCACTCCGCGTTTGGATCCTGCACCAGTGGGCTTGAAGGCAGCCATGCGCGTCTCGTATTCGGTGTCGTCGATTAGCAGGCGGATGGTGTTTTTGATCGCGTCGATTTCGATTTGGTCACCGCTATTGACGATGCCGATTGGGCCGCCCTTGGCTGCTTCCGGTGTAATATGGCCGACGTCGAATCCGTGACTGCCGCCGGAGAAGCGTCCATCGGTGATGAGCGCGACTTCTTTAATCAAGCCACGCCCAGCAACGGCGCTAGTGGGGGAGAGCATTTCGCGCATGCCAGGGCCACCGACTGGCCCTTCGTTGCGAATGACAACCACGTCGCCAGCGACGACGTCGCCGCGAAGGATGCCGACCAGTGCGCTTTCTTCGCCTTCGTAAACCTTCGCTGTGCCTTTAAAATAGAGACCTTCCTTGCCAGTGATCTTACCAACGGCACCGCCAGGCGCAAGGTTGCCACGTAGGATGCGGAGGTGAGTGGATTCTTTAATTGGCTGATCCCATGGGCGGATGATGTCCTGCTCGTCTGGATATGATGCGTACGGCTGTTCGTCCTTAAGCGAATCGGCCATCGTTTCGCCCGTGACCGTGAGGCAGTCGCCATGCAGTAGACCGCGATCGAGTAGCATCTTCATCATTGGACGGATGCCGCCGATACGGATGAGGTGACTCATGTTGTATTTGCCGAATGGCTTCAAGTCCGCGAGCAGCGGGATGCGTTCGCCAATTTCCTTGAAGTCGTCGATGCTGAGTGGGACATCGGCGGAGTGTGCGATGGCGAGGAGGTGCAGGATCAAGTTAGTCGAACCGCCGAGCGCAAGGCAGGTGGTGATCGCATTTTCAAAGGCCTTACGCGTCATGATGTCGCGTGGCTTGAGGTCGAGCTCAAGGAGTTTGAGCACGGCTGCACCGGCATTTTCGCAGTCTTTACGCTTGGGTTCACCGATCGCTACTTGAGCACTGCTGCCTGGCAGGCTCATGCCGAGTGCTTCGATCGCGCTGGCCATGGTGTTGGCAGTATACATGCCGCCACAAGATCCGGCACCTGGAATTGCATATTTTTCGACTTCTTTGAGCTCTTCATCCGTCAGCTCACCCTTGGCGTGCTTGCCGACTGCTTCAAAAACGGAGACGATGTCCATCGGGTTACGCTCTTCTTCGTCGTGAGGCATCAAGCCGGGAAGAATGGTGCCGCCGTAAACAAACACAGCTGGGCGGTTGAGGCGGGCGAGTGCGATCATGCAACCGGGCATGTTCTTATCGCAGCCACCGATCGCGACCAGACCGTCAAAACCTTCTGCCGCGACCACTGTTTCGATCGAATCGGCAATCACATCGCGCGAGACGAGGCTGTAGCGCATCCCTTTGGTGCCCATACTAATGCCGTCGGAAACGGTGATGGTACTGAAGTTCACCGCTTTGCCGCCGGCATTATTGACACCGATGGTGGCGTGTGTGGCGAGGTCGCCCAAATGCATGTTGCAGGGAGTCAGATCACTCGGAGAGCCGGCCACGCCGATCTGTGGCTTTTTGAAATCGGCATCTTCGAAGCCAACTGCACGAAGCATCGAGCGGGCAGGGGCGCGGTCGTCGCCATCGACCACGATTGAGGAGTGTTGACGTGTGTTTTTGCTAGCCATGATGAAAAATTAGATGAATTAAATAGTCAGGAAATAGGATTCTCGTTGCAGAAATGCGAAGATATCAATGAATAGCGGGAACCTCGACAACCCCCTTTTTACTCTTCTAGACCTTAATTCTGCATTTTACTGCCACCTATGACTATGGAATTTGATCTCAATAAGACGCTCGAAGCCCTGTTACTCTCGACTGCGGAGCCGATTCGCTTGAAGGATTTAATGAAGATTTTTGCGCGCTACCACTCCGAATTAGAGGAAGCCGCCGAGGCCGAAAAGCTGGCAGGAGAAGGCGAAGAGGTTGCTGAGCCCATTTCGCCCCGCGTGACGCCGGTGCAAATTCAAGAGGCGCTCTCCAAATTGATGGATGCCGCCGAGGTCGAGGATAAGGCGTATCGCCTGATCGAGGGGCCGAATGGTTTTCAAATCGTCACCGCGCCGCAGTTTGCAGAATTCGTGCGTTTGCTGCGTGGTGAGCCGCGCCCTATGAAGCTCAGTCCTGCGGCGCTGGAGACCATGTCAATCGTCGCCTACCGGCAGCCCGTCACGCGAGCCGAGATGGAGGCGATTCGCGGGGTGTCGGTGGATGGCCCGCTGAACCGCTTAATTGAGCTGGAGTTGGTGCATGTCACGGGTCGCGCTGAATTGCCGGGCCGCCCGATTCAATATGGCACCACCGAGAAATTTTTAGAGTTCACCGGCATCAAGGAGCTCGATGAGTTGCCCGCTTCGGACGTACTGAGTAATCATCAGATTGACGATTGGATGCGCCGCAGCGAAGAGCCGGAAGAAGAGATTACCGATGAGGATATGGGACTCGCCAAAGAGCGAAAGTCAGACGAACTGCCGCTGGATGAGACATTTGTCGAAGTTGATTGGCAAAATGAGAATGCCGAGAGCGATGCTGCTCCAGAGCCCGCCACAGGAGAGGAGTCACCAGATGCCTGAAGATATTAATACTAAGCTGCAGCGTAACCGCGACGCGATCGACTCGATTGATAAACAAGTGGTGCAACTGCTCAATGAGCGCACGCGCCAAGATGGTGGGCTCAACGAAGAGCAGGTGCTCGATAAAATCGCCAACTTCAATCAAGGGCCGCTCTCAGATGCGACTTTGCAAGCAATCTATCGCGCAATGATGCTCGCTGGCCTAGCGCCCGATGCTCGTCAGTTGGAGTGCGCAGTCGTCGATGCGTTGGATTTAAAGATCGTGCAACTGCTCAACCAACGCGTGCAACACGCGGGCGAGATTGGTAAGATCAAACACGCCAACGGCGCAGACTATTATGATCCCACCCGCGAGGCGCAGGTCATGGCTAAAGTCGCCCGCCTCAACCCTGGGCCGATCAATAATCGCACCTTGCAATCTGTTTACCGCGAAGTGATCTCTGGCTCTATTGCATTGGAGAAGAAGCTCGTGATCGGATATCTGGGACCAGAAGCCACTTACACGCACCAAGCTGCGATTCGTAATTTCGGCGTCAGCCTCGACTACCGCGCGATCAAGACCATCCCCGATGTATTCGCTGAAGTCGAAAGCGGCAGCGCCGATTACGGCGTGGTGCCGATTGAAAACTCCACCGAGGGGGCGGTCTTTCACTCCATGGATATGCTGGTCGAGTCCGATCTGCACATCTGCTCGCAAGTTTACTTGCCGATCGAGCACTGCTTGATCTCGCAGTCGCCACTCGATCAGATCAAGGAAGTGCGCTCCAAGGATCAAGCCCTCGGCCAATGCCGTGACTGGCTGCGCACGAAATTGCCGAACGCAAACTTGGTCGATGTCGTGAGCACCGCTGAGGCGGTTTGCACCGCAAAGAAGGACGCCGCCGTCGCCGCCGTCGCCAGCGAACTCTCCGCGCAGCGCTATGATGTGCCGATCCAAGCCCGCAGTATTCAAGATAAGGACGACAACGTGACGCGCTTCCTCGTGATTGGTAAAACCCGCGCCAAGCCGCTCGGCGATGGCCGCGACAAGACCAGCCTAGTAATTTCGCTCAACGACGAGCCTGGTGCATTAGAGAAAACCCTCCGTCCGTTCGCCTCACGTGGGATTAATTTAAGCAAGATCGAGTCACGCCCCAGCCGTAAGAAAGCCTGGGACTATTTATTCTTTATCGACTTTATCGGCCACTACGAAGACGAACTGACGCAAGCCGCACTCGCCGAGCTCGAGGAGCACTGCTCGTTCGTCAAATGGCTCGGCAGTTATCCGAATGATAAGAGGGGGTAGAGGGTCCCGTATCCATCGAACTCAACGTCCGCGTAGTTCCGAATGCCTGCGCGATGCAATCGTCGGTTGGCATGCGGGGAGACTGAAGATTAAAACTGCGCTGGCGCCGGAATCTGGCAAAGCGAACAAGGCGATTTGCGCGTTGCTAGCGTAGCACCTTGGCTTGCCGAAGCGTGCGATCTCGGTGCTGCGCGGGCAGACGAATCCGCAGGAGTGCTTGCGGGTCGAGAGGCTGGCGGAGACTGATTTGCGTGAGCGTATGGGGGAGGGTTGTGCCGCTTCTGAAGCTGCGCAGGTAACCAAATTGGAGGGTTCCGAGCGTAGCGACACTTTTCTAGCCAATGCTCTGTCATTTCCTCGGATTGATTGTAATCTGGGACCTCGGTGGCAACGACGGAGCGTTGCCCTCCAGCTATTACGATCTCATCTATGTAATTTAACTTTCTCTGGCAAAGCCCCTACAGGCTTGCGGTCTGTATCAAAGTAGAGCCAATTAAAGGGGTCTTATGTCGAACGCATCACACCCCCACAATTGGCCCGAAGCAGCGGGCAGCTTGTATGTTGAACTCGGCGCGCGCTCATTGCATGCGAATGTGCGTGAGTTGCTTGCGGGCGATTCGTGTCAGCGTGTGTTAGTGGCTTGCTCGGGGGGCGCGGATTCGATCTTTATGCTTTGCCAACTGTGGGCACAGGCTGACGCCTTGGGAATCGAATTGGTGGTCGCACATTACAATCACCGCTGGCGCGGCGAGGATTCGCAGCTAGATGCGACGTTTGTGCAAGAATTGGCGCAGCACTTGAGCTGTCCATTTGTGACTGCGGCGCGGCCGGAAAATGAGGCGGCGTTTACGGAGACGACTGCGCGGGCCTTGCGCTTGGATTTTTTACGTGCGGCAGCGCAGGAGCACAATTGCCAGTGTATTGCTTTGGGCCATCAGCAGGATGATGTTTTAGAGACACAGCTGCAGCGCTTGGCGCGCGGCAGTGGCTCGGATGGTTTGGCAGCGCCGCGACCAATACATTTTTTCCAAGCTTATCCGACACATGTCCGGCCGCTGTTGCATTTGGGTGCGGGGGCGATTCGTATGGCGTTGAATACCTGCGAGATTCCTTGGCGCGAAGATATTTCCAACCAAGATCTTGGAATTTCGCGCAATGCGCTGCGCCATAATGTGATTCCTAGTTTGAGCGAGGCGTTGGCGCGGAATGCTTCGGCGGGCGCGGCTCGTTCCCGGTTTTTACTGGAAGAGGAAGCAGATGCGCTGGATGGTTTGGCGCGGCTGACTTTGCCTGAAGCTTTTAGTGATAGTGTCACGCTGGATCGCGTCGCGCTGCGCTCGGCTCCGCGGGCACTGACGCGGCGGGCCTTGTCGGCATGGTTGAGTGCGCATCATCTGATTCAATCGATGAGCGCACCGGCGATGGATTTATTGATGGCCGCGGTCTATGCGCTGAAGCGAAAGAATCGTCTCAGTGCGGGTGCTTTTTATATTGAGCTCGATGAAGCGACGGTTCGATTGGTGTCGGCACAAGTTGCGGGGCAATTTTTGGTGTCCGGATCGATCGAAGCGGGCGAGTCGCTGATGCTGTCGACGGGTGCTTTGCTGGAGACAGAGTTCGTGGAATTGGACGATGCGTTACGCAGCACTATTATGACGGGCGGAGTGAATGCCGACCTGGAGTCCTACGTTGCGGTGGCAGCAGAGGAGGAACTTGATGTGCGGGGTTGGCAGCAGGGAGACCGCTTTCGACCGCTCGGTGCGCCGGGCACGAAGAAACTGAAAGACTGGTTTATAGACCGGCACATTCCGGTAACGGAACGAAAGTTGCTACCGCTTGTCGTATCGCAGTCAGGAGAAATTATTTGGGTGCCAGGCTTCCCGCCTGCGGATACCATGAAAATCGGAACCGCAACGAAGTGGGCTCTTAGATTGACTTACCAACGAAGAAACCCAATTTGACCCGCATAAATGTCATCACAGCAAAATCCACAACAGAAAGAGCCCGCGAATAACGGCCAACCAGAGCGCTTTAACCCTAAAGTGCTGTTAATTTTTTTGGTCATTATCTCGGCTATCATTGGACTCTGGTTCGCGCAACCGGGTGCCGGTTCGAACCATGAACGCCTGACTATCAGCGAATTGGTGCAAGCCGTGAAAGATGGACAGATCGAGCCGGGCGATGGTGTCATGAAGCCCGACCCTTCGCTTGGCGAAGCTGGCTATATCGTTGCCGGTAAGATGCTCAATCCGAAGTATGATGTGAATCTCTCGGATGCGAGTGTGCCGGAAAAGGTGCAGTTTTCTGCTGAGGGCCGCTTGCTGGAGAAAGATTTTGATCTCGTGCGCGCAGTGCTCAAGGAGAGCCGCCGCAGCACCGCGTTTCAGGATATCTTGATTAGTTTCCTGCCGTTTCTGCTGATTATTGGCCTGCTTTATTTCCTCTTCGTGCGCCAATTAAAGAGCGCAGGGAAGGGCGCGATGAGTTTTGGTAAGAGTAAAGCCAAGATGCTGACGCGCGATAAAGACGCGCTGACTTTTAAGGATGTTGCGGGTTGCGACGAAGCGAAGGAAGAAGTCAGCGAGGTCGTTGACTTCCTCAAAGACCCGAAGAAATTTCAACGCATCGGTGGTCGTATTCCTAAAGGGGTGCTGATGATGGGCCCTCCGGGCACTGGTAAGACATTGCTGGCAAAGGCGGTGGCCGGTGAGGCTGAAGTGCCGTTTTTCTCGATCAGTGGTTCGGACTTCGTCGAAATGTTCGTCGGTGTCGGTGCGGCACGTGTGCGTGACATGTTTGAGCAAGGCCGTAAGAACGCGCCTTGTATCGTATTTATTGATGAGATCGATGCCGTGGGTCGCCAGCGTGGCGCAGGTGTCGGTGGTGGTAATGACGAGCGTGAGCAGACGCTGAACTCGCTCCTCGTTGAGATGGATGGTTTCGATGGCCACGAAGGTGTGATCATCATCGCCGCGACCAATCGTCCGGATGTGCTCGACTCGGCGTTGCTACGTCCAGGTCGTTTTGACCGCCAAGTCACAATTGATTTGCCTGACCTCAATGGTCGCCGCGAAATTCTCATGGTGCATGCCAAGAAGTTCGCACTTTCTGAAGAGGTGAACCTCGAACACGTTGCGCGTAACACGCCAGGCTTCTCTGGTGCTGACCTAGCCAACCTTCTCAATGAAGGTGCTTTGATCGCGGCACGCTATGATAAGGATGCTGTGGAGATGAACGATCTCGACGAAGCGCGTGATAAGATATCCTTCGGACGTGAGCGACGTAAGTTGATGGATGACGAAGATCGCAAGATCACTGCATACCACGAAGCCGGGCATGCTTTGATCCAAGCGGTGGTGGATGATGGGCATTTACCCGTGCACAAGGTGACGATTATACCGCGCGGTCAGAGCCTCGGCTCGACTATGTTTATGCCGAAGAAGGATTTGCTCAATCACTCCAAGCGGCGTCTGTTGAATCAAATCTGCACTGGCATGGGCGGCCGTTCGGCTGAGGAAATT
The DNA here is from genome assembly GCA_905182435.1 of Opitutaceae bacterium BACL24 MAG-120322-bin51. Lineage (GTDB taxonomy): Bacteria > Verrucomicrobiota > Verrucomicrobiia > Opitutales > Coraliomargaritaceae > Lentimonas. The sequence continues at coordinate 47,090 of CAJJBN010000019.1, read as the reverse complement.
GTGATGGGCGACATCACCAGTGGCGCGTCCGGCGATATTCGCATGGTCACTTCGACTGCGCGCCATATGGTGTGCGATTGGGGGATGACTGATCTCGGCCCGATCGCTTTCGGTGAAAGCCAGAATCACGCTTACATGGGCACGATGGGTGCTGGCTCGAATAACTTTAGCGAAGAGACTGCACAAAAGATTGATAAGAAAATCTACGACATCGTGCAAGAGCAGTATTTGCGTTCGCTCGAAATTTTGAAAGAGCACCGCACTGCGCTTGATACCATGGCAGAGGCCTTGTTGGAGCACGAAACGATTGATGGCGTTCACGTTCAAGAGATCCTTGATCATGGTGAAATGCGCTCGCCGATCATTAAGCGCGAGATCATCGAGCCCGAGGCAGAGCCTGAAGAAGACTCTGATGACGAGGTCGCGAAACAGGCTGAAGAAGATGACGACAAGGGCGACCTGTCTGGCGAAGAAGCCGCGGCACCATCGCCTGCGTAACTCGCTGCAGTTACATTTTTCAAAAGGCTGCTTCCTGAATTCGGGGAGCAGCCTTTTTTGTGGAAAGTAGAAGCGGCATCCTGCCGCTTTTTCAGCATCATGAGCAAGCGGCTGGAAGCCACTTCTACTTTACCTTCCCAACCAATCGCGCTTTGCGTGAGGCCTTATCCACCAGGGCGAAGAGCTGGTCGATTTGATTGCGCTTCCGAGTGGATTGATGCCCCTTCACTTTGACTAGTTCGAAGTTTAATGGGTCGGTGCTGTGGAAGTAAGCTTGGTAGAGCTCGGTGTTGCGCAGCGGCAGGCCTCGCTTCGAATAGTAGTCGTGCGCTTCGAAGCGTGTCCGTCGCGCCGCCAGGTTAATGATATTTTGCGAGTCGGTATAGATGGTGAGATGATCGCAGTCTTTGGGCAGTTCGGACAGCGCCCAGAGTAGGGTCTGTAGCTCGAGCTTAGTCGAAGATGTATCGACGAATTGCTGAACCTTTATACGCGTGCGCAGTGTCTCCATAGAGAGTGTTTGCTCTGCTGTTCGAATCAGAAGCGATGCCCCGGTGCCGGTCTTGGTTTGGGTATGCACGCTGCCGTCGGTGAGTAGGATGTAGTCACTCATTGGGGGCTTCTTGTGCCTGAATCGGCGTGCCTTGTCTATGGCTTATTGCGGGCATTGCTTGGGGTACTTGCGAAGTGGCCGATTTGCTTACTGCTTGACATGCAATGATGCTACTTTGACTATTCAAAGTATGAAATTTGATAGACCTCTCTTTATTCTTTCGGGCCTCGTGATTGTAGCTGCGTTTTTAACTGGCTGTGGCCGCTCAGAGAAATCGTCGGATGCTGATTCCGCGCGTCGTACCGATGAGCCCTATCGAGTGCTGTGTACGGTCGGCATGATTACCGACATCGTACGTAACATCGCGGGCGACTACGCGCAGGTCGAGGGGATCATTGGCGAAGGTGTCGACCCACACCTTTACAAGCCGACTCGGAGTGATGTGGTGAATCTCAGTACAGCGGATGTGGTGTTTTATAATGGTCTGCTGCTTGAAGGTAAAATGACGGACGTGCTGGTGCGGGTCGCAAGCAGCGGTAAGCCGGTCAGGGCGGTGACTGAAGCGATCTTGCAGACTTCAGATTATTTGTTGCAAAAAGAGGATGACTCTACGTACACCGATCCGCACGTGTGGATGGATGTGCGGGGCTGGATGCAAGCGGTGACCGTAGTGGCGGAGACGCTGTCGAGTTTCGATCCAGCGCATGCGGATATTTATGCTGCCAATGCAACCGCTTACACAGTACAGTTGGAAGCGTTGGATGCGTATGCACAGCAGGCGATTGGATCGATTCCCGAATCGAAGCGTGTGTTAGTGACGGCGCATGATGCGTTTAACTATCTCGGCCGTGCGACGGGGCTCACCGTTCGCGGTATTCAAGGCGTGAGCACGGAGTCCGAAGCTGGAGTGCGGGATCTAGAGGACTTGGTTAACTACATCGTAGAGCAGCAGATTCCAGCCGTTTTCGTCGAGACTTCGGTTGCCGATAAAAATGTCCGTGCCTTGGTGGAAGGTGCAAATGCACGTGGGCACGCTGTGCGCATCGGTGGCGCGTTGTTTTCGGATGCGATGGGGCAAGCTGGCACTTACGAAGGGACTTATATCGGTATGATCGATAGCAATATTACCACGATCACCCGCGCGCTGGGTGGCGAGGCACCTGAGCTGGGTATGCAGGGCAAATTAACTGGAGTGGCACACTAATTATTCGGCTACATACCGCGCGCAGCGACACCCAACCGAAGGTCGAAGCCAAAGGCAGCAAGAATCACAAAAAAAGTAAAATCGATGCAATCACCTAGATCGTTTGAAAGAGTTCATTATGCGCTCTACTTACTTTATATTATTTAAAACTATTTGTGTCTTTTCGCGGCAATAAAAATCAATTCTTATGAACGCAGTGTCGAAACCAACCATACAGCCATTACCGAAGATCGCAGAGCAGAAATCGCTGCCGCTGGTGATCCGGGATTTGACGGTGGCATATCATCGCAAGCCTGTGGTGTGGGACATTGATTTAGAGATTCCTGCTGGAAAGCTGGTGAGTATCGTCGGGCCGAACGGTGCGGGTAAGAGTACTTTGATTAAAGCGTGTCTCGATTTAATTCCGCGCACCTCGGGCGAGGTGTCGATCTTTGGCGAGTCATATGGTAAGGCGCGCAAGCGGGTCGGTTATGTGCCGCAGCGTGAGAGTGTGGACTGGGATTTCCCGGTCAGTGCGCTTGATGTGGTGGCGATGGGCACCTACGGCAAACTCGGTTGGTTTCGCCGGGTGAATAAGCGCTCAAAGGCATTGGCACTGCAAGCATTGGACCGTGTCGGGCTGGCGGACTATGCGCATCGTCAGATCAGCCAGCTTTCGGGCGGGCAGCAACAGCGTACTTTCCTTGCCCGTGCTTTGGTGCAGGATGCGGATATTTATTTTATGGATGAGCCGTTTGCCGCGGTCGATGCCGCGACTGAGCGAGCCATTGTTGAGCTGTTGAAGGAACTCCAGCAACGTGGAAAAACCTGCCTGGTGGTACACCACGATTTGGCCACGGTGCCTCAATATTTTGATTGGACGGTGTTGTTAAACATGCGCGTCGTCGCGTCGGGGCCAACCAAGGATGTTTTTACTCAAGAGAATCTTCGTAAAACCTATGGTGGTAAACTCTCACTTTTGAGCGAAGCAGCCGAGGAGCTGGCGAAGTCCTTGTAGGACTATGATGGGCTATTTGATTTTTCCTGTGGAGGGAAACGCCCCGTCGTTTCTACCGATGAGCTGGCGAAGTCCTTGCAGGGCTATTATGGGCTATTCGATTTTTCCTGTGGAGGGAAACGCTCCGTCGTTTCTACCGATGTCTGTCGCAATTGCGCTGAACAATGCGGCAATGACGGAGCATTGCCCTCCATTTGTCCACGCCTCACCCCTCACTACCACTCTTCACTAGTCGCATGTTAGAACTTTCAGAGATCCTCGATGTCTTGCTGCTGCGGAATTACAATACGCGGCTGGTGGTGATCTGCACCATGCTATTGGGCTGTGCGTGTGGACTGATGGGTGGCTTCTTGTTATTGCGTAAGCGCTCGTTGATGGGGGATACACTCTCGCATGCGACTTTGCCAGGTGTGTGTCTTGCCTTCTTTGTGGGCGTGATGCTAGGTGGGCAGGGTAAGTCGTTGCCGCTATTATTGCTCGGAGCTGCAGTGACTGGAGTGTTGGGCTGCGCGACGGTTTTGTTTATACGCAATCACTCGCGTATTAAAGATGACGCGGCGATGGGGATTGTGCTGAGTGTCTTCTTCGGTGCGGGCGTCGCCTTATTGACGATGGTCACCAAGATGCCAGACGGTGCAGCGGCTGGTTTGGAATCATTTATTTATGGTAAGACTGCGTCGATGGTATTGAGCGATTTTAGGCTGTTAATGGTCGTGACTAGCTGTGTGCTATTGCTCTCGTTGTTGCTTTTTAAAGAGTTCCGCCTGCTGTGTTTCGATGAAACTTTCGCGGCTGCGCAGGGCTGGCCGGTTAAGTGGCTCGATATGCTACTCCTTGCGTTGGTCACTGCAGTGACTGTCGCGGGTTTGCAAGCCGTGGGCTTGATTCTGATTATTGCTTTTTTGATCACGCCAGCAGCGGCTGCGCGGTTTTGGACGGACCGTCTGGACCAGATGTTATTGCTCTCTGCATTGATTGGTGGTGTCAGCGGCTGGCTGGGCGCGAGTGTGAGCGCGTTGATTCCAAACATGCCTGCGGGTGCGTTGATCGTATTAGTGGCAGCGACGCTGTTTCTATTCAGTATGCTGTTTGGCAACGAGCGAGGTGTGCTGGTGCGCTTTATGCGTCAGTTGAATTTGAAGCGAAGTGTTGGCCGTCAACATTTACTCCGTGCCTTGTATGAAATTTTGGAAGCCGATGGTCCGCGCATGAATGGGGTGAGTATTCGCGCGGTGCCGTTTCGTCAGCTGCGCGGCCGGCGCACCTGGACTGATCGGCAATTGCGGCATTGCTTGGGGCGCGCCTATCATCAGGGATTGATCGATACGGTGAGCAAAGATGATGCGATCCTGTTGACTGAGGCGGGGCTGGAGGCTGCGGCCCAGGTCACGCGTAATCACCGCCTGTGGGAACTATATTTGATCGAATATGCCGATGTGGCAACCAGCCGAGTCGATCGCGATGCGGATGAGGTCGAGCATGTGCTGGGCGAAAACTTGGTAGCGCTGCTTGAGGCGAAGTTAATCAAATTGCGCACTGCGAGTGGCCTCGAAGTGCCTGCGAGTCCACACCCCATCACGCCTGGAGACTAGTGGAGAATTAGGAATTAGGAATTAGGACGGAGGCCTTGCGGAGCCATTAGAAATGGAATTTTTTATCACTATGTTTATCCACTTGCCGAAAGGGCACCCAGTTAAGTCACCCCTGCGGGGCAAACCGCAGACGGGTTACCATCTCCGCGCTACTCGCGCTTGGTCACTCTCACCCTCACTAGGCGCGCAGCGCCTTACTCTCACTGCGTAGCAATGACTTGGTATTCAATTGATACATGGATCGTGGTGGTCGGCATTTTGGCGGCGGTGTCGTGCGCGCTTTTAGGCAACTTCTTGGTGCTGCGTAAAATGAGCATGATGGGCGATGCAATTAGCCATGCGGTGCTGCCGGGCTTGGCGATTGCATTTTTAATCACGGGGGCGCGTGCGAGTTTGACGATGTTTATCGGTGCGGCCGTTGTGGGTGTCTTGACCGCGATTTTCACGCAGTGGGTGAGTCGTTTCGGCAAGGTCGACGAAGGTGCATCGATGGGGATCGTCTTTACCACTTTGTTTGCGCTGGGGTTGTTGCTGATCGTGCAAGCCGCGGATCATGTCGATCTCGATGCGAGCTGTGTGCTGTATGGTGCGATTGAGTTGACGCCGCTCGATGTCGTCTGGCGCCCGCAAGTGTTTGGCTCCGTCTGGGAAGTGCCGCGTGCGGTGATCGTGTTGGCGCCAGTGTGTGTGGTCAACTTGTTGTTTGTGGTGTTGTTTTTTAAAGAACTGCGCATCTCATCCTTTGATTCGGAACTCGCCACAACGATGGGGATCAATGCCAATTTAATCCATTATATGCTGATGACTTTGGTCGCGATCACGACGGTGGCGGCATTTGAAGCAGTCGGTAGTATCATCGTCATCGCGATGTTGATCGTGCCCGCTGCTGCTGCGCATCTATTAACAGATCGACTAGATCTGATGGTGATTATTAGTGTGGTATTAGCAGCCATCGCGGCTGTGCTTGGGCATGTGTCGGCGATTCTGCTACCGGGCTGGATGGGCTTCGATCCTGCGCTGGTCGATGCGACTTCGACCTCAGGAATGATGGCAGTGATGGCGGGCGTGATCTTTGCAGTCGTCCTGTTTTGTGCGCCACGGCACGGAATTTTAGTGAAGAAGTTTGGTCAGTTGGATGTGGTTGCGGATTCTGAAAATACGATTGCTTAACTGCTTTTCTGCGTCGTCTTGACCTGCTTTCTCTGTAACTTGGCATCATGGAATTTGCCGAACACGAATCAAGTTTGATCCACTATTCTGACATATACTGTGCAGCTGAATGCTGGAGGGAAATGCTCCGTCATTTCCATGCGTAGTCATTAGGTTTGGCCTGGAATCTAGTTGGAAACGACGGAGCGTTTCCCTCCAAGAATCAAGTTTAATTCGACTATTCTGACATATATTGCGCCGCTGAATGCTGGAGGGAAATGCTCTGTCATTTCCATGCGTAGTCATTAGGTTTGGTATGGAATCTAGCTGGAAACGACGGAGCGTTTCCCTCCAAGGATCATGTTTGATTCGACTATTCTGACATATATTGCGCCGCTGAATGCTGGAGGGAAATGCTCTGTCATTTCCATGCGTAGTCATTAGGTTTGGTATGGAATCTAGCTGGAAACGACGGAGCGTTTCCCTGCAAGGATCATGTTTAATTCGACTATTCTGACATCTATTGCGCCGCTGTATGCTGGAGGGAAATGCTCCGTCATTTCCACGCGTAGTCATTAGGTTTGGCCTGGAATCTAGTTGGAAACGACGGAGCGTTTCCCTCCAAGAATCATGTTTGATTCGACTATTCTGACATATATTGCGCCGCTGAATGCTGGAGGGAAATGCTCCGTCATTTCCACGCGTAGTCATTAGGTTTGGCCTGGAATCTAGCTGGAAACGACGGAGCGTTTCCCTGCAAGGATCAAGTTTAATTCGACTATTCTGACATCTATTGCGCCGCGGAATGCTGGAGGGAAATGCTCCGTCATTTCCACGCGTAGTCATTAGGTTTGGCCTGGAATCTAGTTGGAAACGACGGAGCGTTTCCCTGCAAGGATCATGTTTGATTCGACTATTCTGACATCTATTGCGCCGCTGAATGCTGGAGGGAAATGCTCCGTCATTTCCACGCGTAGTCATCAGGTTTGGTCTGGAATCTAGTTGGAAACGACGGAGCGTTTCCCACCAAGAATCATGTTTAAACACCCTAAAAGTGCATTGTTCCCGAGTTCGCGGCAAGGCAATGAATAATCGCGAATTCTCGCTTGCAGAGTTACTTATTTAGAATAATTCTAAATAGAGTATGGCTTCAGAAATAGAGCGTATAAATGCAGAGGATTGGGCGGCGGGTCTTGCTCGCTTTTTACAAGCGAACACTTCGGTGGAAGCACTTCGAGTGGATTCAGAGCATCGAAAGGTCGAGATCGCGACGCTGGGGCCAGTGGATCTGGAGGCATTGCAGGCGAGTCTCGCTGAGACGATTCGCTTGATTGAGTCAAATTCACAGGCATCTGCGGCGGTGGGCGTATCGATTGAAACCGAACAGAGCGGTGGCATTCGTTTGCAAAAGCCGACTTGTTTGACCGCGCCGACGCTGTGGCATTGGCGTGAGTTAAACTGGCCAGATGCAATTGAAGACCAAGCAGAGACGGGCGAGGAATGGCGGGTGCTTGGGCTGTTGGCTGGTGGTTGCGCGGTGCTTGGGATTTCTGGTTTTATGGTTTCGACTGTGGAGGCTGCCCCGGCGTGGCTACCAGTAATTTTTTATATCGGCGCGATGATTGCGGGCGGCTGGGATGCCTTCGAAGACGCCAAAGAGGGTCTGCCGAAAGGTGAGCTGGATATTCACTTTCTAATGTTGGCCGTGGCGGTCGGTGCTGCGTTGATCGGCGCTTGGGCTGAAGGCGCGCTGCTGTTGTTCCTGTTTTCGTTCTCTGGGGCGTTGGAGCATTTTGCGCTCTATCGGACACGCCGTGAAATCAATAGCCTGTTTGATGCGGCACCGAAGTCGGCCACGCTTCGTGATGCTTCGGGTGGTGAACGGGAAGTACCGGTGTCTGCGGTGAATGTGGGGGATGTCTTGGTGGTCAAGCCTGGCGCGCAATTCGCTGTCGATGCAGAGGTGATCAAGGGTAAGAGCGCGGCGGATGAGTCGAATTTGACGGGCGAGGCAAACCCGGTGCCGAAATTTATCGGTGACTCCGTCTATAGTGGCACGATCAACCTCTGGGGCGCGGTCGATGCGCGGGTCTTGCGTCCAGTTGGTGAAAGTGCGCTGCAGAAAGTGATTCGTTTGATTCGTGAGGCGCAGCATTTGAAGGCGCCGAGTCAGCGATTTACCGACAAATTTGGCACGCGTTATACCGTCGGTATTCTGGGGCTGACGACGGTGATGTTTTTTGTCTGGTGGCTCGGCTTTGGCATTGCGCCATTTTCAAACACCGAGGCTGGTTTCTCGGCATTTTATCGGGCAATGACTTTGTTGGTGGTGGCGAGTCCTTGTGCGTTGGTGCTGTCGATTCCGTCGGCGATTTTGGCGGCGATTGCATGGGGCGCGCGGCATGGTATTTTGTTTCGTGGCGGCGCGGCGATCGAAAAAATGGCAGAGGTGGATTTGGTGGCGCTGGATAAGACTGGCACGCTGACCACTGGAGAAATGGAGGTTGATTCGGTGGAAAGTTTCCCACCAGGGCGTGAGCGGGAAGCAGCAGAGCTCGCTTATTCTTTAGAGGCACATGGGTCACATCCGATTGGACGAGCGATTAAGAAATATGCGAAAGCGCAGGGATTGGATCCGCGTGTGATCGATGATTTTCAGGCGATGAGCGGCAAGGGCGTGCAGGGGCGGCAGGGCCAGACTCTGTGTGTACTGGGTCGCCGAGAACTGCTAGAAGATGGACCGTTGGCGGAATGGATTAAAGATGTGCCGGAGCCTGCGCCGGAATTCTCAGAGAACTGGATTTTAAAGGACGATTTGATTGCCCGTATTTTATTGAAAGATCAGATCCGCACGGAGTCGCAGCCTATTTTAGAAAAACTAAAGGCGATGGGAGTGCGCACAGTGATGCTGACTGGCGACCGCCGCGGCGCCGCGGAATCGGTTGGTCGGGCGATTGGGATTGAGGAAGTCCGCTCTGGACTGACGCCAGATGGTAAGGTCGCTGCAATTCTTGAGTATTCGAAGAGCGGATACAAAGTAGCAATGGTGGGTGATGGTGTGAATGATGCGCCTAGCTTGGCGGCTGCCTATGTCTCGGTTGCCATGGGCGCGCGCGGCAGTGATGCTGCCTTAGAGCAGAGTGAGGTGGTGCTGATGAAAGATCGCATTGAGAATTATCTTGCTGCGACTGATTTGAGTCATCGTGCGCGATCGATCATACGGCAGAATCTAGCAATTGCGCTGGGTACAGTGGTGCTGATGGTGGCAGCCGCAATTTTTGGTTGGATCCCGTTGAGTGTTGGCGTTTTTGCACACGAGGGCAGCACTGTCGTGGTGTGTCTAAACAGCCTGCGCTTGTTATTCGCCAAGGCTTGGGACGGCTCGTGAGCGTTTGTATGTTTTGCAGGGAAATGCTCCGTCATTTCCACAGCATGTCTGCAATTGTAGTCGGATCTGTCGCAACGACGGAGCGTTGCCCTGCATTGATCAGCCTACATTCCGGTTTTTCGTGTTGAGTGGAAGGACCCTAGAGCGCAAGCGCTAGAAAGAAGATGGCAACCACGCAGACGCTGAGGCCAAATTTCAAGGCGAAGGCGACGATGCCGCCGATCACCGTGCCGAAGCCTGCCTTGCTGCCTGCCTTGAAGCTGCGCCCGGCGAGTAACTCACCAATGATCGCACCGATGACGGGGCCAACAATTAGCCAAAACAGCGGTGGGGGTAGAAACAAGCCGACAAAAGCGCCGAGCAGTGCGCCGACCGCACCTTTCCATGACGCACCGAATTTGCGTGCGCCCCAGACACCCAGCACGAAGTCGGCGAGTTGTCCGATCAGAGTAATGATGCCGGTAGTGATGACTATTTTCCAAGCCACCGAGGCATCGCCCATCCAAAGTTTGTGTATAATGATACCTGACCAAACAATTAGGCTACCGGGCACCACTGGCAAGAGCGAGGTCGCCAGCCCGATTAGGAATATCAGACTGGTGAGGCTGAGTGCGGTGTATTCGATCCAAGTCATTTAGAGGAATGGTGATCAAATGCTGAAAGACTGAAAGCGGAAAAACTGGATGTCTGAAAAATGTCCCTTGCTGGTGTCCGTGCTTGCGCGGGCTAGTATCAAGCCCGGCTCAGGGGCACTGCAGGCGCGAGTCAACTCGCACGCCACGGAGGATGCTTCTTTTGTCCCTTGGTGGCGTCCGTGCTTGCGCGGGCAAGTATCAAGCTCGGCTCAGGGGCACTGCAGGCGCGAGTCAACTCGCACGCCACGGAGGGTCCTACTTTTTCCCCTTGCTGGCGTCCGTGCTTGCGCGGGCTAGTATCAAGCTCGGCTCAGGGGCACTGCGGGCGCTAGTAAACTCGCACGCCACGGAGGATACTACTTTTTACCAATTAGCCGTGGATCGAAGGCAAAGGGCTTAGAGGTGCCGATTTTGATACGATCGAACTGCGGATGTTTTGGATTGAGCACATAATTCGGCTCTTCAGTGATGATCGAGCTAGTCACTTGCAGCGCGGGTGAGCGGGCTTCGGTCAACCATGCGTCGCCCGCATGCTGCGTGGCGCCAGTTCTTCGGCACCGAGGCCAAGCAATTCTTGGAGCTCAATAAACTCTACCATCGGTAGGCCTGCGCGGATGCGTTCGACCGTCTCGCCGGCATGACTACTTGCGGCGGCATACACAGCAGTTGGTTCTGCCACTTTATCGGCATCTTTCTTTAGTGTCATTAGAGCTTATTATTATGCTCATATGAGCATATTGCAAGGGTGGTCTGTATTTCAGTCGGTTGCTGCGTCTGTCGAGGGAAGGGTAATTTACATTTGCCATTTCTAGGTGCTGACACATTTTCGCCTGCTTTCGTTATGACCGATAAGACAGCCAACCAGGACAATTCGCATGATCTCTATGCAGTCCGCCTCCAAAAGCTCGAGAATCTTTGCAAGGAAGGGCGTAATCCCTTCCAGGCAAATTGCGCGCAGACGCATACATCCGGTGAGGCTATTAAACTTTATAAAGAAGACGCCGCCGACGAAGAGCAGGACGAGGTGTCTATCGCTGGTCGCATCACCGTTTTCCGAGTGATGGGCAAGGCGAGCTTCATTAAGATCCAGGATAGCGATGGTCCGATCCAATGCTACGTCACTCGCGACGAGCTAGCCGAAGGCGAATACAATACATACTTTAAGAAGCTCGATCTCGGCGACATCATCGGTGTCACGGGCAAGCTCTTCAAAACCAAGACTGGTGAGATCACCGTGCGTGCGGCGAGCTACACTTTGGTGACTAAGGCACTACGTCCGCTTCCTGAAAAGTGGGCGGGCCTCACAGATGACGACAAGATCTATCGTCAGCGCTACCTCGACTTGATTGTGAATCAAGAGTCGCGCCAACGCTTCCGCCATCGTGCCAAGATCATCCAAGAGATGCGCAAGTATCTGTGGGACCGCAACTTTACCGAAGTCGAAACACCGATGCTACAGAGCGTCGCTGGCGGTGCGGCGGCGCGACCGTTCGTCACCCATTCCAACGCGTTGGATTGCCAGTTCTACATGCGAATTGCGCTGGAGCTTTATCTGAAGCGTATGCTTGTTGCCGGGGAGGATCGGGTATTTGAGATCGGTCGCGTTTTTCGTAATGAAGGCCTGTCGCGTCGTCACAATCCGGAGTTCACTATGTTGGAGCTCTATCAGGCATACACCGACTTCCGCGGTATGATGGAGCTGACGCAGGGCTTGATTCAGCACGTCGCCAAGACTGTGATTGGTTCGCTTGAAATCGCTCGGCCTGACGGCAGCATCATCAATCTCGATGGTGAATGGCGTGAAGCGAAGTATAAGGATTTGATCATCGAAGCGACTGGCGATACCGAGTGGTTCAGCCATAGCCGCGACGAGAAGCTCGCAAAAGCGCGCGCCATGAGCATCGAAGTCGATGGTGAGCTCGAAGATTACGAGATCACCAACAACGTCTTCGAGAAACTGATCGAGCCGACCTTGATTCAGCCGACCTTCGTGACGCATATTCCTAAGGAGCTGTGCCCGCTGGCGAAGATCACTGTCGATGACGATAGCACGATCGATGTGTTTGAGCTGTGCATCAACGGTCAGGAAATCGCCCCTGCATACTCCGAGCAGAATGACCCGATCATTCAGCGCAAAATGTTTGCTGCGCAGGTTGGCGAAGAAGTGCAGGATATGGACACCGACTTCCTCAACGCCCTCGAACACGGCATGCCGCCAGCCGGTGGCATGGGCCTCGGTATCGACCGCCTGATCATTTTGCTCACTGGTGCCGAAAGTATTCGCGACACGATTCTCTTCCCCAGCTTGAAGCCACTGAAGAGCGCTGAGTAGTTTCGACCCTGAGTTCAGTTTATAAAAAAGCCTGATCGCGAATGTGCGGTCAGGCTTTTTTGTGAGCAGCGCTTGGCTGGGTTAAGCAGGCGCCTAGAAGTCGCCGCCGAAGAGATTGAAGCCTTCTTTTACCGTGACGGGGACGACGTTCGTATTTCGTCATCGTTTTAATTAGATAGTGACCAAATATACTATCTTAGTTTGTTTTTATCAGCATTCAAGGCGTAGACTGGATTGATGCCAGAATTACCCGAAGTTGAGACCACGCGTCGTGGGATTGCCCCACATGTCGAGGGCCGCCGAATTTCCTCGATTATCGTCCGTCACCCGCAGTTACGCTGGCCGATTCCTGATACGGTTCAGCTTGCCGTTGGTCAGCCTGTGATCGCAGTGCGTCGTAGGGCGAAGTACCTATTGCTCGATACGGCGCGCGGCACGATCGTGTTGCATTTGGGCATGTCAGGGAGTCTAACGGTGCAACCAGTTGATAAACCCGTCTTAAAACATGATCATTTGGATATCGTGTTGGAGAGTGGGTATTGCCTGCGGCTGAATGATCCGCGTCGTTTCGGTGCATGCCTTTGGCAGGGAGCTGCTGAAGAGCCGCTGAAGTTACTACAAGGGATGGGCCCTGAGCCATTGTCGGATGCGTTTGATGGTGAGCGCTTGTTTAAGCGGTCGCGTGGGCGCACAGTGGCGGTGAAGAATTTCATTATGACCAATGCCGTGGTGGTCGGTGTGGGTAATATTTACGCCAACGAAGCGCTGTTCATGGCGGGCATTGATCCGCGCCGAGCTGCCGGTAAAGTCAGTCGTGCGCGCTATTTGGCGTTGGGTGGCCACATCAAAACTGTGTTGGCTCACGCGATCGAGCAGGGCGGTACGACGCTACGTGATTTCCTTGGTGCCGATGGCAAGCCTGGCTATTTCAAGATGCAGCTGAAGGTCTATGGCAAGGTGGGTGAGCCTTGCCAGACCTGTGGCACGCTAATCCGCTCTGTAACAATTGGGCAGCGAAATAGTTTTTACTGCCCGAGCTGCCAGCGCTAGTCGGTTGGCAGCTGCCTAGTGTTGTAGGACGTGCCTCTCGCAGAGGGCGCGTTTGAATTGGCGTGAGAATCAACACGGCCTTTGCTTCGCAAAGAACCGCGTTCTACACCACCAGTCTTTAACGGCACTAGCTCTTATCTGGTGGCGTTACCAATACGCGGGTTTGTAGGCCCATCAGTCGGTCGGAGAAGGCTTCACCTTTTGGTGTATTACGCAGCACGCGTTGCACCATGCCCATCTTGGCGTCGAGATTATCGATCATTGAGACGAAGACTGCTTCTGGTGTCGCAGCCATCGCTGCAGCACCCCATTCTTTCTCCCCCTGATGGCTGAGAATGATGTGTTCGAGGCGCTCGGTGAGGTCAGCGTTGAGCTTGGACTGAATGGCCGCTTTGCGGGCGATCCGGAACCCGATTACAACGTGACCTTGTAAAATACCGATACGGCTCACTTTGGCAGCAAACTCACCTTCGTATTCTTCAAGTTTGCCCATGTCGTGCAGGATGATTCCAGCAATTGCGAGGTCGGCGTCGACTTCAGGGTAGAGCGGCAGTAGTGCGCGGCAGGCGCGCAGCATGTGGGTGGTGTGCTCCAGTAGGCCGTTAAAATACGCATGGTGCATGCTGACGGCGGCGGGGCATTTACGGAAGCGTTCGCCCATGTCATCCAACACGCGTTGCACGGTTTCTTTGAGTTTAGCGTGTTCGATCGCTTCAACACCCTCTAAAATGTGCGCCCACAGTTCCTCTTCGGATTCTGGCGGCGTTTCCACTAAGTTCGCCATCATGCCCTCGGCTTCGGCCTCTTCGGCCTCGATGACTTCGGCTGCTTGTAGTTTGGGCGAGAAGCGCTCCATATAATATTCAGTCTTACCAGCGAGGCGGACGATTGAGCCTTCCGCGACCGGATCGAGTGCTTTGAATACATCGGAATCGCCAAAGCAGTTGGCATTGAAACTACCACTGCCATCGCCCAGCTCAACACTGAGGAAGGGGTTGCCGTTCTTGGCGGTCTTGGTCGTCTTACGGCGGAGAATCAGAATGCTACGGAAGAGCGCGGCAATGTTGACGTCGATCTCCTTGAGCTCCTGGACGGTTTTATAATCAGACATTCTGATATGTTGGGTCACGGCAGGGGCTACCGCAAGTGAAAGTAGCTGTTAAAAAAAAGTGAAACGACTTGGTTAACTATTTTTAGATTTGTATATAATTAAATCTGTAATGAATTATTTAATCTCATTATTAAATTATGTTAAATATTAATCTTCCTTGGTATGTCGAGTTTTCAGCAGTAGCGACTGTGCTGCTGATCGTCTCAGTGGTCTTGCAGTGGGCCTATCGGTTGGTTTGCCGCAGGAATCTGCGCTATTGGAAAGCTTACTCACTCCTATTTGTCTTATTCTTTGTTCACCTTACTGTGGATTTTCTATGTGAAAGTGTGTTGGCTTCACAAGTTTTGATCGCTGGGGTAAATGGTCGCCTCTTGGAGTGGTGCATCCTTTTTGTGGTGGGTATATTACTTTTTGGCCGCTGGATGAACACCAAGCGTAAAAAGCCGATTGGTTCTGTAATGGGATTCTTAGTGCAGGTAACTTTCTGTGCGATAATAGCAGCGATTAGCCTAGTAATTTCGATCCCTTTTATCTTATTTTGGGGGTAATCTGGTGTATCACTAGCTGTCGTCTAGTCAGTGGGTGTACAGGGTGCCAGTTGTATCGGTCCAGTTGTGGCGCTTGCGTACTACTTGCTATCGTGACATAAAAAGACGGCAGGCCTTTTGGCATGCCGTCATCGGGAAAGAGGAAGCCCCAAGGTGATTCAGTATAACTACTGACTGACTTCTTCAGCCATTTCACGGAAAAAGATGCTGGTCTTACCAACGCCACCGATATGCTCACAGCTGCGTGTCTTGGCAATGTCTTCGCAGTATTCTTTGATCTTAGCGCGATCTGCTTCAAAACGGATCTTGATCAGGCCGTTTTTCGCCAGCGCGGTTTCGATTTCATTCGAAACAGTCAAGCTGAGGCCCTGTTTGCCAATGTGGAGATGCGGCTTGAGTCGTTGGCCAATGCCGCGGAGTTCTTTCTTTTCGGCGCTAGTGAGTGATGTGCTTTCTTCCATGATCAAGTGAACATCGAGCATCGAAGGCCGAACGTCGAACTTTGAATTTCACCGGGTCGAAATTATTATTACATCATTTCGAGGTCAATTTGATGCGCTTGCAGCTCGTTTAAATTTTGCGAGCTTGCAGCCGCTTATATCCAAATGCGCCAGCCACGACTAAAATTGAGCCGAGCATTAAGAGATGATCGGGTGATGTGAGTATATGTTGGGCTGTTTGCGCGCTTTCAGTCGCGTGGCCTGTGGTATGGGCACTGGCAGTTGTAACGACAGAGAAAACAGCGAGCAAAGTAGCTAAATAATGTTTCATGCGATCCTGTTGAGCGGATTTCGTGCCGATTGCAAATTGTAAGCCAATTGAGCCTATAAAAATACAACAGCGTGATCGGAGCTTATGCTCTGATCACGCTGTTGGTAAAAGATTCACTGCCTAAGCCGGAGCGCTCGTCGGCTCGACGTTTATGCTGTGGGCGTTTCTTCTTTCGGGTCTGGCAAGGTCTTGTTGGCGATGTTCTGCAATAGTTCGCCCATGAATTCAGCTGGCGTCTTCAGGCCTTCGAGTGCCTTGTTGGCGCGCGAGTTGACTTTGACCAGGCCTTGTTCGGCTTCTTGCTTACCGAGTACCAGGAAGTTGGGCACCTTGTCCATGTGCACCTTGCGGATCTTGGCGCCGAGTTTGTCGGCGATGGCGTCGACGGTGACGCGGATCTTGGCGGCCTTGAGTAGCTTTTCGATTTCGCGCGCTTGGGGCACCAGATCGTCGTTCATCGGCAGAATGCGAACCTGCTCGGGTGCCAACCAGGTCGGGAAGCTGCCGGCGAAGTGCTCGATCAGCACACCACAGAAACGCTCCATTGAGCCGAATGGTGCGCGGTGAATCATTACGGGGCGGTGCTTTTCGTTGTCGGCTCCGATGTAGTTCAGGTCAAAGCGCTCGGGAAGATTGTAGTCCACTTGAACGGTGCCGAGTTGCCATTCGCGGCCGATCACGTCCTTCACCACGAAGTCGATTTTCGGGCCGTAGAATGCGGCTTCGCCGGGTTCTTCGATATAGTCGACATCGAGTGTTTGTGCAGCTTCGCGTAGTGCCTCTTCGGCCTTATCCCACTTTGCGGCATCGCCGACGTATTTAGTGGCATCGGGATCGCGCAGGCCGATGCGCACGCGATAGTCGCTCATGCCGAGGGTGTTGAACACCAGCTTGACCAGATCGAGGCAGCCTTTGATTTCTTGGCCGATTTGATCTTCGGTGCAGAATAGGTGCGCATCGTCTTGAGTGAAGCCACGCACACGAGTCAGGCCGTTGAGCTCGCCGGACTGCTCCCAGCGATACACGGTGCCGAATTCAGCCAGGCGCACCGGCAGGTCGCGGTAGGAGTGCGGCTGGCTGTCGAAGATTTTGATGTGCATCGGGCAGTTCATCGGCTTGAGCAAGTAGCCGTCGACTTCGCCCGAATCGAGCTGATTAGAGAGGTCGCTGCACGAGCAACCTTCGGTTGCGAGGCGCTCGACGGTGCCGGGGTCGACGATCGGTGGGAACTGCGAGTCCTTGTAATACGGGAAGTGGCCGGATGTGCGGTACAGGCCGAGCTTGCCGATGTGTGGGGTAAAGACCTGATCGTAGTCCGCCATGCGCAGTTCTTCGGAGATGAAGTTCTGCAGCTCTTGGCGGATGACTGCGCCATTCGGCGTCCATAGGGTCAGGCCCGCACCGACGGCTTCGTCGATGTGGAACAGCTTGAGTTCCTTACCCAGTTTGCGGTGGTCGCGGGCTTTAGCTTGCTCGAGGCGCTCGAGGTATTCAGTCAGCTCGAGCTTGCTGGGAAAGGCGGTGCCGTAGATGCGTTGCAGCTGCCGATTGTTTTCGTCGCCACGGTGGTAGGCGCCAGCGATGGATAGTAGCTTAAAAGCTTTGATCTTCTTGGTGTAGCCAACGTGTGGGCCGGCGCACAGGTCAACGAACTCGCCGTTTTGGTAGAAGCTGACCTGTTCGCCTTCAGGCACGTCGTCGAGGCGACCGAGTTTGTAGGTCGCTTGGCCGATCTCGTTGATCTTAGCGACGGCGTCCTCACGCGAGCATTCAATCCGAGTGAAGCGCTGGTTCTCTTTGATCACCTTCTTCATCTCGGCCTCGATGGCTTCGAGGTCAGTAGCGTCGAGCTTCCTGTTGAGGTCGATGTCGTAGTAAAAACCACTGTCGGTCGGGGGGCCGATATCGAGCTGCGTCTCAGGGTAGAGTCGTAGAATTGCAGTGGCGAGCACGTGCGAGCAGGAGTGGCGGAGTTCCTCGAGTGGAGACATTTCTTTCATAATATTTAAGGGCCAAGAAATCAGGCGTTAGACCTTAAAGTGTCAATCCTGGAAAGAAGCCGCTTTGCGCAGTGCGCCGCTTGAATGAGTGCTGTCAGCGCTTTGATCTGGTATTAGATCTGTGGGCAATGTTCGTTGTTGTGCGGGTGGCACAGTGGTGGGATGCGTGTCTATCGCACCGATCATCGTGTGCCGTAACAGTTAATTGACCGTGTAGTCACGCCATTGATCATAAAGCATGCGCCGTATGCACTTATTATGACAGTACAATGAACGGACGAGGCGGAGCTCGTCCCTCCCGAACTCGGGCTGGAAAGATTCGGGAGGGACCACCTCCGCGTGGTCCGCGTATGTCGAGCCATGCAGCTATGCACTTATTATGACAGTACGATGAACGGCCGAGGCGGAGCTCGTCCCTCCCCAACTAGGGCTGGAAAGATTCGGGAGGGACCACCTCTGCGTGGTCCGCGTATGTTGAGCCATGCAGCTATGCATGCGCGGTATCTTTAAGAAATGGTGCCAGCCCGATAGAATCGTCGCGAGCGGGTTGATCCCGCGATTGGGGATCTGTTGTGCGGGGTGATTGACCTTGGGTTATGTGACTCCTGGCGTAAAGCCAGTCGCTACGGTCTTGGTGGACTCGATCGTGAGATCGGGGAGTTTGGCGCTCTGAGTCATCGGCATCTCAAGGTTTTTATGCTTCGTTCATGCTTCCAATCATTCTCTTCAATAAAGGAAAGATTCACTGGATCGTTTCCTGTTATTTAGGGAGCTTTTGATTCGATGTGAAACTGCCCATTTGGCATCGAATCTCGAAGCTTGAAGAACCCCGAAATATCGTCATGTTAGAAATTATGAATGCCGCACAAATTATCGAAGAAATACAGCGTCTGCCCGAAGACGAGCGTGGTAAGGTGCTCGATTTTGCACGCCACCAGCCCAACGCAGAGACGCTTGAAGCGATGCGTGAGCCTACCGACGACCTGCCGCGTGTTGAGACAGTCGAAGACCTTTTAAAAGAGCTTCAGGACTAATGCTCCAACTTGTCCGCAAGAGTAGATTCAAGAAGGACTTCAAAAAGCTTTTTTCTGCGGGGCACGATCTCGATAAGTTGGCTCTGATTATACGGACGCTGCAAGCGGAAGCGCCGCTGCCAGAACGCAACCGAGACCACGCCTTGACGGGCAATTACGTCGGCCACCGCGAATGCCATATCTCGCCCGATTGGCTGTTGATCTACAAGGTCGAGGAAAGCGCCTTGATTCTAGTGCGCATGGGCTCGCACAGTGAACTGTTTAGCTAATGACACGTGCTCAGCGGCCTCGAACGGCCGAGGCGGAGCTCGTCCCTCCCCAACTAGGGCTGAAAAGATTCGGGAGGGACCACCTCTGCGTGGTCCGCGTATGTTGAGTCATGCGGCTAGCATGCGCGGTATCTTCAAGAAATGGTGCCAGCCCGATTGAATCGTCGCGAGCGGGTTGATCCCGCGATTGGGTATCTGTTATGCGGGGTAATTGACCTTGAGTTATGTGACTCCTGGCGTAAAGCCAGTCGCTACGGTCTGTTACGTGATTGATCTTGGTTATGTGGTCGCGCGCGGGTTGATCCCCGATTGACCTTAGCCCTTGTAAGCAAACGCGGGCACGCCTTGTACGCCGAGGCCGTCGATCACGAAGACTTTGCCGGCGTCGGCTTCTTCGAGTTTACTGTGAATCCCGGTGGTGACGAACAAGCGATCGAGGTTCGGCCCGCCAAAGGCGCAGGCAGTGGTTTCGAGACAAGGTAGTTCCACTTTGCGAAGTTCTTTGCCGGTAGTCGGATCAAAGCAAGAGACGCAGCCACCGTGGCAAAACGCCACCCAGAGGTTACCGTTGGCGTCGATCGTCATGCCGTCTGGGGAGCTAGCGTAACCGTGATCACCAGTATCGACCGCGATAGTGGCGTTGCTGATCGCGCCGCTGGCGTTGTCGTAATCGTAGGCGCGGATCTGCTTGGTCATGGTGTCGATGTAATACATCGTGGTGGCATCGGCGCTCCAGCAAATGCCGTTCGAATTGGTCACTTCGTCGACTTTGAGCTGCAGGTTGCCGTCGGTATCGAGCATGTAGAGGTTGGCGTCGCCGATATTTTTAACGAGGCTGAGGGTACCTGCCCAGAAGCGGCCCGCGGGGTCGCATTTGCCGTCGTTGAAACGGTTGGTCGCGCGTTTCTCGGGCTCGGGGTCGGCTAAGGCTTGCTTGGCGCCGGTGCTTAAATCGAGCGCCACGATACCGGTGTCGCCGGCGTAGAGCACGCCGCCGCTGGTCGCGCGGCACGACGGTGCCGATGCGCTCGCCGACATTCCAGGTTTGCTCAGTACCGGTTTCAGGATCCAAGCGGATCAGTGTGTGCGCTTCGATGTCGACGTAGATAAGTTGATCCTGCCACCAGATCGGACCTTCGCCCCATTTGGAAGTTCGTGTGCCGATAGTTTGGAGTGTAAGTGCTGACATTCCTGTTTCATGAGGCATTCTACGCACTGCGTCAATCGGCGGAATCGCTTAGGTAAATAATTATCATCGATGAGGGTGCTTTTTTTTCACTGTGTGCCGAGCGCGCTCGCGCAGGATCTGGAACACCGATTGCACATCGCTCCGCCAGCCCGGTGCCAAAGTTGTAATGAGCAATGCTTCGAGGTTGGTCAGGATCACGGCGGCTAGCGCGATGCGTAGTGGCCACAAGTTCCAGCCGCCGAGCAGGCATCCGGCGCCGACTAAAATAAGAAACCACGAAGTCTTGGCGGCGCGGGTATGGTAGCTTGGCCAGCGCCGATATTTCCAATAACCAGCAAGGGTAGAAAGTGCGTAGCTGCCCAGCGCTGGCAGGATCCACTGCAATTCCGACTGCAACACATCCCCGCGCAGCAAGACCGCGCCGATCAGCAAGGCGAGGTAAAGCGCTGCGTCGGCCCAGCTGTCGAGGCTGGGTCCCCACACCGAGCGTTGATTGAGTAGGCTCGCCAGTTTGCCATCGACCCAATCGCTCATCGCAAGGCCGACAAACAGCCATAAAAACACCTGATCGCGGCCGTTGACCGCCAGCACCACCAGCACGATGGACCCCAGCATACGGAGCAGGCAGATGATATTTGGGATTGTGACGAATCGGTCTATACGTGCCTCGTTTTTCATACGAGCCACGCTCCCAATAAATAAACAAAAGCCGGCGCGGTAAAGGTGAGGCTGTCGATCCGGTCGACTAAACCGCCCATCCCCGGTAGTAAGTGACTGCCGTCCTTGACGCCGCTGTCTCGTTTGATGCCCGACATGTTTATATCGCCAAAAAAGCCAGCGATCGCGACCACCAGTCCCAGCAGCAACGGCTCTTTTATGTGATTGAGAGTCGTCAGCCAAGGGGCCAGTAAGATCGCCAGAGCGAGGGTTGCTAGCAGACCGCTGAAAAACCCTTGCCAGGTTTTATTCGGCGATAGGGTGGGTGTAATTAGGTGCCGTTTGTCAGCACCGATTGAGCGCCCGACCAGTGCTTGGAAAATGTCGTTGGATTCAGTCAGGATCATCAAATAGAGAAACCAACCGGCCGGACCGGCGGGGCCGCCCGCGAAAGCGGGATGGATAAAGAGGTAGGCCGCGTGTCCCATCCCATAGAACAAAGTCATCATGCCCCAGAAGATCCCGCTGGTGATGCGGATGTAGTCTTTGGCCTGCCCTTGAAGGATCTGCACCACTGAGACAATCGCGAGGGCACCGAGGGGAACGAAGACGACAAAGGCCGCCGCCTGATTAAACAGGATGAGCAAATAATTAATCACTGCGATGGCATAGGCCGCTAACACCGCAGGGCGTTGGCTTTCGCGTATGCCGAGCAGTCCGGCGTATTCGTAGAAGGCCACGATGCTGACGACAGTCAGTAGCAGGCAGATGCCCAAATGCCCCAACAACAGGCAACCGCCCCACACGATAGCCAGAATCCACCACGTGCGGAGGCTAGCAAGGCGCTTGCGCCGTAAAGTCTCGTCGGCATTGCGCAGGCTGGCAAAACGCGCCACCGATCCCGCGACGAGAGCGGCCAGCAGTGCACCGAGAAGCCAGAGGAGAGTGGTGGAGGGGAACGTGATCATAAGCATTCAAGTTAGGATGATTGGTCGGTGGCTAGACTGTCGGGGCCGCCGTCTTTATCTTTGAGTAGTCCCAGTTTCCGAGCGACGAATCGAAATGCGAAAGGGAAGGCCGCGCTGGTGGCGAGCGCCGCGATGAGTGGTTTGTCGAATAAAGAGCCGGCGCCGTGGGTGGACAGTTCGTTCAGCGACGGCATGCGGATCCCGACGTAGGCGAACACCGCTGATCCGGGCACTAAGCCGACGCACGTAGTCCAACAAAAAGTTTGAGTCCGCACCCCGCTGGCGCCGCTGACGAGATTGACGATGGTGAACGGGAAATGTGCCATGCGCAGGGTTAACAAATAAAAGGCGCCTTCTCGGTGCAGGTGCTTGTCCAGCCCCGCGAGAAAACGCCCATAGCGGCGCTTGATCCAGTCCTGGAAAACGTAGCGGCTGAGGTTGAAAATCACCATCGCGGCGGTGGTAAGGCCAAGGATTATAAGTGCGAGGCCTTGCCAGAATCCAAACAGCCAGGCGAATACGACAGACTTTCCTGAAGTGCCGGGCACCAGCGAGACGACCGAGTAAATAACGAGGCCCAGCGCGAACGAACGCCACGGTCGTCGATCGATCGCCTCACGGACTTTCTCTTCCTGTGCGACCAGCGCCTCCAGCGAAACATAGTTTTTCACATACCAAGTAAGCGCCGCGCCGACCGCCACTGCGACCGCCAGAATAACCAGCTTTCGTTTTTCGCCACCAATTTTCTTGAGCGCAGTCATGATTCCGTTGTTGTGAAGGGATTAGCTGCGGCCAAATGTGCTGGCCCGCCGGGCCGTCCCATTCGCGGAAAGAGGTGCTGGCTAATGGGGGCGAACTTTCCTGTCTTCTCGAAGTATAGGTAATGAATAACGGTCAATAGATGGGGTACTACATCGATCAGGTTAAAGGTGTTTTCGTTACGCTCGCGGCCTCGGCCGCGGCTTGAAGTGGTGGTTCCGCATTGCACGATGGTGATGCCACGATCCCGATTGGTACCCGGGAAAAAATCCAGCGAATTGCCGATGTAGGACCGGTGCAGGTGCCCGCCGAGGATCATTTCCACTCCCTGTTCGACGAAACTATCGATCGCGCGTCGTGCTTTAGGCATAGTGCGATCATGGATGTAGTCTGGGCACGGAGCGAAGTGGTGATGCGCCACCACGATTCGCATGGTTTCGGGCGGTAGTTCGGCGAATAGTTCCGCGCAACGTTCTAATTGATCCTGATGCACGCGACCGTTGGAGATCGTGCGTCGCGGCGAAGTCGAATCAATGCCGAGCAATATCAAGCCGTCGATTTGTAACACTGGGTTTAGGTCGGGGCAGATCAGTTCGCGGTATAAATCATGTGGCCTCATCCAGCGCTCCGCGACTCGGTAGAGTGGCACGTCATGATTACCTGGAATTAGCAGCATCGGCACTTTAGGCAGACGATCGACGAAGCGCCGTGCCTGCTCAAATTGCTGTCGTTTGGCTCGCTGTGTAAAGTCTCCGCTAATTACAATAACGTCCGGATCGAGGGAGGGGGCGATCGCTTGCAATGCCTCACCTGCCTCAGGCAAATAGGCTGGCCCAAAGTGCAGATCTGAAATGTGGAGAATCTTTGGCATCAATTGAAAAATAAAGCCGCATTCGAATTAGAGGACTCGCGCAGCCTTCAGAGGAATTTCCGCAGGTTGATTGTGTCACGTCTGGTCTTCCCAATCGGATCAGTCTGTTTTTATCATGGTAATTAGGCGTTAGGTTATTGGTAGAATCGCGCTGGCTTGATTAGTACAGTGTACTCTTTATTATCCGTAAATCAATGGGGGGGGCGATTTGAAGTCGGGGAAATTGTTCTTATATTAATTCCTCGAGTGGCTAAGCAAGGAGCTTAATATTGGCATTATACGAGAACCCGCCGCCGCTGGACATTTTTACCCAGCAAATAGGGAAAGCGTCGCCTCAGTCGTTGATCGGTTTTGGGCAGACGCGCCGAACTTCGACGTCTGTCCAAAGGCAATCATCGAGCCGCATGCTGGTCACGAATACTCGGGGGCCGTTGCTGTGTGAGCGCGGCGCCACTTTTCTCCCCGTGGTTTGGCAGGAGTTATCGAATCCAGCCGACTTTTTGAAGCAACCGAAGGTGAAAGCGGGACTGGATCCTAATCGATGGGAGAATGGCTCCGCTGCCACCGTTATACAACCGATGGATTTTGATGGGCCTTCGCATGGTGCCGGGAACTGGTCGGTATTAGTCGGCGTAAAAAAACGTCGCCCGTTTCGGGGCGACGCTGTGCAATCGAAGTTTTAGCGACTGTATTATTTGCGTTTCTTGTGTCCGCGGTGACCTGCATCACCGGATGGGATGCCGTCGCCATAGCGAATGGCGCCTTTGGCATTCTCGACGTGAGCGAGGATTAGGGCGTGCGCTTCGCCAGATTCATCGACGTAGACGTGTCCGCGTTCGAGTTGATGAAAGATACCAGTTAGTCGTTTGTTTTCGACTTTCTCGGAACCGCCTGGAGTGCGTTCGACCACGGTGCCGTATTTACGAACGAAGGACTCAACGTCGCCCTCTAGGACGGCCACCACGATGCCACCGCCGGGGGCTTTGTTTTTATCATCGATGGTTTGCGCGCCAAAGAAGACGACTCCTTCGACCTGTGGCCCGCCGTTGATTCGTTTAGCGGACACGCAGTCGATACTGATTTTGTTCTCATCCCATTTATCTGGAAATGTTTTGTAGTAGTTTGCGGAATCTCTGCCGGCGTCAATTTCGGCGGAGGCGCTTGTGGTAAAAAATGCAACGGAGACAGCGAAGAGTATTTTTAGTAACAGTTTCATGGTTTTTTGATGTTATATTTGAAGATTCGCAGTAGGGATCGTGATGTATTTTAAAAAGTTGCAGGAAATTTTCTAGTGCTTCGCAGCGAGGTAGCTTCCAAGCGTTGATTTTTGCTCGTTCCCAGTGTCTTCTTTAGAGGCTTTGCTAGGGGATAAATTCAAACCAGAGGGATAATTTCTTGCGGTCTTTTTACGTGCGCCGCCCACGAACTTGAGTTTGGTACAAGTTGATTATTTTAATTCTAAATCAAAGCCGTCCTTGTT
This sequence comes from Opitutaceae bacterium BACL24 MAG-120322-bin51, assembly GCA_905182435.1. Lineage (GTDB taxonomy): Bacteria > Verrucomicrobiota > Verrucomicrobiia > Opitutales > Coraliomargaritaceae > Lentimonas. The sequence goes on along the minus strand of CAJJBN010000019.1, from coordinate 22,035 downwards.
GTCTTTAACGACCCAGCCCTCAGCGAGCAAGGCGTCGCGTAGTTGGTCCGCTTTACCCCAGTCTTTGGCTTGCTTGGCGTCCCAACGGGCTTGTGCGAGGGCGACGATGTCGCTGGGCGCCTCGACCGTGGCTACGTCGACTGTGAATAGTTCGAGTCCGAGCGCGTAGAGTAAAGTTCCCAGCGCTTTGAGCATTGCACGTGCGCCGTCCGCGTCGAGGGATGCTGCAGGGTTGGAGCCGATGACGCCAAAGATCGCACCCAGGCAGGCTGCGGTGTTGAGGTTGTTGCGCAGGGCGTCCCACGCCTTAACCAAGCGGCCGAAGTCTTCGGGCGCGTCGGCGGTGATGTAGTGATTCATCGCTGCCTTGTCTTCGCCAGTGACTGCGAGTAATGACTCGGCAAAACGCTCGATTTTGCTGAGTCCGCTGTGTGAGGCGTGCAGACCGTCGAAAGTGAAGTTGAGCTGCTGGCGATAGCTGCCGGCGATCAGTGTGTAGCGTACGACCATCGGGCTGAAGCCTTTTTGCTGAAGATCGTCCAGCGTGTAGAGGTTGCCGAGGCTTTTGGACATCTTGGCACCCTCAACCATCAGGTGAGCGCTATGGAACCAATGCTTGCAAAAGTCGTGGCCGTGGGCGCATTCGGACTGTGCAATCTCATTTTCGTGGTGCGGAAAGCACAGGTCGATGCCGCCGCCGTGTAGATCAATGGTTTCGCCGCCGAAGGCTGCGTCGGCCATGGCGCTACACTCCAGGTGCCAACCAGGGCGGCCCTCGCCCCACGGGCTGGTCCAGTAGTTGCCTTTATCTTCGGCCTTGCGGCCTTTCCAGAGAGCAAAGTCGGTCACGGACTCGCGGTCATACTCATCGGCGTCGTTAACTTCGCCTGCGGAGTTTTCCACCTGGGTCTTCAATTCGCGCTGTTTGAGGCGAGAGAGGCGACCATAGTCTTCGAAGGAATTAACGCGAAAATAGACTGAGCCGTCATCGGTCGCGTAGGCATGGCCTTTTTTGATGAGCGTTTCAACTAGGGCGAGTTGTTGTGGAATGTGCGCCACGGCACTCGGCTCGATACTCGGCGGACGCATGTTGAGCGACTCACAGTCGGTGTGGAATTTGGCGGTCCATTTGGCGGTGAATTCGCCCAATGAAAGGCCTGCTTCGATCGAGCGGCGAATCGTCTTGTCGTCGACGTCGGTGATATTACGCACGTGCTTCACCTCAATGCCGTCGGCTTCCGCGACGCGGCGTAACACGTCCTGAATCAAAAAGGTGCGAAAGTTGCCGATATGCGCCGGGCCATACACGGTGGGGCCGCAGCAGTAGAATCGTAGCGCTTGGTCACTTAAGGGAGCGAGTGCTTTGATGGATCGGCTGAGGGTGTCGTAAAGTTGAACGGACATTTGATAAAGTGTGAAGGTGGAAAAGTGTGAAGTTTGGAAAGTGGCACGAAGCGCGAGTCGCGCGTAGATAATCTGCGAGGTCTGCCGAGCTGACCCCGAAGGGCGGAGTGAACTGGGTGCCCTTTGGGCAAGTGAAGCAACAAACTGAAAAAGTAAAAGGGCAGAGTGACGGGGGAAAACTGATGTGTGAAGTTTGAAATGAGGATAAAACAGTTCGGCTTGAAATGAGTGCAGGAGTCGTCATGGTGCTGCGTATGACTGCTTCTTCTGACTTCCGCTTGGACCTAATACATCGCCCACGTCGTATGCGCCGTACTGCTGCCTTACGTGCTTTGGCAAATGAAACGGAGTTGCAAGTGCATCATTTAATTCAGCCGATTTTCGTGATTGATGGCGACGGTGCTGCGGAGCCGATCGAGTCGATGCCCGGTATTTCGCGTCTGACGATTCCGCTATTGATCGCGGAATGCCGTGAGCTGGCCACGTTGGGGATACCAGCGGTGGCACTGTTCCCGAAGTTGGACGATTCGTTGAAGACCGACGATGGGCGTGAGGCCTTGAACCCTGGCACGTTGGTGCTGCGGGCGATTCGGGCGATCAAGGCAGAGCTGCCGCAGATGGCGGTGATCACCGACCTCGCGCTCGATCCGTATACGGTGCATGGCCACGATGGATTGTTCGATGTGCAGGCGGGCGATTTGGTCAATGATGCCACGGTCGAAATTCTTGCTGAGATGGCAGTGCTCGCTGCTGAGGCGGGCGCCGATTTTGTAGCTCCCTCGGATATGATGGATGGTCGTGTCGGTGCGATCCGCGCGGCTCTGGATGATAATCGCTTTGAGAGGACCAATATCATGGCCTACTCCGCGAAGTTTGCATCAGCCTTTTATGGCCCGTTCCGTGATGCGGTGGGCAGCGCAAGCAGCGCTGGCACACATCATTTGGATAAGCGTACGTATCAGTTGAACCCCGGCAATCGTCGGGAGGCGTTGATTGAGGTGGCTTTGGATGAAGAGGAAGGTGCGGATGTGCTGATGGTCAAGCCTGCAGGGCCGTATTTGGACATCATCCGCGAAGTACGGGAGTCGACGGAGTTGCCACTCGCTGCCTATCAGGTTTCCGGTGAATATGCACAACTCCAGGCGGCTGCGGAACGGGGCTGGCTCGATCTGGAGCGTTGCCGAGATGAGTCGCTGCTGGCGATTCGTCGGGCTGGGGCTGATATGATCCTGACTTATTTTGCGCGGGCGTATGCCGAGAGCGTCGCTGTGAGGTAAACGTGAAGAAGTGTTAGGGAAAGGAGGGAGGGCGACTCGCCCTCGTTTTCTTTGATTTTCGCGGACGCGTGTGGCTGCGGATGTGCCGTGGGCGGGTCGCCCACACTCCTTTAGTGCGTGCTTCATGCTAGCCTTTGCGGCTCTTGTGCTTGCTTGCAAACTGCTGGCGACGAGCGAGTTCGCGCATGTCGATGGCTGGATCGTCGTCTTCGAATATTTCTTGGCCAATAATGTGTTCGATGACGTCTTCCATCGTGATGACGCCGGAGATGGTGCCAAACTCATCGACTGCGATGCCGAGTTGTTGATGTTTCTTGAGGAAGATCTGCAGGGCATCATCGACTGTCGCGTTGTCAGGGATGTAAATAGCTTCGCTGGCCATCGAAGCAATCGTTCGATCGTCTTGGTCTTTCGCCTTAGCACTGAGGATGTCGCGGCGGCGGACGATGCCCGTGATGTTTTCGGTTTCATCGCGGTAGGTAGGGATGCGAGCAAAGGGAAGGTTGCTTTCTTTCTCGAATAAGGAGCCGACGGTTTCTTCTTCATCGATCGCGTAAAGCACGGTGCGCGGTGTCATGATCTGGTCAACGAGCACTTCATCGAGGCTGAGTGCGTTGTGAATCACCTCACGCTCATTCGATGTGAGGGTGCCCTCCTTCGCGCTTTTCTCGGCGAGTAAGAGGATTTCTTCGTCACTATCGGTGGTGGTTTCAGCTGGTTTGAGCAATAGGCGCACTAGCACCGCGACGATGCTAGACAGCGGAGCCATGATCGCGCAGACCCAAGTTAGCGGGTAGATCAATATCGGCTGCAGGGCTGGACGATACAGCACGCCCATATTTTTGGGAATAATTTCAGAGAAAAACAGGATGGCGAGGGCCATTGCGGCGGAGACTTTAAACAGGATATTGGCATCTTCAGGCCAAATCTTAACCGCAAGCCCACCGACCATGGTGGCACCGAGCGTATTGGCGATGGTGTTGAGACTGAGGATCGCGGAGCTGGTCTCTGCCAGTTCAATCTTATACTTTTCCAGTTTTTCACCTCTTTTTGGGTGCGTTTTCTTGAGCCCTTCGATTTCAGCGGTGGTGGTGCTGAGGATCATCGCTTCAAGAATGGAGCACAGCGCGGAGACTCCGATCGTGAAGGCGATTGCTAGGGTGAAAGTAAATATCATTAGAAGGTGGCCAGTCGCTGGAAATGAGGGCATTTCAAGAGTCGTCATTGTCGGCCTGCTAAAAAGTATGTTGATTGAGGCGAGTGCGAATGTTCAAGCACATTCAGCCATTTCATGTGGGGTAATGTCATTGCGGGTAAATAATTGGCGCTAAAGTCTTGACCGATAATTACGCAAGCGGCTAGATTGGTACATTTTATTACTACTTTACCCATTTTCGACTGAATGAAATATCCGATTTACATAATTCCCGCGTTGGCGCTCGCGCTTCTTTTTTCAGCATGTGCTTCTTTTGATGAGGGCAAGCCGCAGGCAGTCGTGATCGTTTCGTTCCCTGCGGAAGCGAGTGTTTATATTGATGGCAATGCGACTGGCATCACGCCATTGACTGTTAATCTTCCTCGTAAATTGAGCCACGAGATTCGTCTTGAGAAAGAGGGATACAATCCTGCGGTTAAATATTTCACCCCAGTGCCGAATGACAAGAGTCAGAATTTCATCCGTTTTGGCTTATCGCAAGACCTCGGCTATTATCATGATCTAGAGCCCAGTGTCATGGAAGCGAAGATGAAGAGTGAGCTGGTGCCGAATTCGACTGGAGCTGATCCGTTCGAGCGTATGGGACAGCAAACACTCAAAGCTGACCGTCAGCTGCAAGCGGGTGAGATCACTCCGCTTGAGCATAAATACATCATTGAGCAAATCCTCGAATTCTTCGAGTAGAAGAATTGACACTAGACGATCTTCAGAGATTTTCATGTCTTATGAGCGAATTACCTGCTGACTACCTTTATACTAAAGATCACGAATGGATCCAGTTGCACGATGATGGCACTGCGACGATCGGGATTACCGATTATGCTCAAGAGAGCTTAGGCGATATTACTTTTGTCGAATTCCCTGAGCTGGGTGCGACGCTTGAGATCGGAGATACCTTCGGTGTGGTCGAGTCGGTCAAAGCGGCATCTGACCTATATATGCCTCTCGGCGGTGAAGTGACTGAAATCAATGAGGAAGTTGATTCCGCTCCGGAGCTGGTCAATCAGCAAGCGTTTACTCAAGGATGGCTGTTGAAAATCCGTCTGACCGACGATTCGCAAGTCGCCGATTTGATGAAGCCAGCGGCTTACGCCGAATTGATCTAAATTCAAGGCGCGCTCGTTTGATCGAGTGGTTGACGTTTTTTAAAGGAAGTGAGCTGTCTCGCTTCCTTTTTTGCTTTCTAAGGGTTCATCTATACGTCATTTTTCGCGTCCATTCATCAAAGACGACAACAGCGACCACTTATGAAGCAAACCACCGAACCGACTGAGAACGATTGGACGATCGCCAATGCTGAAGACTATTATGGTCTCAAGCGCTGGGGCGGTGGGCATTTCTCGGTCGATGAGGATGGTTTTATGTTGGTGCACCCGTCGCGTGATCAACGCAGTATTCGTATCCATGATATTGTCACCGAGGCGATTAGCAAAGGGCTCAAGCCACCGCTGACAATTCGTATTCAGGATCTACTGCGCACCCGTGTCGTGGATTTAAACGAGCTGTTTGCACAAGCCATCAAAGACGAGGGCTACGCAGGCAAGTATCGCGGCGTCTTTCCGATCAAGGTCAACCAACTGCGCGAAGTCATCGAAGAGATCCAAGACGCAGGTCAGGCGTTTAACTACGGGCTGGAGTGCGGCAGCAAACCAGAGCTGATGATCGCTCTGGCGATGCACAAAAACCTGAAGTCCTTGATCATCTGCAACGGCTACAAGGATGATGAATTTATAAAACTCGCGCTCCAGGGTCGACGCCTCGGCAAAGAGATTTTCCTCGTAGTCGAGCAGCTCAGTGAGGTGCCACGCATCATTCAGTTGAGTAAGAAGCTCGGCGTGCGGCCGTTGATTGGGTTCCGAATCAAGCTGTCCACCTCCGGTGAAGGAAAGTGGGCCAGCTCCTCAGGGGAGGATGCCAAGTTCGGCCTGACCAGTCCTGAGATTATCGATGCCACGCGCCGCCTCAAACGCGCGGGCTTGGAGGATTGCCTGCAACTCATTCATTTCCACATCGGCTCGCAGGTGCCCAATATTCAGACCATTAAAAAAGCCACCGTCGAAGCCACGCGCTTCTTCTGTGAGCTGAAAAAGATGGGCTTCCCTATGCGGCTGATGGATGTCGGCGGTGGCCTCGGCGTCGATTACGATGGCTCGCGCAGTAACTACGAGAGCTCGATGAACTACACCATGCGCGAGTATGCGCGCGATGTGGTCTATAATATTAAGACTGTTTGCACAGATGCAGGGGTCGAGGTGCCAGATATTGTGACCGAGAGTGGGCGAGCGATTGTCGCGCCGCACTCGATCCTTGTCACCCGCGTCTGTGATCGTATTTCGAAAACTTCAGTCGATCCGAAGATCGCAAAGAAAAAGAAGCGCAACCCAATCTTACGCGATCTTCAGGCGATTTTAGTGAACGAGCATGGCTCCAGTCCTTTGGAGCGCTACCACGATGCGCAGCAGAAGAAGGAAGAGGCCAATAACCTCTTTTCACTCGGCTATCTCGATCTCGCTGAAAAGGCTGAGGCCGATGCGACTTATTGGAAGATTTGCAAGGAGCTGGCTGAACAAGGCAAGGGGGAGGGCTATACGCCAGAAGAGTTAGAGTCGCTGCCGCAGATGATGGCCGAGCAATACGTCTGCAATTTTTCGGTGTTTCAATCGCTGATTGACCATTGGGCTTGCGATCAACTGTTCCCGATCGCGCCGCTGCATCGACTCAATGAGTCGCCGGATGTCGATGCTACTTTAGTTGACATTACTTGCGATAGTGAGGGCAAAGTTTCCAAATTCACCGATGTCGAAGATGTGCGTAGCACACTTCGTTTGCATGAGCTCAATGCCAAGGATCCTTACTACCTAGGTATCTTTTTAGTCGGCGCTTATCAGGACATTATGGGCGATTTACACAACCTGTTTGGCCGTGTGAATGAGGTGCATGTCTTCCTTGAGGACGATGAGGAGAACGGCTTCTACATTGAAGATAGTATCAAGGGCTTTACAGTGAACGACGTGCTCGGCTTCACGCAATACGATGGTCACATCTTGACGCGCCAACTGAAGAAACAAATCGATCGCGCCACCAAGGCCGACATCATCAAGCCACGCGAAGGCACCCGTATGCTCGATGAATATGCAGAGATCCTTCGTGGGCATACTTACCTTGCGACGTAACGCTCTAGGACTCCTGGCGTAAAGCCAGTCGCTACGAATGAATCATTGTAGCGAGCGGGTTTATCCCGCGATTAAATTGCGTGTTCGGATTTAGCCCCGCGATTGAATTGCGTGTTCGGATTTAGCCCCGCGATTAAATTGCGTGTTCGGATTTAGCCCCGCGATTGAATTGCGTGTTCGGATTTAGCCCCGCGATTAAATTGCGTGTTCGGATTTAGCCCCGTGATTACGTGAGGCCTTGCGAATGTCTGACGACATGATGATGCTCATCTTTTCGCCTTATGAATAATCTTCACTCCAACGCATTGCTCCAGAGTATAAAAGACGCTCCTCTGCTCGTCGGCGCTTTGCCAGAAGCCGCGTCATTGGACCGTGCTCTGCTCGGCATGCCGACCTCGGGCATGCGCTTGAATACCAATCAGAAACTTGGGCATTTATATGAGGACGCGCTGCGTTTGCTGCTGCGCGAATCGGATCAACTGGAGCTGCTCGCGGATCATGTGCAAGTGTTTGATCGCAAGCAGATCACCTTGGGAGAAATGGATTACATCCTACGCGCTGTGCGCACACAGCAAGTTTTTCAACTTGAACTGGCGGTTAAGTTTTATCTTGGCGTGCCGACTGCAGACGGTTGGCAATTTCCCGGGCCGGATCCGCACGATAATTGGCAGCGTAAGTTACAGCACATGCGCACGCATCAGTTGCCATTGGCGCAACGACCAGAGGCGATGTCCTTATTGCGTGAGCGTTGGGGCTGTGAGCGGGTTGAGGTGCGTCAATTGATCTACGGCTGTATCTTTTATCCGATGGGAGTGGCTGAGTGCCCCTTGCCGGAAAGCGTGCGCGCGGATTGCCGAAAGGGTTGTTGGCTGTATGCGCAGGATTGGGAGCGCTTTTTTGCGGGAATCTCAGAAGTCTGTATGGTTCCTAAACCACTGTGGCCGGTTGAGATGACTGCGGCGCTGCGCGAGTCATTGCCACGCGTATCCGTCTCAGCGTTGCACGCCGCGAGCGCTCAACGCTGCGTGATGTTTGTGCTGCCGGATGCAGAGGAGCCGCATTTTCTGGTGCCGAACCATTGGCCTGGCTAGTCGCTGCTGCAATCAATCCACCCGCGCTCTTGCGCTCTGATGCGGGCGCCTCTATCGGTATGGTTTATATTTATGAAATCGTTGCCGCCAATACATGCCGATTCGATCTCCGTTAAGGGAGCGCGTGAGCATAACTTAAAGAATATCAGCCTTAAGATTCCGCGTAATCAATTGGTGGTGATCACCGGGGTGAGCGGTTCGGGCAAGTCGTCGCTCGCATTTGATACGATTTATGCGGAGGGCTACCGGAAGTATATTGATAGTCTATCGACCAAGGCGCGCATGGTGCTGGAGCAAATTCCGCGACCAGATGTAGATTTTATCCAAGGCTTGTCGCCAGTGATCGCGTTGGAGCAACGCACTGGCGGTGGCGGAAGCCCGCGTAGCACGGTGGCAACTGTCACCGAGATTGCGGATTTCAGTCGAGTGCTGTGGGCGGTCTGCGGCACGCCGTATTGCCCGAAAGATGGCGGTTTGATTGAGCGGCGCTCGATGGATGATTGTTTAACCCGTGTGTTTGCTGAGCCGGAGAAGAGTCGCTTGATGATCCTCGCGCCTTGGATGATTACCAAGCCCTCGATTTTACGAGAGGAATTACCGCGCTTACAGCAACGCGGTTTTCAGCGTGTGCGAATCAACGGCGCGGTGCGACGATTAGACGAGCCCGATTTAATCGACTCCAAGGCCTCCGAAATCGTGGTTGAGATTGTGGTGGATCGTATCGTGTTAAAGACAGATCAACGCAGCCGTTTAGCGGATTCGTTGGATCTTGCTTTTAGTGAAGGCGGTGATCGGGCGATCTTATTGATCGAAGATAAAGCTGCGAAGGATGGCTGGCGCGAGTTGCCGCTGAGTAATCGTCTAGCCTGTGTAACGTGTGGGGATGTATATGATTCGATCTCGCCGAGGCATTTCTCGTGGAATCATGCCGAAGGAGCCTGCACTGAATGCGGCGGACTGGGAGAGACGCTGCAATTTCAACCCGAGCTGTTAGTGCCGGACCCGTTGAAGACAGTGAAGCAGGGTGCCATTAAGCCGTGGCGTCTTGGCTCGAAGCAAATGATCATTAAGCGTAATGCCATCTTGAAGCAATTGGCTGAGCAGTTGCCATTTGATCCGGATGTGGCGTGGGAAGAATTGGCTGCTGAGGTACAGGCGCAAATTTTGCATGGCACGGGCAGCCGGCAGTTTAGCTTTAAGTTGAAAGGGGGCAACTCGAAGCCTGAGGCGATCGAGTTTGCTGGCGTGCTGGCTGACCTAGAGAACATGCGGCTCACCACGACCAGCGACGGATTGCGTGCGCGGCTGATGGCCTATCAAACCAGCAGCGTCTGCGAGACTTGCCATGGCCGCCGCCTGCGGCCGTCGAGTTTGAGTGTGTTGATCGAGGGCGTGTCGATTGCAGACTTTTTGTGCTTATCGCTGCACGATGCGCAGGCATTTGTGGCGAAGTTAGAGTCGAGTGGAGGCTACTCAACGGTCAGCGATGCGATTCATGGTTTGGCCGAACGCTTGTCTTTCTTGAATGAGGTGGGTCTGAGTTATTTAACCTTGAATCGTAGCTATACTACTTTGAGTGGCGGCGAGGCGCAGCGTGTGCGCTTAGCGACTCAGCTCGGTATGTCTCTGATCGGTGTGGTGTATATTTTGGATGAGCCGAGCATCGGGCTGCACCCGTTGGATAATCGCCGTTTGATTCAGACTTTGCTCGGTTTACGTGATCGGGGTAATTCCGTGGTCGTGGTCGAGCACGATGGCGACACCATGCGCGCGGCGGATCATTTGATCGAGCTCGGGCCGGGTGCGGGTGTGGAGGGCGGCGAACTAATTTTCGAAGGCGATCCGCAGGCCTCGTATACTGCAGGGGCGAGTCGCTCCGGGCCGTTCTTAAGTGGTCGGCAGCGCGTGGAAAAAAGTGTCGAGTCCCTGAGGCCGACCAAGGATTGGTTGACCGTCAAGAAGGCGACTGAGAATAATTTGAAGTCAGTCGATGCCGCTTTTCCAGTCGGCTTGCTGACGGTGGTTTGCGGATTGTCGGGCTCGGGCAAGAGTACTTTGGTAAATGGTATTTTGGCCAAGGCCGCAGCGTTTAAATTGAACCGAGCGAAGTCGATTCCAGGTAAACATGCAGGCGTGCAGGGCTTGGATCATTTTACCTCAGTGGTGCAGGTGGATCAGTCGCCGATCGGTCGCAGCCCGCGCTCAAATCCAGCGACTTATACCAAGTTGTTTGATCAATTGCGTGACCTGTATGTGAAGTGTTCACTAGCGAAGATCCGAGGTTATAAGCCGAGCCGCTTCAGTTTCAATGTTTCGGGTGGACGCTGCGAGCGCTGCAAAGGCGATGGAGTGATCAAGCTCGATATGCAATTTATGGCAGACGTGTATTCGGAATGCACCAGTTGCCATGGTCAGCGTTACAACCGAGAGACTTTGGATGTGCGCTTTAAGGGCTATAGCATCGCCGATGTGCTGGCGATGAGTGTCGACGAGGCGTTGGTAATTTTTGATAAGCAGCCGCGCATCGCGGAGAAACTGCGCACCTTGTCGGATGTAGGCCTAGGCTATATTAAGCTCGGCCAACCTGCGACGACCTTGTCCGGTGGTGAGGCGCAGCGGATTAAACTTTCGCTAGAGCTGAGTAAACGCCAGCAAGGCGAAACGCTTTATATTTTGGATGAACCCACCACGGGGCTGCACTGGTTGGATGTGCAACGCCTGATGGATCTGCTCTTCAAACTGCGTGATGCCGGCAACACGATCCTGATCATTGAACATGATCTCGATGTCATTCGCTTGGCCGACTGGATCATCGAACTGGGCCCTGAGGGTGGCGATGGCGGTGGCGAACTTGTGTTCGCGGGTGATGTCGCCACCTTTGAAGAAGGCACCGAGACGCCGACACAGCAGGTGTTTACGTGAGCTTCGTGGTGTAAGGTGCGGGGAACTTTTTTGATTGGAGGGCAACGCTCCGTCGTTGCCGCCTAATTAGGCTAATCCTGATGGCCACATTTGGAAATGACAGAGCATTTCCCTCCAGTAATGCAATTAATCTCTGCCCAAGGCCTTCTCCACATCCGCGCCGCTAGGTGATTGAAAGGCGCTAAGCTGAAACTCGGGGAGGATCGAGAGCAGGTGATCGAAGATGTCGCCTTGGATGTCTTCAAAGTTGGCCCATGCGATGTCGTTGGCGAAGGCGTAGAGCTCGATCGGTAGACCCGTCTGGGTGGGCGCGAGTTGGCGCACAATAAGTGTCATGTCGCTTTGGTGAATCTTCGGGTGGTTGCGCAGGTAGGCGACGCAGTAGGCGCGGAAGGTGCCGACATTGGTGAGGCGGCGACCGTTGATGAGTTCGGAGAGGTCGTTCTCGACGTCGGCGTTGTACTTTTGAATGTCGCCGAGTTTCGTTTCAAGGTAGGGGCGTAGAATACGGATGGCTTTGAAGCGTTCGAGCAGTGTTTCGTCGGCAAATTGAATGGTGCGCAGATCGATATTGAGCGAGCGCTTGATGCGGCGGCCACCAGACTCGCTCATGCCGCGCCAGTTTTTAAAGGAGTCGGAGATGAGCGCGTAAGTCGGTACCGTGGTGATCGTTTTGTCCCAATTCTGCACTTTTACGGTGGTCAGGGAGACGTCGATCACGTCGCCATCGGCACCCCGTCCAGGCATCTCGATCCAATCGCCCACCATGACCATATTGTTAACCGATAGTTGAAAGCCAGCAACCAAGCCGAGAATGGCGTCCTTAAAAATGAGTAGCAGAATGGCGGTGACCGCACCGAGCCCTGAGAACAAGACGAGGGGGGATTTGCCGAGGATGGCTGCGAGGATAAAGATGCAACCGATGAGGTTGATCACCAGCTTCGCGGCTTGGATGAAGCTCTTGGCGGGGAAGCGCTTACCGACCGGTAGTTGATCCCAAATGGAGCGGCAGAAGTTGAGCAGACCATCGATAATCAAGAGGACGATGACGATCAGGTAGGTGTTTACCACGACTTGGCAAAAGGCGATGAGCTGTGGGTGGGTTGCAAACAGTGTCGGCGTGAAGATGTGAATGATCGCTGCTGGGACAATATGTGAGCAGCGTATGAGAACACGCTGCTCTGTGAGTTGATCATCCCATTTGGCCCCAGATTTATGAATCAATGGATGGATGACTGAGGTGATGATGCGCTTGGCGGCGTAGTTGGCTAGCCAAGCGAGTATCACGAGGTAAAGTGCCGATAGGAGCAGTCCCAAAATTTCGGCCATCCCGACGCCGAGTTTAAACTGTAGGAGCCAAGTAGAGATATTTTCTGCAGACATAATAACAGTGCTAAGGAATTCGTTACGCTATTACAATCATAGAGGCGTGGATCTTTGGGTGTTTTGTTGGATTGGCTTGCCTGAAGCGGGTGGCGCTGTTCATGGTAGTTTAAATGCGACTCTTTTTTATTCTTAGCTGTGTATTCGTATCCTTTTCATTTGAGGTGATGGCGAACTCGAGTAATTCATACAATGTTCAGCGTATCCTTGAGCGTTATACGGAGACCCTAGGTGGGCTGCGATCGGTGGCAGCATTGTCTTCGCTGAGTATTGAGGGATCTCAAGTTCAGGAATGGGACGAGCTATCAATTTTTGATGCGCAAGAAGCGCCCAAACTCGATTCGTTATCGTTTGAATGCGGGTGAGACGTCGATTGTTTGCGGCTTTAATGGTCGTCAAGGCTGGCAGCGCACAAAGGTCGGAGGTGAGGTGACAATTGAAGATTTGTCGACCGATCAACTCTCAGCACTTAGTGATGAGGCTGATTTTGACAGTCCCTTGATTCGCCATTTAGAGAAGTCGTGGAATCAGATCTCTTTTATGGGCAATGAGAAACTTGGCGATACGAACGTTAATGTGTTGGAGGTGAGTAAGTTTCGTAAGCCTTTTGTGCGCTACTATCTAGATTCAAGAAGTGGGCTTGTTCTCAAGCGTGAGCAAATTCATCAGGATGGAACGTTGGGCTTAGAGACGCAGTACCGTGATTACCGCGAGATCGATGGTTACCGATTTGCATTCGAAGTCGAAAATCGAATCGGAGGCCAACTGTTGTCACTGGTTAAAATCGAGACGATTGATGTAAACCCTGGCTTGTTGAGTTTCTATTTCCAGAAACCAAAGAACTGATTGAGCGGGGCTGCCTTGCTTGGAGGCTGTCTCAAAATGCAATAAGTTGCTGTTTTCATTCGAGCTAAAGGCCGGAGGGGCATCGTCTCGATGCCCGTGCGTCACCTTGGCTTGTATTTATGACATTTAGGCGACTCCCAGCTTGGTAAACTGAGGGCGCCGGGGACGGCGTCCCTCCACCAAAAACACTAAGATTCGGGCAGAATCTAAATTGCTGAGACAGCCCCAGGCGCACTAGTTGTGTCCGATATTTTTATCGTCCAGGTTGCCTTTTAATTGAATGTCGAGCTTGAGGCGTTCGATTTCGGATTGTAGAAAGTTGGCAAATTTCTCGTAGCGTGGTACAATGCCGCGCGTTTCTAGAAGCTCTTGCTTGAGCGGCGCAGATGAGCAAAGCGTGTAGATCGCCAGATCGAGTGCGTTTTCTGGTTCGCTGATGTTAGCTAGAAATTGCAGCACCTCCTTGGGAATGTCTGCGCCGAGTCGACGCTGGGTTTGGATCAGGCTGAGTAGTCGGCTGTTCAGAGTCGCGATCTGGTCTTCCGGGCCGCCTGATTCGCTGAGAATTTGACGAATGCGGGCTGTGCGGTAAGGGTCTTCGCTGACGATCGCTTCGAGCTCGACGCGGGCGAGTCCTTGCAAGACAAGATTTGAGCTGCCGTCGGGGTTCTTTTTACAGGCCCGCACGACGCCAATCGCTGCGATCGAGTAAGGCATTTCGGAGTGGGTCGCGTCTTCGCTGCGTTCGTCAAGTGTAGCGACTGCGAAAATGCGGTCGTTGTTGAGCACGTCGCTGAGCATCTCTTTGTAGCGCGGCTCAAAAATGAATAGCGGCATCATCGCCTGCGGAAAAAGCACGGCACTGCTGAGTGTCATGACGGGGACTTCGCTTGGAATTGAGCTGTCTTCAATCATGACTGGTAGTTTAGCGGCTGCTCTCGGTGTTGGTCTAGTTCCACTCATCAGGATGCATCTTGGCGTGATCGGGTTCGGGAGTCTCGGCGTAGTAAACCGCCATGCGGAAGTAGCGCATGCGATCGTCTGGTATGTCTTGATTCTTCAACTGGGCCTCCTCAAACAATACCTCGGGGGCGCGACCTTGGAGCTCGTAGATTTCGAAAATGCCGATGTCGATGAAGTTGCGCGCAGTTGCGACATCCATGCGTGGGATACGCATGAGCGGCGAGTTGAGCGCTTCATAATCGACTTTCTTTTTCTTCTTTAGCGGCAGCATTACCCGCAGTTGAAGCTATAATTCTACGAAATGCAATCAGTTCGGGCCAGCGCGTCGATTTTTGTGTCACAGTGAGGGACAGTACCTACTTCGTGTGACACGAACTGTGACATAGTGGCGCGCATTGTTGTGCGCTGTGGTCATTCGGATTCTGGTGCTTTATGTTAAAATTGTTGATGCTCAGTTGCTTATGTGATTTTTCGGCTCGTGGCATCGCATTTGCTTTGAGATTGGCATGGCTAAAATAATTGGAATCGACTTAGGCACGACAAACTCCTGCATGTCCGTAATGGAAGGCGGGGAATCTGTTGTCATACCAAATTCGGAGGGTGCCCGCACCACTCCTTCTGTTGTGGCGTTCGCGAAAAATGGCGAACGTCTCGTAGGTCAGGCTGCAAAACGCCAGGCTGTGACTAATCCTAGTAACACGATCTTCTCCGCGAAGCGCTTCATCGGACGTAAGTTCTCTGAAGTTGAGGAAGAAGCGAAGAGCCTTCCTTACGACATCGTTAAGGGCAAGAACGGCGACGCTTACATCGAGTGTGAAGTTAAAGGCAAGAAGGAGCAATTCGCTCCAGAGCAGATTTCTGCGATGATCTTGCAAAAGCTCAAGTCTGATGCCGAAGCATACCTCGGCGAAACAGTCACAGAGGCGGTGATCACTGTGCCCGCTTACTTCAATGATGCGCAGCGCCAAGCCACTAAGGATGCTGGGCAAATCGCTGGTCTCGAGGTGAAGCGTATCATCAACGAGCCGACTGCTGCGGCGCTCGCTTATGGTCTTGATAAAGGTCAAGACGAAGTGATCGCGGTGTATGACCTCGGTGGTGGCACGTTTGACGTATCGATTCTCGAAATCGGCGACGGTGTGTTCGAAGTGAAGGCCACTCACGGTGACACGCACCTCGGTGGTGATAACTGGGATAGCGCATTGATCGACTACCTAGTGGAAGATTTCAAGAAGGAGCAAGGTATGGACCTTCGCACCGACAAGATGGCACTTCAACGCCTCAAGGAAGAAGCAGAGAAGGCGAAGATCGCACTGTCCTCAACTCAGAGCACAGATATCAATCTTCCGTTCATCACTGCAGACGCCAGCGGACCGAAGCACCTTAACATCCAGCTCACTCGTTCGAAGCTCGAACAGATCTGTGACGCACTCTACCAACGCACCAAAGCTCCTTTCGAGGAATGCCTCAAGGACTCTGGTCACTCGAAGTCAGAACTCGGCGAGCTAGTGCTCGTTGGTGGCATGACTCGTGCGCCCAAGGTCGTTGAGATCGCGACTGAGCTTACTGGCAAAGCACCACACCAAGGTGTGAACCCTGACGAAGTGGTAGCGATCGGTGCTGCGATCCAAGGTGGCGTCCTTCAAGGTGATGTGCGTGACGTGCTTCTTCTCGACGTGACTCCGCTCACACTTGCAATCGAAACTGCAGGTGGCGTAGCAACTGCCATGATCGAGCGTAACACCACGATCCCTACTAAGAAGAGCCAAACATTCTCTACCTATGCAGACAATCAGACTGCTGTGGACGTCAAGGTGCTTCAAGGTGAGCGCCCGATGGCGAAGGATAACAAGACACTCGGCAACTTCCGTCTCGACGGTATCCCTTCCGCGTCTCGTGGCACTCCTCAGATTGAAGTGACTTTCGATATCGATGCCAATGGTATCCTTAACGTCAGCGCTAAGGATCAAGGCACTGGTAAAGAGACGCACATCACTATCTCTGGTTCGTCCGGTCTCGATAAGGATGAAGTCGAAAAGCTCAAGCGCGAAGCCGAAGCACACGCGACCGAAGACGAAGCCCTCAAGGCTGGCGTCGAAGCACGCAACGAACTCGACAACATCGTTTATCAGTCCGAAAAGCAGATCACTGATCTTGGCGACAAGATCCCTGCGGACAAGAAGACTGAGCTCGAAGCTGCGATTGCTGAAGGCAAGGCTGTTCTTGAAAACCAAGACGCTGACGTCGATGCATTAAAAGCACCGAAGGATAAGATCAATGAGATCATGCAATCCTTTGCTGAAGAAATGTATAGCCAGCAAGCTGCTGAAGGTGCTGCTGCAGGACCAGAAGGTGCTGAGCCAACTGGCGACGCTGCGACTGATGCTAAGCAAGCTGACGGCGAAACAGTTGACGCTGACTTCGAAGTCGTCGATGAAGACAAGAAATAATCTTATTCAAGAGGTGCGTATGAACGACTGGTTGATGCGCACCTTTTTTTAATCAACCAATTCTCCAAACAATAAATAAATAATACTATGAAGATCAAACCACTCGGTGAACGCGTTCTATTGAAGCGCATTGAAGAAGATGAACAAGTCCGCGGCGGCATCATCATTCCTGATTCCGCTAAGGAAAAGTCTCAGGAAGCTGAAGTTGTAGCACTTGGCACTGGCAAGAAAGACGAAAACGGGAAAGCGATCCCTTTCAATGTCAAGAAGGGCGACAAAGTTCTCCTTCCAGGCTACGGTGGCACACCCGTCAAAGTCGACGGTGTTGAATACATCTTGATCGAGGAAGATAGCATCCTCGGCGTCATCGCTTAAGCGATTTGTCTCACTTATTTAATACACACAATTTTAAAGAAATAACATATTATGGCTAAGCAAATTTTATTTGATGAAGCAGCACGCAAGAAGATTCTTAAAGGGGTCGAAACACTTTCACGTGCAGTTAAAGTAACACTCGGACCGAAGGGACGTAATGTTCTGATCGACAAAAAATTCGGCGCACCAACTGTCACTAAGGACGGTGTTACAGTTGCTAAGGAAATCGATCTCGCTGATCCTTTCGAAAACATGGGTGCACAAATGGTGCGCGAAGTCGCTTCTAAGACTGCAGATTCTGCAGGTGATGGCACGACAACTGCGACGGTTCTTGCTGAAGCGGTTTATCGTGAAGGTATCAAGAATGTAGCTGCCGGCGCTAACCCTATCTACCTCAAGCGTGGTATCAGTAAGGCTGTTGCAGCTGCGACTGCTGCATTCGCCAAGCAGAGCAAGAAGGTCAAGGACCGCGAAGAAATTCGTCAGGTTGCGACTGTTTCTGCTAACTGGGATTCTGAAATCGGCGACATCATTGCAGACGCAATGGACCGCGTTGGTAAAGACGGCACAATCACAGTTGAAGAAGCCAAGGGCATCGAAACATCTCTCGACGTAGTCGAAGGTATGCAGTTCGATAAGGGCTACCTTTCTCCTTACTTCTGCACCGACGCAGAGTCTCAAGAAGTTAACTTCGACGACGCACACATCCTGATCAATGAAAAGAAGATCAGCAGCCTCAACGAAATCCTGCCACTCCTTCAGATCGTTGCTAAGACCAACAAGCCACTTCTCATCATTGCAGAAGACATCGAAGGCGAAGCGCTTGCAGCACTTGTTGTGAATAAGCTCCGTGGCACATTGAACGTAGCAGCTGTAAAGGCTCCTGGGTTCGGTGATCGTCGTAAGGCAATGCTCGAGGACATCGCTGTTCTCACTGGCGGTCGTTGCATCACTGAGGATCTCGGCATCAAGCTCGAGAATGTTCAGCTCAGCGACTCTCGGTAAGGCAAAGCGCATCTCTGTTGATAAGGAAAGACACCATTATCGTCGAAGGTGGCGGTAAGAGCTCTGAGATCCAAGGTCGCGTGAAGCAAATTCGCCGTCAGATCGAAGCGACGACTTCCGACTACGATCGTGAGAAGCTGCAAGAGCGTCTCGCTAAGATCGCTGGTGGTATTGCTGTTATCAATGTTGGTGCACAAACTGAGCCGGAAATGAAAGAGAAGAAGGATCGCGTTGATGACGCCCTTCACGCGACTCGCGCTGCTGTTGAAGAAGGCATCCTCCCTGGCGGTGGTGTCGCGCTTCTTCGCGCTGCTAAAGCAATCGAGAAGGCTGCTGCTGAACTTGAAGGCGACGAGCAACTCGGCGCACTCATCGTTCGCCGCGCGATCGAAGCTCCGCTTCGTCAGCTTTGCACCAACGCTGGTGTTGAAGGTTCACTCGTTGTTGCTGAAGTTCTCAAGTCGAAAGGCTCGAAGGGCTACAACGTCGCGACTGGCGAATACGTTGACCTGCTTGCTGCTGGTATCGTTGATCCAGCCATGGTAACTCGCACTGCGCTTCAAAACGCTGGTTCGGTTGCTGGTCTGCTCCTCACGACAGAGTGCATGATCACAGACGCTCCTGAAGAAGGCGGCGCACCTGCTGGTGGCATGCCTGACATGGGCGGCATGGGCGGCATGGGTGGCATGGGCGGCATGATGTAATTCCTCTGGGAATTTCATCTGCTCAACACTTAGCACATCATTACTACAAAGCCCCGACTGGCAACAGTCGGGGCTTTTTCGTGGCTAGCAGCGACACTCTTGTCGCTTTTTAAAATGGAGTGAGGGCGACTCGCCCTCGTTGTAATATGACGTGGGCGAGTCGCCCACGCTCCTTTCGCAGTCAGCTCAGAGGGCAGTCGGTCTAAACCGTAGCAGCGACACTCTTGTCGCTTTGTAAAATGGAGTGAGGGCGACCCGCCCTCGTAGTAATATGACGTGGCCGAGTCGGCCACGCTCCTTTCGCAGTCAGCTCAGAGGGCAGTCGGTCTAAACCGTAGCAGCGACACTCTTGTCGCTTTGTAAAATGGAGTGAGGGCGACCCGCCCACGTAGTAGGATGACGTGGGCGAGTCGGCCACGCTCCTTTAGCACTTCTTCAATGCCTATTCAGTCGCCGCGCAGCGGCTAAGCACTGACTGCTTCTGGTGCGTCTTTTTCGACCTTCAAATTGTCGATGATGAAGGTCTGGCGGTCGGGAGTATTTTTACCCATATAGAACGTAAGCATGTCTTTAATCGTCATACCTTTGCCAATGATGACTGGATCGAGGCGGATGTTCTTGCCTATGAAGTGGCCAAACTCGTCGGGCGAGATTTCACCCAGACCTTTGAAGCGAGTGATCTCAGGCTTGGGCTTGCATTCTTCCATCGCCGCAAGGCGTTCCTCATTGCTGTAGCAGTAGCGGGTGATCTTCTTGTTACGCACGCGAAATAGCGGTGTTTGCAAAATGTGCAGATGCCCTTGCTTGATCAACTCTGGGAAAAATTGCAGGAAGAAGGTGATGAGCAGCAGGCGAATATGCATGCCATCGACGTCGGCATCGGTCGCGATCACAACATTGTTGTAGCGTAGATCTTCGAGGCCGTTCTCGATGTTAAGCGCGTCTTGCAGAAGGTTGAACTCCTCGTTTTCGTAAACGACTTTCTTGGTCAATCCAAACGAGTTGAGCGGCTTGCCCTTGAGTGAGAACACGGCCTGCGTATTCACATCGCGCGCCTTGGTAATCGAACCGGAAGCGGAATCGCCCTCGGTAATGAAGAGAGTGGATTCGAGGCGGCGATCCTTCTTGGTGCCGAGGTGGACGCGGCAATCGCGTAGCTTCTTATTATGCACCTTGTTCTTGCGGGCGCGGTCTTTGGCAAGCTTCTGAATGCCTTTGAGCTCCTTGCGGTTGCGCTCGGACTCTTGGATTTTCTTAACCAGAATCTCAGCCGTTTCCGGATTGCGGTGCAGGTAGTTGTCCAGCGCCTGCTTGATGTAGTTGATCAAAAAGGTGCGGACGGTCGGGCCTTTCGGTCCCATCTCAGTTGAGCCAAGTTTGGTCTTGGTCTGCGACTCAAACACGGGCTCTTCGACTTTGATCGCCACTGCGGCGCAGATCGAGGTGCGGATATCGACGGCGTCGAAGTCCTTCTTAAAGAAATCCTTGATGGTCTTGGCCAGTGCTTCGCGGAAGGCTGCGAGGTGCGTGCCGCCCATGGTGGTGTGCTGGCCGTTGACGAAGGAGTAGTAGTCTTCGCCGTAAGAGTCGTTGTGGGTAAACGCGATTTCGATATCTGCGTCGCTGAGGTGGACGATCGGATACATCGGTTCGCCATCCAGCTTATTCTTGAGCAGGTCTTTTAGGCCGTGCTCGGATTTAAATTTCTTGCCGTTGTAGAGGATGGTCAGCCCACGATTCAGGTAGGCGTAGTTCCAGAGCATGTCCTCGACATAGTCGTCGCGGTAGCGGATGACGCCAAAAATTTCCGGGTCTGGATCGAAGCGCAGCGCCGTGCCGTTTTCTGCTCCCTTGGCTGATTTGTCTTTCTTGTCCTCAGAGAGGACTTCGCCTTGGGAAAATGTCACCGAGCGGGTCACGCCTTCGCGGTAGGCTTGAACTTGGAATTCAGAAGAGAGGGCGTTGACCGCCTTGATGCCGACACCGTTGAGGCCGACCGACTTCTTGAATGCCTCGGAGTCGTATTTCGCGCCGGTGTTGATCTTGGACGCGCAGTCCTTGAGTTTGCCGAGAGGGATGCCGCGGCCGTAGTCGCGCACGGCGACGTGTGTGCCGTCGATATTGACTTCGATCACCTTGCCGTTGCCCATCACGAACTCGTCGATCGAGTTGTCGATCACCTCCTTGAGGAGAATGTAGATGCCGTCGTCAGAAGACGAGCCATCGCCGAGCTTGCCAATATACATCCCTGGGCGCAGGCGTATGTGTTCTTTCCAGTCGAGGGACTTGATGCTGTCTTCAGTATATTTAGCGGACATTGAGTAGGTGGGAAAGTGGGACGGTTAAGAAAAGTGGACGGAGCGCAAGTAGCGCGAAGATGCTGCTGAGCGCCGCCGAAGGGTAATGAATGAAATGAATCGGGGGTGAGTCGGAACGATTTGCCCCGTAGGGGTGATTGAAGTGGGTGCCGTTGGGGCGACTGAAAGAAAAAATTAGGTCAGAAGGTCGAAAGGTAACAACAGAGGGGAAATCGTCAATTTGAACGTGCAACGCCATACGTCCAACCCCGAATTTTGAAATTTTAAGGGATTCGGCGGGCTGATGGGAGTGTGTGGCCTCGATCGTGAGGCCGGGGGATGTCGGGGACGATGATTTTATGTCCGATAATTTTGCGCTAAGGCTGGATACGAAAAACGCATCTCATTGCTGAGATGCGTTTTGAAATGGAGTGAGGGCGACTCGCCCTCGTTGTTGGCTAATGTGGGCGGGTCGCCCACGCTCCTTTAGCTGTTCAGTTCAACCAGCTTCGCCATGATTGCCTTTTGCGCGTGCAGGCGGTTTTCGGCTTCGTCGAAGATGATGCTTTGTGGGCTATCGAGGACTTCTTGGTATGGCCTTGCTTCGGTTTATGTATCCTATATCTTTATAGGATATGAATGCTGGCAATATAACTCCGGGGGAGATTTTGAAAGAAGAGTATTTGGATGCCTTGGAGCTATCGCAAAATGCTTTGGCGCGGGCGATTGGGGTGACGCCGCGTTCGGTGAATGAGATCGTTCTGGGGCGTCGGTCGATTACCGCACCGATGTCGGTTCGATTGGGGGCCTATTTTCGGCAAAGTCCGCGTTTCTGGCTAAACCTGCAGACTGAGTGTGACATTCGTAAGGCTCTGCGAGACGAGAAGCAATTGACTTCGGGAATCATTCCAATGGAAGCCGTGGCAGAG
>CAJJBN010000018.1:5000-55560 GCA_905182435.1 Opitutaceae bacterium BACL24 MAG-120322-bin51 | reverse complement strand
ACAAAAAAGGCCGCCCATGTGGGCGGCCTGTTGTATTCAAAGCGTGGCTACGGTTTAGAGTAGTTCTTTGGCGACGGCTGCGACGTTGTCGGCAGTCATACCCAGTTCGGCCATAACAGTGTCGCCGGGAGCAGAGATACCGAAGCGATCGATGCAGACTGTCTTGCCGGTGAGGCCGACATACTTGCCCCATGTGCTGGAGACGCCTGCTTCAACGGCAACACGTGCGGTGCAGCTAAGTGGCAGGATGCTTTCGATGTAGTCTGCTGATTGGCGTTCGAAGCGCTCGAAGCAAGGGAGAGACACGACGCGTACGCCGTCACCCAGTTGATCCGCTGCGCCGAGTGCGTGTTGCACTTCAGAGCCTGTTGCCATGATGATGAGTTTCAGGTCGCCAGATTCTTGCTTCGCGATGTAGCCACCCTTGAGGGTGCCTTCGCGACGATCGGCGATGCTGATGCTGTCATTCGCAGGGATGTTTTGACGAGTGAGGATCAATGCGGTCGGGCCATCGGTGCGAAGTGTTGCGGCTGCAAATGCGGCTGCGGTTTCTTCGGCATCAGATGGGCGAATGACGTCAAGATTCGGGATCACGCGCAGGCCGCTGACTGTTTCGACGGGTTGGTGCGTTGGGCCGTCTTCACCGACACCAACAGAGTCGTGCGTGAAGATGTAAGTGACGGGCAACTTGGCGAGGCCCGCAAGGCGGATCGCGGGACGAAGGTAGTCCGCGAAGACGAGGAAGGTCGCGCCACTTGGGCGGAATAGACCGTCATACGCGATACCGTTGCAGATTGCGCCCATTGCGTGTTCGCGAATACCGAACCAGATGTTGCGACCACCGAAGTTTTGGGCGGAGAAGTCGCCGCCGTCTTTGATGTAGTTCTTGGTAGAACCATAAAGGTCAGCGGAACCAGTGATGACTTGTGGCACTTCCTTGGCAAGGGACTGCATGACCACGCCACCGGAGGCGCGTGTTGCTGAGCCAGTACCAGCATCGAATTCTGGGATGCGGCTGACGAGATCGGCAGGGATCTCGCCTTTGACGGATGCTTCGAGCTCAGCAGCCAGTACCGGGTTTGCTGCGCTCCATGCTGCGTAGGTTGCTTCCCACTCAGTGAAGGCGGCTTTGCCTGCCTCGGCTTGTGCAGCGAAGTGTGCACGAACACCTTCAGAAACGTAAAAAGTCTCTTCCGGTAGGCCGAGCCCCTTGCGAGCTTCAGTGGCAAACTTTGCGCCGCCTTCGCCGTGGCCGGCTGCTGTGCCGGCAACTTCAGGAATGCCCTTGCCGATTGTAGTCTTCGCAATGATGACGGTTGGTTTACCGTTGTCATTGGACTTAGCGTGAGCGATGGCTTCCTTAATCGCAGTCAGATCGTGACCGTCAATGGTGATCGCATCCCAGCTTTGAGAGATAAAATACGCTTCGGCATCTTCGCTTTGCGACTGTGTTGCCATCGCGTCGAGCGTGACGTCGTTGGAGTCATAGATGAGGATAAGGTTGTCGAGCTGGTTGTGCCCCGCAAAAGCGATCGCTTCTTTGGCGACACCTTCTTGTAGGCAACCGTCGCCGTTGAGTGCGAAGATGTGTTGATCGAAGATGGTGTGGTCGGCGGTGTTGAACTGTGCCGCCGCACGCTTACCGGAAAGCGCGAACCCGACCGCATTGCCGATGCCTTGGCCGAGTGGGCCGGTGGTGGCTTCAACGCCGGCAGTGTCGCCGAACTCAGGATGGCCTGGGGTCTCGGAGCCGAGCACGCGGAAGTTTTTCACTTCTTCTAGAGAGAGGTCATAGCCAGCAAGGTGCAGCCATGAGTAAACAAACATCGAGCCGTGGCCAGCTGAGAGTACGAAGCGGTCGCGGTTGAGCCATTTTGGTGCAGCGGGATTATAGCGGAGTGCCGTTGTCGCCGAATAGGACGGCGCCGATTTCTGCGCAGCCGAGTGGTAGGCCGAGGTGGCCAGAGCTGCAGGCGTGGATTGCATCGATCGCAAGCCCACGGGCTTCGTTGGCTGCTTGGGAGAGGATTGCAGCACGAGTGGTGGTGGCTGTGTTCATAAGTTTGTGTGTTTGAGGTGCTTTGGGCACCGAGTTCTTGCTGTGGTGGAAGTTAGCACGATGGCCCGATGGGATTGAATTGAAAGGGAAAATCAGTGTTTATGTATGAATTCTTCATTTTACAACCATACAGAATTTAAATTCGAAACTCGACTCAGGCGTTTGTGAGAGCTTACTCCACAGGTATGACACATGAAGAATTAGAACAGGGAGCAGTCCTTAATCTTGATTTTACCAAGCTGCGTAAGGTGGCAAATTGCGGCGCAGATGTGCTGCCGGCAATCGCGCAGGATGCCAAGACCGGCGAAGTGCTGATCGTTGGTTATGCAAACGAATTGGCCCTTCAGACTGCACTCGAGTGCGGCATGGCGACATTCTGGAGCACCAGCCGCAATGAGTTATGGGTCAAAGGCAAGACCAGTGGGGATTATTTGAAAATTGAAGAGATCCGTGTCAATTGTGAGCAGAATTCTATTTTGTATTCAGTCACACCAGCAGGGCAGGGCGCATGTCACTCCAAGAATAAAGCGGGTGTTGCACGCTCTGGGTGCTATTATCGTAGCTTGATGGAAGACGGTTCGTTGCAATTCGTCGATCCGGCTCAGGTCTAGGGCTTTCAGCGCACAATCGTCACACAGTCGTCATCGAGAGCTGTTTGATATTTAAAAATAAGGGAGCAAACTGGAATATCTGGCGATGTGAAGTTTAAAGTGGTGCTGAGGTCGTCTGTGGCGGTGCATCGCCTTGGGATGTACTTGGAAGATTGAGGGTCGGCGTGATACTGAGATCAATCAGCGGAATTAGGCAGTGATTTAAGGTCTGCGATGGCAAGTCTTTGGTTGATCTTCAAATTGGCATCATTCCTGCATGGCATCATATTATGTATGCTGCGCTTATTATTCTCCGAACACACTATAGCGAATTTACTGAATGGCTTTGTGAGCTCTCTAAGTTTTGTTGGCATGTGATGGTAGAGTCGCGTGAGTTGGGCGCGATAGCAGTGCGTTCAGAAGCGTCTTAATTTAATTTTTGTAGCGATGTCTGCGAAAAAGAAACTGCTGGTCGTGACGGACCTCGACGGTTCACTGCTAGATGATTCCTATTCTTGGGAGGAAGCGCGACCTGCGCTACACCGTCTGAAGACCTTAGGCATTCCGTTGGTACTCAATTCGAGTAAGACCCTGTCTGAAATGAAGGATTTGGCGCATCGCTTGGGCACGTTTGCACCTATGGTTGCGGAGAACGGCGGCTTGCTAGCTGTGCCGCAAGAGTCGGGCTTGCTGGACCAGCCTCAGACTTTCCATCGCTCAGGGAATGATTGGATCGAGGTCACGGGGCTCTCTCGCGACTTTATTCTGAGCCGCGCCCATGCGCTGCGTGAGGCTGAGGGTTACCTATTCGATGGCTTTGCGGATTGGTCGACTGCGATGGTCGCCGAGCATACTGGCTTGAGTTCTGCCGCGGCGAGTCGCGCTCAATCGCGCCATGCGACTGAGCCGATTTTGTGGAAAGATACTTTAGCCCGGCGTGAGACGTTTGAACGCTCATTAGCGAAAGACGGCATCCGACTTTTGAGGGGGGGGCGCTTTCTACATTTGATGGGACCTGCTGATAAAGCTAGTGGCACTGAAGCAGTGAAGGCCCTGTATCAGCAGGCGATGCCTGGTGTGGAATGGGTGGTGGTGGCGCTGGGCGATAGCCAAAACGATCAAGCGATGCTTGAGGTGGCAAATATTGCGGTGGTCATTCCACATGCGGATGGGCCGCATATTTCGCCGCAAGCGCCGCGTGTGCTCACTGCTTCGATGCCGGCGACTGCCGGTTGGAACGAAGCGATTCTAACGATCATTAGAGATGAGCTCGGAGCTTCGGCTTTGCAGTGATTCGTGCCGATTTAACTTTCTGCGACTCTTAAAACTCCTGATTTCAAACGACTAATTTTAATACACATATTATGGGCGACTTTCATCAACACGGATTAATTACAACACTGCACCAACTGAATGATCGGCCACTCGAAAAGCTGGAGGCTGATTTGATGCAGTTTCGCAAGCGTCGTCCGATGGCCTTAGTGCTGCCGTCGCTATATTCCGAGCTGCAGGGGCCTGCGCTTTCTGCCATGTTGGATGAGATTGCGGAGGTGCCGTATTTGGATCAAATCGTGGTCGGACTAGATCGTGCGAATGAGGCAGAGTATCGGCATGCGTTGCAGTTTTTTAGTCGATTGCCGCAGATGCCTGAGGTCCTTTGGAATGATGGCCCGCGCTTGCGTAAGATTGATGCGTTGCTGAGTGAGAAGGGGCTGGCTCCGAAGGAAATGGGCAAGGGACGCAACGTCTGGTATATGTTTGGTTACGTGCTAGCTGCTGGAAAGGCGAAGGCGGTGGCACTGCATGACTGTGATATTACGACCTACAAGCGCGATATGCTCGCTCGTCTGATTTACCCAGTGGCGAACCCAGCGTTTAGTTATAAGTTTTGTAAGGGGTTCTACGCTCGTGTTGCAAATGATTCGATGAATGGGCGTGTTTGTCGACTGTTGGTCACTCCACTGATTCGTGCGTTAAAGAAGGTTTGTGGTGCGAATGACTACCTCGATTATTTAGACAGTTTTCGCTACCCGCTTGCGGGTGAATTTTCGCTGCAGACCGATGTGATTGAGGATATTCGTATTCCATCTGATTGGGGTCTGGAGATGGGGGTACTCTCGGAGATGCATCGCAACTATGCGACGAATCAAATTTGCCAGGTTGATGTGGCGGATACCTATGATCACAAGCATCAGGATCTATCATTGGAGGATCGATCGCGTGGGCTGTCAAAAATGAGTTGTGATATTACTAAGTCGCTCTATCGGAAGATGGCGACGCAGGGACAGGTTTTTTCGCATGAGCATGTTCGCACGATTAAGGCAGCCTATTACCGAATCGCGCTGGATTTGGTGGATAGCTATTACAGCGATGCGGCAATCAATGGTTTGAAGTATGATCGTCACATCGAAGGGTCTACGGTTGAGGTATTTGCTGAAAATATTTTGCAAGCAGGTGAAGATTTTCTCGATCCGAAGAAGTCAATGGATGTGCCGTTTATGCCGAGTTGGAATCGAGTGATTGCGGCAGTTCCGGACATATTGCATCAAATCAAGGAGGCGGTTGAAGATGATCGCCATGAGTTTGGTTCGGAGGTCGTGACGAATCCATCGCTGAATCCCAAGGCGCAGCGGGTGCGTCAGCGCATGGCGCAGCACGTGACCGAGGTCTATGGCGCGGAGCGAGCCGAGGCGATTACTGAACAGATTTTTGAAGCAGGTGGAATGTCTGAGCAATCTTCCTCCACTGCATTTGGCACCAGTAAATGGGACGAGTCAGACGTGATGTTAATCACTTATGGTAATTCGATCGTGAGTGAGGTACGTGCGCCGCTGCGTGAGTTGAAGAATTTCCTGATGCGTGACCTCAAAGCCACGTTTAGTAGTGTGCATGTGCTGCCGTTTAATCCTTACAGCTCGGATGACGGCTTTTCGGTGATTGACTACAAAGCGGTCAATCCCGAACTCGGCACTTGGGAGGATCTCGCGTCGATTAGTGAAGAGTTTGATCTCATGGCAGATATGGTGATTAATCACTGCTCGCGAGAGTCTCGTTGGTTTCAGAACTTTTTGGCCGGTCGCGGCAAGGGCAGTGATTACTTTATAAATGGTCTGGATTATGAGGATCTATCCAAGGTGGTTCGTCCGCGCAGTTCGCCGTTGTTGACCAAAGTGGAAACTGTCGATGGCGAGAAGCATGTCTGGTGCACCTTTAGTGAGGACCAGGTGGACCTTGATTTTCGTAATCCGGAAGTGTTTTTAGAGATTGTCCGAATTATCCGTTATTACGTGGAGCAGGGGATTCGTTACTTTCGTTTGGATGCGATTGCCTTCCTTTGGAAGGAGTCTGGGTCGACTTGTGTGCACCTGCCTCAGACGCATGAGTTGATTAAGCTGATACGGGTCGTGATTGAAAATATCGAGCCATCTGCTGTGATTGTTACTGAGACGAACGTGCCGAATCGTGAAAATTTGAGCTATTTTGGTAACGATAATGAGGCGCATTTGATCTATAATTTCTCGCTGCCGCCGCTATTGCTGAATTCGATCTTGAGTGGCAATTGTAAGCATTTGAAAACATGGATGATGTCGATGCCGCCCGCTCGCCGTGGTCGGGCTTATTTGAACTTTATTGCTTCGCATGATGGAATCGGTCTGCGTCCGGCCGAGGGATTGCTCTCTGCTGGTGAACTTGATGGGCTGATCGAAACGCTTCGCGATTCAGGCGGTGAGATCTCTATGCGTCGCACGGCAACTGGGGACTTGACGCCGTATGAGGCAAATATCTCGCTCTACAGTGCGATGGCGCAAAGGATTGGCGGCGGCGAGGATGGCTTGCAGGTAGAGCGTTTCCTTTGTGCACATAAGATTATGTTGGCCCTCGAAGGGATGCCCGCGATTTACGTCCACAGTCTTCTGGGCACTGAAAATAATCGCGAAGGGATGGCGCAGACCGGGAGAGCGCGGACGATCAATCGCTACCAATGGCAGGCGGATGATCTTGAAGCTGCTTTGGCTGATCCGGAACGGCATCATCAAGCTGTCTTTGCGGAGATGAAGCGCTTGATTCAGGTTCGTCGTCAGCAGCCGGCATTTCATCCCAACGCGACCCAATACACGCTACACTTCTCAGATCAGGTCTTCGCTTTTTGGCGTGAGAGTCTAGATCGTGAGCAAAGTGTTTTTGCGCTGCATAATGTCTCCGCCGAGCTTCAATTGATACCAATGGTGGAGTTGAATCTGATCGCAACCGAGTCGTGGAGCGACCTTATTAGTGGTCAGCTTTACGAGGACCTCGGCGGAGTGCTTGAGCTGCCGCCATATGGTTGCGTCTGGATTACGAATAAGGCGTAATTAAGAGGCGCTTATCGGTCGAGGAGTATTGGTCGTGCTCTGACTGACGACAGCCGTCCTGATCTGCAGTTGAATCTTTGAATGATCGAATGGTCGGTAATTCGCTTACCAAGGGCTGAGCACTTGGTCGGTGATCTTACGGGCGATCTCGCGAGCGAGTTGCTCCATTGCTTGGCGCTCACTTTGCTGGTAAGAGATGATTTGATTGTCGGCGTCAGCCCCAGTGTTGTCCGCGTAAGGATTGCCAATGTAGGCATTTGTATCGGCTTGGATGGAGCGTTGTTGAAACAAGTAATTGCCTTTGGACTGGTCAAACAGAGAGACCTCGGCGGTGAGGCGAATGTAAAAGTTATTAGCAATCGCGGTGTCGGTACTGTTACGAGACCCAGCAGAGCGGTTGTAGTCAGTGAGGTCGACGTAAAGTACTGCGTCGGCGTCGGCTTGGTTGGCGACGAGTTTGACGCGCGCATCACGAATGAAGGTTTCGCGGATTTGGGCGCTGACGATTGGTTGTGCTTGTGGCGCGAAGCTATGATTCGTCGCGGGTTTGATGTAGATCGACTTGAACGGGATCTGCGCGGACGTGCCTAGGTGATAGTTGGCGCAACCGTTAAGAAGACTCAGCACGACGATCGAGACTAGGCCGATGAGCGCACGGGCGAGTGAAAAGTGAGACGTCGTGTTCATAGTGAGAATTAAAGTGTGGTGAGGTTATTCCGCTCTCAATAGCTTACGAATGATGCTAGCTTTATTGGTCGGGCGCACGCCTGCTTCGATATCTTGTATACGCAGACGGGCTTCTGCGGCCGCATCGGAATCTGGCTCGATGCTGATTGTTTCGTTGTAGAACACCAGTGCCGCCGTGTTATTATTACGAAAGTAATAGTAGAAATCGCCGAGGTTGAGGCGGCTGCTGGCGAGCAGGTTTTCCATCTTCTTCAGGTTGGCTTCGACTTCGCCAGAGTAGTTGCTGGTAGGGAACAAAATGAGGAAGTCCTCGTAATAGCTGATCGCACGGCGGGTTGAGCCTTGGTCGTATTCATAGCCTTGCACGAGATCGGAGTAGGTCTGTGCCAGATTGTAGTAAGCGTCTGGAGCTAACATACTTTGCGGATAGTAGTTAATCAGTCGGTCGAGAGCATCGATCGCATCTTCAGGCTCGGCGGTGTCCTCAGCAACCAGCGCAATATTCATCAAGGCGAGCGGCGCGTAGTCGCTATAAGGTGCGTTCTGAACGATTTGCTCAAACTGCTTGGCGGAGGTGCCGTATTGTTTGAAGCCAGGAAAAACCCAGAGAATACGTCCGCGTGCACCCTCCATCAGAGCGGTGGCACAATCAAATTGATCGGCGATGACGCGGTCGAAATGCTCGTAGTTGGCATGCTCAGTGATAACTTTTTGTAGGTCGTCAAAGCCTTTAGCCCAGAGTTCTTTGCTCATGTAAACGCGAGCGCGTAGTGTGAGGGCCTCGGCTGTTGAGCTGGAGGTCGGGTATTTCTTGATGATTTTCTTGAACGTACGTTTGGCTGCGCTCAATTTTCCCGCCTCATAGTTTACTTTACCAACGGCCAGTAGTCCTGCTGCACCATCTTGATTCTCGCTGCTAGCGAGGTTGATCGAATCATTGCTGGTTGCGCCGAACCAATTGAATGGATTCAGGGAGAGGGCATGCAATGAGGGCGCCATCAAGAGCCCCAATGCGAGAAGAAGTGGGAATGTACGTTGCATAGAAGTTACTGCCATCTGATCAGTGTAGAAGCCCAGGTCAAGCCTGCTCCGAATGCGACCAGTAAGATCAGGTCGCCCGACTGGATACGTCCTGCGCGATAGGCTTCGTCGAGCGCGATCGGCACCGAGGCTGCAGAGGTGTTGCCATAGCGGTCTAAGTTGTTGTGGAATTTCTCCATCGGGATGGCCAAGCGTTTCGCCAAGCTCTCGATGATACGCATATTGGCTTGGTGAGGAATGACTAGGTTGAGGTCCTCTGGGCTGTAGCCCATTTGCTCGATGATGTCGGTACTGGCTTGTCCCATCACCCGCACTGCGGATTTGAAGATTTCTTTGCCGTTCATCTTGAGGAAGTGCTGTCGGCCTGCGATCGACTCATTCGTGGCTGGCATGGCGGAACCGCCACCTGGTTGCTGTAGCAAGCTTGGGGTGGACCCATCTGCGCCGCCGAGTGCCCCTAAAATGCCGACTTTTTCTGCCGTCTGAGTGGCTGAGAGAACCGCTGCGCCAGCGCCATCACCGAACAGCACACAAGTCGTGCGATCTTCGAAGTCGAGGATGCCACTCATTTTCTCAGCACCAATGACCAGCGCGTTCTTGAAATTGCCAGACAGCAGCA
Source organism: Opitutaceae bacterium BACL24 MAG-120322-bin51 (assembly GCA_905182435.1). GTDB lineage: Bacteria > Verrucomicrobiota > Verrucomicrobiia > Opitutales > Coraliomargaritaceae > Lentimonas. The sequence continues at coordinate 46,212 of CAJJBN010000018.1, read as the reverse complement.
TCGAGTTGGCGACGCTGAGTCCGTAGACAAAGCCTGAGCAGGCTGCTTGCATATCGAAGGTAGTGACATTTGGTAGCCCGAGTTTGCTCTGCACTAGGCATGCGGTCGAGGGGAAGGGCATGTCGGGCGTCATCGTCGCGACGATGATGAGGTCGATTTCGCTACGATCGATTCCGGCGGCTTCGATCGCGCGCTTGCCCGCGATGCATGCCATGTCGCTGGTGGTTTCGTCGGTGGCTGCAAAGTGTCGCGCGCCGATACCGCTGCGGCTGCGTATCCATTCGTCGGAGGTATCGACGAATTTCGCCATATCGTCATTCGTTACGATATTCGTTGGCGCGTAAGAGCCAGTGCCGATTATAGTGACAGACTGTGAGAGGCTAGGCATGCAAAGGAGAGATGAAACTCTGTATTTCAGGGAACGTTGCGATAACTAAGGGGCGTTCTCTGCGTCGGAGTGAGTGGTCAATGCATTAGCTTGATTGATGTCACTGCCGATAGAGTCAATCATATCATGCATGACTACTTCTTGAGCGATGCGTAAGGCGTTGGCAATGGCGACGTAATTGGAGGATCCGTGGGCTTTTAAGATGTTGCCGCGCAGGCCGAGGAGGGGAGCGCCGGCATGTTGATCGGGCCCGAGGCGCGTCTTCATATCCTTGAACGCTGACTTGGAGAGTACCGCTCCGATTTTACGTTTTACGTTGCGGACCAGTTCTTCGCGGATCGTGCTACCAATGAAGCCGAACAGTGCTTCGCTTGATTTTAAAACGACGTTGCCGACGAATCCATCACACACGACGACATCGACATTGCCGTCGAAGAGTTGGAAGCCTTCGATCGGGCCAGTATAGTTGATGACGCCGTCTATTTCTTGCAGTAGTAAATGGGTCGCATTGGTTAAGGCATTACCTTTACCCTCTTCAGTGCCGATAGTCAGCAATGCGACACGTGGGTTGGCGATATTGAGCGCGGCTTTTGCGTAGTTCGCGCCAAGCACCGCATTATGCACCAGATTCTCTGGCGTCGACTCTGGGTTCGCGCCGACGTCAGTTAAGACGAATGGGTTTTGCTTGCTGGGCACGATAATGCCGAGCGCCGGGCGATCGACTCCAGCGATCTGGCGCAGGCGCAGTGTACCGCCGGCCATCAGAGCGCCGGTATTGCCGCAGCTAATCATTGCATCGGCTTGTTGGTCTTTAAGCAGGGCGATGGCTTTCACCATCGAAGAGTCTTTTTTGCTCTTCAGCGCTTGGATCGGTTTTTCATGCATCCCAATCACTTGAGTCGAATGGACGATATTGATCCGATCTGAGTAACCCTCAAGTTTGCCGACTTTTAGCAGGCGCTCCAGCAGTCGCTGATTGCCGACGAGCGTGAAGTGGCAGTCCAGCTTCAGCTCTTCGAGGGCATAAAAAAGCCCACGAATGAACTCAGTGGGCCCTTTGTCTCCGCCCATGGTGTCGACTGCAATGGTGCAGTTGACTGCGCTAGCGCCCATAGATGGTTTTGAAATGTACAGTGTTACGGCTTACGCGAAGCTTAAGCTTCGACATCAAGCACTTGGCGACCGCGGTACAGGCCATTGGCTGGATTCACGCGGTGTGGGCGGAATAGTGTGCCGTCCTGTGGGTCCTTTGCCAGTTGTGGCAATTGATAAGTAACTGCACCACGGCGTTTACGGCTGCGTTGCTTGGATTGTTTGCGTTTTGGCTGTCCCATGAGATTTGTTTGCTTAGATAAAAATGATTAGACCTGCGATGTCTTTAAAAGCCGCGGATTAAAGAGCCTAAAATCGCCCCGTCAAGTATTCAATCAGGTTAATTTCCCCGAGATTATGCCAGCTCTAGCACCGCGGTGACCAGTTTATTGATGCCCGCTTCGGCCTGAAGGATGTCTTTGGCCAGCATATAAGCTGGAGTGGTGACCACGCGGTGGGTGGTATCGATCACGATTTCGTCCACTGCGCAGTTGACGTGCTGCGCGCCTTTATGCTCGAGGATTGCTGCGGTCTCGGCGTCGTTGCCGATCGTCAGGCGCACCTTTTTACTGCCAAGTGCAGCCGCAGCCAGAACCGGTGCGATACATATAAAGCCGAGGGCCTTTGACTGTTGGTGGGCGTCTTGGATCAGACTGTTGATGATTGGGTCGATGTCGTAGTCGATGCCGTCGAAGGCAAGACTGGACAAATTTTTCGCCACCCCAAAGCCGCCAACGAATATGATGGCGTCGAATTGGTTCAGCTTGATTTGGCCGAGGTGCTCGATTTCGCCACGCGAGATGCGCGCCGCTTCTTCCAGCACATTGCGATCTTCGTCTTCTAACTCTTCGCCGGTCGCGTGGTTGATCACATGGCGCTGCGCGATGTCCGGTGCGGCGCAGGTGACTTTGGCTCCGCCGCGCGCGAGGGCTAAGAGTGTGAGCACTGATTCGTGGATCTCCGCGCCATCGAAGACTCCACAGCCTGAGAGAATGACAGCTACTTTGGCTTGTTTAGACATATTATAACTAGCAAGGTGTTTGAATCTATGTGTGCAAGCGAATGACTTGGTCGGTTATACTTCGATCTGTTCAACGATTTCCAAATTATAGCCATCGAGACCGACCACTTTACGAGTCGTGCTGGAGAGCAGCCGAATTTTCTTTAAGCCGAGCTCAACCAGGATTTGAGCGCCGATCCCGTAGTCGCGGAAGTCCATTTTCGCCGGACCGATCTGTTTGAGCGCTGCAGTTTCACTTCCTTCGATCACTTGTACGCCGCCCTGTGGTTGCTCTATATACAGTAGGGCGCCGTGTTGGGCCGCGGCAATTTTCTGCATGGCAGAGGTCAGCGCGTTGTGTCCGCCGAGCGTCTTCGAGCGGAAAATGTCAGTCAACAGGTTCTCACTTTGCACCCGCACCAATGTCGGCTCTGCAGTCAGCTCGCCCATCGTGAGCGCGAGATGTTGGCGATCATCCAAAATACTGCGGAAGATATGCAGGTCGAAGGTGCCGAATTCGGATTCAAAAGGGCGCGTCAAGATATGCTCGATTAAGCGGTCGCGGGTTAGGCGATACTCGATCAAATCTGCGATCGAGATCAGCTTCAGATTGTGGGTCTTCTTATACTCAATCAGATCCGGGACCCGCGCGAGGGTGCCGTCGTTATTTAAAATTTCGCAAATCACCCCGCTCGGGTGCAAGCCCGCAAGTTGGGCTAGGTCGACCGCCGCCTCGGTGTGGCCAGCGCGCTGTAGCACCCCGCCGGGGCGCGCGCGCAGCGGGAACACGTGGCCAGGCTGCACCAGCATGTCCGGGTGCGCAGTCGGGTCGGCGAGAATCCGGATCGTCTCGGCACGGTCGTAAGCGCTAATGCCGGTGGTGATGCCCTCGGCGGCATCCACTGAGATGGCAAAGTCGGTCTGGTGCGATTCGCGATTTTCGGCAGCCATTGGACTGATGCCTAGGCGACGCAATTGATGCCCCAGCATCGGCACGCAGATCAGGCCCCGCGCATGCAGTGCCATCTGGTTAACCGCTTGCGGTGTCACCTTTTCGGCAGCCATGATCAAGTCGCCCTCGTTCTCACGAGACTCGTCGTCAGTTACAATCACCATCTTACCCTCGGCGATATCGCGGATGGCGGATTCAATACTATCGAAGGCTTCTGAGTGCTTCTGTGCGGTCGTCATTGTCGGCAAGTTACGATGAATCGGATTGGAGTCCAGCACGTAGCGTTAAGAAAATGGAGATGGGAGGCCTGAGGATGGGAGACTTGAGAATCGAGGTGAGGGATGAGTTTTTTACTCTTACTCTACTCTTACTCGTAATCCTACTCTTACTCGTAATCCTCCTTAATTTTCCCCCAAGGGGGTGATTCAGAGCAGATTTGCATTCGCAGTCATCGCGATTTTACATTTCTTAAAAGGTAACGATGCCTCATTTAACCACAGGAACTCCAGAGCACACTGCGCTGCAGGCGCTGGCCGAACGTATGGGCGCGGCCGAATTTACAGCGCGCCTGCGAGCGGAGCGACGGATGCGCGCGCGGCGCGGCGTGGGGAACAGTCGAGGCTGGTTTCGCTTTGAGCATTGCTGGGATTTTTATGGCGTGATTCGAAGCTGCTTAAAACTGACTGGTTTGTGGGCGCGGGCGCATCGCAATTACTTTGATATACAAGTGGTACGCAATGAGGTGGTGTTGGAGCGCCTGCCTGCCGCATTTGATGGCTTTACGATTTTGCAACTGACGGATCTGCATGCCGATCTACACCCGGATTTTTCAGCCGCGGTGCGGCGCGTGATTGCGCCTCTGCAGTACGATGTGATGGCCCTCACTGGCGACTTCCGCACCTGCACTTACAGTGATCACTCAGGCGCAACTGAGGCGACTATTGAGATGTTAAAAGCGGTCGAGGTGCCGCGCTACGCCATCCTCGGCAATCATGACTCATTGGCTAAAGTGCCCGTGTTGGAAGCGGCCGGTATACAGTTTCTGTTGAATGAGCATGCAGTGCTGCGGCGTGGCGACGCGGCGCTGTATTTGGTCGGCATCGACGACCCGAATTATTACAAGAGCCATAATTTCGAGCATGCGCTCGCTGGTGTGCCCGATGATGCCTGCAAGGTGTTGCTATCGCACTCGCCAGAAACCTACCCTGCCGCGCAACAGTTCGGCTTCGATTTCCTGATGGCGGGGCACACGCATGGCGGGCAAATTTGCCTGCCCGGCGGCCGGGTGCTGGTGCACGATCGCAGTGCGCCGCGCCACGTCCTTTCGGGCGTGTGGCGCGAGGGCCCGTTGCAGGGCTACACCAGTCGCGGCACGGGCGCGTCGGGCTTGCCCGTGCGGCTCAATTGTATGCCGGAAGTGACGCTGCATGTGCTGCGCTGCGCTGGTCGGTAAGTTCGTGCAAGCTGTGCGGGCCTCGATCGTAAGATCGGGGAGTGTGGCGCTCTGCATCGGCTGAGGCCGCTTTGTGAGGGTGGCGGCGATTCCCGGTTAACGTGCAGCGGCAGACGAGCTTGGTGTTTTTTTAAGCTTGTGTGTATTTTTTTTAATTTTAACAACATTTAGCTCTAATACTGTTCAGTCATTCTATTATTTATACAGGAAATATCTTATGTCCCTCTCATTGGTTAAATCAGTCCTCTTTGCTGCGGTGCTCACAGCTACCACGGCGCTGCACGCGCAGGTGCCGCAGGTCATCAACTACCAGGGGCGCGTCGCGGTCGGCAGTCCGGCGGTGAACTTTGACGGCACTGGGTCGTTCAAGTTCGCACTGGTCAACACAGACGGCACCACCAGCTACTGGAGCAACGACGGAACCAGCACCGCTGGAAATCCGCCGACCGCTGCGGTGACACTGCCCGTGACCAAGGGCCTCTACTCGGTGCTGCTCGGCGACACTGCGCTGGCGAACATGACGACCATTACTGCCACCGTCTTCGGCAATCCCGATGTGCGCCTGCGGGTGTGGTTTAATGACGGAGTTAACGGCTCCCAGCTCCTTACGCCCGACCAGCGGATCGCGGCGGTGGGCTATGCGATGGTAGCGAGCGGGCTCGCACCTGGAGCTACCATCTCGGCTAGTCAGGTGGTATCGCCACCGCCAGGCATGGTGCTGATCCCCGGGGGAGAGTTCACGATGGGGAACAGCGTCGCGGCGGATACGGATATCACGAATGCCGCACCGGTCAGCACGACGGTGTCCGCCTTTTATATGGATGTGACCGAGGTGACGCTGAGCCAGTGGCAGTCGGTGCAGCAGTGGGCCACGCTGGTCGGCGGCTACGCGGGCCTTGCGGCGGGCGGCGGCAAGGGGGCGAATCACCCGGTGCATTCGGTGACTTGGTATGATGTGGTGAAGTGGTGCAACGCGCGCTCGGAGCAGGCAGGGAAGACACCGGTGTATTACACGGACGACGCGCATACGACGGTGTATCGGACGGGCAATGTAAACGTGACCAATGTGCAGGTGGATTGGACCGCGAATGGCTACCGTCTGGCGACCGAAGCGGAATGGGAGAAGGCGGCGCGCGGTGGCTTGAGCGGTCAGCGGTTTCCGTGGGGTAATACGATCTCACAGAACCTTGCGAACTACTACTCCCCCCCCTTCGATAGCTTAGCCTACGACCAGGGCCCAGACCGCTACAATGCAATTGGTAGCGTGGGCGGCACAGTGCCGGCGACGAGTCCGGTGGGCAGTTTTGCGGCGAACGGGTATGGTCTGTATGACATGGCGGGAAATGTGTTTGAGTGGTGTTGGGATTACCCTGCCGAAGCGCATGCAGGGGGCACTGATCCACGTGGTGCTACTTCGGACACCCGCCGCGCGTTGCGCGGCGGCAAGTGGAGCCACACCCCCCTCTACTTGCGCTGTGCCGGGCGCTTCAACGCCGATCCGGACTACAGCGACATCTTCTTTGGTTTTCGGGCTGTTTTGGCCCTAGGTCAGTGAGCTGAACGGTAGCGGAGCGGGGAATGGAAATTAAATCTACGAACCAGAAAAAAGCTTACCGCGTAGCGGGCGAATCCCCCCCCAAAAAATCGGCCATGAGCCATCCACTTGAATGCGACTGAAACTATTCACCATCCCGATCAAGAATGTCAGCGAGGCGGAAGCCGAGATGAACGGCTTTTTGCGTGGCCATCGGGTGCTGGCGGTGAAGAAGGAAAGCTGAACATCCAACGCAGAAATTGCCACTTGGAACATCGAATTAAGCAACCAACCAACACAATGAATCTCAATAACCTGCAACGAAACGTGCCTTATTTCGGGTTGACCCTGCTACTGCTTACTGCCAGCGCCGACGCTGGGTCGCGCACTAGCACAAACTACAGCGTCGGCGCCGACACCACTGACTCAGGCGGCCAGCGCACCACCAGCACCGCCTATACGAATGATGGCAGCCTCGGCGGGATCACCGGCATTTCCACGGTCGCCTCCCCGGCGCAAACCGCCAAGACCGGCTACCTCGGCCAGCTCACCGAAGTGACCGCCCTACAGCTCGCCGCCACCCCGACCAAGGTGGACGAAACCGCCACCCGCCAGCTCAGCGCGGCGCAGTTACTCGATGACGACAGTCTGATTGCGCTCGCCGCTACCGATGTGACTTGGAGCGTGGCCAGCGGGCCGCTCACTGGCATCGACGCCAACGGCCTCGCCACTACGGCCACCGTATATCAAGACACCGCCGCCAGCGCGCAAGGCGACTACGCCGGCGCCAGCGGCAGCCTCGCACTGACCGTGCTTGAGAGCATCGCGGATAACTTTGGCAGCTACGCCGGCGATGGCCTCGGCGATGATTGGCAGGTGCAATACTTCGGAGCAGACAATGCCTCCGCCGCGCCAGAACTTGATCCTGACGGCGATGGCCAGACAAACAGTTTTGAATTTACTGCTGGGCTGGATCCCACCGATTCAAATTCTCTGTTTACAGTGCAGATTGCAGGCGACAGCGAGGGTAGCCCGCAAGTAAGCTTCGATCCCGTCGTTGGCGGCAGAACCTATATCGTGAAATACAAAGACAGCCTCGATGCCGCGACTTGGGAGACGCTGCAGAATACCGCGAGCGACAACGGCACCGAGCGAACCGTCACGGATACGACCGAGTCGCTCGCCGCCGCGCGCTTCTACATCGTTGAAATCGAGTAGTAGCTTTAGGCTGCGCTGGTAGTTAAATTCATAGCCGGAAGTGACGCTGCATGTTTTGCGTTGCGGCTCGGCAGCGGGGCTGCACTGCTGGAGGCTGTGTCTATGTCTGATTCTCATTTAACCTTGCCGATTCATGCCGTTGCGGAGCAGATCGTCACTGGTCTGGCGACTCATGGGCGGATCGTACTGAGTGCGCCGACCGGCTCGGGCAAGTCGACGCAGGTGCCGCAGATTCTTATCGATGCGGCGCAGGTGCAGGGCGATGTGGTGGTGCTGCAGCCGCGGCGGTTGGCGGCTCGGTTGTTGGCTAAGCGTGTGGCGCAGGAGCGTGGCTGCAAGCTGGGCGAAGAGGTGGGCTACCAGATACGCTTTGAAAATGTGGTGGGACCGAACACGCGGATCCGATTTGTGACCGAAGCGATCCTACTGCGGCAGATATTACAAGATCCCACGCTGAAGGGCGTTGGCGCAGTGGTGTTTGATGAATTCCATGAACGTCACCTGACCAGTGATCTAAGTATTTCCTGTGCATTGAAGTCGGTGCAAACCGTGCGGCCGGATCTAAAAATCGTGGTGATGTCGGCGACGCTGGATGTTGATTTGTTGGAGGGCTATTTGCAACCGTGTGCACGGGTGGAAGCGTCGGGGCGCATGTATCCAGTTGAGACGCGCTACTTGGGCGCAGCCTTAAATCGCGATGCGGCGCCTGTGTGGTCGCGCGCGGCGGCGGCGTTTCGCGCTGCGGTGCGCGAGGGGATCGAGGGCGATATGCTGATCTTTATGCCGGGCGCGTTTGAGATTCGTAAAACGATTGAGGCGGTGCAGGCCATGCCGGAGTCGCGCGGTTACGAGGTGCTGCCGCTGCATGGTGAACTTTCGCCAGATGCGCAGGATCGGGCGGTGTCGTCGGGGGCGCGTCGCAAGGTGATTGTATCGACCAACGTGGCGGAGACTTCGATTACGATCGAAGGGGTGCGTGTGGTGATCGATGGCGGCCAGGCACGTATTGCACGCTATGATGCGCGGCGTGGGGTGAATTCGATTTTGGTCGAGCCGATTAGTCGCGCCTCGGCCGAGCAACGCACGGGGCGTGCGGGCCGCACCGGGCCGGGCACTTGCCTGCGGCTGTGGAGTGAGGCCGAGCATGCCGCGCGAGCCGAGCGCGATGAGGCGGAGGTGAAGCGCGTCGATTTGTCGGAGACCTTATTGTTGTTGGCGGCGGCGGGTATTTCGCAGCCCGAGACCTTCGCATGGTTTGAGCTGCCAGAGCCGAAGGCCCTCGCAAGGGCACATGATTTGTTGCTGGATCTGGGGGCCTTGAATGCAGCGGGCGCGATTACTGCGATGGGCCGCAAGATGGCGGGCTTCCCGTTGCACCCACGCTATGCGCGCATGTTGCTCGAGGCGGATCGTCGCGGCGTGTTGCCGGAAGTGGCGCTGATTGCGGGCTTGAGCCAGGGGCGCTCGTTTTATCGGGTGTCGCGCGATGCGCGTGTGCGCAAGGAGCAGCTGCGACAGGTCGAAGATCAGGCCGACCAGCGGTCGGATTTCTTTGTGCAGTTGCAGGCCTGGCATCTGGCGCGGGCGGCGAAGTTTAATGCGAACGCCTGTGGTGCGCTGGGGATTCATGGCGGCTCGGCGCGGCAGGCGGGCGATACGGCGCGGCAGTTATTACAGCTTGCGCAGCGACAGGGCCTAGACACGCGGGAGGCAGCCTTGCCGGATGAGGCGGAGCGGATTGCTAAATGTTTGCTCGCGGGTTTTTCGGATCACTTGGCGAAGCGCAATGATACGGGCACGCGGCGCTGCCGTATGGTGCATGGGCGCTCGGGCGAGCTGCGCCGCGAGAGCGTGGTGGATGCGCCCTTATTTGTGGCCGCCGAGATTGAGGAGCGTGAAGTGCGCAGGGAAGTGACGGTGTTACTTGGTATGGCCACGGCAGTCGAGTTCGCCTGGTTGGAGGAGTTGTTTCCAGATGATTTTTCGGATGGTAATCAGACGACGTATGATCCAAGCCTGCGGCGCGTGGTGGCGCGCAGTGAGCGGCGCTTTCGCGATTTGGTGTTGTCCTCGACGGATCAGGGCGAGCCGGATCTGGATCGTGCGGCAGAGCTGCTGGCTGCGGAAGTGGTGGCGGGGCGTTTGAATTTAAAGGGCTGGGATGCGGTGGTGGAAAACTGGATACTGCGGGTGAATTTCGTGGCGCGGCATTGCCCGGATGCGGAGGTGCCCGAGATCGATGACGAGGAGGCGCGGCAGTTGTTGGTCGAGCAGATTTGCCACGGTGCGCTGAGCTATAAAGAGATTAAGGATCGGCCGGTGTTGGCGACGGTGAAGGAATGGATTAGCCCCGAGCAGCACTACTATATTGATACCTATGCACCGGCAGAGATGGAGCTGCCGCGGCGGCGCAACCCGGCGAGGATCCGCTACGAAGCAGATGGCCGGGCGTTTATCGCATCCAAGTTACAAGACTTTTATGATGTGCCTGGGTCCAGTTTGATCGTGGGTAATGGCAAGGTGCAGTTGCTGGTTGAGCTGCTGGCGCCGAATCAACGGCCGGCACATCTGACCGATGATCTCGACGGCTTTTGGGCCGGCGCATATCAGCACGTGCGCAAAGATCTGGCGGGGCGTTATCCGAAGCACGAGTGGCGGTAGGGCTTAGGGACTTGAGGGCTGAGACCTGAGGGCTGAGGGCTGAGAGCTGAGCTGAGGGCTGAGAGCTGAGGGCTGAGAGCTGAGAGCTGAGGCTGAGAGCCGGAGGTCTGCCGGAGATGGCGTAGCAATGCCGGTGTCACGCGAGCCACTACTTCATCATGGCAAAGATCGCGATCGCTAGCGCGATGCGATACCAGGCGAAGACTGCGAGACCATGCTTACTAAGATAACCGACTAGCCATTTGACCGCGAGTGCGGCAGAGACGAAGGCGACGATGCAGCCGACTAGCACGGGGCCGATGTTGAGGGCTGCGAGCATTTCGGAGCCGTCGGTTAGGAATTTATAAGCTGAGGCGGCGCTGAGCGTGATCAGGCCGAGCAGGAAACTAAACTCCGCGGCGTGCGCGGGTGACAGTCCTGCGAGATAGCCGCCGACGATGGTTGCCATCGAGCGACTGGTGCCGGGCCACATGGCAAAGCACTGGCAAAAGCCGATCATCACCGACTTGCCGAGCGTCAGCTCGGTCAGGCCAGGGCCGTCTTCGGGCGGCACTGCGCCTTTGTTACCGTGCTGACGCCAACGCTCGACGATGAGCATGACGAAGGCGCCGACGATGAGAGCGCCGGCGACGGCAAAGGTATTGTCGCCAAGTGCGGATTCGATCAGGTCATTAAGTAATAAGCCCAGCACGGCGGCGGGGATGAAGGCGACGATGAGGTTGATCGCGAGTTTGAGTCCGTTGCGGTCTTTGCCGAGACAGCCGAGAATCAAAGTTAGGATGGTGCGCCAGTAGAGCAGCACCACGGCGACGATCGCACCAGCCTGGATGACGATCACATAAGCATACGCGGCGTCGCCGATCGTGTAGGGGCGTAGCTTGCCAGCCTCGTCTTCGACTAGGATCGGTGTGCCGCTCTGGTCGGTCATCGGTGCGTCGCCATCGAGGCCGAGCAGTGCGTTGGCAATAATGAGGTGGCCGGTGGAGGAGACAGGCAGGTATTCGGTCAGGCCTTCGACCAGTCCGAGGATCACGGCGTCTGAATAGCTTAAGCCTGCAGAGCTTGAGGGTGCTTGCTGGGGAGCGGTGACGCTTAGCTCAGCACCATGTGCGAGCGAGCCGAACAATACATAAAGGGCTAGGATTAGGGTTCCAGTTCGTTGCATCGTGGCAAGCTACTTGGATTCGCGTCTAATGGAAGACGTAATGTGAGCTGCGGAGATTTTCTATTTTGGTGGAGTTAGGCTTTTAGCTTGAGCTTAAACGAGGAAGTCATTGCTTTTTACGGGATATCCTTCCTATGCAAGCACTCAAACCATTTACAGATATTCTAAGCGCAGGTGTCGACCTTGAGGCCGATCAGGCGACCGTGGTTGCCGAACTTTTGATTCGCTCGGATGTGTCTGCGACTTCGAAACGCGAGTGCCTGCTGGCCTTAGCGCACAAGGGGGAAACCGCGACCGAGGTAGCAGCGTTTGCGCATGCCTTTCGTGAGCATGCAGTGGATCCAGGCGTGGACGAGTGGGCCAGTCGTGCGATTGATGTGTGTGGCACGGGCGGCGATGGTTCGGGCACGTTTAATATATCGACGGCGGTTTCGTTTGTGGTGGCTGCGGCGGGCGTCCCTGTGTTCAAGCATGGCAATCGCTCGATTACTTCGAAGTGTGGCAGTGCGGATCTAATGGAAGCGCTTGGGATTCGCCTGGATGCGCCGCATGAGATGCTGCGAGAGTCGCTGCATGCGTTGAATTTCGGTTTCTTTTTTGCGCCAGCATACCATCCGGCGTTTAAAGAGATCATGCCTGTGCGGCGTGCCTTGGCGGAAGAGGGGCAGCGCACGATTTTTAATCTGTTGGGGCCTTTGATTAATCCTGGCCGGCCTGCGCATCAATTGCTGGGGGTGTTCTCTGAGGCTTGGGTGCAACCGTTGGCAGATGCGCTCGGTGAGCTCGAATTGTCGGCAGGAATCGTGGCGCATGGTCGGCCTCAAGTAGGCAGCGCATTGGATGAGTTGAGCTGTGCGGGGCAAAATTTTGTAGCGGGCTTTGGCGCTCTGGCGTCGATCCCGAAGACCTTGAGTCCCGCGGATGTTGGCCTGAGTGCCTGTGAGTTTTCTGATTTAAACGGTGGCGATGTCGCCGAAAATTTAGCCACGATGCATGCTTTACTGAGTGGCGCTGCCGATGCGGTGCCCACTGGTTTGCGAGACAGTGTTTTGTTCAATGCGGGGGTGGCGCTGTGGATCGCGGGTGCGGCTTCGGATGCAGCAGCAGGAGTGGCGCAAGCGCGTGAGACCTTGCAAAGTGGTGCCGTCGAGCAGTGGTTGCAGCGTGTGCGTGAATTTTATAAAAAAGGTTAAGTTTTAGGAGTTTTATTATGGGTAAATATTTTGGCACAGATGGCATCCGTGGACCTGTAGGCGGTGATTTAATCAATCCTGATGTAGCGTATCGTTTGGGCTCGGCCTTAGGACGCTATTTGAAGCAGTACAAACCAGAGCTGCCATTAAATGCAGTGATTGGGCGAGATACGCGCTTAAGTGGGCCAGAGCTGAGCGGTGCATTGATCCAGGGGCTCAATCAACATGGCGTCTATGTGCATGACCTTGGGATCGTGCCCACGCCATCGATTGCGCAGTCATTGCTGGAACAGCAGGCCGATATTGGTATCGCCGTGACGGCGTCGCACAATCCAGCCTCAGATAACGGTATCAAGCTTTTTGACGGTCATGGCTGTAAATTTGATGACGCCGAAGAGGCTCGCATCGAAGCATTGCTCGATGCTGAGCCGTCGGCAGCAGCTGATTTGCCGATGGCTAAAGCGTACCCTTTGGATGGTGCCGCTTATTATATTAACTATGCGCGGTCTTTAATGGATCAGAATTGCCTGTCGGACTGGAAGGTCGTGCTCGATCTTGCCAATGGCGCGGGCAGTGAGACGACTCCAGCGGTGTTTGCGCGTTGGGGAGCAGAGCTCATCCTGATTGGAGACAATCCAGATGGTGAGAATATTAATCAAGGCGTGGGGAGCGAGCATCCTGAGCGGCTGGGTGCGGCCGTGGTCAAGCACGGAGCGAAGCTAGGTATTGCACATGATGGCGATGCCGATCGTTTAGTTGTTTGCGATGAATCGGGCACGGTGGTGGATGGGGATATTTTACTCGGTCTATTTGCGGTCTATGCGCTGCGCTCGGGGGCACTCAAAAGTGATACGCTTGTTGCAACTATACAAAGTAACCTCGGCCTCGACCATGCGGTGCGCGATGCCGGCGGTAAGGTTGAACGGACCGATGTGGGTGATCGTAATGTCGCGCAGAAGATGCGTGAGATCGGTTCGAATGTCGGCGGTGAATCCTCTGGCCATATTATTTTCTCAGATTTTGCGACCACGGGTGACGGCCTTCTGGCTGCGATTAAGTTGATCGATTTAATGTGCAAGACCAAGAAATCGTTGTCTGAATTGCGCCAGGAAATAGTCTTGTTCCCGCAAGCGACCTTGAATCTTGCTGTCGCAGAAAAGAAACCATTGGCGTCACTGAAAACGCTCAGCGCTGCAGTCGTCGCAATCGAGAAGGACTTCGGTGAGGATGGTCGTGTGCTGATTCGTTATTCAGGGACGGAGCCGAAGTTGCGCTTATTGGTCGAGGGCAAGGACGAAAAGCTTGTGGTTGCTGGATTAAAAGACTTGGAAAAAGCCGCTTGTTGCGATTTGGATGTAATCGCTCGTTGATCGCCCCTGATTGAACGCGCATCGGTATAGCCTTAATATTATGGAAGAAGTTGCTCTCAAAGATCTCGATCCCCGCCTTCAAAAGCAGATTGAAAACGCCCGCAAAGCGGTGGATAAGAATCCCACTTACGCTGTCGATATTATGTTTAATATCCTCACTCGTCATCCGGAATGTCTGGATGCACGTAAGATTCTTCGCCAAGCGCAACAACGCGTCACTGACGGCAAGAGCAAAGGGTTGGGCGGCTTCATCTCAAAATTGACTAGTATCCCATTTTCGATGGGCAGTGATGCGAAGGTCAAAAAGGATCCCGCTGGGGCATTAGTTTCGGCAGAGCAGATGTTGAATGCAAATGCTTCGAATGTCGCTGCGCACAAAGTGGTCGGTGCGGCTGCTGAAGCATTGGGATTGCTTGAGACGACGGCCTTCGCTTATGAAGAAATTCGTAAGATCGAGCCAGCCAATGCGGAAAATATTAAAGCGCTCATGTCTGCCTATATAAGTATCGGCAAAAGTGAAGAAGCGATTCGGATCGGGGATGCGGCGTATCACGAGCATCCCGCAGACGACGAAATTCAGTCGTTGATCAAGAAGGCTTCGGTCGAGCAGTCGATTAATCAGGGCAAATGGGAAGAGGACGAAAGCTTCCGTGATAAGCTGAAGGACGAAGAAGAAGCGCAACGGTTGGAGCAAGCGGGTCGCGCAAAGACGGGCGATGATGGGTTGCGTTCAATGATTGCAGATGCAAAGGCCTCCGTTGCTGAGCAACCAGGCAATATTAATTTTTATCGCGAGATTTCCAGCAACTATCGCAAGCTCGGCGAGTTTGATGATGCGTTGGAGTGGATCGGCAAGGCTCGCCAACTCGAGGCAGGTAGCGCGGACGTCAATCTTGAGCGGCTCGAAGGTACGCTCAAGCATGAGAAAATGGCGCATGCCATCACTGCTAAGGAGGAGGAGCTTGAGGCAAATCCAGAGAGCGTAGAACTTAAGAGTGCGCTCGAAGCACTTCGCCACGATGAACGTGTCTTCCGTCTCGCTCAGGCTGAAGATATTGTTCAGCGCTATCCGAATGAATTTAGCTACCGCTACGAACTTGGCGAACTTTACCATGCTGAAGGCGAAACAGATAAGGCGATTAAAGAGCTTCAACTCGCACAACGTAGCCCGAAGGTGCGTATTGATGCGTTAATTCTTCTCGGTAAGGCTTATAAGGTGAAGGGCTTCTCTGATCTTGCTGCCGAACAACTGAACTTAGCGAAGTCTGAAATTTCGGGTATCACTGAGCAGAAGAAGGACGTGCTGTACGAACTCGGTTCTTGCTACGAAGAGCAGGGCGACATGGATAAAGCGATGGTTGAGTTCAAGGCACTTTACGGCGCTGATATCAGCTACCGCGACGTGTCGCAGAAGATCGACGACTTCTACTCGCAGAAATAGTCGCCCGGCTATCGGGGAATTTTTTAACAATGGCGTGGGTTTTACCCGCGCCATTTTTGTGTCTCAGGGTCAGAGTGGCTGATCTCCTTTGGTCAACTGCGTTTAGCTGGCCGCCGCAGATGCTAAACGGAACCTGGGGTTGGCGTCTCTGCGAAGGTGCGCTGCGGGTTCGACGGCTAAGTCGATTTAGGCTTCAGCAATCAGCAGGAATGCGCCGGCACCATCGTGTCCGGTTTCCCACGGCAGGCTGATTGCGCTGTCTTTAAGCGAGAATCGTTCACCTGCTGCGGATCCTAGGAAGGCATCGACGACTTCTTGGTTCTCGTCTGTCTCGATACTGCAAGTGCTGTAAACCATTCGCCCGCCGGGTTTGACGCACAGTGAGGCGGCTGCGAGCAGTTGCTTTTGCAGGAAGGCGCAATTGCTGACGTCTCTACCGCGCAGGCGCCATTTGACGTCGGTTCGACGCTGAATTACACCGGTGTTGGAGCAGGGGGCGTCGAGCATGACGGCATCATATTGCACCGGTAGGCCTTGCTCTTCGAAGGCCGCAGCGTCGAGTTCGAGCAAGTCGCCTTCGAGGATGGTGCACTTTAGTGTAGCTGTCGCGAGGTGCTCGAGGTTTTCACTGAGTCGTTGGATACGATTGCCAGGTAGGTCGAGTGCAACAATATGGCCTTCGAGCTGCATGAGATGGGCGATGTCGTAAGCTTTGCCGCCTGGAGCTGCACAGAGATCGAGCACGTCATCGCCTTTTTTAGGTGCGAGAAGACCCGGGGCAAGTCGGGTCGAAGGGTCTTTCACGTATGCATTCCCTTTATTAAGCAGTGGATGCAGGTCCTCTTTCCACGAGGCAGCAGCTGAAACCTTGTAAAATTGATCCCATTGTGTCGGCTCGAGCCCCTTTGGTAGTTCACTGGGCGTGTCGTAGAGCTTGAGGTAAGTGGCTGGGATACGTTGATTCCATTCCATCAGTTTAATCGCGGTGGGCGGGCCAAATTCCTTATTCCAGCGTTTGAATAACCATTTCGGAGTGCTAAAATAGGCGTCGGGTCGATTGCTCGGGTGGGTCGCATTGAGCGCTTCGGGGAGTTTGCGCAGTACCGCATTGAGCAGGCCAGACTCGGATTGTGCGGCCTGACTTTTACTGCGCTCGACGGCATGGTGCACGATTTGAGGGTGCTTTTCTGAGGGGCTAGAGAGTATTTCAAAGCCAGCTACGAGGAAAATTGCCTCGATCAGTGCACGTGGTTTCTGTCGAATAAACGGCTGGAGCGCATGCTGGACTCGATGCCCATGCCGTAGTGCACCGAGAAATAAGGACTGGCAGGTCGCTCTGCGTTCGCCCGAAAAGCCCTCTGGTAAGCGCTCTAGGAGTTGATTCGCCTTAAGGTTTTCAGTGAGATAGGCTTCCGTGAGTGTGACGGCTCCGTCCCAAGCGCTGGCGTTGGCTGTAGATAAGTTGAACTTAATACTTCTCATTGGTAAATAAACTGTGCATATTTCAACGTTTACGACTTAAAAGAACAGCATTCGCAATATATTATGAACAAAGAGGCCATCGACGCTCTCATTGAAAAAAATCCAAAACTTGTTTCTGCTCGCGCGAAACTCGAAGCCATGGCTACAGGTAATTATTGCCTGCATCGCAGCTGGGGCTTCGGCAAAATCGTTGATTACGACGCCGTCGAGGCGAAGATTATTATCGATTTTGAAGAAGGTAAGCAAGGCCACGCCATGGCGCCCGCATTTTGTGTGGACAAGCTGGACGTGCTCAAGCCGAACGATATCTTGGTTCGATCTCGCATCGAGGCAGATGTGATCGATGAAATGATCAAGAAACAACCAGGCGACCTTATGTGCGAAATCATTGCCGCAGCAGACGGTCAGGCGATGACCACTGCAGAGATCGAGCGTGTGTTGTCACGGGTGATTGGGCCGATCAAATACAAGAAGTGGTGGACTGCGACTAAGAAGGTATTGGTCAAAGATCCTCGTATCGGAGTACCGATCAAAAAGTCCGATCCATATGTTTTCCGCGACCAGCCGGTGAAGCCTGAGCAAGAGATCCTTGAGCAGTTCCACGCCACCAAGAATTCCAAGCAGAAGATTCTCCTCGGTGAGAAGCTGTATGCCTTGTCTGAAAATATTTCGGTCGTTCGCGAAGAAATGCCGAAGATCCTAGAAGAGCTGACTGACGCGATCAAGAATGCGAAGAGCCTTAGCCAAGCCAACCGTCTACATGGTGTGTGGGTGCGTAACAATTTGGCGCGCGATCTTCACGAGGATGTTGAAGGCTTAGATCCGTCTTCAGCGTCGATCTTAGATGCGACGAGTGATTACTCCGAGCTGGCTGCTGAGTTGCCAGCGCTTTATTTTAAGCGCTATCTCGATCTGATTCGCCGTACTTATCCTGACAAGTGGCAGCAAATGGTCGAAGACCTGCTGCGCAACTCGAGCGGTAAGTTCACCAGTGAGTGTATCAACTTCCTGTTGGAGCAAGAGCAACAGGGGCGTATTAGCTACTGCCTTGACCGTTGGCTCAGCGAGCAAACGATTAAAGGGCCACTTCTTTTGTGGGTTGTTAAAAACCGTAATTCAAAGAAGTACTACTCGATCATTCATCCGTTAGTTACGCCGCGTCTTCTTGCCGCGATGTTCTACGCGATCGACTACGAATCGCTGCAAAATGCAAGCACACGTCGTATCCCGTTGGGTGATTTACTTAGTGATGATATCGATTTGATTCCTGATTTGCTTGCAGATGCAAATGTCGAGACGGCTAGCGATCTTGCGCAAACACTGCTGCTCAATCAGGGCTTCGAGGAACTAACCAAGAAATCATTGCTTGCTCGTTTCATTAAGAAGTTCCCAACAGTGCAGAGCCTGCTTGCTGGTCAGTCTGCTGATTCCTCCGAGGATAATGCACTGATCGTCTCGCAAGAGAGCTTCAATACTTCAAAGGCTGAATACGAAGACCTGATTGCCACCAAGATTCCTGAAAATAAGCAAGCGATCGTCACAGCACGTGAGCATGGTGACTTAAAGGAAAATTCCGAGTACAAGATGGCTCGTCAGGACCAAGACATTCTGCTCTCTCGCAAGAACGAGTTGGAGGTCGATCTCTCCCGTGCACGTATCACCGACTTTACTGAAGCCACTACAGAGAATGTGGGTATTGGTAGCATCGTTGATTTGAAGCAAGGTTCCACTGGCAAGAAGCATAAATATGCGATTCTTGGTGCTTGGGATAGTGATCCTAAAAACGACATTCTCTCCTACAAGACGCCACTTGCTCAGCAATTGCTGGGTAAAGAGCCAGGCGCGACTGCGGCGACTAAAATTGGCGGCAACGAGGACGAGTGGACGATTCTTAAGATCACTCGCTGGCTCGATAAGAAGTAATTCGGCTTCATTTTATATTCAAAAGCGCCTTCCTTGGAAGGCGCTTTTTTTATCGATCGTTGGAATATCGTTGTTTTCCGCTTCACTGATCGGCAATAAGCATGTCATAGACAGGTTACATTGATCGATTCACATCCTCACCCCTAGCTTAATTACTGATGATACGCACATTTGGCCGCTCGGCGTTAACCGTTGTTCACGAGCTTGGAGAAATTAGTTTATTTGGAGCAGGCGCCATACACGGCTTCTTTAATCAACGGCACCGTGTGGCAAAATTGATCGTTGCGACGCATGAGATCGGGGTGCGCTGTTTCCCGATCGTCGCGATTGTTGGTTTGTTTACTGGATTGGTGATGGGGCTCCAGCTGTACTACACCTTGGTGAAGTTTGGTGGCGAATCGGCGTTGGGCACGGCGGTGGCACTGTCGCTGATTCGCGAACTGGGGCCGGTGCTGACGGCGTTGATGGTGGTCGGGCAGGCGGGTTCGGCGATGGCCTCTGAACTCGGCATCCAACGTAATGATGAGCAAATCGATGCATTGCAGACGATGAGCATCGACCCGAAAGGGTATTTAGTCGGGCCGCGTTTGTTGGCGGCTCTCTTTTGTTTTCCGATGCTGACAGCGGTTTTTGATTTGATCGGTATCTTTGGCGGCTATGTCACTGGCAGCCTGTTGTTACATGTGGATGGCGGTGTTTATTGGAACCGTGTGTTTGAGAGTGTGAGTTGGGCAGATGTGCGTGGCGGTTTTATCAAGGCAGTGGTGTTCGGCTTAGTGACGATGGCAATTTGCACCTATCGCGGTTTTAATACGCATCGCAAAGCGTCCTTTCCAGGTGTGCGCGGTGTGAGTGAATCAGCAACACGGGCAGTCGTTTGGTCGAGCGTCATAGTACTCGCGACCGATTATTTAATCACTTCCTTCCTTCTATAATGGACGACGTTTTTCTCAAAATACGCGGACTGAAAAAGCATTTTGGCGAGGCCAAGGTGCTCGATGGCGTGAACCTAGATGTCGCGCGTTCTTCAGTGACGACGATTATTGGCAAGAGTGGTATCGGCAAGTCGGTGTTATTAAAATGTATCGCGAATTTACTGACACCTGATGACGGCGAGATAGAGTTAGATGGTCAACCGATCGAGCACAGTCGTCGTGGATCGAAGGGTAGCGATGCGGTGACTTTCAGCTATATGTTTCAGAATAACGCGTTGTTTGATTCGATGACGGCGGCGGAGAACGTGGCGCTGCCATTGTTGGAAGCATCGAGCTTGGACAAGTCGGAAATCCGCGAGCGTGTCGACGCGATGTTGGCGCATTTGGAGCTGACGGATTCGGCGCAGCGCTATCCCGGCGAGTTGTCTGGAGGAATGAAGAAGCGGGTCGCTCTGGCGCGTGCGCTGATTACGGACCCTCAGGTGGTGTTATTTGATGAGCCCACGACAGGCTTGGACCCGGAGCGTAAGTTTAGCGTATTTGAAATGATTGCGGATTATCGCGAACGTTTTGGCTTTACGGCGTTACTGGTGAGCCATGATATTCCGGAAGTGTTTGAAATAAGCGACCATGTCGCGTGGCTGGACGAGGGGATCATTAAGTTTTTTGGCAAGCCATCGGAGTTGGATGCGGATGCAGAATCGGCTCTTTCAGGCTTTTTGAGTAAGGCGAACTACGGGCGTAGTCAGGGATCTAAAAAATAGTGGAGAATGTGAGATATGAATAATCGCAAGATAGAATTTTTGGTTGGGTGCTTTGTGCTGATTGGCTTTGGAGCCGTTCTATATTTGGCCATTCAAGTGGGCAGTGCACGATTCTTCGGCAGTGATAGCTACGAATTAGAGGCGCGGTTCCGCAGCACTAGCGGTGTGAATGCTGGGAGTCGTGTGGAGATTGCTGGAGTACGTGTTGGCACGGTTCGATCGATCATATTGGATGATGATTTCTATTCAATCGTGACTCTGGAACTGCCAAACGATCTGACGCTGGATGATGATACCATCATCTCAGTGAAGACGGCGGGCTTGATTGGCGACCGCTATTTGAGTGTTTCACCAGGCGGATCGGGCTTCCCGCTAGAGCCGGGCGATATGGTTGTTGATACGGAATCCGCGTTGGATATCGAAAGTCTAATTAGCCGTTTTGCCCTTGGTGGTATTGACGGAGGGGAAGAATAACTTATGTATTCCAGAATGAATTTTCTAAGTATGATCGCAAGTGTGGCTTTGTTCGCAGCACTGCCAGTGCAGGCGAATGAGACGGCGAAGCTGGCAACTACCATGGAGGCGACCCTGGATATTATGTATCTGGATGCTTATAAGGACTATACCAGTGCACAGCGGCAGGATGCGGTTCGAGCAATCGTTGAGGATCAGTATGACCTAGAGGTGCTTATTCGGCGTGCGATGGCGCGTAACTGGAGTTTGTTGACGGCTGATGAGCAGATGCAGGTTCGCAATCTCATAGACCAGTTAATTGTTAAGAGTTTTGTGGAGGGCATGGCAGGCAAAGATCGGCCAATCTTGGACTGTGG
The DNA here is from genome assembly GCA_905182435.1 of Opitutaceae bacterium BACL24 MAG-120322-bin51. Lineage (GTDB taxonomy): Bacteria > Verrucomicrobiota > Verrucomicrobiia > Opitutales > Coraliomargaritaceae > Lentimonas. The sequence continues at coordinate 24,811 of CAJJBN010000018.1, read as the reverse complement.
CGCTGTGATTGAGGTGACTAGTAAACGTATAGAAGTGCCGGTCGTTATTAGCTTTCCGAGTGGTAAGACTTTCAATGTATTATACCGTTTAGGCCTGTTGAAGACCGGCTGGCAGATCTATGATATTGTGGCTGAGGATATCAGCATCGTATCAAATTACCGTCAGCAGTTTGATGATCACTTTCGTAAGGGAAATGGCGCACAATTAATTGAGAAATTAGAAAAACTTTTAAAACAGGAGGAATTGGATGTCACAACGATCATATTATAAACGCTTGTTTCTGCAGTATTGTGCGTTCGCACTCACTCTATGCGTGAGCCTGAGTACTGGGTTGGCAGAGGGCGTGTATGACTACCTCTCAGAGGAAGAACTGTACGGCGACTTTGAAGAAGAACCGACTGTGGTGCGTGACCCGCTGGAGTCAGTCAACCGGCTGACCTTTAAGTTCAATGACTTCATCTATATGAATGTGGTGAAACATGTCGCCGAGGGCTATCAGAAGGTGACGCCTGACGCCGTCGAGCGTGGTGCCTCGAACTTTTTTAAGAACTTAGGCTATCCGGTACGTCTGATGGGGAACCTTTTGCAAGGTCGCATGAAAGGCGGATGGCTCGAGACGGAGCGTTTTGTAGTGAATACTACCTTGGGCGTGGTCGGTGTGTTTCCTGCCGCGAATCGTTTTGAACGTCTGCAGCCGCTTAAATCTGAAGATATTGGGCAAGCCCTTGGGGCCTGGGGGATCGGTGAGGGGCCTTATTTGGTACTGCCTCTGTTGGGACCTTCAAATGTGCGGGATCTGTTTGGGTTGGTCGGAGACCGAGCTGTCAATCCTTTGAAAGAGCCTTACAGCGTGATTGGCGACTCTAGAGTGCGGACCGCGTATAGTGTGACTAATTTTGTGGTGAAGAGTCCGACTTTAATGCGTACTTACTCGCAGATGAAGGACGGCGCGGTTGATCCTTATAGCTCGATGAAAAATGGCTATTCGCAAATGCGCCGTGGAATGATTGAGGAGTAGTCGCATTCGGATTCAATCATCGCTTCGTGCGTGTGCGTCGTTCTTCCTCGAAAGAAAGATCGTCGCAGTCTGCTGTGCGATTGGCATGTAGCTCTTGAGCTAGGCAGATGTAGTAGATCATCAACCAGCAGCTCCAGCTGAAGCGGTAGAGTAGTACCGGCAGCAATAGAGCCCCAGTGACGGCAATTAGCAAGGCGAGCTTGATGGCAATGTAACCGAAGAAGCCGAGCAGTAGGGTCGGGAACACAAAGGTAAAGACCGCGACTGCGTAATTGATACAAAGCGGGCCGAGGTAGTAACCGTCGCCGCGCTCGATGCGCATGCCGCATTTTGGGCAATAACGATGGATGCGCAGACGGGTTTTGAATAGCTTAGCCTGGCCGCAGTTGGGGCACTGGCAGCGTAGTCCGCGCATCAATAACTGGCGGCGTGTGACGTTCGGGGTTGGCTGAAGCTGAAGATCTTCCATGGCGTGTCAGGGGGGTCTAGCTAAGGAAATAGTGTTCGAAGTTGCTGGCGACTTGTTGTCTCAGGGATTCGATCGGTGTGGCGCGAAGATGTGTAATGGCGGTATAGCCATCAATTAGGGTGGCCGGGTGTGTGAGTGCGTGTCCGCGGACAGACTTTGGAAGATCGAAGCTTCGCAGTCGCGTTGCTGGTAGCATGTCGGGCGCATCGGTTTCGATCAGTAGTCGCTCTGCTGGCACGGCGCAAATACGTTCAGGCGTTTTCGATTTTACGATTCTGAGTTGTCCGGCGTTGAACGAGAAATAGGCACCAAGCTCAACCAACTCAGGGATCAATTCGACCGGACCGTTATAGGCGTGGAGGTGAAAGCCGCGCTTGGGCAGTGTATCGCGGCGTAGTGTCTCCATCAGCGGGCCAATCGCTTTAAGGCAGTGGATCGAGACTGGTAGATTGCGTTGGGTGGCTTGAGCAAGTTGCCAGCGAAAGGCGGCCTGTTGACGCTCAAGGTCGTGGCCTTCAATCCATTGATCAAGGCCCACCTCGCCGATGACTCGCGCACCGCGATCCAGCGCCTGCAGGAATCGTGCCTGCCAGTCAGTTGCTGCATCGTTCACGTGCCACGGGTGCATGCCAATGGCGGGAATTATGTGTAGCTCTGATTTTGCGAGTTCCAGAACTGCAGGCCAATCGTTGGGAGAGGTGCCGTTGACGACGGCATACCTCAGGTCGATCTCACGTAGGCAAGGCTCGATCGCTACTCGATGCGCCCACAGGGCTGGATCGGCCATGTGGTTGTGTGCGTCATAGAGTGGGGCGGCCATTGCTGATGAGACGCGTTGGAATTGGGGAAGCGACAAGAGTGTCGCTTCTACGCTATTACGAGTCTGCCAAACAGGATTGTGCGAATCGTTGGATCGACTCGACGATACGGCTCAAGCCATTGCGTCGATTTGGGGAAAGGTGCTGTGTGATACCAACTTCACCGAGGAATTCAGCATCGGCGGCAATAATTTCTTCGGGCTTCGCATCGCTGTAGAAGTTGCACAGTAGTTCAGCGATTCCTTTAACAATTGCTGAGTCAGATTCGGAGCGAAACGAGCACAAACCATCCTTAAATGCCGGCACGACCCAGAGCTGTGACATGCAACCTTCGATTTTGAAGCTATCAATGCGCAGGTCTTCGGTCAGTCCTGCAGCCTTTTTGCCGCGGTCAACGATATAGCCGAGGCGTTCATAGGCGTCGGGAATCAAGGTGATCTCTTCGACGAGCGTGTCTTGTTTTTCTTTTAAGGTCATGATTTCTAAGAATATTGAGTAACACATAAGCATTTAGAAAATTGAAGCGAGCAATTTGTGGGCGGGGATCGTGGCATCTGAGAGGCAACGGCTCCCTGATGGAAGGCTTGTTTGAGCAATTGCACTCTGCGAGTATTATAAACCGCGACAGGAGTGTGGGCGACTCGCCCACATTGATCCTTTGTTGCTGCAAAGGAGGGCGAGTCGCCCTCGCTCCTTTAATCACTAATCGTCGATGGCCATTAAAAAAGGTTCATCGTCATTTACCGGGGAAATACCACTCTGGCCTAATGTGGCGCCATTCTGTTGGGGAGGGTCGACCTCCGTGTCGACCGCCAGCAGTTTAGAAATATCATGAAAATCTAAGATTCTCTATCGGCTGTTAGTTATGTCTGCCACTCCCGCATCGATACCGGACGACACGGAGGTCGTCCCTCCCAAGAGCCAGGAGCGAATCCACCGTCCATCTATGCCTTTCCCACTAATCGACGATGGCCATTAAAAAAGCCCGACGGATAACCGTCGGGCTTGGTGATAATTCGATGTAAGGGACGCTTACAGTGTGCCAGCGTAAACCGCGTTTTCGCCCAGCTCTTCCTCGATGCGAAGGAGTTGGTTGTATTTTGCGATACGATCGGAGCGGCTCATGGAACCTGTCTTGATCTGTCCAGCGTTCGTCGCAACCGCGATATCCGCGATGGTGACGTCTTCTGTTTCACCGGAACGGTGTGAGATCACAGAGTTGTAGCCGTTTGCCTTGCCGAGCTCGATTGCTTCGAGTGTTTCGGTGAGTGTGCCGATTTGGTTGACCTTAACGAGGATCGAGTTGGCTACGCCGAGATCGATACCCTTTTGCAGGAACTTAACGTTGGTGACGAAAAGATCGTCGCCGACGAGCTGTACTTTGTCGCCGATCGCGTCTGTGAGAGCCTTCCAGCCGTCCCAGTCGTTTTCGTCGCAACCGTCTTCGATCGAGTCGATTGGGTATTTCTCAGAGAGCTCTTGCAGGTAGGCTGCTTGCTCTGCGGAGTTGCGCTTTGCGCCGCCTTCGCCTTCGAACTTAGCGTAGTCGTAGACGCCGTTTTCGAAGAACTCAGAGGCAGCACAGTCGAGTGCGAATGTGATGTCTTTTCCAACACCAACTTCGTAGCCAGCGGCTTCAACTGCTTTAGTCAATGTGTCGAGTGCATCTTCTGTACCGTCGAACTTAGGAGCGAAACCACCTTCGTCACCCACCGCTGTGCTGAGTCCACGATCGTGGAGCACCTTTTTGAGGCTGTGGAAGCACTCAGCACCCATGCGAACTGCTTCGCTGAATGTCGCTGCGCCGATTGGGCGGATCATGAACTCTTGGAACGCGATAGGTGCGTCAGAGTGTGAACCACCGTTGATGACGTTCATCATTGGCACTGGAAGGGTTTTGCGTTTGGTCCACCGATGTATTTGTAAAGAGGAAGACCAAGTGCGTCTGCTGCTGCGTGAGCAACTGCAAGGGAGACACCGAGCATGGCGTTGGCGCCGAGCTTGGCCTTGTTGGCAGTGCCGTCGAGCTCCAGCATGATCTTGTCGATTGTGAGCTGGTCACAAGCATCGAACCCGATCAGTTCGGGAGCGATGACGTTGTCAACATTGTCAACGGCCTTGAGGACGCCCTTGCCGAGGAAGCGAGCTTTGTCGCCATCACGAAGCTCTACAGCTTCGTGCTCACCAGTGCTAGCACCAGATGGGACGGCTGCACGGCCGACGATGCCGGACTCGAGTTCGACGTCGACTTCAATGGTAGGATTGCCACGCGAGTCAATGATTTCGCGGGCGCGGATGTCTGTGATGATTGTGCTCATAATAAAGCGGTATATTTCTAGATGAGATGAATTACTCTGCCTCCGTTTAATCAGACTAAGCGGATAATTGGACAGCGCGATAGTTGTTTTGTACTCTGCAGCGGGACTGTCAATGCTTCCTCAATAAGACTGCTTAATGATCCGAAAATGGCTGACTAATAGATAAGCCTTGCGAGTGCTGTCTTAATTTGAACTTAGGATGGTGTCTGTTGGCATAAAAAACGCACAGGCGTATATGCCTGTGCGTTTGCAAAAGTCGGTTTATCGAGCGACTGGCTACTGTCCTTGTTGCTGGTAGTAGCTGAGGCGCTGTTGCCATTGACCAGCCAGTGGCGAGTCGTTGATTTGTGCGGCGAAGCTTTCAAATTCTGCGCTGCGGCCTGCGGTGTCGGCTTCGACTGCGAGGTGGTAGGCGGCTTCGGCGCGTGCGGCTTCGGCGAGGCTGCTGTCCGCAGTAATGGCATTGAGCTTGGCGAGGCCTTCGTCGGTACTGCCGTTTTGGTAGAGTGCAAACGCTTGCCCGAGTTGAGCGCGGCCAGCGAGTATTGGCTCTTCAAGTGCGGCGGCGGCCAAGTTGTAGAATTCGAGTGCTTTCTCGTAGTCTTCAGCTGTGTAAGCGGCGTCAGCAGTGCTGAGTGCGGCAAAACCACCGAGTGCTTTGTTGCTATTGGCTTTGGCGAAGTCTGCGAGCCCTTCGCTTGCGTTGGCTTCAGCATATTCGGCTTGGAGGGCTATTTCTGAGCGGTCCTTGAAGATGCGCAAGCTTTGGTAACCAGCGACAACCAGTAGCAGCACAGTGATGCAGCCAATTAGGAAGCTCTTGTTCTCCATCCAGTAGATGCTGACGCGGTCTTCGAAAGAGATCTCCGCAGACTCTTCGAGATCGATGAGGTGGCGCTCGTCGATAACGTCGTCTTCGGGCATGAGAGGGTTTTTATGTTTCTTTTTTGGTGGGTGATTCATGGAAATTAATGGCTAATGATTGATGAATAATGGGTAATGACTGATATTTAGCTATTATCAATTAGCAATCAGTCATTGCGACGGAGTCGCTAGTCGAAAATGACGGTTTTGTTGAGGTAAACTAGAATGCGGTTGTCGAGATGAAGACGGATCGCTTGGGCAAAGACGGATTTTTCGAGGTCTTTTCCTTTGCGAACCAGATCAGGCACTGAGTTGCGGTGATTGATCCGCGTAACGTCTTGGTGAATGATTGGGCCTTCGTCAAGATCTGCTGTGGCGTAGTGTGCGGTGGCTCCGATCAGTTTGACGCCGCGAGCTGTGCGCCTGGTGATACGGCTTGCCGCCAGCAAATGCAGGCAGGAAAGAGTGGTGAATGTTGATCACCGGGCAGCCTGCCTTGTTCAGGAAGTCGTCAGAGAGCACTTGCATGTAGCGCGCCATCACCACGAGGTTGGCATTGTGCGAGTGCACGATCTCGAGCTGCTTGGTCTCGGCTTCGACTTTCGTCTCTTTAGTCACGGGCACGTGGTAGAACGGGATGCCGTAAGTCTCGGCGTCGCCTTTGAGTGCGTCGTGGTTGGAGATGATGCATGCCAGTTCGCCGGCCATTTCGCCAGATCGGAAACGCAAGATCGTGTCGTGGAAGCAGTGATCAATTTTAGAAACGAACAGGGCGACTTTGGGGCGATCCGTCGATTTCGCGACTTTGACCGTCATGCCGAGATCTTCATGGGCGAATTTCTCAAAGGCTGCAGCCTCTTCGTCGATTTGTCCTGACGGTGTCCATTCCACACGTTGGAAAAAGATATTCGCCTCCAGATCTTTATGTTGATCGGCGTGATGAATATTACTGCCACGTAAAAAGATCCAACTGGATACGCGCGAAACGAGACCGGGTTGATCCGGTCCGTAGAGGAGTGCGATAATCGTTGAGGCTTTCATTGATGAGTTATGAATAGTGAGTTGTGACTTGTGAGTTAATTGTTGTCACGTGAACGCTGATTGAATTCAACACTCACAAGTCACTACTCAACACTCAAAAGGCTATGCCTTTTTTGGGTTTGCTTCTTGGCTGTAAGACTGAATCGAACGAACCTCGTAGCCCTTTTCGCGGATCGATTTGATGCCTTCGACTGCTGCGGAGGCTGCCGAGATCGTCGTCATGATGCAAATGTTATGCTTCACCGCTTCGGTGCGAATCATGTTCTCGTTTTGGCGAGGGACAGTGCCTTGTGGCGTGTTGACGATCAGCGAGACCTTGTTGTTCTTGATCAAATCGATCACGTTCGGGCGACCTTCGCTGAGGCGGCAGACGTGCTTTACGTCAATGCCGTTGGCCTTGAAGAGCTTGCCAGTGCCTGCGGTGGCGATGATGCCGAAGCCGAGATCACTGAGTCCGCGGGCGATTTCGACGGCGCTCTCTTTGTCGTAGTCTTTGACGCTGATGAAAACGTCGCCCGAGTCGGGCAGTGCAGGCTTCGCCGCCATTTGTGATTTCGCAAATGCAACGCCGAGATCCTTATCGAGCCCCATGACCTCACCAGTCGAGCGCATTTCAGGGCTCAACATAACTGGAGCGCCTGGGAAGCGGTTGAATGGGAACACGGATTCTTTGACCGCCCAGTAAGGAGGAATGATTTCCTCGGTGAAGCCGAGATCCACGAGCTTTTCGCCTGCCATGATGCGGGCTGCCAGCTTTGCAAGTGGCACGCCGATCGCCTTGGAGACGAACGGTACGGTGCGCGAGGCACGTGGGTTGACTTCAATGATGTAAAGCTCGTCGTCCTTGATCGCGTATTGTACGTTCATCAGGCCGACTACCTCGAGCTCTTTCGCTAGCGCGTAGGTGGCTTGGCGAACGGTATCGAGGATCTCTGCCGAGAGCGTATGTGGTGGCATGACCATGGTCGCATCACCGGAGTGCACGCCTGCGAATTCAACGTGTTGCAGCATGCCGCCGATTACTGTTGTTTCGCCGTCGGAAATGCAGTCCACGTCGAGCTCGTAAGCATCTTCGAGGAACTTGTCGAGTAGTACTGGAGTACCAGGTGCGACGTCGAACACTTCGCGAACGATCTTCTTCATTTCGTCCATGTCATAGACGATGAACATGCCGCGTCCGCCAAGAACAAAGGAAGGGCGGAGCAGGATCGGGAAGCCAATCTCACCGGCGAGTTCGTAGGCCTCTTCTAAAGAGTTGGCGATACGGTTCTCTGGTTGCTTGAGGCCGACGCGGTCGAGGATGTCGCGGAACAGCTTACGGTCTTCCGCTGCGTCGATCATCGAAGGCGATGTGCCAATGATGTTGACGCCGTGTGCTTCGAGTTCGGTCGCGAGGTTCAGTGGAGTTTGACCGCCGAATTGGACGATCACACCGTCGCAGCCCGACTGAGTGTAAATTTCGAGAACGTCCTCGAGTGTGAGTGGTTCGAAGAAGAGCTTGTCGGATGTATCGTAGTCAGTCGAAACGGTTTCCGGATTCGAGTTGACCATGATGGTTTCGAAACCTGCGTCGCGAAGCGCGAAGGAGGCGTGCACGCAGCAGTAGTCAAATTCGATGCCTTGGCCGATACGATTCGGACCACCGCCGAGAATCATGATCTTCTTCTTGTCGCTCTTTACAATTTCGTTTTCAGAACCGTAAGAGGAATAGTAATAAGGTGTGAACGCTTCGAACTCAGCCGCGCAAGTATCAACCAGGCGGAAGTTGGTCAGCACGCCGAGCTTTTCGCGGCGTTTGCGCACGGCTGCACGGTTGGAGTTAACCAAGTCTGCAATCAATGCATCGCTGAAGCCGGCTTCCTTAGAAGTCTTCATCAATTCAGCATCGAGCTTAGCGAGACTGCTTTGACGCAGGTCGCCTTCGATCTCAACGAGTTCACGGAGTTGGGCGATGAACCAAGGGTCGAGTGCGCAGGTGTCGAAGATTTCTTCATCGGTCATGCCGTTGAGGAATGCATGGCGGAGCCAGAACACGCGTTCGCACGTTGGGATCGCGATGCCTTGGCGGACAGCCTGCATGTCGGTGATCTTTTCCTCGAATTTAGCTGGGCCAACAAAGCCTTTGGCGCCGATTTCGAGTGAGCGTAGAGCTTTTTGGAACGATTCCTTAAAGGTGCGGCCGATAGCCATGGCTTCACCGACAGACTTCATTGCAGAAGTCAAAGTGGTGTCCGCGCCTGGGAATTTTTCGAAGGTGAAGCGCGGAATCTTAGTGACGACATAGTCGATCGTCGGCTCAAAGCTGGCCGGCGTCTTCTGGGTGATGTCGTTCTTAAGTTCGTCCAGGCTGTAACCGACTGCGAGTTTCGCTGCGATCTTAGCGATCGGGAAGCCTGTTGCTTTCGATGCGAGGGCGGAGGAGCGCGAGACGCGTGGGTTCATCTCGATCACTACCATGCGACCATTGGCCGGGTTGACCGAGAACTGGATGTTCGAACCACCAGTCTCGACGCCGACTTCGCGGATACATGCGAAGGATGCATCACGCATCAGCTGATACTCTTTATCAGTTAGCGTCATTGCAGGAGCGACAGTAATGGAGTCGCCTGTGTGGACGCCCATTGGGTCAAAGTTTTCGATCGAGCAGATCACCACGCACTGATCCTTGTGGTCGCGCATGATTTCCATCTCGTATTCCTTCCAGCCCAGCAGGCACTCTTCGACCAGCACTTCGGTCGTAGGAGAGAGATCGAGGCCGTTTTGCACCATTTTCTCGTATTCTTCACGGTTGTAAGCGATGCCGCCACCGGAACCACCAAGCGTGAAGCTGGGGCGAATAATAATCGGGAAATCGCCGATCGTTCTGTCGATCGCTTCGATTGCTTCGGCCAGTGTGTGGACCGTTTCCGACTGGGCGACGTCGAGGCCGATCTTAAGCATGGCCTGCTTGAAGATGTCACGCGCTTCGCCTTTAATGATGGCTTCTGGCTTCGCGCCGATCATTTCGACGCCATACTTCTTAAGGATGCCTGCATCATGCAGATCCATCGAAAGGTTGAGTCCGGTCTGTCCACCGAGCGTCGGCAGCAGGGCGTCGGGTCGCTCCTTATCGATGATCTTCTCTAGCGCATCCACCGTAAGTGGCTCGATGTAAGTGACATCGGCGAACTCCGGGTCCGTCATGATGGTCGCTGGGTTGCTGTTGACGAGGACTACCTTGTAGCCTTCTTCGCGCAGCGCTTTACAAGCTTGAGTGCCTGAATAGTCGAATTCACAGGCTTGGCCGATGACGATCGGGCCGGAACCAATGATAAGAATTGTCTGAATGTCGGTGCGTTTTGGCATAAATTGGTCGAAAGGGTGGATTTTTTGCACTCCCATGCAAGCACGAAGACGCGACAGATTTGCAGGAAAGTCATTTTTTTTCGCGTCGCAATTTTGCACTTGGTCTGTTGTCGTAAATATTAGTTTATACGCTAATTATTTTTTATGACCTCAAACAAGAAGCCAGTCATCTTTGTCGCCATCGTTTTAATCGTCCTGATGATCCTGCCAGTCATCGTGCTGATGCTCTCCAAAGGAGGTGATTCGGCTGCGGGAAATGGGTCGAATATTTCGATTCCTACCAGCAACAGCACTAGCGAGGCAGTGAACTATGATCTGCGTCAACTTGCGGAGCGCGCCGATAAACTGTTGAGCGAAGATCTGGCAGCCGCACTGCGAAAGGGCGATGTGTCGCTCGATTTTATGGCGGAACTAAGCAAGGATGTCGAAACGGCGCGTGACGCGCTTGCGGCGGGGAAACTCGAAAAAGCCGAGCAATATTATAGCAGTGTGGTGGCTGCGGCGGATGCACAGCTCGGTGCTTTGACATTGGCCGAGACGGCCCGTGCACTGGATCAATCGACTTATGCGGAACTCAAGCGCCTCGAATATTTGAAGACTGCCTTTGAGAATACCTATCGCGAAGCGGTGGAGACCTATAATCAGGGGCTGCGTGATTTGAATGCCGCCAATTATCAAGAGAGCGTCGACGGCTTTGAAATGACTGGCGCGATTCTAGGCGATTTGGAAGGTCGCTCGATACAACAAGTCGGCGGGATGTTGGAAGCCGCGAATGCCGCATTGGCGGAATTGGACCTAGTCGCAGCTCGATCCGCATTTGAAAGAGTGCAGCAAATCGATTCGGCGAATACGGCTGCGGCGGATGGTTTGTTGATAGTTAGTTCCTTAGAGGGGATTTCGACTGAGGTTCAGGCGCTCAAAGCACTTCAAGCAGCGGGCAAGCTTAACGAGGCGATGATCCAACTGGAGGCATTGCTGGTAAAGCATCCGAATAACCCATTTCTGCTCAATGAGCGTAAAGTGATCGATACGCAGATTCGGGCGCGTGAGTTTAAGGCGGCTCTGGCGCTCGCGACCAAAGCAGAAGCTGAAGGCGATCTACTCGCTGCGGTGACAGCGTTGGAAGTCGCGATTGCGATTCGCCCCAGTCCCGAGCTGAACGAGCGGCTCACAGAGCTCAAGCTGAAGGCGAAAGCTGCGCGTTTGAAGGTATTGCTGGAAGATGGATATAATGCATTGAAAGCTGGGAGTTTTGATGGGGCGCGTCAGTTGTACCGAGAGGCGGTCGCACTGGCTCCCGAGTCGAAGGAAGCCCGCACTGGACTCGAGAAGGCTTCGAGTCTCTACCTCGCAAATATTCGCTACACGCAAAATATTACATCGGCGGCGAAGTATTTGCAGGAAGGGCGCTATCCGCTCGCCGCGAAATTTTTTAATGATGCGATGACGAGTCGCCCTAGCAGCGTGCCGCTGAGTCAGGTGCAGGAAGAGTCGCGACTTCGTGCCGAGTTAGCGATTCAGGGCCAGCAGATTGAGTTGCATGTCGTATCCGACAAAAAGACCTACGTGAGCATCATCGGGGTATTTGCCCCAGAGCGTTTTAAGGAAAAGGATCTAAAGCTGTATCCTGATGTCTATAAATTGAAGGGCACCCGAAAGGGTTATCGCTCGATTGAAATCGAGATTAAAATAGATACTCGAAGTTTGAAAGAAATTGAAGTAATTTGCACCGAGAAACAATGAGCCGTCGCTTGCTATTATTTATACAGAGTTGCTTCGCTTGGGCGGGCGGTCTGTTGATCTCCGTCGGTGCGACGTATGCCGGTGTAGATCCTGATTTGTTTGACGGACGCATGATGACGCCTCCGCCGCCAGCAGCATCGCCAGAGGCGAGTGGCAGCGAAGGTGCGAGCGGCGAAGCAGAGCAGAGTGCTGGCGAAGGCGCAGAAGAGGCCTCGTCACAGTCGCGTGATTTTAGCGAGATTGATGGTGTGACTGCTGGCGAAGCAGTGGCGGGCGAGAGTTCGAAAACGGGTGCTGCGTCCGAATCATCTAGTGATGGTGGGCGTGATTTTAGTCGTGTCGGGGAGGTTGTTGGAGGTGAATCTGTTGACAGTGCGAGTTCTAAGTCAGGTGCGACCACGCCGAGCGCCGGCAGTGGTGGGAAAACATCGGTTGACGGTGCTACTGGCCGAGGCAGTGGCGGCGGCGCAGGCGTGCCAGCCGTAGAAATGACTGGCACTGGCGGTTCAGGTGGCGGCGGCGCACCGACTGAGCGCAGTTTCGAAGATTTTGGTTTTGGAGCGACAGGTGGAGCGAGCAGCACGGTCGAAGTGCATGAGTCCAAGAGTGCGAGTGTTCCACCGCCGCCGGGTTCGTCCAGCGGCGCTGTGCCGCCCCCTACGAGCACGCCGAGCGCTGGATCAGGTGCGGGTGCTTCCACGCCGGGGGTGGAAGCTGGTAGTGGCGACTATGGTTCGGATTTACCTTCAGGTCTGTAAATATGGAAATTTCAAACGCCAGATATAATATGAAGCAATTGAGGGCTCTCGGGTGGCTGCTATTGGTGTTATTGATTGGTTCTGTTAATGGCGTTGCGCAGAGTGTATCAGAGATTCGCGTGATCAAAGAGTCGGCGATTTCGTATACCGGATTTTTGTCGAAGGCTCGGTTTGATCAACGTTTCCCTGGGCAGATAAAGGCAGGGCCAACCGAGTTAGACAGCGGTTGGTATGTGATCTATAAGCACGAGAGTCTGAGCTATTATTTTGGCCCGATCCTGCTCGAATCCACTGGGCAGGATTATCTGGCACAGTTGACCAAGACGGTTGAAGCGGCAGTGCAGCAGCGCCCTTCGATTGCAGATTATCGCTTGGAGTTAAGCTTCGAGCCTTCGGAGGTAGCGGAGAGTGAGAGCGCTCGGAGTAGTGAGAGTGATAATGCTGAGAGTGGCGATAGTACGCCACCGCCAGCGTCTTTTGATATTTGGCGATTCGTGCGTAGCGTGTTCGGGCTTTAGGCGCGCCAGTGCTTTGTTAGATTAATGTTATGAATATAAATTGCATCTTGAGGAACTTACAAATCGTATCTTGGGGGCTGGTGCTTGCCGTGCTGACTATTTTTTATGGTCAGGCGATGGGCATTGTTTTTGGGCTGAACGAAGCTGCCATTAAAAATGAGTTGCAGCATTCGGCAAGCGAGGTTCGGGAGTCAGTATATCAGGGAGATGAAGCTGTAATGCAGGCGGTTACTGCGAAGTCGTGGTCTTATATGAAGCGGTCTCACTTACATGCTGGGGGGATGGGCACGACAGCTGTTTGTTTAATCGTTCTAGTTTGTTGGCTGACTCCTTCTAGGCGCCTGCTTCAGGCAGTCAGCGTGGGGCTAGGTGCGGGCGGATTTGGCTACTCGATATTTTGGATGTGGGCTGGGTTTCGAGCCCCTCGCCTCGGCGGGACTGGGCTTGCTAAGGAGTCTCTGCAGTGGTTGGCGATGCCGAGCTCGGCGGTGTTTGTGCTCGCTACAGTTGCGGTGCTGTTGCTGTTGCTGGCATTCGCATTGCGTCGCGTGCAAACTATAGATGCGTGATTTTGTGTCTTCAATCGTCAGATCTTTGCCTGCTGCGCTTTTTCTAGCTCGCCATTAGGCGAGGCCTCGACAGATCAGAATACAATGCAGGAGAAAAATATTTACCTAAGAGCGTTGGAAGCCGAGCAGCAGGGCGACTGGAAGCGAGCACATGAGATGGTGCAGTATATGGTTACTGCGGAGTCGGCGTGGGTGCACGCGTACCTGCATCGAGTCGAAGGCGATGAAGTTAAAGCGGAGTATTGGTATAATCGTGCGGTGCAACCAGTCTGCACCACCAGCTTGGATGCCGAGTGGAAGGCATTGTATGCGGAGTTTGAGGGCTTAGATCGCTGCTAATGTTTGGGAGTCACTCAGTTCAACTCGCTGGGTTTAGGGTTTTGTATTTTCTGTGATTTTTGTGGTTAACACTTGCTGTGTTGTCGCTAGAGTCGGCCGCACATGACACTGAATGACCTAGGATGGAACGACCGCTTTGAAGCGGAATTTGCAGATTGCCGAGACAAAGGCTGGGTGCCTGCGCGTCTGATCCGGGACAACAAGATCTCGTATGGTGCGGTGCTTGATGATGGTACTGAGATGGAGGTGGCTTTAGGTGGCGCGGTCTACCACGAGGCGCAGACGGATGCGGAATTGCCTGCAGTTGGTGATTGGGTCGCACTGGAAATGGGTGCCGAGGGCAATGAGTACGAGGGCTTGATTCGTGCGCGCATGGAGCGGCAGACTTGTCTCTCGCGTAAAGCTCCGGGCAAGGGTACTGAAGAGCAGGTGATGGCTGCCAATGTGAATGTCGTGTTTGTCGTGACCGACGCTGGTCAGGATTTTAATTTACGCCGGATGGAGCGCTATTTTACGGTGATGCTGCGTAGTGGCGCACGCTCGGTAGTGTTGTTGAACAAGAGTGATCTGTATCCGGATGAGATCAATCAGATGGCGAAAGAGGCATTGGAGGCACTGAGCCCAGATGTTGAGGTGATTCTGACGTCTGCAATCGAAAGTTCGGGAGTCGATGCGATTCGGAGTTATCTGGAGCCGGGGGTGACGATTGCGTTGATTGGCTCCAGTGGTGTGGGTAAGTCTTCGCTGATCAATCAATTAATCGGTCAAGATTGGCTCTGGACGGGTGAGGTGAATGGTGTGACAGGCAAGGGCACGCATACGACGACGGCGCGTGAGCTGTTGCCGCTGAAGGCAGGCGGTATGCTGATCGATAACCCCGGGATTCGCGAGGTGCAGGTCTGGACCGATGCGAAAACATTGAAGGAAAGTTTTCGCGATTTCGACGAGGTCGCCACTCAATGTAAATTTCACGATTGTAAGCACCGCTCGGATTTGGGCTGTGCGATTCAGACGGCGATCGAAGCGGGCACCTTGAGTCGTGAGCGCTTTATTAATTACCTGAAACTCGATTTTGAACTGGAGAAACTCAGCCAGCGTAAGAAAAAACGCGAACTCACCGTGAGTCGTCGCACCCGCCGCGAGCTGAACTCCAAGGGCGAGAAATATAGCCGCAAGCCACCTCGCGCGGGGCGACGTTAATTCAGGATTTAATAATCCTCGTCTTCGAGCTTGCGGTACAGGCAGATGTCGCGGTCACCGAAGTAGGCGACTAGGATCGCGCCCTCGCCTGCAACGGCGTCGAAGAGTTTGAGCATCATTTCTTGCTCACCTGGCCATGGGTAGACGAAGAATAGATCCACTTCTTCAATGTCAATATCCATGCCTTCGTAGCGCGGATTGCCCTCGACGCTATGGCCGAAGCTATCGTCGCGCACGATGTCGTGTCCGCTTAGCGCATCGTAGCTGATGAAAGCCGTCGGGGATGTAGCTGACAGGTAGGAACTCTGCGTCGAGGCCTTGGTCGGCGAGCAGTGATTCAGCCTTTTCGACGAGCGTTTCTTCAATCTCGATGCCGTGCGCTTGGTAGCCAAGCAATGCGGCGAATCCAGTGCCGACACCGAAGCCGCTGCCCCATTCGATAAAGGTGTCACCGAGGGGCAGACCTTGCTCAGTGACGTGGCGTAGCGCAGCGTAAACTTGCGCGGGTTCGCTCGGCACGTAGCGGGGATAGCGCTTGTTGAGCTGCTGCTCGTAGAAGTCGTCGCAGCGACGGTCGGCTTCGTCAATGAAGGCTACAACCACGGGCGGTAGGTCGTACGGTCTTCGACGGTGTATGGGATTTCTTCGTAGGACACGGGTAGTGAAGAGGGATAGTTAGAGTTGTAGTGAAAGCTGTGCCTTAAGAAAGGCTGGAGGGAAACTGCATCTGTCATCTTACTCCTAATGCGGTATAAAAGGAGCAAAGCTGGTTGGTCGTCGGTGCGCAAGCGACAGGAGCGTTACCCTCGATCAATAAAGCTAGATATCTTTTTTATTATCCCCTAGCAGGCGCTCGATGTCGCGGCGGTCTTTTTTGGTTGGGCGACCTGCGCCTTTGTGGCTGAAGACTTTGGCGTTCTCGCGTTTTTCGCGGGCTGCTGCATATTCGGATTCGGGTGTTTGATCTTCGAAGTAATTCGGGAGCAATGCCGCGCCGACACGTTTCTCGGTGAGCCCGACGACGTGTAGGGTTCGGGTGAGTGCTTTGGTGCGTGCGATAATGGTGTCGCCAGCCCGAATTTTTGCCGAGGGCTTGGCAATGGTGCCGTTGTGCCGAATCGCGGAACCGCGACAGGCTTCGGCGGCATCGCTGCGTGTTTTATACACGCGCGTGCCCCAGAGCCATTTGTCTAAGCGGACAGATTCCATTCTTCGTATGTGAGACTTTAGGTCAGAGACTTGAGGTAAGAGGCTTGAGACCTGAGATTGTTATCGGTTATTGAGGGCCGTGGCCATTTTTTCGAGGCCTTCGAGGAGTCGGCTGCGTGGGCAACCGAAGTTGAGGCGTACATGTTGGATGCCGTCGAAGGGGGTGCCGTCGGATAAGCCGACGCCGTTGTCTTCGAAGAAGGTGACTGGCTTCTCTAGTTCGAGTCGTGTGACGTCGAACCACGCTAGGTAAGTCGACTCCATCGGGCGGAAGGTGATGCCCGGAATTTGCGTTTGAATGAACTTGGTGGTGAGTTCGTAGTTGTCGCGTAAATACGAGAGTAGTGCCTGACGCCATGGCTCACCAAGGTTGTAGGCTGCTTCGCAGCCGGCATAGCCGAAGCAGTTGACCTCGGTGATGATGCCGCGAATCGTTTTCTGAAATTGGAGGCGTAGCTTTGAGTTCTCGATAATCGAGAAGGCGCACGCGAGGCCGGGTAGGTTGTAGGTCTTGCTCGGAGCCATCAGTGTGACGGTGCGTGCGGCTAGGTTCTCGCTTAGTTTCGCGGTAACGATGTGCTCTGCGTTAGCGTCAAACACTAGGTCGCAGTGGATCTCGTCGGAAATGAGGATTAGGTCGTGCTTCTCGCAGAAGTCGCCGAGGCGGGTGAGCTCTTCTTTGGTGTAAACGCGGCCGACCGGATTGTGCGGACTGCACAGAATGAACAGCTTGGTGTTTGGCTGCACCGCGGCTTCCATGGCCTCGAAGTCGAGTGTCCACTGGTCGTCGGCGTCGAGGCAAAGCGGAGTTTTAATCAGTTCACGATTTGCGTAGTCAGGTGCGCCAAGGAATGGCGGGTAGACGGGCGTGGCAGTCATCACGGACTCATCGGCTGCGACGTAGGCGTGGCAGCAGAGGTTGATTGCGGGCACGAGGCCGGGCAGGAAGTTGAGCCAATGGGCCTTGGCACTGTAGCCGTGCTGACGATCCAAGTAGTCGAGGACGGCCTGAATCGGAGCTTGGTAGGGGATGGTGTAGCCGTAGATGCCGTGGTCGAGGCGCTGCTGCAGGGCGGCGATGATTTCGGGCGCGGTAGTAAAGTCCATGTCGGCCACCCAGAGTGGCAGGATGTCTCGGCCCTTGTATTTATCCCATTTGAGGGAGCCGTAGCCAGTGCGATCGGGGCAGGTGTCGAAATTGTAATCTTGTGCGCTCATGTGCGCCCACGATCAACTGCGTGTTGTATTCCTGCAAACTCAATTCGTTAAAAACTGACGAGATAAATGGATCCTTGAGACACTTGTTCCGCTTGTGCGGCGGAGATCCAACGTTCGTTATAGGCAGGCCCCCACGAATCGCTGACTGCGATTTCGCCAGTCGCTTTGTTGTAGCCGATGATCATGCAGGCGTGCGCGGACATGAGATCTTTTGCGAGTTCAGTCGCGCGGGCGCTTGTTTGAATATCTTTGCTCCAAGTCTGCCAATCGGTGACTGATTCCCGCTGCTGAGTTCGTTGATTGGCATATTGGTTATATGCGTTTGAGGAAAACATGGTCCAAATTAGGGGCAGCCCTTTATCGATATATTTCTGAATGGTGCGGATTTTGATCGGTTCATTGAGCTGCTTCATTGTGCGGCTCTGAGAGGCGATGTATCCCTCGATTGAGGCAATGATCGCGCTGAGTGAGGTGCCGCCGCCGATTTCGGTCTGACCTGCCATGGCTAGGATATACATGTCGGCGGGGATTTGCATATAGCGCAGGTAGCGTTCGAAGGTTGCGGGCACGCAATAGCCCTTGGGGCCTTGGTTGACCATCGGAATATTGTCGATGATGACATCGCCGTTGGGGCGCGTTATAATATTCTGTGTCGTGAGTTTGCGTAGGTTGGCGTCGGAAAATTTCTGGCCACGACCTTTGTTGTCTGCAGATGCGCTGCTGGTTATTCTGAGGCTGACGTATTCGTCTTCTTGCGTGGCGAGTAGCAGGGCGTGGCCGTTCCAGTCCCAGCGCTGTATGAGCTGTTTGATGCCACGGCCGCTGCCGTATTGTTGTTTTTCGGGTTCCCCTAGCGCGTCGCTGATGCGTGTGATGATGTTGTTGGTGTCGCGTTCGATGGCTGCTTGCATCGCTTTGATTTCGTTCTTGATGGGAGGCTTGCTAAACTTGAAATCGCCCTTATTGGCAAAGACGATGCTGATTAAAGCAGCTTGATTTTTTACTCCATAGATGACCGAGGAGTAGGGGCGCGCCTCCAGTATATGGTATGTCGCAGGAGGGTAGTATCGGAAGCTGGATTGAGTCTCGGTCTGAGATTCGAGTGGCCATTCTAGTCGCTGCGCGACTTCGGCGGGCGCATCATCCCATAGATTATTGTCATTTAATAAGGGGATTCCTAGCAGCTGGTTGATTATTTGGAAGCGTGACTGATCCTGGGTAGCGAGCTCGATGATCGCTTCCTGGCTGGCTGATGACAATCGATCACGGTCGAGCCAAGTGGTACTGCCGTTCTGAAGACGTATTTGAATACGCGCGTCTTCGATCTCCAGAACCGCAACGTCAATGGCCGTGCCTTCTTTGTTCGAGAGCGTGAGGCCGTTTAGCGAGTGCAGCGCGCAGGTGAGCGTGAGAATGAGAACGGTGGCGGTACTCTGTAATACTTTCATCTACTGTATCTGGTATGAATACAGCTAATCTACAGGTGCCGCTTCTGACAAGCGGGATATGATGGGTTTTTCTGCTTCGGCTTAGGCGGCGTCGATGAGATGTAATTGGGCGAGCAGTTCGCTGAGTGTTTCACCGCTGGCTGGAATATTGCCGATCAGACTGTTGCGATGGCCGAGCGCCCAGCGTGCGGTTTGATCGACGGCGTAAATATGGTGGTCGAGGTCGAGGAGGCGTTGCCACTCGGCGAGGCGTTGCTCGTTGTAGTCGGCGAGGGCCTTCTGGCGTCCGAGGTGTGTGTCGGACATGCTCAAAATGTCGACGAGGTCGACTGCTTCGCGCATGCCAACATTCATGCTAAGAATGCCTGCATGTGGCGTCATGTGGGCAGAGTCGCCGGCGAGCCAGATGCGATCCTTGCCGAAGGAGTTGGCGAGGTGATGCTCGAAGTTTACCAGCATTCTCCAGCTAAGGTCTTCGACTGAACCTTTGAACCATGCTGCATTCTCGGCAAGGAAGGTGTCCAATTGTTCGCGATCTAAGAGTGGGGGACTGCTGTTGTTGAATGGGTTGAATTTATGGTCTTTTTTCCGTGAGTGATTCGAGGCCTCGCCATGATCGACTTGAAAACTCCATCGGCAGTGGCCGTTGGGGAGTGGCCAGTAAACATGTGTTTTGTTGTCTTTAATGATGAGGCGCATTTCGTTGGGTAGCTCAGCGTCAGTCTTAAACTCGAAGACTGCATAGTCTGTACTGGGGCTCACTTCAGGGAAGTCGATGCCAGCGCTACGTCGCGCCACGGATTCGTGTCCGTCGGCGCCGATTATATAGTTCGCTTGGTAGTCGAGGATCTTGTCGATTTGTGTTTCGATGTGCGCGACTGCGTAGCCTGTCATTCCTTCGGATAGTCGATCTACCGCGATATTAAGCACATCAG
>CAJJBN010000017.1 GCA_905182435.1 Opitutaceae bacterium BACL24 MAG-120322-bin51 | reverse complement strand
GTCTCCAAGCGTGCCGGGCCGCACCGATCATGTCAGTTTGAGTGTGGCTGAGTTCGATGTTGAGGCTATTCGTACGCGGTTAACGTCTTATGGCTTAGCCCCGAGTGATGGACAGCGGCCACCTCGAGCGCTGGCTCATTGGGTAAGCCTGCGGCAACCTAATCGAGGAGGCGTAGTAGGAGGGACGCCTGAAGTATATTTTAGTGACCCCGACGGCCTTGCTATACAAATACAAGATGCCGGCTATTGCGGCGGTGGTGGCTATCTCGGTGATCAATGCGATTAGCGTGCAGCAGCCGCGTAAAGAATTATAGAAACGAATAAGGACGACATTATGGAATACCGTTATATCGGCAAGAGTGGCCTTCGTGTCACGCCAATCTGCATGGGCACGATGAGTTTCGGCAGTTGGAGCGACAAAAAAGAGTCGTTTAAGATTCTCGATACCGCGTACGATCGCGGTATTAATTTTTTTGATACCGCCGAGGTCTACCCAGTGCCGCCGAATGCTGAAACTGTCGGTGTCACCGAGAAGATAGTCGGGGAGTGGATTCAGACGAAGCCGCGCGACTCGCTTATTGTCGCGACTAAAGTTGCAGGCGCGGCGGCGGGCTGGTTTGTGCCACCGGTTCGTCACGGGATGACTGCGATAGACCGGTTTCATATCGAGACTGCTATCGAAGGCAGTTTGCGTCGACTCGGCACCGACTATATAGATCTTTATCAAGTTCACTGGCCAGACCCCATCGTGCCAATCGAAGAGTCGATGGAGGCGCTCGGTCGCTTAGTTCAGGCAGGCAAGGTTCGGTATCTTGGGACGTCTAATGAGACAACCTACGGGCTTACGAAGGCGAATACCATTGCCTCATACGAAGGGCTGGCGAAGTTCCAGTCGATTCAAAATAATTTCTCTTTGCTGCACAGACGTTTCCTCGACGAATTGGCCGACGCCTGTCGTCAGGAAAACGTGTCATTACTCCCGTATTCGCCAATCGGTGGTGGTGTGCTGAGCGGTAAATACAATGTCCCTGAGGTGCCTAAAGGCTGCCGTTTCGGCGACTATCACTATCACGATAACCCCCGCCAGCGGGCGATGGCGGATAGATTTGTCAACGAGGGCACGCTAGAGTTGCCCTCCCTCCTTTAACCTTTTTCCGCTAACCGACGATGAACGTAAAAAAAGCGTGTATCTTTAGGTGCCTGCATGGTGTACTATGTTCTTACTCAAAAGGGTCTCGATCTCATGATACTTAGCCCCACTTTTTTTGAAGTTCTAATATTTTGAAAGCAATGCCTTGTGCCCACCCCATACTCACATGCCAAGAGGCAGCGCAGCTAGAAGCTCACAATTCTTGCGGATGAAGCGGCCGAATGGGCTGCCATGCAGCAGGCTGGGGTCGGTATTGCCAAGGCCATCTGCTTGGATTATCAAGAGCTGCAATCGTTGCCACAAGGACTGAGCGTACTGGCTTTAATCGGCAAGGGCAACAATGGCGGAGATGCGCTGCTCACTTGCGGTCAGCTGCTGGCGGACTTTCCGCGGGCGCGGGTGACTGTAATCTTCGCCGCCGATCCTAGCGATCTGAAGCCTTTGGCTGCGCGTGCGCATCAACAGTTGAAAGGTCGTGTCAGTGAGCATCAGTTAGATGCCAACAGCGATGTGGCGTCGATTCATGAGCTCTTGGACGCGGCTTCAGTGGATCGTGCGTTTGATATTTGTATTGATGGCTTGTTGGGCATGACGTTTCAGTCACCAGTGCGTGCGCCCATGCGTGTGCTGATTGAAGCAGTTAATTGCTACGAAAAAATCGGTCTGCGAGCTGCCGTTGATGTGCCGAGCGGTAAGGGCGACGTCTCTGATGAGTTGACGTTTCACGCCGACTTTTCGTATGCGACTGGAGTGGCGAAAAAGGTACTGTTCGAAGGAAACGTCGAATGCGGCCGAGTGCGCACGATCGATTTAGGATTTCCTGAGGCACCCGCAGGGGCCGGCGCGGATGCTGCTGAGATGGTGCTGAACGACCGTGTGCTGGATTCGCTGCGGACTTTGCGACCTGCAGTGGTGGATAAGCGTGCGTTCGGGCACCTGTTTGTAGTCGGCGGTTCGGCTTTTATGCCAGGGGCTTTGTTGATGGCGGTGCAAGCTGCAGTGCGCTCGGGCTTAGGGCTGGTGACTGCCTTTGCGCCAGCTTCGGTGGCAGCAACATTGGCCGCTCAAGTGCCGGAAGCGATGTGGGTGCCATGGCCCGAGACTGCCAATGGCACACTGAACCCTCGGGCACTGCCATTGCTGCTGGATCGTATTGATCAGGCGACGGCAGTACTGCTTGGCCCAGGAATGGGTAAAGATCGGAATACCGAGATGGTCGCTCAGGAGATTGTGAAGCAAGTGGATCTGCCAGTCATTTTAGATGCCGATGTGCTGCGTGTGCGTGTGTTAGAATTGGTTCCGAAGCGCAAGGCTTCAGCGGGGTCGGTGATCTTGACTCCGCATATGGGCGAGTTTATGCGGATTGCGAAGCTTAATGTGCCTGATTATTCGAATGAGACTTTGAGGACGTTTTGCCAAAGTTATCGTGTGACGACGGTTCTTAAGTCGGCGCATACGCGGATCTGTGATGGTGAAAATATCTGGTATAATACCTATGGCGGGCCCGTGCTGTCGCGCGGCGGCAGTGGCGATTTGCTCGCCGGTTTAGTTGGCGGTATGATTGCGCAAGACCAAACGTGTGTGCAAACGTCGGTAGCTCGTGGTGTTGTGCTGCATGGGCTGGCCGCGCAGCTACTAGCGCGCGCGCATGGCCAAGTCGCAGTGCATACCACGCAAGTGCTAGATTATCTGTCGAGCGCGCTGCGTAGAGTTTAGGTTTTTAGCGGAGTCGTCGATTTTAAGGAAAAGATATTGATGGTAGCGCCGCATGGCTCATGCGGCATCAGGTAGTCGATTGCTGATATTTAACCTATCAAGTGGGTTTCGCCGAATGCGCTTTGAGTCAAAGCGCACTGCCGGATCGATCAGGCAGACAGTGAAACCAGCTGATTGCGTAGCTTCCTAAACACTATAAGATTGTCCTTGGCAATCGCAGTGCTAGCATATGCAGATGCCTTCGTCACTAAATCAACGCCAAGCATTGTTGGTGCTTAATGGCTTGCCGCATGTAGGGCCGATCATGTTGCGGCATCTGATGGATGCTTTTGGTGGCGATGCGGTGGCGGTGCTCGCTGGTAAGCATGCTAAGCTGCTCGGAGTGAAGGGGGTTGGGCCCAAGGCTGCTGATGCGCTGGTGCATTGGGCAGACCGTTTTGATCTCGCCAAAGAGGTGGCAAATATGCGTCAGACTGGCACTCGCTTCTTTATACAAGAAGATGACAAGTTTCCGGAATTACTCAGAGAAACGTATGATCCGCCTATCGGTTTGTATTGGCAGGGTGAATACATCGTGGATCGCCCTTGCGTGGCGATTGTCGGCACGCGCCGTTCCACCCTGTATGGCCGCAGTGTCACGAAGAGATTTTCGTCCGAACTAGCTCGGCTCGGATTTTGCATTGTCAGTGGTATGGCCAGTGGCACCGATACCGCGGCTCATGAGGGCGCACTGGAGGCGGGCGGTAAAACCGTCGCGGTGTTTGGTTGCGGCTTAGATACTATTTATCCGCCGGAGAATAAGGACTTGTATAAAAATATCGTCGCGCATGGCGCGGTCGTCAGTGAGTTCCCTTTTGGGCGACGGGCGGATCGACAGACTTTCCCGATGCGCAACCGAGTAGTGGCTGGCATGTGCCAAGGAGTGATTGTGGTCGAAAGTGCGGTGTCGGGGGGCAGCATGATTACTGCGCGTTTTGCGGGTGAGCAAGGGCGCACGTTGATGGCGGTGCCTGGCCGAATCGATCAAGCAAGCAGCGGCGGCTGTCATCAGTTGATTCGCGATGGCGCAATCATGGTGACTTCGGTGGATGATATTTTGGAGGAGCTTCGCTACCAGCGCATGCAGTTTCCCGTACAAGGGTCGGGGCTGAGTCTGGAGGCTGCGGAATCGACACCACCGTCCCTGTCAGGTGCAGAGCAGGCGGTGATGGATTATTTTGTTGGAGGTGAAATGGCCTCGCCCGATGCGTTGGCGGAGCGTCTAGAGACGGCCGATCTGCCGAGATCTCGGGAGTGTTGATGGGGCTCGGAGCTGAAGCGTCTGATCGTGAAACGTGCGGATGGTCGTTTCGAAGCGCGCTAGCTGCGGAATTCTCATTCTTAGAAAGGAACCAATCTGCCCGTGAGTCTTGACAGTATGGGCTCGAGTTTTCTATATATATTACGACTCGTGATCAAGAAAATCACAGTTGCATGGCTACTTGAGCCTGTTTGTTTGGAACGTCGCGTTAGCGGGGGTGCCAAGCGTGTTGCTGTGCTTTGCATCATGACTTCGCGGTGCATCTTCGAAACTGAAGAGTGCCGAGCATGGCCACTGTGACGGATGGGCATGACCATGTGGAGTCTCAGGAAGCAGCACTGTGCGTCGTCAAGGATGATTGCACCGATCTTGAAGTTGCAGGGAGGCGAGCAATTGATTCCTTCGCGCTTGAATGAGGTGCATTCAGTGGATTGACCTGCCGACTCTAGCGGTGGCTGAATTTAACTTTCATGATTTAGTGGTCCGCAAGTGGAGACCTTCAGCACTTGGCTTGCAGCTTCGCTTGCGTGGCCCACCGCCGTCGGTCCATTGGTTGACCGATTACTACATTCAGAAGACAGTCCTGCGGGTCTGATATCCTAATACACTTAGCTTTACTGGTTTAATCAAACCAGTCGTATTTGTAGCAGTACGCTACGCCACAGCTTCATTGTATTAGGATTTTTATGGTTAACTTTTTGAAATTAGGACGCGTTACCGCGTTCGCCCTCATTGTTCAATCAACTTTGAGTAGTCTAGCCGCCGCACCGCTCTTGCTTAGCAAAGAGCAAGCTGTGGTAAGTGCATTGCAACAGAACCCAGCGCTGAATGCGGCACGCACCACGATCGATCGTGCGCACGGGAATCGTCAACAAGCGGGGCGCTGGACAAATCCAGAGCTCAGTATCGATTACGCCACCGATCAGACTTTCAACGATGACGGTGAGTATGGGTATGCAGTTGGCTTCGAGCAGCGCTTTCCCGTAACGAACCGACTGCGCCTGCAAAAGTCGATCGCGCAAGATGAGATCGAATTGGCCGAAGCGGAAGTTGCCAACCACGTACGTCTGCTGACTCGGGCGGTCGAGACCTCGGTCGCTGCTGCGACTGCCATAAGGGCTCAAATCGAACTGCGCGACGAACGTCTGGAGTTGAATCGTAAGTTTGCAGAGTTCATGGAGTCGCGGGTTTCCATTGGGGAAGTATCTTCGGTGCAGACCAATCAAGTGCGGATCGAGTTGTATGCCGTGGAACAAGAGAAGCAGGAACTCTCGAATGCGCTGTTATTGGAACTCGCTAAATTGAAGCAACTGGTAGGAGCTGATGTGAATGCCGAGCTGATCTTAACCCATCAATTTGAACTGCCCGCCACGCAACCGCAGTTGGCCATCCTCACGCAGGAGTCACTCATGCAGCATCCCGAATATCGCATGAAGTCGCTGCTGTATCGTATGTCCGATAAGCGTATATCGGTGGCGAAGGCGGAGCGCTGGGCAGACATTGCGGTGCGCGTGTTCTTCGAAGAAAAACGTGGCATAGATGACCCTGGTGGCTTGGGGACGGATCGCTTCTTTGGCGTCGGTTTATCGATCCCACTACCGTTGTTGGATCGAAAAGAAGGTGCGATTCTTGCCGGTCGCGCCGAGCAACGGCAGCTCAAATACGAACTCGACCGCGTCGGTTTAGAGGTGCGCAGCGAATCACACACACAGGCGACACGGGCGGTGAGTCTGTATCAGCAAGCACGCGAGTATGAGGGTAATCTGACGCAGTTGGTGGCAAAAAATCTAGCCGAGATGAATACGGCTTATGGCGCGGGGCAAATTGACCTCGTCGAACTGTTTCGCTCACAGGAGCAGGGCCTTCGGGTGCAATCCGCACAATTGACTAAGCTGCATGATTTCGAGCTGGCGATGATCCGCTGGAAAGCCGCCACCGGTGCTCCAATAACCCAAGCAATTTTTAAATTAAATGAGAAAAACAAATTTTGATCTCAGCGCCAGAGACGCATCCAATTTCCTCTCAAGGGTAGCGCAGCATCGTTTATTATGCCCTCGGGTGCTAGGTGAGCATCTTCGTCGTGTCGGCGAGATTCTTCAGGAGTGGGTGCGGCGCGGGACGCGCCTTCGCTACCTCGTATCGCTGCTCAGCGTTACTGCAATTTCGGCGGCTCCTGAAGCGCCTATTATTCTCGATGCGACAGGAGTCGCGAATCTTCGGATTCAAACAGTGGAAGTGAAAGGGCGTGATTTTGAAACGACAGTTTTTGCGATTGGTCGTATTGAAGAAATCCCGTCGAAGCATTCTGTGCTGTCCTCTCGTGTCGCTGGCCGTGTGGTCGGTCTGCATGCATTCGAAGGAGATGCCGTGGCTGCCGGCGATGTGGTGGCGACGATTGAGACCCGCCTCATTGGCGATCCGCCGCCGCAGGTGCAGCTGAAGGCGCCGCGAGGTGGCTTGGTCGTGAATTCACACATACGCCTTGGGCAACCCGTGCAACCTGATGTCGAGTTGATGGATATTTCGGATCGTTCGAGTATGTGGGCCGTAGCGAAAATTCCGGAAAATGAAGCCGCGCGTGTACAAGTGGGCAGTTATGCGCATATCAAGGTGCCTGCATTGGGGCAGTCGTTGTTTGAGGCGACTCTAGTGCGCTTTGGTGTGAATGCCGACCGAGGTGCGGGAGCGGTGGAAGGGATCTTTCTATTGGATAATAAGGATGGGCGACTGCGCCCAGGAATGCGCGTGGAGTTTGCCGTAGTGCTTGATTCGCGGGCTGATGTGTTGGCAGTGCCACGTGCGGCGATTCAGGGAGACCCTGCCAATCGTGTCGTGTTTGTGAAGGACTTCGATCTGCCCAATGCATTTTTACGTGTCCCCGTTGTGATTGGAGAGCGTAATGATCGATTCGACGAAGTACTGAGTGGTTTGTTTCCCGGTGATGAAGTCGTCACGCAGGGCTCGTATTCGTTGGGCTTTGCTGGTGGCGGACAAAGTATCTCGTTGAAGGAGGCGTTGGATGCCGCGCATGGACATGAGCACAATGAGGATGGTTCGGAGCTCACTGATGCCGATAAAGCGAAGCGAGCAGAGCCCGAAGAAGTCCATGATCACGAAGGTGCGCATAGCTTGAGCCTGGCACTGATGATTTATGCGGGCGTGTTGACGTTAATCCTGATGGTCAGCGTCGCAGCGTTGGTGGAACCAACGCCGTGGATAAGGGCATGATCTTCATTCAAAATTACGGATCATGTTAAATCAACTCATACGATTTTCTCTTTCACAGAGGCCATTAATTTTGGCCCTGGTTGTCATCGTCCTAGTTCTAGGAATCAAGAAAGCGGTGGAGCTTCCGGTCGAAGTGTTACCGGACTTGACCAAGCCGACAGTGACTATTTTAACCGAGTCCGCTGGTTTTGCTCCCGAAGAAGTGGAAACACTGGTGACGATTCCATTGGAGAATTCGCTGATGGGGGTGACGGGGGTGTCGCGGCTGCGTTCGATCAACGATGTGGGCTTGTCCTTAATCTTCGTCGAATTTGAATGGGGCACGGACATTTACCAGGCGCGTCAGTTTGTGCAGGAGCGTTTGACTGGTGCGAGTGAAGTCATTGCCCGAAGGAGTGAGCCCTTACATGACGCCAGTCGCATCGCTTATGGGTAACATCCTGCTGGTCGGGTTGGCGGATCCTAGCGGGGAAACGAGCCCGCGTGAGTTGCGCTCGCTGGCGGATTGGACGGTTGCCCGAAAGCTGCAATCCATTCCAGGGATCGCCGAAGTGCTGTCGATGGGCGGCGGGGTGAAGCAAGTACAAGTGCAGCCGGACCCAGATAAGATGCTGGCGATGGGTGTATCCTTTTTGCAAATACGCGATGCCTCTGCTCAAGCAGTTAAAAATACGACTGGCGGATTTTTAACGGAATCGGCTCAAGAGATCATGGTGCGTAATTTGGCGATGACGACTGATCTGGATGAGATCGGTAACACGGTCGTAGCGTACGAGAATGACCGGCCGATTCGTCTGCGTGATGTGGCCTCGCTGGTGTGGGATATTGAGCCAATGCGTGGCGATGCTGGCCTTGGTAGCAAGCAGATTACCCAGGATGGTGTGGTAAAGGGTTACCCAGGGGTGATCCTCAGTGTGACAAAGTCGCCGGGTTTTGATACCATTGATTTTGGTGAGAAAGTGGAAGCCGCGCTCACCGCTCTGCAACAGACCCTCCCCGCAGGGGTCAAAGTAGTCACGCTCTATCGGCAATCCGACTTTATTAATCTCTCGATTGGAAATTTGGAAGAAGCCCTGCGTGACGGTGCCATCATGGTGGGCTTGGTGCTGTTTCTGTTTCTGTTCAATGTGCGGATTACTTTGATCACGCTCACTGCGATTCCGCTTTCACTCGGCATCACGATTCTGGTCTTCGACCTGATGGACTTGAGCGTCAACTCGATGACGCTGGGCGGACTTGCTGTGGCGATTGGTATGGTGGTCGATGACGCGATTGTAGATGTGGAAAATGTGTTTCGTCGTTTGCGTGAGAATGCGAGTGTTCCGAATCCACGTCCGAATCTTGAAGTGATTGCGAGTGCTTCCGCTGAGGTGCGCTCGTCGATTTTGTATGCCACGGTATTGATCATTTTGGTGTTCTTGCCGTTACTCGCATTGAGCGGCGTGGAGGGGCGGCTATTCTCGCCGATTGCGATTGCGACGATTGTTAGCATGAGTGCGTCGTTCGTGGTTTCGTTGACTGTCATCCCGGTGCTGTGTTCGTTTTTATTAAACCCAAAGGCGGGTGAAGTGCATGTCGATGGGTTCATGGTGCGTGGCTTGAAGTGGGGCTTTCACAAGACATGGCTCAACTTTTCGCTGTCA
This sequence comes from Opitutaceae bacterium BACL24 MAG-120322-bin51, assembly GCA_905182435.1. Taxonomy (GTDB): domain Bacteria; phylum Verrucomicrobiota; class Verrucomicrobiia; order Opitutales; family Coraliomargaritaceae; genus Lentimonas. The sequence goes on along the minus strand of CAJJBN010000017.1, from coordinate 36,956 downwards.
CAGCCGTTTCTCGTGCTACTGATTACTGGGGTGCTGCTATTTGTCGCGTATGTGATCGCTGACCTCGATGGGGGGCAATTTCTTGCCAGCATTTCGAGAGCCGACCGCATTGATCGCAATGACCACTGCACCAGGTACCTCGCTCAAGCAAACCACCGAACTCTCCGATACCGCGCAGGACTTACTGTTGCAGATTCCAGAAGTCGAAACAGTCGGTTATCGTGTCGGTCGTGCCGAACGTGGTGACCATGTGGTGCCAGTGTCGACGGTTGAGTTTGATATCGAATTTACCGAAACGTCTGATCGGGACCGCAAGGAAGTGTTAGAAGAAATACGTATCACCATGCGCACGATTCCAGGCACATTCAGTGCGATGAGCACGCCATTGGCGGACCGTATTGGGCACATGCTCAGTGGTGTATCTGCCAAGGTCGCGGTTAAGATCTATGGGCCTGATTTAAGCGAATTACGTCGCCTCGGGAAGCAAGTCACTGAGATCGCACGGGCTATTCCGGGCATGGAAGAAGCGCGTGCGGAGCAGCAGGCGATGATTCCTCAGCTACGGATCGAAGTCGATCGTGACCGTGCGCTGGCGTATGGCGTGACACCCGGGAAATTGAACGAGCAGTTGGCTTCCTTGATGGGTGGCGAAGTGGTGGCCGAAATTTACCAAGGGCAGCGTGTGTATGACTTAGTGGTGCGTCTGCCGCTTGAGTGGCGTGAGTCGCCGGAGCGGTTGTCGAATTTGTATGTCGATACACTGAGTGGCCAACGGGTGCCATTGAGCTACGTGGCAGAAATTCCATCAAGCGACGGGGCCGAACACAATTCTGCGCGAGAATACACCCTGCGCCGCTTTCGTGGTCTCGATCAATCCGACCACGGACGATTTGAATGCAGTGGTCGAAACCTTACAGAGTAAAGTCGCCGAGGAGTTGGTTTTACCGCAAGGCTATAGCGTAGCGTTTGAAGGCGAATATCAGGCGCAGCAAGATGCGAGGCGCACCATTTTTATTATGTGTGTAATGATTCTGCTGCTGATTATTTTCTTACTCTATAGCTATTTCAAAACCTTTAGTTTCGTGTGGCTGGTGTTGAGCATCATTCCGATTTCTTTGATCGGCGGGGTCTTTTATACCAGCATGACATTGAATAATATCAGTATCGCCACGCTGGTTGGTTTCATCGCAGTAACTGGTATTGCTGCGCGTAATAATATTATGCTGCTCTCGCACTATCTGCACTTGATGCGGCACGAAGGTGAAGCATTTACGCGCGAGATGGTGGTGCGCGGCACGCTGGAGCGACTGGTGCCGATCTTGATGACTGCGATCTCTGCGGGCCTTGCCTTGACCCCACTAATCATGGCCGCCGATGAGCCGGGCAAAGAAATTCTCAATCCCGTCGCGATCGTTATCGTCGGCGGCTTGATTAGCTCGACGCTGCTCGGCCTCGCGGTGACGCCTGCTATCTTTTATGCCTTCTTTCAAAAGTCCGCCGAAAAGTCTATCCGCCTAGGAGCCGCTGCTTCCGAGTAATACAATGCTGCGATTAGCGAGGGACGACCTCGTTGTAGTCCGTAGTCACCTTTATTTAATCAAATCGAAGAAAATATTATGAAACAGAAAACACGGCTCAAAGTTCTCCTCATTGCGACGCTAGCGTTGTTCGGGAAAAGCTATTGCTATGCTGCAGCGGGACACGATAACGGCAATGGCGGGCATAGCTATGGAGTCACTAAGCCTGCGGCACAGGAACCCCAAGGTGGTCCCAATGGCGGTCGTCTTATCACAATCGTTGAGCCGTATCTAGAGTTCTTAGTAACGCCTGAGCGATTTGTGCAAATTACATTTCTAGGGCGCGATGGCCAAGTCGTCCCAGTTGCCGATCAAGTCGTCTCCGCGATTGGCGGTGATCGCAGTGCACCTACAAAAGTTGAGTTTGTTGAAGATGAAGGTCGTTTAATTTCAACCGCAGCTCTGCCGGAGATAAAGCGCATGCCGATCATTTTACAGATCAAAACGACTCTTGATGCGGAGCGTGTGCGCGAAGCATTTTATTTGAATATGAGCGGTTGTTCAGGCTGTGAATATAAAGAATACGCCTGTATTTGTGGGCATTAAGTGATTCGTTTTGTAGCGAATTCGCGTAGTTGGTTCGATGCTTTGAAAGCTATGGTCTTTTGCTAAAAAAGAATCTGACAATGCAAAGTCAACAGCGCGGCGAAAGTCAGTTTAAGGACGAGGCCGACGCGCTACATATCGCGTTGTTGGATGTGGCTTGAGTTGAACACGAGGCATTGGGCGGAGAGGCGACCGGCAGTATAAATTCGCAGGAGGCTGCTAAGGTTAGGGGTAAAATGAGCGCTCCGCAGGTGGACTTGATGTGTATGCCAGCATCCCGACTGCGACGGGTAGTAGTCGCGCGGCGGTTGCTGTGTTGGAGATCCAAATAAAGAGCAGCGCGGACGTGAGAAACAGTTCAATCGCGGTGATGCAGGAACAGCCGTGGCTGATTTTTAAGATGTGCTGGGCCAAGCATGGATCCAGTTTCTGGTAGGATAAGGCGGCGGCTTATCCGAAACCTCCGAGAAATAGGAAAATCAAAGGGTGGCTCGATCAATGGTGGTCGTAATGGATTCACCAGTTCACTACCAAGCATGTGACGAGCGATTCTAAATAAATGCTGATTGCAACTCTTAGCGGAATCGATATCACCTCTCGGATGTCTAAAAATTTTGAAAATATCTCTATCGTAAAAAAAGCCAATGTGTATTTCGGCGGCCAAGTCACTAGCCGCACGGTTTTGTTTGCGGATGGATCGAAGAAGACCCTCGGCTTCATGCAGGCGGGTGATTACGAGTTTGGCACGGAGGCTGCCGAGTTGATGGAAATCCTCGGCGGTGCGATGGATGTAAAGCTAGCAGGCAGTGATGAGTGGAACACTTATGGCGAAGGCACTTCGTTTAATGTGCCAGGTAATTCCAAGTTCTCGCTCAAGGTGAAAGCAGGCGGCGCGGATTACTGCTGCACGTATCTTGACTGAATCGAAATGGCTCGCAGTTCTGCGACCCGTTTTGATTGCGGCTGAACTGTGAGCGCGGCCTCCAGACCTGGCTGTCGATACATGCCGAGGAGCTAATTAAATAATGAAAGCCCTCTTCTCGGAGGCTTTAAGTTGGTGGCAAGCATGTTGTGCGGTGCCCAGATCTTGGCTGCGGGGCGAAATCACCACGCAGCCGGCTGTGTCCAATAGCGAACTCCGAGACTAGCCCTCCGGCATTGCGGAGGAATGGTGCTCGACAATCTTCCAGTCCTGACCGTTCCAGCGGTAGACGTAGGTGAAGCGGGCTTGCACCGTTGCCCCATCCGCAAAAGCGAAGGTATAGACGCCGGAGTTGATCGCGACATCTCCGAAGGTGCGGACGTTGGACTCGTCGATAGTACCTTTCGGGCCCTTGGCGAGGAACGCGACGAAATAGTCCTCGATTTCTGCGTGATTGTGACGCACCTGGTTGGAGACGGTCGGCAGCAAGATGGCATTGGTCTCGTAGAGTGCGGCAACATTCTTCGGCTCACCCGTTTGGAGAGCCGCGTTCCATCGGTCGAAGAGTGATGTGGTTTCGGTAGTATTCATGATGTAGTTGGTATGAATGAGGAGGACGCCTTCGGAACAGCGAGCATCAATGGAGTGTCGGCCGCTGTTCCGCTAGAAGGCAAAGCTGTACTTCGCCAGGCGCTGGCCGATTTCGGCGGCGATTTCCTTTTCTGCGGATTCGCCTTTGGCGGCAAAGGTTACGGAGAAGCGCACGAAGTTGCCGCTATCATCCCAAGGCACCGTGCTGATGAGCTCTTCAGTGATCAGCCATTGGCTGCAGGCTTCGCCGGATTCGAACACCGTGGTCTGGCCGTCGATTGTCGCCGACTTCGGTGCGGCTACGTAGAGGAAAAAGCTACCCTTAGGTTTTTTCGCCTTGAAGCCTGCGCTGTTGAGGGCGTCGACGAGTAGATCCATGCGGCGGGAATATTTCGCCGAGATTTCTTCTGTGATTTGAGGATTCGCGAGTGCGACGGCGCCAGCCTCTTGAATCGCGAGAAATTGGCCAGAGTCCGAGTTATCCTTCATGTCGGCGTAAGCTTGCACCACGAGCGGGTTACCAACGACGAAGCCGATGCGCCAGCCAGTCATGTTGTAGCTTTTGGAGAGTGAGTGCAGTTCGATCGCGACGTCCTTCGCACCTTTGACTTGGAAGATGGAGATCGGCGTGCCTTCGAAGATCAGCGATGCGTAGGCTGCGTCTTGCAGGATAATAAGGTGGTTGGCCTTGGCGAATGCGATGGCCTTTTCGAAGAACTCGAGGGTCGCAGAGGCGCCGGTCGGATTGTTCGGGTAGTTGAGCACCATAATCTTCGCTTTCGCGACGACGTCGGCGGGCACTGCATCAAGCTCAGGGAGAAAGTTGTTCTCTTCCTTGAGTGGCATGTTGTAGACTTCACCGCCGAGATATTTGGCGTGGGTGCCGAGCACTGGGTAGCCGGGCGAAGTCATTAGGACGACGTCACTCGGGTTGATGAAACAGGCTGGGATCATCGAAAGCGCAGTCTTCGAGCCGATCGAGTGAACGACTTCGGTGGTTGGATCGATGTCGCTTACGCCAAACACGGCTGACATGTATTGAGCGGCAGCGGCTTTGAAACCGTCGCCGCCATTGTCTGCGTAACCACGGTTCTCAGGCTGTGCCGCGGCATCTTGCAGAGCCTTGACTACGATTGGGAACGCCATCTCGTCTGGCTCACCAACGCCCATGTCGATCAGGTCGACGTCTGGCTTCGCTTCTTTAGCGGCCTTCTTGGCGCGCTTGATCTTCTCAAACTTATAGATGGCAGTGGATTTGCCGTATTGATTGCCGCCGATGCGCTCGGCGAAGAGTTCTTGGATGTATGAATCGCTCATAATTAATGACTAAGTGTGAATGGATACTGGCGAAATGCCGGAAGTTGAGTTGTTCGTTGAATGGTTAAGTTCTGATTATTATTGTGATAAAGTAGTAGGTGGACTTAGTTTGTCTGCAAATTTGTTATGCAAACAATTCAATCGGTCAATGAAATGCAATCTCACGCTATCGGTCTGCGCTCTAGTGGCCGTTTGATCGGACTGGTGCCGACGATGGGCTGTCTGCACGAAGGACATCTATCGTTGATCGACATTGCGAAAGAGCGTGCTGATAAGGTCATTGTTTCGATTTTTGTCAACCCCACCCAGTTTGGCCCCAATGAAGATTTTGAGCGTTATCCCAAGTCACTGCAGACGGATTTAGATAAATGTGCCGAGCGTGGCGTCGATATTGTATTTAACCCGAGCGTGGCTGAAATGTATCCGCAGGGCTTCTCGACCTATGTGAATGAGCAAGACGTCGGCTCCGGACTGTGCGGGATTTCGCGGCCCAATCACTTCCGCGGCGTGACGACCGTGTGCCTGAAATTGTTTAATATTACACGGCCTGACCTCGCGGTCTTTGGCCAGAAAGATGCGCAGCAATGCGCGGTCATCCAAAAGATGGTGACGGATCTCAACATTCCTGCCGAAGTGATCATCGGCGAAACCAAGCGCGGCGACGACGGTCTGGCGATCAGCTCGCGCAATCGTTATTTGACCAATACGCAACACGAAGAGGCGCTCAGTCTTTCCAAGACGCTTTTGATGGCGCAGAAGATGGTGCACGAGGATGGGGTACGTAGTGTGGATCGCGTGGTGGCCGAGATCACTCATCACCTATCGATAGCGCGCTCCCTGCGGGTGATCTACGTGCAAATTGTGGATCGCCTGACGATGAAGCCTGCCAGTCGAGAGATCGAGCCAGGCAAGCATATGGTCTGTGTCGCTGCGTGGCTCGACCAGACTCGCTTAATTGATAACATCGGACTTTAACAGGAGTGAGGATTTAGGAGTCATCAGTCAGCTTTTTAGAACGATTCCTTACCTTGCCTTTTTCCTACTTGCTTTCTAGTAACCTTCTTTTCTTTTTATGTCACAATCTTACGATGTCATCGTTATCGGCAGTGGAATCGCTGGCCTAAGTTTTGCACTTAAAGTCGCCGAGGCGGGGCAACGCGTGGCGATTATCACCAAGAAGAATTCCGCGGAATCGAATACTAATTACGCGCAGGGCGGCATCGCCGCAGTCACCTCGCAGACCGACGACGTCGAAATGCACGTGGCCGATACCCTCGACGCGGGCGACGGCCTGTGCGATGAGGCGGCGGTGCGCGAGATTTTGACCGATGGCGCGGCGAGTATCGAAGAGTTGGCTCAGCGTGGCGTGGCTTTCACGCAACTGGATGATGGCACTGTCTCACTCGGCAAAGAGGGTGGTCATTCACAGCGTCGTATTCTACACGTCAAAGATGTGACGGGTAAAGCGATCGAAGACGCCTTGCTGCATGGCATCGCAACCTCGCCAAATATCGAAACCTTTGAACATCATTTCGCGGTCGAGTTAATCACTGCGGCGAAGCTGAATCAGTCGGGTGCAGATCGCGTGCTCGGCTTGTATGCGCTCAACACGAAAACCGAGCAGGTGGAGACTTTTCAATCCAGCGTGGTATTGCTCGCAACCGGTGGCATTGGTCAGGTCTATCAATACACCACCAATCCTTTTATTGCGACTGGCGATGGTATCGCGATGGCCTATCGTGCTGGAGTCGAGGTGCGTAACATGGAGTTTATCCAGTTTCACCCGACCGCATTTTATTCACGTGATTCGGATCGATTCTTGATTAGCGAAGCAGTCCGCGGCGAAGGTGCGATCCTACGTAATCTTGCTGGGGAAGCCTTCATGGCGCGCTATGACGAGCGCCAGGATCTCGCGCCGCGCGACATTGTCGCCCGCGCGATTGACTCGGAAATGAAGCAATCAGGTGCGCGCCATGTGTGGTTGGATACGCGGGATATTCCGCTTAAGAAGTTACACGATCACTTTCCCAATATTTACGACTTCTGTCTAAAGCAGGGCGTCGCATTAGAAAAAGATATGATCCCAGTGGTGCCAGCGGCGCATTATTTGTGCGGAGGCGTGAAGACCAACCTGAGTGGTGAAACATCCTTGGCAGGCCTCTATGCATGCGGCGAAGTCGCCTGCACTGGGCTGCATGGCGCCAACCGCTTGGCGAGTAACTCCTTGCTCGAAGCCGTGGTCATGGCAAATCGCGGAGCAACCGCAGTCGGCCAGTATTTGAAGACGTCGCCCGCAGCCGCGCTTGAATTGCCAACTTGGGTCGATGGCAATGTGCGCGACTCCGATGAACGAGTGGTGTTGCTGCACAATTGGGACGAAGTGAAGCGCACGATGTGGGACTACGTCGGCATCGTCCGCTCAACCAAGCGTCTCGAACGCGCTCGCACCCGTATTCAAGCACTCGACCGCGAGATCACCGATTACTATTGGAATTTCAAAGTCGATGAAAGCCTGCTGGAATTGCGTAACATGATCCTAGTCGCTGGCTTGGTGGTGGACTGCGCGCTGCAACGTAAGGAAAGCCGCGGGTTGCACTACACGCTCGATTTTACGGATAAAGATGAGGCACTCGCGGATTCGAAGGTGCGCATGTAAGCTAGTTGATCTATATAATTCGGTATGAGCATTTAGGTACCTGCATGCCGATTAAGAGATCCTAGAAAACTTATTTTGAAACCCTTCTAGGGCTTTGCTAGCTCTTACTTTTTAACTCCGCCACTCCGCCCATGCAGACCTTCACTAAACAACTACAAGTCTCCGCTCCGGGGAAATCGACCGAAGAGTTCACCTCTGCCATCGAAGAGGGCTTGCGCGAGTCCAGCCTGCGCGAGGGCACGGTCACCGTCTTTTGCTGCCATACCAGTTGCAGTCTGGTGATTATGGAAAACGCCGATCCATCTGCTCGCCGAGATCTGGAGCGCTTCATCGATCGCCTCGTCCCTGAGAATGATCCCGACTTTACGCATACCTACGAGGGGCCGGATGACATGCCGAGCCACATTAAGATGGCGCTGACGCGCACTGCGGAAGTGATCCCCTTCGTCGACGGGCGGCTCTGCCTCGGCACATGGCAAGGCGTGTTCCTCTGGGAGCATCGTGCGCGTTCACACAGTCGGCGCATCGTCCTCAGCTATCAAGGAGAGATGGCGTAGCAATGTCTGTGTCACTCACTCAATCCGCTATTCGCCATCTTCGTCCTCAAATCGAGCGAGGCAGTAAGAGGTGATCTCGTAGATCAGGTTCTCTTCGATCGTGTAGATGTCGCAGTAGTGCACGTCGCCCTCTAGGTCGTGGCCTTCGACGATTACGTGGGACTTGCTCTCAATGGTGCGCAGGTTTCTTGAAGTTCGGGTTGCCCTCGGCTTCGGCTTCGGCGCAGGTGTCTTCAACGCCGGCTTTACCGATGATGCTGTGGTCACCAACGATGTGCCATTCGACTTCGTCAGCGATGAGTGGCAATGCTTTGGCAGATTGCCCGAGAGAGAAGGCCTGGACAGGCCGCAGTGATTTTTGCGTTCATAAGAAAAATTATTGTGCGAGTTTCAGTAGGTCTTCAACTGCGGGCACGTCTTTGATGATCTGGCTCGGTTCCGGGCCGACGCCGATGTAGCGCAGATTTGGGATCTTGTTTTTGTTCTGATCGCCGTGGTTGGCGACGTCGACCAAGGCTTTGAGCATCCATGCGACGTAATGCTTGGCGGCCTCGGGGAGGTCAGCAAAGTTGCGCACGCCAGAGATGTCTTCGCTCCAACCGGGCAACATTTTGTAAACTGGCTTGAGTGTGCGGCGGTACACGTCGTCGCGTGGCACGTGGTACACGACTTTGCCTGCTGTATCCTCATATCCAATACAGATTTGAAGTTCGCCTTGCCAGTCGCCGCTGTAGCTAAGTGCGTCTAGCTTGTTGAGCACGAGGTCCTGGTAGCCGCCGTAGCGCAGGGCGTCGCCCTTTTCAACGGCGTCATACCAACCGACCATGCGTTGACGGCCAGTGGTGGCACCAAACTCGATCATGCGCAGTTGTGTGCTGAGCGGGTGGTCGAGGTCGATTTCGGAAATGAATACGTGTGTGCCGACCTTGGTGTCGTAGGCCTTGCAGCAACCGACGTTGTGAATCGCCTGCGCTGGGATGCCTGCGGACTGGAAGAACTCAGGCGTAAAGGTGTGCGATGCGGTGACGTTGGGCGCGAAGCCGTGGCGCTTATCGAGCCAGTAGGCTTGGCCGAACTCGCCGATGATGTAGTTGCCGTCGTCTTGAGCACGCAGGATGAGTTCGCGCACGTCAACCACTTGCGCGACGAGTTGTTGGCCTGCGCTCCAGTAAGCTTCGATCAGTGCATCGAGGTTGAGCGTGAATGGCTCGGCTCCGGCAAACTGGCTGAAATCGAACTCTGCTTCGGTAAAGGCACCGCTGTCGATGACCTCTTTGTTGGCGCGTGTTTCAGCGCCAGTCAGTGTGTCGAAGAGTCCATCCCAGCGCTCGGGAGCGACTTGGCAGACGTGCTCGATGATGCGCAGCGCACGGTCAGCACGATTGCGCAGCTTGGCGGCGAAGACTTCTTTGGGGCCACGGAAGTCGGCGTAGAAAATCTGGAATTGGCCGACTTCATCGAGGTAGGCGGGGGTGATGCCGCGGCCAGTCGAGCCACGTGGGTCGTCTTTGAGGACGTGCACGCGGTAGTCTTCGAAGGCGAGGTCGAGCAGGCGGTGGCAGACGTCGGACACGAGGCAGCGCTCGTCGATTGCGAGGCGTTTGAGGGCGACGTGGCCGTTTTGCTCGGCGTAGGCGACTTCCCAAAGGAACTTGCGCGGATCAGCGACGACACCGCAACCGATTGGCAGGTGTGGCACATGTGGATCAGCGACACCGCCAGGGAGTAGGTTGAGCTTGAGACCCGCTACGGTGTGGCCCGAGTTCGAGCCGCCGTTGACTTTCATGACGGCTGCTACGGCGTCTTGACGGCCGGTGATGTCGCGAAGTTCATTAACGATCTCGAGAATGACGCGGCCTTTGCCTTCGTCGCCCGTGGAGATACCTGTATCGGCAATGAGTTGTGAGGAAAATGGAGTGAGCATGTTATTGGAAAAACTGAGGATCTGTAATTGTGAAGCTGTTGAAGGCGTTTACATTTGGAGGGCAACGCGCCGTCGTTGCCGCTGGTGGGGCGACCTAGAACTGCGCGCGGAAATGACGGAGCATTTCCCTCCAGTGCTTTTGAGTGACTACTTGGCGCCGTCGTTGCCGTGGTCGCTGGTTTTGACGGTGATGACGTCGTGCGGTGAGGATTCTTTCTGACCTGCTGGGCTGACGCGGATGTAGCGGGCGTTGGTGCGAAGGTCTGCGAGCGTGGCGGCGCCTAGGTAGCCCATGCCGGATTGAATGCCGCCAACCAGTTCGCGGAGGACTCCGGACAGCGAGCCAGCGGATTCTTTAAGCGCTTCAATACCTTCGGCGGCTGCTTTGGTGGCGACGTCTTTGCGGTCGTGGCCGTAGCGAGCGGCGGAGCCGTCTTTCATTGCTGCGCTGCTGCCCATGCCGCGGTATTGCTTGTAGAGCTTGCCGTTGATTTCGATGATCTGCCCTGGTGCTTCGTGGCAACCGGCGAGGAGGCTGCCGCACATGACGCCGTCGGCGAGGGTGAGCGCTTTGACCATGTCGCCCGATTTGGTGATACCACCGTCGGCGAGAATCGAGACGCCCTTGTTGCGAGCTGCGATCGAGGCGACGTAGAGCGCGGTCATCTGTGGGATGCCGACACCTGCGACGATGCGGGTGGTGCAGATCGAGCCAGGGCCTTGACCGATTTTAATCGAGTTGGCACCTGCATCGGCGAGGAATTCGACGCCTTCGGCACTGGTGACGTTACCCGCGATCAGGGTCAGATCCTTAAATTCTTGGCGTAACATACGAATGGAGTCGCCCACGCCTTTGGAAAATCCATGTGCGGTGGAGACGGCGATGGCGTCGGCACCTTCGTCGACGAGTTGGCCGACGTGGGTGATGATACGATCTTTATCAAGCGAGCCGTCGGTCTTGCGGTGTGCCGAGATGGCAGCGCCACACATGAGGCGGAAGTGGTCGTCGCGGGCGGGCTTGACCAACTGATGGGACTCTTCGCTGATGCGCTCGATATCGCTTAGTGTGAAGAGGCCACGGAGGCAATCGTTGTCATCGACGATGAGCAGTTTGTGAATGCCGAGGTGCTTGGTAAAAAAGTCGTCGGCAGTCTTGATCGGGTCTTGGCCCATTTCTTTCTCGGTCAGTGAGTAGACTTGCTCGCGCGGCGTCATGGCCTCGGAGACCAGACGGTCGGCGTAGCGTGGTTTGACGGCACGTCCAGGCAGGAGGCCGAGGAGCTTGTTGCCAGCATCGACGACGGGGAAGGTGCTAAACCCGAAGCCGCGGGAGTCGATGTATTCCAGCACTTCGCCGATCTTCTGGTCTGGGCCGATTTTGATCGGCTCTTGGATGAAGCCGTGAATGTGGTTCTTTACGCGGGCGACTTCTTTAATCTGCTTCTCATCGCTCATGTTGTAGTGAATGAGTCCAAGGCCGCCGCTGAGTGCCATCTGGATCGCCATCTTCGATTCGGTCACGGTGTCCATGTCAGACGAGATGATGGGGATCTGCAATTCCAGCGCGTCGGAAATGCGGGTCGCGAGGTTGGTCTGTCGCGGCAGCACATCGGAGTAGAGCGTGGCGAGCGAGATATCGTCGTAGGTTAAGCCGGTCGGTAAGCTGCTGTAAAAGAACTGATCGGCGGGCTGATAGAAATCTGCGAGACTGGGAGCTGCGTGTGCTTTCATAGACTGAATGCAGCAAAAGATTGTCTTTTCTCAAGTAGAAACGACAGTTTGGGGCAAATGGGTCGTCGCTTTTCTTTCCAACCTTATCAGAGAACCTTCGCGAAGCCGCTCCGCACCGCGCGTGGCGCGTGGTCGGTGCGCGAAGGATTTATTGTCCGCGTGGAGGATGAATCAGGCGTGGGATATGGCGAGATTGCGCCTATTCCGGAGTTTGGCAGTGAGACACTGGCAGAGGCAGAGGACTTTTTATGGGGCTTGGTGGCAGATTCAGAGTTGGCAGATGATGTGGCGGCGCGGGCAGCGTTGCCGTGTTGCGCCTTTGGCTTGAGCTCAGCGCAGGGGCAGATGCTAGCGAATCCGGCCTCGGCTGGTCGGCGCAATTATGAGGTGGCGGCGCTGTTGCCTGCTGGAGCTGCGGGGCTGCGAGTGTTACGGACTAAACTGGCTCGTGGCTATGAGACTTTTAAATGGAAGGTCGGAGTGGATCTTGCTGAAGTGGAGCAGACGTTGTTTCAAAAGATGATGGCACTACTGCCGACAGGGGCTCGTTTGCGATTAGATGCGAATTGCGGATTCAGTGTTACAGAGCTGGAGAGTTGGTTGTGGGTTTTACAGCGGTATGCCGATCAGGTTGAATATTTGGAGCAGCCCTTATCTGTTGGGCGGGAGTCATTGATGGCTGGGTATGCTGAGTCGTTTGGTGTGCCGATCGCCTTGGATGAGTCGTTGAATTCGGCGGCTGGATGTCAGTGGTTGAGCGAATGGAGCGGGCCGTTGGTGGTGAAGCCCGCGTTGATGGGCGACATTGGTGCGCTGGTCGAGCGCTTGCGCCCGGTGGCCGAGCGAGTGGTGATATCGTCTGTGTTTGAGACGGCAGTCGGCCTCGAAAATACGCTGCGAATTGCCGATCAATTACCTGATTACAACCTAGCGATTGGGTTTGATACTTTAGACGCGTTTGCCGATGGCCTGTCCTCGCAGAAATCCGCGCCTATTATCAGTGCGGTTGAACGCACCCGATTGACTCCTGAAATGATATGGAAACAGCTGCCAAACTAGATCTGAACGGGCTGAAGCGTGATTGGATCAGAGCGATCACCGGGGAGAATTTATTTCGGCGGACGCTGCGCCGCGTTGCGCAAATCGAACTTGCCGGCGAGCAAGCGCAACTGCGCGGCGTAATGATTCTGGAGCACGATCCGCTCCGCTTTGCGGCGGCCTTTTTTGCGGCGTTGCACACGGGCGTGCCAGTGATCTTAGCAAATCCGAAGTGGCGACGCGTCGAGTGGCAAGAGGTGGAGCACTTAGTCAACCCCGCAGTGATTTTTGGTCAGTCACCGATTTCTGCAGCAGCACGGGCGCTGGTTCAGCATCCACAGCCAGGGGCGATTTTGATTCCGACAGGGGGTAGCTCTGGCGGAGTAAAGTTTGCGATTCACCAATGGAGCACCTTGGTGGCGGCGTGCGAAGGCTTGAGCTCGTTCATTGGTTCAGCTCCGATCAATTCTTGCTGCGTGCTGCCCTTATATCACGTCAGCGGGTTGATGCAGTTGGTGCGTTCGTTTGTGACCGAAGGGCAAATCGCATTTCCCGAATTTAAAGCGCTGCAGGCGGGGGATTTCCCCGTGTTCGCCGCAGATTCGATGTGTCTTTCGCTGGTGCCGACACAGTTGCAGCGATTGATGGCGCAGCAGCGCAGCGCGGATCGATTGCTGACGATGCGGGCCATTTTTGTCGGCGGTGCCGCAGTACCAGCGACAGTCGAGGCGCGCGCGCGGGAATTAAAACTGCCGGTGGTCTTGAGCTATGGCATGACTGAAACGGCGGCGATGGTCACGGCGCTGCCAGTAGATGAATTCATTGCTGGGAATACCAATGCCGGCAGACCATTAAATCATGCTTTGATTAAAGTGGTCCGTGATGATGGCAGCGTGTGTCCAGTCGGCGAAGCCGGGCATATTCGGATCAATGCGCGTTCGATGTTTAAGGGCTACCACGGTCGTGCTCGGGGCGTTTCAAAGCTAGGCTATTTGAGCGACGATGAAGGCTATTTCGATTCGCTTGGACGGCTGCATATCGTCGGGCGCAGTGATCGTTTAATTGTAAGCGGTGGAGAAAAGATCGATCCGCAGGAGGTGGAGCGGGCGATTATTGAGTCAGGTGAAGTGGATCAGGTGTTGGTGATCGGTTGGCCCGACTCTGAGTGGGGGCAGAAGTTGGTTGCTTTTTATGTCCCGTCGGTGGCTCAGAGTCATGAGCGCAAGTGGGCAGAGGAGCTGCGAGCGGCCTTGGCTAATTATAAGATCCCGAAGCAGATGATTCAGGTGCCGACCTTACCGCTGGATGAACGCGGCAAGGTGGATCGTAAAGCGATGCAGCGGCTAATCGCTAAGAGTGAGCGAAAACTAGAAGGCTAGTGCGAGCGAGCATTGCATTTTCGGCCAGAGGGGGCAGCTTAGCCGGATATGAATAAAGCGGATATCGTTGACGTGTTGGAGGACATTGCCGTCCTTCTCGAACTTAAAGGGGAAAACCCGTTTAAAATTCGGGCCTATTCGACTGGTGCGCGAGTGCTAGAGACGATGGAGACCGACCTTGGTGATTTGATCGAAGCTGGGCAATTGAGTGCGGTGAAAGGCATTGGCGCGGCGCTCGTCGAAAAGATTGAAACACTGCACGCCACGGGTGAGTTGGCTTATTATACTGAGCTGCGCGGCTCGGTGGCGCCAGGCTTGATCGAGATGCTTGAGATTCCGGGATTAGGCGGCAAAGAAGGTCAAGAAACTCCACGATGCGCTCGGCTGTGGAATCGATCGCTGCATTGAAGGCGGCTTGTGAGTCGGGTGAAGTCGAGGCGCTCAAAGGGTTTGGCAAAAAGTCTGCTGAGAAGATTTTGACGGGAATCGCGAATCGTGCGGCCTATGCGAAGCGGCACCATTGGTGGACCGCTCGGGAGGTGGCGCAGCCGATTCTCGAAGGTCTGCGTGGATTGCCCCAGACTGAACGGGCTGAGGTGGCGGGGAGTTTGCGGCGCTTGCGCGAGACGGTTGGCGATTTGGATTTTATTGTGGCCTCGGCCGATCCGCAGCCGGTGATGGATTGGTTTGTCACACAGCCCGCCGTCGCAGAGGTGACTGCGCATGGAGCGACCAAGTCGAGTGTGCGCTTCGAAGGTGGCTTGCAGGCGGATTTACGCGTGGTGCCCGCCGAGCAGTTTGCCTTCGCTCTGCATCATTTTACTGGCTCCAAGGATCATAATGTGGCGCTGCGCCAACGCGCGCTGGCGCGTGGCTATAGTTTAAGTGAGTGGGGGCTGACGGAGAAGGGTGAGGAGGGAGACTTGAAAGCTGAAGTAGCAGATTCGATTAACTCGGAGGCTGGACTGTTTGAATTCCTGGGGCTGGCCGAAATCCCACCCTGAGCTACGCGAGGGGCTTGGGCGAGACTCGAAGCTGCGGAGGCGCGGCAAGCTGCCGACTTTGGTGACGACGTGCTGATATCCGCGGCGTGTTTCATAATCATACCACCGCTTCAGATGGTCGCGGCACCATCGAAGAGATGGCAGCTGCCGCAGGAGCGCTCGGCTGGGATTACCTCGGCCTGGCGGACCACTCGAAGGCGAGTTATCAAGCCAATGGCTTAGATGATGCGCGCGTGTTGCGGATGATCGAGAGCATCCGTGCGTTTAATCAATCGGGCGCATCGGCAGTGCATGTCTTTTCCGGCATTGAGTGTGATATCTTACCCGACGGTTCGTTGGATCTTGAAGAGAGTACACTTGCTGCGCTCGATTATGCGGTGATGTCGGTGCACTCTTCGTTCAGTCAGTCGGAGGAGGAAATGACGGCGCGCGTGATCCGTGCGATTGAGCATCCGGCGACGACCATGCTCGGCCACCCGACGGGACGTATCCTGCTGCGCCGCGAGCCTTACAAAATCGATTTAGCCAAGGTGATCGACGCTGCGATTGCCAATCGTGTGATCATTGAGATCAATGCCAATCCACGTCGCCTCGACATGGACTGGCGGCTTTGGCGTCGAGCCGCGGAGCGTGGGCTGATGTGTTCGATCAATCCGGATGCCCACAGCACGGACGGCCTAGGCTACTTCGATGCTGGGGTGAATATCGCTCGCAAAGGTTGGCTGGAAAAAGAGCAGGTTCTCAATAGCCGTGATTGCGCAGGTGTGCTGCGTTGGTTTAGTCAGCGCAAGTGATGGTTTGCTCAGGTTCAGGAAAGTTTACCTTGAAATTACAGAACGAGCCGAATATCAACCATATACCAGTTTAATAGTCTTTTACCCCAAAGACTCGGGCGGCAGACGCTCGCAGCGAACGGCTTACCCCAGCCGAATGCCAATCTGTATTAGAAAAAATGGAATTTGATCAAATAGTGGGGTTAGTATGCGGCATTCTTGCGGGAATGGTGGCTTGCAGGTTATTGATTGCTCGGCGTTTTGTGCGGCGTGAAGAGGCGCAGCGTTTGAAGTTCGATGTCGAAGCACGTGAAGCTCAGTTGAAGCTGCGCGAAGAAAAATCGGTATGCGAATTGGATTTTACGAACCGAGCGGCAGAGCTTGATCGCAGTATTGCCTTACGCAATGAGGAGCTCGATTTACGCGCACGTGAGCTCGTACGTACCAGTGACCGCTACGCGCAAGACTCAAAGAAACTGGATGAGCGTGATCAAGAATTAATCCGTGATAAACGCGGCTTGGAGGATTCGGAACATGAGGCTGAGAAGACGCGCCGACTGTATCGTCTAAAGCTGCACCAAATTTCGCAAATGGATCAAGTCGAAGCACGTAAGTTGTTAATCACTGCGACTGAGCGCGAATGCGAAAAAGAGATTCGTGAGTTGCGGCACAATTTATTGAAGCGCTCGGATACAGAGACGGCTGAGGAGAGTCGGCGTATTTTGTTGGCTGCGATGCAGCGCATTACCAGTCAGCCGATGAATGATGCGACTGCGACGGTGGTGGCGCTGCCGAGCGAGGAAATGAAGGGCCGCATCATTGGCCGTGAAGGGCGTAATATCCGTACCTTTGAGCATGCCACTGGCACGACGCTGATGATTGATGAAACGCCAGACTCGGTGCTCATTTCATGCTTTGATCCGGTGCGGCGCGAGATCGCCCGTATTGCCTTGGGCGCATTGCTGCGCGACGGTCGTATTCACCCCGCTAGTATCGAAGAAGAAGTCGAGAAGGCGGAGGAGGCAATGAATGCCAATGTTATCGATCTGGGTGAAGCAGCGGTACGTAAACTACGCCTCAACGATGTGCATCCCGATGTGGTGGCACTGCTCGGCAAGCTGCACTATCGCCTTTCGAATAATCAGAACACTTTGGCGCATTCCATCGAAGTCGCCAATTTGTGCGCACTGATCGCTGCCGAGATCGGCCTAGATCCAGTGATCGCCAAGCGTGCGGGGCTTTTTCACGACCTAGGTAAGGCTGTGGATGAGGAGTATCAGGGCAGCCATGCGGCTGTCGGCGCGGATATCATTAAACAGCACGGCGAGGACCCGCGGGTTGTCAATGCGGCTGCGGCGCACCACAAGGAAGTGCCCGCCGAGAGTGCCTATGCGGGCTTGGTGATGGTGGCGGATTCGCTGTCTGCGGTGCGCCCTGGAGCCCGCGCGTCATCGATCGATGGCTTTATTCAACGTGTGCGCAGCATTGAAGATATTGCCAAACAGCAAGACGGCGTTTCCGATGCGTATGCAATCCAGGCAGGCCGCGAGGTGCGCGTGATCGTCGAACCACTGAAGGTGGACGAGGATGAGGCGCGTAAAATCGCCCTGCTGATTCGTGGGCGGATTGAGGAGGAATTGAATTATCCAGGCGCGATTGAGGTTACCGTGATTCGTGAGCAACGTTTTACCGAAACGGCGATCTGATCAAGCATTCCCCCCATTTTATAGAATAGAATTATTTTTTCAGAATCTCGTCAGCCCGCATCCATGATTAGCAGCGTATTATTTTGTCCCTTCTTATATCGTATTGCAGTGCGTTGCTGCGCAGTGCTTGGCCTCTTTGCGGCATTGCTGAGCGGCTCGCTATTGGCGGCGCCCCAAATCGTGTCCCTGAGTAGCGGTGAGCGATTGGTGGGCGAAGTGTCGCCACAGTCGAATGATCAAGTGCTGGTCTTGAAGTCGAATTTACTCGGCGAGATGACGATTCAGCGATTGCAGATCGTAAAAATCGAACCGCAGGTAATACCAGCGGCGAAGTTAGCCAGTTCGGCTAACGCGGGTTCGAGCAAGGCGGCACTGAAGCAAGTCAGTGATCAAGTCGCGATTGCAGAGAAGATGACTGAGGTGGAGCAAATACTAGAAGAAGAGCAACCCTTGGTCGACAAGCTCTTCGCATTTAAGGCACCTAAGGCGTGGGATGGTAATGTTCGTACGGGCATGAACATCAGCTCTGGGGACAAGCAATGGACTGAAACGGCGTTACGCGGAAAATTAGAAATTAAGCAGCAGGGCGACCCGAACTTTTATCGTTTTACCGGCTCCTATACCTATCGCGAAACAGAGCGTTCAAATGGAGAGTCGTACAAGTCGACCGATCGCTATGATGGCTCGTTTATCTATCGCCGTTCGTTCGCGGGTGGTAAGTGGTTTATCCAAAATTCACTGTCCACTCGTGTGGACCAAGTCAAAGGGATTGACCGTGAGGTTCAAGAGCTGGTGGGGGTTGGCTACAAAATAAAGCCGTCGAATCAATTTGAGCTACTGTTTGGAGCGAGTGGCGGGTTGGAAGAATATCAGACCGATAGTGAAAATACGCGCAATGGCGTGAATCAAGTACTCAATGTATTCGAGGAATTCACGTGGAAGCCGTTTACTCGCACCTCTTTTGTTCAGAAATTTAATTATTATTGGGAGCCGGATTATACCGAGCGCTACAATTATGTTTTGACCGCCGCGGTACGCATCCGATTGACGGACTTACTCGGCTTCGAATTTTCGTATAATCAAAATTACGATAACGATATCGGCAACGGTAACGAAAAGAGCGATGCCGTTTGGCGTAATGCGCTGATCGTATATTTTTAGGCGACCGTTGCTCGCATCAACTGTCGGGCCGACAGGATTGCTTCGCCCTCTACGCATTCCTGATTCGCAACGTTCGTTGCTGGAATGCTTCGTTAAACCTGCTGGTTCGCAGGTTCAAACCGCTGGCGGCCAGCACCCATAAAAAAACGCCAACAAGTTGACGTTTTTTAAATGGTCGGGCCGACAGGATTTGAACCTGCGACCCCTTCACCCCCAGCGAAGTGCGCTACCAGACTGCGCTACGGCCCGACTCAGAAAGATGCGAACGATGCTCTTGGAAACTTGTGCGTCAAGTCTATAACTAATTTTCACTTGCCTCGATACGGATGAAGGCTTGATCCACTCCCGAGACGGCTTGGCTGCGGCGGTAGATGAGCGTTTCAGTGCCGTCGCCATTGTCGGTGGGAGTGGGCGTGTCGTCGACGATTCCAGTGGAACCGCTCGGCCAACTCGTCAGGTCGGTGGTGGTGATCGGCGTGTAAGTGATGCCTTGCAAATCCTTTGGGCGGGTGACGGTCAGCTCTAGGTAGCTGCTGCCGCCGTCTTCGGCCAGCGCGTGGGTGGGCAAGATGCTGATGTCGTTGGCATTGGGGTCGCCGCCTAAGGCGAATTCCAGTAATTGCCCGATGCCATCGAAGTCGGTGTCGGCAGTGTTATCGGCATCAGCATTGTAGAGGCTGTGGTCGACCTTCCAGTCAGAGAGGATGGAGGGATCGGGGATCAGAGCTTCGATGGCGGATGCGTAGCTGCTGATGCGAACAAAAAAGTTTTGATCTGAGTTATTAAAGTTACTCGGATCGCTGGAGAGTATGGTCAGTCCGACTAAACGCCATTGAGTGCCAAATTTTGCAAAAATGCCTCCTCCTGAGTCGAGGTAGGCTGCGGCGGCTTCATCGTCATCAGTGTTGTTGTTTAATACTGTGATTAATACAGGCGTGTTAGTGTATGTATTGTTTGGATCGCTGTAAGCTTGGAATATTCCAGTTCCAGCGATTTTATTTTCTCCCCAACGTTTGTCTTCCGTTGCGGAATTCCCCCAAGTCCAGCCATTGCTGCTATCCGTGTCCGATGGCGAGCGCCCTCGTCCCCAGCCGACAAGTGTGCCGATTTTGTTCGTTTCCTGTGTGGCGGTGTTGAGCGTGGCGCCAACCAGTCCGGTGGGGACTTTTTCCAATTTAATGATTTTGAGGTCTTTGTCGCCGATTTGCCTCTTACCAAACGCAGAGTCGATTTTATAGAGTGTGCTTCCGTCGAAAGATATATTTGAAAGCAAATTTACATGATTGGCAGTGAGCACGTATTTACCTCCTAGGTAAACTGCGCTGCCACTGCCGTTGCCTGTGTTCATGCTCCGACCGATCGCATTAAAGATATCTGTTCGAGCGGCATCGGGTGCTGACTTATTTTTAATGTTATCTCCCGAGGGAAAGATTAGGGCATAGATCGGCTGCCAGAGGCACAGGCTCAGGCAGAAGTAAACGAGGTAGTTTTTGAATCGGGCAGGCATTCTTAGACGGGTTCGCAGGCTATGCTAAAATGGGTAGTTTGCTTTATTTGTTCAATCATTCGTTTGAATCACTGCATGCGCAGCTGACGTCAGCAGTAGGAAGCTAACGCCTAGGAGTATTTTTCTGTAAGCATCTGGTAGATAGAGGGATATGGTAGTCTGCATATTCCTTGGAATTCTTCAACTCTATAAATATCAAGGATTTGTAAAATATCGGGGGCAATTCTACCAACCGGTACACAAAAACGGCCTGTCGATGAAGACGGGCCGTTGGTGCAAATTGATGCTGGTTGGGCTAGTCGCGGTTGCCGATCAGCATATAGAGTAACCAACCGAGGCTGGAGACAAACGCGGCGACGTAGGTGTAGGCGGCGGCATCGAGCGTTTTGTTGACGCCGACCATCTCATCTTGATCGACGATGCCGAGGCCGACGAGTTGCGCTTTCGCGCGTTTGCTGGCGTCGAATTCGACGGGCAGGGTGACCAGCTGAAAGACAGTCAGGATCAAATAAATGCCGATACCGAGGTTGATCAGCATCGGGCTGTGGAACAGCATAAAGCCACCGAGTATGACGAAGGGCAGTGCTTGCGAGGCGATACTGGTGACGGGTACCAGTGTCATGCGCAAGTTGAGCGGCGCATAGGCCTGCGCATGCTGGATCGCGTGGCCGGCTTCGTGGGCGGAGACGCCGAGTGCGGCGAGGCTGGAGCCGTGATAGTTGTCCTGGCTCAGAGCGAGGCGCTTATTGGTCGGGTCGTAGTGATCGGTCAGCGTGCCGTGGCATTCGACGATCTCGACGTCGTAGATGCCGGCGCTTTCCATCACCGCTGCGGCGGCTTCGCGGCCGGTGATGCGTCCACGCGAGGGCACTTGCACATATTTGCCGTAAGCGCTTTTGACTTTCATTTGCGCCCACAGGCCGATGGCAATAGGAATGAGAATGAGTAGGATGAAGTTCATAGTTTAATAGATATAAAAGATCTAAGATCCTTCAATAGCAATTTCTGTTCCGTTAAATCGTTCGGCTGGATTAGACGCGCTAAATTTTGAATAAGCGCTGGAATAAAGCACCGAGTGCTGGTATCTAATCAGTCTAACCAATTCAATATAAATACTATGAAATTTCAAAAAACACTCTCATTATTCTGTGTCGTTGTTCTCGGTCTGGCGGCGTCGGCCTCAGCTGCGGGTGACGGTTGGATGACTGATTTCGAAGCGGCGCAAGTTAAAGCGAAGGCTGAAAACAAGCCGATGCTGCTTGATTTTACCGGCTCAGACTGGTGCGGGTGGTGTATCAAACTGGATAAAGAGGTGTTTGGTGAAGCCGCATTTAAGGACTATGCCGCGGCGGAGTTAGTGCTGGTTGAGCTCGATTTTCCACGGGGTAAAGGGCAGTCCGCTGAGTTGAAGGCTCAAAATGAAGCGCTGGCGAAGCAGTACGGCGTTCGCGGCTTTCCGACAATTCTGGTGTTGTCGCCGGATGGCGAGCTGATCGAGAAAACCGGCTATCAGCGCGGCGGACCTGAGGCTTATGTGGAGCACATCAAAGGTATATTAGCAAAATAGTTGGTCGCCTTAGATTATTTTCTAAACCGCACGTTCCTTTTGGGGCGTGCGGTTTTTTTAGGTTCATCGTCACTGTCGGGGAATGGTAATTCTAAGGAGTGAGGGCGACTCGCCCTCATTTACATCAACATCGGCTCAACGTGGGCGAGTCGCCCACACTCCTATAACTGTCTACATCTAACCTTCGACTGAATTAGGTATGAGATTGCATGCTGCCGGTGCACTTTCATTGTGATCGCATGCAGAAACAACAAGCGTTGGTCATGTGGATCATTTGGTTCGTCTTTTTACAGATGGCTTTTGCCTATCATTTTGTGTTGGAGGATGGTTTTCCTTCGGGCGACAATGCCGCTGAGCCGATGGCGAGCTGGCTGTGGGTGCTCTGCTTCGTGCCGATTATCCTCGCGACAATAGTGCGTTGGTGGGTGATCCCTAAATTAAAGGATCAAAAGCAGATGTTGAGCGCGCTGATTGTCGGCCTCGCATTGACGGAAGCGCCGATCTTGTTCGAGTTGTTTCAGATTGGCCCGGATTACCCGCAAAATCAGATCGTGGTATTGATGGTCGCGGTGTTCAGTTTGATTCAGTTCGCGCCGATTTATGCCACCCCGGGGGTGGATGTTGAGAGTTGAGGCTGAGAGTGGGCGTCTGTTTAGCTGCGCTCAAAAATCGCTGCGTTCGGGGTGTCGCGCTTGGGCCGGCCGAAACGGCGCACGATTTTCCAGCCCGCGATCTCGGGATTGAGGTTGCCTGGCAGCTCGAGGATGACGCGGGCGTCAGGACTGGCGAGTTCATCGGCTTTGGCAAAGATGCGTGCTAAGTTGGCTTCGATATTGTCGTACGGTGGGTCGATGAAAATCAACTCTGCGCGTTCGCCACCGGCGGTGCGCGCATACAGATCGCGGGCGATGGTGTTGACCGCGCTCTGGGCGAGTCCACAGCATTTCAGCACGGCCTGCTGGTTCTTCTTCATACAGGCGAGGGCCTGCTTATCGATTTCGTAAAACGTGGCTTTGATCGCGCCACGACTGAGCGCTTCGAGACCGTAGGCGCCGGTGCCTGCGAAGAGATCGGCCACGCGGCTACCTTCGACGCTGGCGCCGAGGCTGGAAAAGATCGCCTCACGCATCCGATCCGTCGCGGGGCGTGTGGTGTCGCCGGTGGGCGCTTTGATTTGAATACCGCGGGCGGTGCCTCCTGTGATGCGCATAATTAGAGAGCTGAGGGCTGAGAGCTGAGGGCTGAGGGTTGAGAGCTGAGAGCTGAGAGCTGAGGGCTGAGAGCTGAGTGTTGAGAGCTGAGGGTTGAAAGTGGAGAGCTGACGAAGCACGACAGTGCGAAGATGCTTCTGAGCCCCGCCGTAAGGGTAGCGAATGAAATGAGTCGGGGGTGAACCGAAGGTTTGCCCTGAGCGAAGCGAAGGGTGACTGAACTGGGTGCCCTATGGGCAAGTGAAGGAACAGAGTGGAGGGCTGAGAGCTGGTCGTTGAATGATCGATCGATAAACCAGCAAT
The DNA here is from genome assembly GCA_905182435.1 of Opitutaceae bacterium BACL24 MAG-120322-bin51. GTDB lineage: Bacteria > Verrucomicrobiota > Verrucomicrobiia > Opitutales > Coraliomargaritaceae > Lentimonas. The sequence continues at coordinate 13,486 of CAJJBN010000017.1, read as the reverse complement.
AGTCAACTATCGCACTGCTTGCCAGACGCGCAGCAGGCTTTCGATGAGCGCGGGGAGTTCGTTGAGTGGTACTTGGCTGGCGGCGTCGGAAATCGCTTTTTCTGGATTGGGGTGGGTTTCGAGGAAGACGCCATTGGCGCCGGCGGCGAGTGCGGCGCGGGCGAGGGCAGGCACGAATTCGCGTTGGCCGCCGCTGATGCCACCGGCCGCGCCAGGGAGTTGCACGCTATGCGTGGCATCCATGATGGTCGGGTAGCCGTTTTCGGCCATGATGCTGAAGCTGCGCATGTCGACCACCAGGTTTTGATAGCCAAAGGTGGTGCCGCGCTCGGTCTGCCAGATCTCGTTCGCACCGGCTTCTTCGAGCTTATTCGTCACGAAGGTCATTTCGTAGGGCGAGAGGAATTGGCCTTTTTTGACGTTGATCGCGCAATCGGTTTTGGCGGCGGCGACCAGTAGATCGGTCTGACGGCACAGAAAGGCGGGGATTTGCATCGCATCGACGACGGCACCGACGGTGGCGCATTGCTCGGGTGTGTGAATGTCGGTGATGGTTTTAAACCCGTATTCTGCCTTGATGGTTTGGAAGATTTCGAGCCCGGCGTCGAGCCCCGTGCCACGGTCGCTACTGATCGATGTGCGATTGGCTTTATCGAAGGAGCCTTTAAAGAGAATGTTCAGCTGTGGGTGCTGTTGCTGGAGGGCAGCGAGGGCGTCGGCGACGGGCCGACAGGTGTCGAGGCTTTCGAGCGAGCAGGGGCCAGCGAGGAGGAGTAGCTTTTCGGAATCGTAAATCATGGACGCATTAAGTGTGAAGGATTGGACTTCGCCAAGTCGCAAAGCAAAAAGTATGTTTGAGGGTTTGTTGGAAATAAGTTGCACCGCTGGGGGAAGATACCCCATTTTTTTGCAATGCTGTGGCGTCGTTTTGGTTGGTTGATTTTAGGTGTGTTGCTTTTATGTGCGCATGCGGAGGAAACAGTTGTCCCCGTCGAGCCAGTTGCAACGCAGGATGTTGCAGGCGCTTTAAAAAGTTATGCAGGCCGCTGGGTGGGCCACTTTACCATCCATTCAACATCGTCTGGCTATTCCGAGACGTTTCCAGTGGAGCAGCAATACTGGTGGAAAGAGGGCGTGCTACATGGCGTCGCGGTGTCGGAACGGAACGTGGGCATGTCGAGTGCGCGCTCTAAGTCGGTGATGAAGGATGGTAAGTATTTCTCAGAGGTGAAGGCCGGCGAGACGGTCGAGAATTATTGGGGCGTACTGCATGATGGTGGGCTGATCTGGCTTTCCTCGAATTTGAAGCGGACCCAAGATTATCAAATGAAGGAGTCCATCGTCGAGGTGGATGGTGAGCGGGTGCTACAGACCGAAGGCTTCGATACCTATGTGACTGGCGATGGCCTGGCGCATTTGGTCTATCGCGGCGAATTGAAGTTCGTCGAGTAGGGGAGGGAAGAGACTTGAGGGGAGAGTAGACCTGAGGGCGTCCGAGTTACTTCGAGGGCTGACGAGAGCTAGTTGCGAGATGGTTGAGGGCTGAGAGCGAACTGGGGCTGAACTGAGACCCTCTGAGGGCAAGTGAGACAGCTGAGAGCTGAGCTGAGCGTCAACTTACGTGGCGCGGTTGCTACGAGTGGAATTTTTAGTCTGCGCCGATCTGGCTGGCTAGGGCATTGCGTAGGTCGGCTTCGAGCCCAGCGTCTTTGACCCATTGTAATGCTTGATGTGGTTGGGCATCGCTCCAGCTCAGGATGGTGCGGTTGAGCTGTTCAACGCGTTGGTTCGGCTCGGAGATAGTGTTGCTCCATGCGGCGGCGGCTTCGGGGTCGAAGTCGAGCATGGTGGTGGTGAAACCAACAATCGCGGCATCGCGCTGGTCACCTGCTGCGGCATCGTTGAGCCAAGTGGAGGCAGCGACCGAATCAGTACGGCTCCATTCTTGCATGATGACTTCCGAGTTTTTTGGATTGTTGAGAGGGTCGGTTTGCGGAAGTTGAATTTGCCACTCCATGGCATCCATAGGATTGGCTTGAGCGCGAGTGCGCACGTAGGTTTCAATCGCCGCGGGGGCCTCGTAGGCTTCGTTGACACTGCGCAGGAATTGTTCGGCCTCGGCTGGGTTGGCTTGTGTATAGTGCTGGATGCTGAGGTTGAGCAGATCTGTATTGCCGTGATATTCTGCCTCGGTGAGCGCCCAGATGGCGGCGGCTTCAGGGGCGGTGGCGGCCCACGACTCGATCAGGGCACTGGCGGCATCGTTGCGCAGGCTGCCCGCAGGGAGTTGTTCGACCCATTGTGAGGCTTCATTTGGGTTTTGGCCTGCCCAGTTGGCGGCGAGTGCTTTAGCGGCGGTGACTTTACTGCCGTCGTTGGCCATGCCGTCGATCCATGTTGCCGCGGCGGTCGGGTCCTGTTGGGCCCAGAGTTCCATGCCGCTTTGAATGGTGGTGTGGCGGGCGAGGCCTTGGGCGTTCGACTCTAGCCAAAGAAGGGCGCTTTCGGAATCTTCCGCGGCCCAGACAGCAACGATTTCCAGCATCCCACGCACGCTGTCTTGGCTGAGTGATTGCACTTGCAGCCAAGCCATCGCCGACTCGGGGTCGTCTTGGGCGCGGCGCCGTGCTTCGGTGAGAAAGGGGTCGTTGTCGGCTGCCGACTTCGCGATAAACGCTCTGTCTGCTAGCGCGGGCTTGAGCACGGTGCGGCCACGGTCGGAGGTGCGGGGCGTTGCGCTCGGTTGAATCGTTTCGGATACTTGGCTCGCTTCGCCGGAGCGAACGATCTCCCAGGTCTCGCGCAGATGCTGCCACTCGTTGCGAATCGTGTCTGTGTGAGGCAGCACCGCAAGCGTGGCTAAGCCAACAAAGGCGAGCGTGAGTAGACTACGAAAAATCCAGTGCATACAAAGAGTTAACTTAGGTTGAAGAAGGCCTTGGTGTTATTGGTGGTGTGTGCGGCCAACTCGTCGGGAGTCATCGCGAGTGCCTCGGCGCAACGCTTAGCGATGTCGGCGAGGTAGGCGGGCTCGTTCGGTTTACCACGATGCGGCTCAGGGGTGAGATAGGGGCAATCGGTCTCCAGCATCAATCGCTCGATGCCTTGGGTGCGCAGGGCTTCGCGGATGTCGGGGGCATTTTTGTAAGTGACCACTCCAGTGAAGGAGGCGCGTCCACCGCGTTGGTTGACTTGGGCGATTTCATTGGGGCCGTAAGTGAAGCAGTGGAATACGATCCGCGACCAATCGATGCCAGACTCGTCAATCATCCGCAGGCTGTCGTCGAAGGCATTGCGGCTGTGAATGATCACGGGGCAGTCGAACTCGGTGGCGAGCATGAGCTGCTGGCGAAAGGCTTCTTCTTGATAGATCATGGTTTCGCCTGCTTGGATTGGATCTTTCGGCAGGTGAAAATAATCGAGTCCGATCTCGCCGAGGGCGACGGGGCCGTGCGGCGGCATGAAGAAGGTGGAAATTTGGCTAACATCGTGGTGCCACTCGGCATCGACGTAACAGGGGTGTAGACCAACGGTGTAGTCGATCCGTCCGGGGTAAGCCGCATGCATTTCGCGGTAGGGCACCCAGTCTTTAGGCGAAGTGCCGACGGTGATAAAGCGTTGTACGCCAGCTGCGGCGGCACGCTCCAGCACTGGGTTGAGTTCGCCTTTATCCTTGAAGCCGAGTAAGTGGCAGTGGCTGTCGATCAGTTGCATGACTGCGAAAATGCCGAAAAATGATCAGACTGAAAGGCTGAAAGTGGGCTCGGGTTGAACTTAGTGGGTTCTTTGCGTGGCGTTCGCGCTTGCGCGAGCCGGTTGATCTTCTGGCTGAGCAGGAGCAGGCGGTTGCAAGCAACGACGCCACTTTTGTTAATTCTGCATTTAAACAGCCGGCTGAATGTTTCTGATTCGAAAGTTCTTGAGAATAAAGCGGGCGGCTCCATCGTTCCGTGACTTTAGAAAATTTAAACTCTACTTTTAGCCAAATTACTATGGAAGACGTCATCATTTTAGGAACCGGTTGTGCCGGACTCACTGCAGCCATTTACACTGGTCGTGCTCAATTGAATCCGCTGGTGCTCGAAGGCACGCAACCAGGTGGGCAACTCACCACGACTTCGGAGGTTGAGAATTTCCCTGGTTTCCCTGAAGGAATCGATGGTTACACCATGATGGACAACTTGCGCAAGCAAGCGGCGAAGTTCGGTGCGCGCTACGAGCACGCTAAGGTCGATAAGATCGAGATGGATGGCGCGGTGAAGAAACTTTACGCTGGGGATAAAGTCTACGAAGCCAAGACCGTGATCGTCGCGACTGGTGCACGCCCACGCTTTATTGGTGTGCCCGGCGAGCAGGAAATGTTTGGCGGCAAGGGCGTGACAACTTGTGCGACTTGCGATGGTGCGTTCTACCGCGACATGGAAGTCGTGGTGGTTGGTGGCGGCGATTCCGCTGCTGAGGAAGCGCTGTTTTTGACTCGTTTTTGCACGAAGGTGACTTTGATCCATCGCCGCGATGAGCTACGTGCTTCGCAGATCATGGCCGACCGTGCGACTTCGCACCCGAAGATCGAGATGGCGTGGAACTCATTGCCACAAGAAATTCTGGCCGACGAAAAAGGCTTTACCCGCGCGATTCGTGTGAAAGATGCCAAATCTGGCGAAGAGCGCGAGATCCCTTGTAAGGGCGTCTTTGTCGCGATCGGCCACATCCCGAATACTGACTTTGTCGAAGGCGTGTTGGAGCGCGATAGCGACGGTTACATAGTGCCGAATCTAGGTAGTCAGGTGAAGACAGAGCATGACGGTTTCTTTGCTGCGGGTGACTGCGTCGACCATGTGTATCGTCAAGCGATCACCGCTGCTGGTATGGGTTGCCAAGCCGCAATCGAGGCCGAGCGCTATTTGGCGGAGCTTTAAAATGTTTGAAAGTGTGAAGGTTCGAAAGTAGTAAAGTTGGCCTACGGCTTCTCATTTTTCACATTCCCACTTTAATACGTTCTCACCTTCCCACTCCTAAAATGAATCACATATCAGACCTTCGCGAAGACTACACCAAGCATGCACTGCGTGCGGCGGACTTAGTAGCGGACCCGTTTGCTCAGTTTGAGCAGTGGTTTAGGCAGGCCGAAGAGTGTGAGCTCAATGAGCCTAATGCCATGTGTCTCGCCACTGTGGCTGCGAATGGGCAACCCTCCACGCGTGTGGTTTTATTGAAGGGGTTTTCTAAAGAGGGGCTCGTATTTTACACCAACTACGAGAGTCGTAAGGCGATCGAATTGGAGTCGAATCCGCGGGTATCGGTGAATTTCCTTTGGCTGCCGCTGCAGCGCCAGATCAACATCACAGGCCGCGTCGAGCGTGTTTCGAAAGTCGAGGCCTTGAAATATTTTGTCTCCCGCCCGTTCGCGAGCCGACTCGGAGCATGGAGTTCGCCGCAGAGCCAAGTGATTACATCGCGGCAAATTTTGGAAGCCAAGCTCGACCAGATGAAGCGTAAGTTTGCCGATGGCGAAGTGCCGCTGCCAGATCATTGGGGTGGTTACCGCATTGTGCCTGAGACCTTTGAATTTTGGCAAGGCGGCGGCGGGCGCTTGCATGATCGTTTCATGTATCGACTGGATGATGCCGATCAATGGGCGTCCGCTCGTTTGGCTCCGTAGGCGATCCAGCTGGTCACTCTACTATGCGTGTTGACTCACATATGCACACCACCCTTTGCGGCCACGCAATCGGTGCGCCGATAGAATATGCGATGGTCGCGGCAGGGCGGGGCATTGATGTGATGACAATCACCTGCCACATCCCGATGGAGTGGGAGGCATTTGGACAAGCGGGCATCCGTATGCAGCGTGATCAGTTGGACCTCTATCGCCATCTCGTCCATGAGACTGCGGAAAAGGCCAAGCCGATGGGAGTTGAAGTGCTCTGCGGGATTGAGGCTGAGGTGTATCCAGACGAGGCGCAGATGGAGCCGATGGATGAAATTCTCGCAGAGTACGAGTGGGATTTTGTGCTCGGATCACTGCACGCGCAGTGCCGGAGCTATTTAACGTGGTTGAAAAAAAACAAGGTCAATGACGATGCGATGCGAATTGATAGTTACTTTCGCCACCTTAAGGATGGTGCGCAGTCGGGCCGCTATGATAGTATGTCGCACCCCGATGTGATCCGCACCTACGGAGTGGTGAGCGAGTTCAAGCCCGCAGAGCACGAAGAAGTGATCCGTGATTTCCTGCAGGCAGTGGTGGATGAAGATATCTGCATGGAGGTGAATACCAGCGGTCTGACTAAGGGCGATTTTGAGGTGCACCCCGATCCCTTGATTCTTGATTGGGCCAGCGAGATGGGTGTGAAGCTAACGATTGGATCTGATTCGCATCAGCCGAATTCGGTGGGACAGTTCTTCGATACGATTCAACCGATGCTTGGTGAGAAAGGCTTTAAGGATCTGCACTTTTTCCGCGGGCGTCAGCGCATTCGAATTGATATGCCGAAATGGGATTGAATTTGCGGCGTGGCTGCATATCGCAGCAGAAATTTAAGTTCATCGTCGATTAGTGGTAAAGGAGGGAGGGCGACTCGCCCTCTTTTGCAGCCATACAGGATAAAAGTGGGCGAGTCGCCCACTTTTGCTGCCAGATAGGATGAATGTGGGCGAGTCGCCCACACTCCTCTCGCGGTCAATCCTTTCAATCGAGACTTTCACACTAATCGGCGATGAACCGAAATTCAGCTCATTGCGTTTTCTTTTGTGCTTATTTTGTGGTCAGCGCTTGGCTGATTGGTTTGACTACTTAGATGCAAAAAGTTGGCTTATTGTCTTTTCTTGCCCTTACTTTAACTTCGTTACATGGAATTCACTCGATTGAGCTGAAGGATGGTAGTGGTATTCGCGGTGCTATCGTATTGGAGCGCCCAGATGTGTATTATGTGGATTTGGGCTTTAATGTAGTTGCCGTGCCGAAGGATGCGGTCGCAAGTCTGGGTGAGGTCGATTCAGTCACTGGCGCGGTCGCGGCGGCTTTGGTTGAAGACACACTCTATCGTGTCGCGGCGGATCGTAGCGATCAGCCGATTCTGAAGTGGGTGGATCAGTTGGGCGAGGCAGTGGCACTGGTGCAAACACCGACTGGCCTAGGCTCTGGGTTTGTCATCCATGGGGATGGCTATGTGGTGACCAACGACCATGTAATCGCGGGCGAACATCGTATCTCGGTGACGATTTTCAGGGAGGGTGAACGCGAGCTTTCGAAGGTGACGTACAGTAATGTGCGGATAGTGGCAACGAGCTCGGAGTTAGATTTGGCTTTGTTAAAGATTGAACCAGAGTCGGCAGAGGTGTTTCGCAGCGTCACGTTAGCTGCTGGTGCTGGCCGAGTTCGTGAGGGGCAGACTGTATTTGCGATCGGTAGTCCTTTAGGGTTAGATCGGACCGTTTCGGAGGGAATTATTAGCGTCGCGAATCGTGTGATCGGGGGGCGTCTTTATTTGCAGACGACGACTCAGATCAATCCAGGTAATTCTGGTGGGCCGTTGTTCAACCTGAGTGGTGAAGTGGTGGGCGTAAATAATATGAAGATTGCGGCTGTGGGAGCTGAGGGCTTGGGTTTTTCAATTTCTTCAGGTGTGGTGAAGTCATTTTTAGACAACCGAGATGCGTATGCATTCGATCCACGTAATCCGAATACAGGCTTTCGTTATTTGAGTCCGCCTAAAATTGCTGACAGCGAGAAGTGAATTGAGATTTTAAATATGAATAAATTATTGTTAACTTGTGTGTGTATGTGCGTCTCGGGCGCTGCAGTGTCTGCGTTGCCTTTTCAGGAGATCATCGGCGAGGATGCAGAGTTTTTCTGCACAGTGCGTAGCCTTTCAGAAACTCGGGCGCAGTGGGCGACGCATCCGATCGCAGCCTTATTTGAAGACGCAGAGCTGCTCGCATTTTTCGATGCGATGAAGAGCGACGATACGCTTGAAGATGGCGGCAGTGCTGATGAACCTGCTGGTTTTACCGAGGTGATGGAGGACGTGTTTGGTCTGAGCTACGATGAATTGTTTGAGCTGTTTCCGGGGCAGGCGAGTTTGGCTTTTTATAATCTATCAGGGCAAGCGCTGGGGCAGGCAGAGAGCGAGGAAATGGTGTTGATGGTAGAGTTTTCCGGAGATGCCGCACGACTCGATACGTTGATGAAGATTCAATTTGAACGTAATATGGCGGCGCATCAGGCGATCAATCCGCTAGTTGAGCATGAGCTGATCGAGGAGTCGTTTATGGGCGAAACGCTCTATTTCGATGAGACCTTTAATGGGGTAGTTACTTATATAGAAGATGGCTACGCGTTGGTGGATGGCATCGTGGTTCTGGCCGCTCCCGAGAGTCGTTTACGTGCGGCAGTTGAGTCGATCAAGGAAGGAGCCAGTGCGCCGATCGCAGACTCTGCGGTGTATCAACGTTCGCGAGAACAAGGCGGGCGTGGTGATTTTGGGGTGTATTCGAATTTAGAGAAGTTGATGCCGACTTTGAATCGCGCATTGATTGCGCATCCCGCGGTGAATAATTTGGCGATATTTGGGGTGACTGCGCAGAGTTTGGATAGTGCGTTGTCGTTGGAATCACTGCAGGCGTTGTATGTTGATTTTGATCTGATTGATTCCGGGTTGCTGTCGCATTATGGATTAATCTATCGTGAGAAGTTGGGCTTCTTGAGCCTGATGAGTTACGCAAATACTGCACTTCCGGAGGCCCACTATGTGGCGGAGGGGGCCTTGAGTAGTTCGATTTCGACCTTCGACTGCAGTGCGATGCTGGCAAATTTCGAAAGATTGCTGACTTCGGCGAGCCCGACATTACCGCCGTTGATTGATATGCAGCTGCAGATCGCGAAGGCGAAGACGGGTGTCGATTTGCGTGCAGCGCTATTGGACAACTTCGGGTCTCAGACAGTTAGCCTGTCGGTCTTACCTGAGGCGCATCTGGACAACTCTGAGATCGCAGATCCACAGCAACTTTTCGTGATTGAGGTGAAAGATGCGCAAGCACTGGCACAAGCAATCGAAGCCTTTAAGGATCTGGCTCCTAGCTTACGCGCGATGATTGAAGAGCAGATGTATGAAGGGCAGACCATTTATACAATTAGGGATTCGGGCGAGCCGGATATACAGAATGGGAATACAGTTAGCTATGCGCTTTTACGGTCGAGCTTGATCGTGAATGTCGGCGAGTTGGGCTTACTGCATAAAGTGCTGACTCGCATGAGTGAGGGTGGCGAGGGGTTGTGGCAGAGTGCTGAGACAGAGGAATTATTTGAGCGTATTGAACGCCCGAATGCGGTGACACGATCTTTTGTAAATGCGGAAATGATGGTTGAGCCATTGTTTGAGTCGCTGCTACAAATGGCTGAGTTGAGTGGTTTGATGGAGGATATGAGTAAGGCGGAAATTCCGTCTCGGCTGGATAGTGCCTACCGCATGATTTCTGAGTTAAATGAAGCGCCAGATGGTTTTTTTGGACGCACGTTAATTATCAAAAGTGAGGGTAAATAATGAGTACTAGATTGAATCGATGGGGACGTTTTCGAGGTGTAAGGCGCGCTGCTTTTTATTTAAGTGGCGGGTTGATGACGTGTGCGCTTGCCTGTGCAGAGGTAGCGCCGTTTTCGTTTTCAGGACCAGAGGTGCTGAAGTTGGATTGGGGCACGCGTGCGCTGAATGTCAGTGATGTGAACCAGGATGAGTTGAGCGATTTAGTCGTGATCAACAATGATACCGCACAGATCGAGATCTTGTATCAGTTGGCAGACGATGCGGCGCACACGAGTGGTAAGACACGCTTGAATCGTAATCGTTGGGAGCCGCCACTTGAGGATGCTCGTTTCCAGAGTGAATCGATTACGATTGGCTTTCCAGTATTTGACTTATCGGTGGGGGATTTGAATGGCGATGGGCGCGATGATCTGGCCTACACTGCTCGTGAGGTGCCGTTGACAGTCCGCTATCAAAATGAAGCGGGGCAATGGGCGGACACTCATGTATTTGATGATTTCGAGGCGCTGGGATGGACGGGCACCGTTCGGATTACAGATGTGGATGGTGATGGGAGTGCGGAGTTGGTCGTCGTGGCCGCGGATGCGCTACGAGTTTTTCGTCAGGATCCACATGGCCATCTCAGTGAGGCGGCGGTGTATTATGTGACGGGTGAGAATCCGTTTAATTTATTGCTGGAAGATGTGACGGACGATGGGCGCAAGGATGTGCTCTATATTTCCGCGAATGGGGATCAGTCGCTGGCACTAAGAGAGCAATTGAGTGACGGTGGATTTGGGCCTGAGCGGCGGTTTGTTTTTGAACGGCCTGTGCGTGGAGTGCGTGCGATGCCGCAAGCGGAAGGGTGCGGGGCTGTCTTTTTGCTCGGTTGATTCGCGCAGTGGTGGGGTGGAGTTCTTCCGCCTGACACAGGCGGAGGTGGTACAAGAGGTCAGTGGTTTTTCCGCGGCGCAACCGGAGATTTATCCGATCTTCAAAAAGGGCCGTATGGCTGCGAGCTATGCACTCGGCGATTTGAATGGCGACGGGCAAGAGGACTTACTGGTCGCAAATCCTGCGGGTGCGGAGTTGGTGCTGTTCTTGAAAAATTCGGGGCATTTCGATTCGCCCCAAACTTTTCCGTCGTTTTCGGAAATATCCTCGATCGCCAGTGGGCGCTTTTTTAAAAATGATCGAGCTGCTGTGGTGGTCGTGAGTGCTGGTGAGAACACGATCGGACTGAGCCAGATGGATCGGGGCGGTCGACTCTCATTCCCGCGGCAACTTTTGATTGGCGAAGGAGAACCATTGGTCTGTGAAGCGGTGGATCTGGATGATGATGGCTATGATGAGTTGGCATTGGTCAGTGAGTTGAAGGGCGAGATGGCATTAACGCTGGCTCGACCTGAGAATCGGAAAAATCCAGATTCAAGCTGGGTGGTACTTTCTCGCGCTGTACTGACTGGAGTGAAACGCAAGCCGTTCGAGGTCCGTGAAGTGGCGGTGTTTGATGACAACCGCAGAGGGCTGATGATTTTTGTGCCACGTGAGGCACCCGTGTTATTATACCCAGAAGAGGTGGACGGCTTAGTGCTTAAGGAAGTGGCACAGGCATCGACGATTCGTGAGAGCTTGTTGAAAGACATACAGCCTGCGCAGGTCAGTGTGTTTGATGTCGACGGTGATGGGAGTAATGAGCTTGTCGTTGGTCGATCTGGCTATGCACGTGCGTTGCGAGTGAAGCATGATATGCTCGAAATGGTGGATCAATTTAATGCTCTGCGTGGTGACGATGTGGTGTCGGCTGTGATCCCATTGTATCAAGACGGTGCGGTGCAGCAGCTATTTTTCTATGTATCGGCTGCCGGAGAATTCCAACTGCTTGAACGTGACCAGGATGGTGTCTTTCGATATCGTGCGACAGTCGATGCGGGGAAGATTAATTTAAGTGAATGGTATCAATTAGAGGAGACTAAAGGAGCGACGGAGTTTATTTTTGCGGGGGAAGATCGCTTCTGGCGTTTGCCTGCACAGGCAGATGTGTGGACACGAGTCGTCGAGGAAAGCTTCGAGACAAATCTCGAAGACGTGCATTACAGTTATGTGGAGGGCGCTGACTTTAATCAAGATGGGCGCTTCGATTTACTCGCGGTGGATGGCCAGAGCCATGTGCTGGAGATTCTCGTAAAGGAGGAGCTCGATTGGCAGAGCCGCATGTTCTGGGAAGTGTTTGAGCAGAACTTACATTACCAAGGGCGCACGGGTAGTAATGTGGAACCGCGCGAGGTGGTGATTGCAGATTTGACCGGCGATGGAAAACTCGATTTTGCTTTTTTAGTGCATGATCGGATTTTGTTTTATCCACAAGAATGAGTCATTCCATCCGCCAGTTTGTTTCCGCATGGTGTGCGCCATTCATGATGCTTCCGATGGTCGGCTATTTCCTCTCTTTACTGAAGGCTGTCAGGTGCAATGTCTCAGCTGACGCGGGAGTCTGAGAATTCTGAATAAGCTAGTAGAGGCGGAATTGCATGTGGCTGCGTTGGAAGGCATTTGCCTGTGCGGTCCATTTGCTCACGAAGTCTTTGGTTCTGGCCTGCGCGCCACGTTGGCTGATTTCGTCCCACCACGCCGTGCTGCCGACGTGTTTATTAAATAAGGCGGGATTCTTTGCGTTGGCGAAGGGATTGCCCGAGGTCCATGCGGCGGTGAGTTGCATCATATAAAAACTAATTTCGGTGGGGCGTACTTTGGCCCAATCGCTGACACTCACATAGACGCCTTCGACGCTTGCGCCAGATTTGGTTTTGGTGCGGAGGATGCGAAAGCTTAGGCCAGGAATGTGCTGCGCGTTGAGTGCTTGTTGTACTTGAACTGCAGATTTCCCTTTGTAACGAAGTAAGCGAAATGGATAGGGTGTGCCGATGCCATGCGAGAAGCCTCCAACTTGTGCTCCGAGTCCTGTCATTGCATAGCCGAGGACGGCGGAGAGGTCGGGAATATAAGGCGAGGTCGGCACCCATTTGAGCCCTGTTTGAGGCCACAGCATGTCGCGCCGCCAGCCACGCATCTTGATTACAGTGAGCTTTCCTTGCTGGCGTACTTTGTTGCTCACGTCCATGCTGCCAGATGTATACTTCGCGATTTGCGCGAGCTCACCGATAGTGAAGCCATGGACGTAGGGTACGTGGAAGGCACCTACGTAGCTGCGCCATTTACGGTCGAGTGGAGGGCCGTCAACTTTCAGCCCGCCGAGTGGGTTTGGGCGGTCGAGCACGACGACTTCGACGCCATTTTCAAAGCAGGCTTCCATCGCGTAGCGCATGCAACTGACGTAAGTGTAAGAGCGCACACCAACGTCTTGGAGATCAATAATAAGCGCATCGAGCCCGCGTAGCATCTCAGCGGATGGCTTGCGGTATTTGCCATACAGCGAATAGACGGGAAGCTGGGTGCGTGGGTCGATCTTGTTGTCGACTGGCACGTTTGCCTTTTCGTTGCCGTAGATGCCGTGCTCTGGACCAAACAGAGCAACGAGTTTTACATTTTGCGCGCGGCGCAGCACGTCGATGCTGCTAACTCCATCACGGTTGACGCCAGCTGGATGGGTAAGCAGCCCGACTCGTTTGCCTGCGATGGCGCGAAATCCAGATTGTTGCAGTGTGTCGATGCCGAGGCTGATACGGTCTGCTTGTGCGATGAGCGCACAGCTTGCTAGGAGAGTGATCGAGAGGAGACGAAGTAATTTAAGCATTGGAGTCGGGGTCGGAAGGAAGATCTGATTTACGCGCTTTACGGTCATGAATTTTTTGAATCAAAAGTGCGTAGCTTGCGGCGGTTCTTTTGGCTGTGACGCGATAGGCAAAGCTAGAGATGAGGCCGAAAAAGACACCCAAGACGATACCACCGAGACACATGATGCTGAAGGTGGCCAGCAGGGGTTCAATATTGCTGATCCATTC
>CAJJBN010000016.1 GCA_905182435.1 Opitutaceae bacterium BACL24 MAG-120322-bin51 | reverse complement strand
AGATTTGCGGTCGCTGAACAGCTTTGAGTATGTTTTGCCATTACGATAGCCGCGAACGAACCATCCGTGAGTTGAGCCGGAGTCGATGCGACTGATGCCTTTATTTGCTTTTGATCGTGCCATGATGAATAGGGGGGGGTTGATGTTATTGTAGCGCTTATGGGAGCAACTATAACGTATGATTAGGGAGTGAATTTTCAAATGAAAACGCAAAGAAAATCGCGGTTATAAAAACAGCGACGATCGGCAAGTTACTTAAGCGTGACTCTGATGCAAGTTAAAGTAGCTTATTTTTGCATGTTTTTTGATTGCCCTAGATTCTGGCTTAGCCAGTTGAATCGCGGTTAATGGTGGACAATTACTACTCTCGCCGATCTTTAAAATAATCTATCGGATCAGTTTTAAGTGGTTTGTTTAGGTCCTAACTAACGCGCAGATGTTAAAACGATTATACATCACGATTTGGTGTAATTTAAAGCTGCTGATCCTGTGATATTTTATACATTATTTCGTACAAGGTCAGCCGTGTATCTAATCATTTTTTGAATTGATTTTATTAGCTCGGTTTAGGTGGCTCGTTTCGCTCAGGCTAACGTGCAGATGGAAAATAACTTAGTGGCTCACCATTAGATGTAATTTTGATCCGTTTTTGGATGGTATAAAATTTGCCTATAGTAGAGACATGCTTAGCTTAGATGGATGAATCAAGATGTTGACATTAAAATTTGTGGTATGACGCGTGAGGAAGACGTGGAGTTGGCGTTGTCGTTGGGGGCAAATTTCCTCGGTTTCATCGTGTATCCGCAATCGCCTAGGGGAATTACCCTAGAGAGGGCGGTGGCGCTGGCTGCCTCTGTGCCTTCGGGCCAAAGCGTGATCGTCGATGTGGAGACGTCTGCAGATGATCTGTTGCGCTATCGCGATGCCGGCTTTGATCGTTTCCAAATTCACGCAAGTCTGCCGATTGCCGAGTCGAGGGTGGCGCGGTGGTCTGAAATTGTGTGGCGTGATCGTTTGTGGCTGGCCCCGCGCGTCGCGCCGACAGATGTCTTTCCTGAATCCGTGCTCGAGTATACTGATACAGTGGTGCTCGACACGTTTTCTAAGGATCAGGTTGGTGGCACCGGGCATACTGGTGATTTTGCGCGATTTGCTAGCCTGAAGCAGCAGTATGGGGATACGCAGTGGATGCTTGCTGGTGGACTGTCTCCGTCGAACGTGCTCGATGCGCTCGTGCGTTCCACTGCCAGTCGTATCGATGTCAACAGTGGCGTCGAGACTGCTCCAGGCATCAAAGACCCTGAAAAGCTGCGTGAGCTTTTCCGAGTTGTGCGTGGGGCGTAACGCTGGTGCCGTCTGCCTACTTAATTGGATGGCGGCCGAGCGTGCCAATTAGTGACGTGGTGTAGTGCTTCGAACTGACGCGTGCGAGTTCTTGCTTGGCGGCAGTGAGCCTTGATTTAATTTTGAGGCGGGTTGCAACACGGTTGTGTGACTGTTTAGCGAGGAAATGCTTCAGGTAGTCGACATGTCCGGTCCAAGACTTGATGTCTTGCTGCTGCTGACTTTCTAGACGGGCCTGATACCAATCGCTATTCAGCATTGACTCACGAGTGAAGCGACTGCGCACGGCATCGGAATCAAGGCCTTTGCCTTGGTATTCACCGTAAGCCATAATATGCAGCAGGGCCTTCAGTGGTGGGCATGCGTCCTCGATCGATCCATCGGCGAAGTAGTTGAGTGCCGCTTCCTGATGGGCTGCTATGATGGTTTTCATGCCAGTGACGAAGGTCTCGATATCTTGCAGCTCAGGCTGGAGCATCTCTTTATTGAGGACGGTCTCAGGGTTATTAAAGACGCGGCCGAAAAAGATGCGCACAAATTTAGCGGTGATGCGATAGCCGATACGGCTGGCTTGGATTCGTTCGCCATTGTGCTCAAAGTCTTGTACTTGTTCTAGGTAGCCATGCTCGATGAGGAATTTAGGATCCATTTCGTGAGGCTTCATGCGGCACCAGATCTCTGGAACGAGCAAGCTGATGTCGTGGTCGACTCGATAGTTCGGACCGACGTAGCCAGCTGCGGTGATGAATGCGGGTTGCTCAGTTGCCAGATAGGAGACCAGCGCGTTATTTAAATCGTATATTGGCAGTAGGGCGTTGAATGGACCCTTTGTAAGCGCACCTTCCGAGCCTGCTCCTGTGGTGGAGGGCGATTTGCCAGTGATGCTGGCAATGAATTCCATGAACAGCTCAGGAAGCTGCATGTGATGGATCGGGCTATTCACACACAGCGGCATGACGCCAGACTCAGGCTCAGCCGGGTTGTTACGTCGACCGGGGAGGATTGATGTGACTGGCCGGAGCAGTGGCGAATGTGCATCTTGGCGACGGTATAGGCGCGAACTGATGTCTGCCAGATAGACCGCACGTTGGTCGCGTAGATCTGGACGGACTTGCAGGTAGCGTGGATTCTTGGTCGGCTTGCCATCGACGATTCGTGGATTTGCGTTGGTCGAATAGTAATCTGGTGATGGATTGGCATGGAATTCACGGATCATACCTTGCATCGGCTCGGTATATTGGCCGAAGCGAATCGCGTCTTCGATCTCTTCGGTCGCATCTTTACGGTCGAGCGGCTCGTAGTTACTGAGGAAGCTACCAGCGGAGCTGAGGTCGATTTCGGTCTGCTTGTCGTAGCCGCGGATAATCGCGTCGTCTGGGCGTTGGAAGAAACGGTATTCGCAATTGTGCACGAATTTAGCAGATTGTGTATTCCAGTGCGGAGGAAGATGCTCGAGGTTTTTAGTCGGTGCCACGACGGAAGCAGTGATATCATCTTCGAGCGAGATTTTCGCTGCAGGCATGAAATCTTTACGCAAGCCGAAGGTGCGCCACGAGCCATCCTTGGTGTAGCCAATACGGAGGTATTGTGTGAGCATTTGCTGCTCGCGATAGCGTAGGATATTACCTGGTTCGCCATTGATTAAGTCGACACTGAAGCGCTTGCGCCAGTCACTGCCCCAGTGAGCTTTATAGAAACGTTTGATGATCAGAACGAGCTCCTTGACCTGCTGCGGAATATTTTTCAGCCACTCGTTGTATTCATCTGTGAAATCAGCTTTGCAAGGGGTGAGTAATTTAATCACCGAGCCCAGCGAGCGGTCTGTGTCCAAAATCCCGCGCGAAGGCGCGCTATTTTCGATCTTGATACTGAAGCGACCGGCGAAGTCTTTATTAATGATAGCTTCTGCCAGGTCGAAGTCGTTCTGGAAGTCACTGACAAATACCGGGCCGGAAATGATCGCGTCAGAAATCGATTTCGAGATTTCTGACTTACCACCACCAGAGACAGTCGAAGGCTTGTGACATACGCGACTCTCTGCGGTGTGGCCGACTAGGCGCCAGCGACGACCCTCGGCGGGTTTAACCATTTGCACTTTATAGCCAGATGGTAACACGTAGGTGATGTTCGGTAGGAGCTTGATGGTTTGCTCGGTGCCGTTGGCCGCCCATGTAATACGAAGACAATTCAGCTCAATGTGTGAATCTTCAGGAATGTAGATGATATTATCGAATTTCTTGTCGATCGCGTAGCCTTCTGGCTTGAGGTCGATCAGGTCCGAGTAGCGTGCGACTAAGCCCGCGAATGTTTGGTCGACTTCAGGGTAGTGATGGCTGAGTTGGAAGTCTTCGCCGAGGTCATAACCAGTGAAGGCGAGTGTGCCTCCTGCGTGTTCTTCTTCGGCCAGACCATGCAGGTTAGCAGCGAAGCTAATCTGTGTTTTAACTTCCTTTTTGCAGTAGCCGAAGTAGTTGTCGGCGATCGCAGTTACGATTTGGCCGGATGCATCACGACAGGTGATTTTAAAAGCGCTGCCTTCATTATACAGCTCATCTTCTTTCTCCCAGCACATGCCATCGCGCTTTTGTCGCTCAGTTGCCTCTGCGATGTTTGGTAGGCCGAGCTCTTTCTTGGTGGTGCCGATTAAGTGCGGAGCTAAAATGACGCAGCCAGTGTGTCCCGTCCAGTGAGCGGGATCGAGACCTGCATCATTATCAGCGATGAAGGGATCGCCGCCATTGCCAAAGATCGATTCAACGAAGTCGAGGTTACTAACGAGATTTCCTGGTGCAAAAAAGCGTATTTCCATGCTCTTCTGCTGACAGAAGCCATCGACTTCAGGTACGACGACGGGGCGCAGCAGGAGCGAGACCCATGCCTTAGCTTTGCTGTCTTGGTTGGCAAGGTAAGGCAGTTCTGTTAGCTTTTCAGGTGCATCGAGTGCCTTAGCCAACAGGCGGGCAGCTGCGAGTTGCGGCACCGCTTTTTTGTCATTCGGAATGGGCAATCCGCCTTCGGCGACGTGAAACACGCCTTTTGTGGTGCGGCGGTCGCTCTTCGGATTGTGTAGTACACCTTGTTGAATTCGGTATGAGTCAACGATGTCGGAAGAGAAGTGGTCGCCCTTGGCAGGCAGAGAAAGGGTGCGCGCAACGCCATGACGATCGAGGATCAAGCTGTTATTGGGCAGATGTGGGATCTCAGATAAATCGAGTTCGGAAAAGTATTCGTCTAGGAAGCTTTGAATGCGCTGGTCGCTGGGCGGGAGATAGTCCGCCAGTAGGCGTGACTTTTCTTGGTAACTTTCGAGTAGGGACTGACTGAGGCCGAAAAAGCTAGAGTTGCTAAGCTCGCCGAAGATAGGTTGACCAATGCAGGTCAATTTTAGGTTTACATACTCAAGGAGTGAATGATCGTCGTGCATTGCTGCAGCTGTTTCTGGGTCTAGGCCTAGTTGTTTTTTAAAGTCCATGTGCGGATTAATTTTATATTTTAATGAGAAATTCTAACCGTTACTTAATTGTTATTTCAAGACTTTAACTTAGGTGAGGTTGAACCTAAGAACTTGGCGTGAGTCGATTGGAGTGCAAGGCGACCGAGGCATTGATAAGTTTAGCTAATCTTTCATTATTCAAAATTAGATTTTTTAACAGTGTTTCTTTGCTACCGATGACTGACTAAAACGAATTGAATACCGTGCTCTACCTTAGCCACGAGGGCGTTTATCAGATAAATCGTTAGAGCGTCGAGCGAATGAACAGCTGTCAACTAGCCGTGGCAGCTGCGCTGAATAAGTATTCTTATATAGAACCGCGCCGCGATTAAAAGTAACCGAATATGGCTAAGCATCATCGACTGTTGCGCCAGCAGCCGGAAGCTTCGCGATGTAGGCTACGAGATCTTGCCTGTTGGCTTACAGCACACGAAGGCCGATTAGGCAGACGTCATCATCCATGCCTTTATTATCTGTGAAGCTTTGAACCGAATCGATCAAGCCTGCGATCATTTGCGGCAGATCATCATTCCGGTGCGTTTCCAAAAAATGGAGCATCCGAGCTTCACTATATTCTTCTTCGTTCATAGCGGCCTCAATCACGCCATCGGTATAAAGAATGATTTCGTCTTGGCGGTTTAGCTGGATATAATCCTCAGTATATTCGACTTCAGCGAGCAGTCCCAGTGCGGGTCCGATGTGTTTTCCGTCAAAGACGCGAGAGTGCTGCGCCGTGTCTGCTGGCGTATAAATGCCATGTCGTGCCCCTGCTTGAATGTAACTCAACTGTCTGCTTTCGAGGTCGAGGTAGCAGTAACTCGCGGTGGCAAAAATAGTTTGTCCTGACGCGTGCATTGATTCGTGCATCATCGAGTTGAGCCGCATCATAAAGTCTGCAGGTTGCTCAGCGTAGGCGTGCAGTTCATTCACTGCGATCTGAATCATTGCGGTGACCATGGCAGCACGCACGCCGTGGCCCATGACATCAGCGATCAAGATTGCGGCACCGCCGCTAGTGGTTTTATTGACCGAGAAGAAGTCACCACTGAGATGAAAAGATGGAATGTATTCAGTGGCAATTTCGAGTGCTGAGTCACCTGAGGAATTTACAAAAGTGGGCACGCTGTCTTGGATCAGAGAGCTTTGTAGATTGCGGGCTAATAGTAGTTCGGCTTCCATTCGCTGGTGGTTTTTCTCCAGCTCTTGATTTAGCTCTTTTTGCTCTGTGATGTCGCGTGATAGGCCAAAGGAGCCCGCTAAATAATTGGATCGAGTATATAGAGGGAGTTTGCGCGATGCGACCCAAACGTGTTCACCTTCCATTAATATATGCTCTTCTTTGTTTAGCTCTTTTGACTCTCCGTACGCGATCTTACGTTCATCTTCATAAGCTTCTTGTGCGTGTTCGGCATCAAAGAATTCGAAGTCTGTTTGGCCGATGATCTCACTCGGGTCACTCTTGCCGCAACTTTCAACGAGGTAGCGGCTCACCGCGAGGAATCGGGAATTGTTATCTTTGAAATAGATATACTCATCCAAGTGCTCCATCATCGTTTGGAACAACCAGCGAGGAGAGATGTTGTTCAAGTTAAAATTGCCCGAGAGGGAATTGTCGAGTTCGAGTGAGTCTCGCTTGCTGTGAAAGGCGTAGATCTCTTGCAGGCCGAGTTGCACTGCTTCGGGAGTATCTTTGCAGAAGAAAATGGAACGGCCGACGCGGGGGTGGTGAGATAGGTTTTCGACTGCTTCGGCAAAGGTCGCTTCAGGCAGGATGAGCAGAGCGACTGGCGGAATATTCCAGTCAGAGATAGTCGCTGCCAAGCGTATCAGATGATCGATTTTAGGGCCGACAATTAGCAGGTCAATTTGTAGACTGGTTGCCGTGATCGGGAATTCAACTTCGAGCACTGTTTGGCCCGAGAATTCTGGGTTAGAAATAATCTGCTGCACTGTTGGCGCATCGCATCCGATATAACAAATTGGCATAGTAATGGGTTTACCTTGTAGCCTACCTCGGTTGGCCTGCCTGTCGATAATATCACTTCACATTTGAATAAAAAATGTGCAGTGAGATAACACTGGAATTTTCAGTTATTACATCGCAGACGCACGGATCCGATGGCTTCGGATGCTTGCCTAGCTGTCCGACAGGCTGGCAACTGCTTACTGCTACACTGGATCGCGCTTGGACTGTTTGTCCGTGGCGGTTTCGATCTGCGCAATCAGTGGGCTTGTCGGACTATTGCCTTGCGCGACGTAGGAGGTCGCGTACGCCATAGCAAGAGCCTGCTCGATGCCACGGCTATATCCGGAGTGTAAGCAACCGACACATCGAAGCCGATCTGATCATCAACGATCAATCAGCAACGCGGCAGCTCATTTAAATACAGTTGAGTGACTTGAAGGCGTGTTCGCTGAGTTCGCGTTGACGCGCGGCGAGTTCTGGCTCGCGCAAATCTTCATCATAGGAAGGGATCATTGCCTTCATGCGATTATGACCTTCTTCGGTTTTTAGAGTATCTGAGAAGCAGCGTTTGATGACTTCGAGAATGATATTTGCGGATACTGAAGCGCCGGGAGAGGCGCCAAGGAGTGCAGAGATCGAACGATCTTCCGAGGTGAGTACTTCCGTGCCGAAGTGGACGATGCCAGCGTCGCCGTCCTCTTTCTTGATCGCTTGCACGCGAATGCCGGCGTCGATGAGCTTCCAGTCAGCTTCGTCCGCATCAGGGAAGAATGCCCGCAGCTCTTTCATGCGGGTGGCCATGCTCTGTGTGCCTTGTTGCATTAAATAGCGAACCAGCGGGATATTGTGGATCCCTACCTTGATGAGCGAAGCAATGTTATCGGTACGAATCGAGCGGGGGAGGTCGGTGATCTTGCCTTCGACGTGTAGGAACTTGGTCGTCCATGCCGCATACGGTCCAAACAAGATGGCTTTCTTACCATCAATGATACGGGTGTCGAGGTGTGGTACCGCCATAGTCGGTGCAGCACCAGGAGACATGCCATAAACTTTAGCCATGTGCTGTTCGACGATTTCTGGCTTTTCAGAAATCAGCCACTGTCCGCCAATCGGGAAGCCGCCGAAGCCTTTGCTTTCTTTGATGCCAGACTTTTGCAGCAGGGGCAGACTGCCGCCGCCTGCGCCGATGAAGATGAACTTCGCGGTGTTGGTAAATGTTTGTTTGGTTTTGAGGTCTTTGACTGCAACTGTCCACAGCTCACCTGTCTTAGTGATGTCAGTGATGCGGTGGCTAGTGGCGTAGCCACAGCCCTCTTGATTACCTAACCATGTGATCAGCTTGGCGGAAAGTGCACCGTAATTAATGTCCGTGCCGCGATCCATCTTTGTCACTGCGATTGGTGTATCATCACGCCCCTGCAGCAGTAGTGGTGCCCATTCACGAATGGTTTCGCGATCTTCGGTGTAGGTCATCTCTTCAAAGAAGTGATGCTTCTTAAGGTTCTCGAAGCGCGAGCGCAGAAAGTCGACTTGTTCCTGTCCGTAGACAAAGCTAAGGTGGGGGACAGGGTTAATGAAATCCTCGAGATTTTCGATCATGCCGGTGCGGGCCGCATGCCCCCAGAATTGTTTCGAGTGTTCGAACTGATGGAAAATCTCGATGGCCTTGCTGACTTCGACTTCGCCGTCAGGACCGCGGTCTGGCGTGTAGCTAAGTTCGCAAATACCGGCGTGCCCAGTGCCGGCATTGTGCCAGCCATTGGATGCTTCTTTGCCAAATTCTTCAGTCATTTCGTAGAGCTGAATGCGTAGCTCTGGATTCAGCTCCTTGAGCATAGAGCCTAGTGTGGCCGACATGATGCCGCTACCAATCAGAATGACGTCGGGATTTTCGATGTGGATGGGACTTTTCATAATATAAAAACTTAGCGGTACTATTTGCAGATCGTTGAAAATTGGACTTTCGCTTCGGCCCAGACCACTTGATCAGCGGGCTCGAAGGTTTGCACGAGAGATGAATTGAGTACGATCGCGCGCCCTTCAGTGAGGTCGGCGATGGCACCGTCGGCGAGCATTTGCACCATGATGTTACCTAGGCCAGTGGCTTCGACTGGGCACGCGGCGACTTTAACTCCGATCGCATTCGCAGCGAATTGATTGAGTAGATTGTCCTGACAACCACCGCCGACAATGTGCAGTGTGGTCGGTGCTTCATCGACATACTGCATCAGGCTATGCCACACTTGATTGTAGCGTAGTGCCAGGCTTTCGTAAATGCAGCGAATGATTTCGCCCTTCGATTCTGGCACCGGTTGTCCGGTTTCATGGCAGAATGCTTGGATTTTTTCTGGCATACAGCCGGCCTCAATGAAACGCGGATCATCTGGGTTAATTAGTGAGCGGAACGGCTCCGCCTCGCTGGCAAGCGCGGCCATTTTAGCGTAAGCCACGTCTTGGCCTTCAGCTAGCCAGAAGCGCTTTGATTCTTGGATGAGCCATAGTCCGCAGATGTTTTTAAGGAAACGCACAGTACCGTTGATGCCGATTTCGTTGGTGAAGGCGTCGGCAAAAGATTGCTCGTTAATGATTGGCTCTTGCAGCTCCAATCCCATCAGTGACCAAGTGCCACTGCTTAGAAAGGCAGGTGTCTTGGCTTGGCTAGGTACCGCTGCGACGGCGCTGGCGGTGTCGTGTCCGGCGACGGTAATGACCTTGGTGTGGGTGAGGCCAGTGGCGCTGCGTACATCTGCACTGAGTGCGCCGAGTGTGTCACCAGGGTCGCTGATAGTTTTAAATAGTTTCTTCGGTAGCCCCAGTTTTTCGATCAGCGCATAGTCCCAATCTTTGAGCTTAGGGTTGTACAATTGAGTGGTGCTGGCGATGCTACGTTCCTGGGTCTTGTTTCCGGTCAACCAATAGCCCAGCAGGTCGGGTATAAAGAGTAAGTCTTCTGCCTGCTGCAATGCGGAGTTGTTGGTTTCAACATCGGAGACGAGTTGAAAGATGGAATTGAAGAACATAAACTGTACGCCGGTGGCGTCGTAGATGTCTTTTTTTGGCACTTTAGCAAAGGTGGCATCCATCATGCCATCGGTGCGATTGTCGCGATACTGATAGGGTAGGCCGAGCATGCGCCCGTCTTTATCGAATAGTCCGTAGTCCACTCCCCAGGTATCGATGCCAATGCTGATCGCGCTGTTGCCGTAAGTTTCTGCGGCCTTTTTGAGGCCCTCTAAAATATTTTGATACAGTGCGGTGATGTTCCAGTGCCAGCCGCTGGGGAGTTGCACGGGGGTATTATCAAAGCGGTTCAGCTCGTGAAGTTCGATGCGCGTGCCATCAAATTCGCCTGCAAGAACACGGCCGC
The DNA here is from genome assembly GCA_905182435.1 of Opitutaceae bacterium BACL24 MAG-120322-bin51. Classification (GTDB taxonomy): domain Bacteria; phylum Verrucomicrobiota; class Verrucomicrobiia; order Opitutales; family Coraliomargaritaceae; genus Lentimonas. The sequence continues at coordinate 15,893 of CAJJBN010000016.1, read as the reverse complement.
TGCCTGCGCCGAGGTCGATTGCGAGATATATTTTATTCTGACTCATAGTTAGCGAGTGTATTTAAATGGTGAAGTATACTTGAGTGTAGAGTGTTTCTACTGCGCGAGCGTCACTTTGCATCCGTGGCTCCGGAGCGCTGCGACGCATTCAGCAGAGGCGCCGCTATCTGTGATGATGTGGGTTAAATCTTTAAGCTCCGCAAAAAAGTATTCGGAGCATGTATTTAACTTGCTCGAATCAACCATCAGCACCACCTGCTTGGCTAATTGCACCAATATCTCTTTAAAGCCCGCCTGTTCTTCGAAGCCTTCGCTGGCACCACGTTCGATGTCGAGGCCGATGCACGAAATGAAGGCGATGCTGATGTTATGCCGTTGTAAGGTCACGTAGCTATCGCTGCGAGTGAAGGTCTGCGTCTTCGGGTGGTAGCGACCGCCGGTAGAAATGAGTTCTACATTGCCCATGCGTGCTATATGCTCGAGTACGGCGAAGGCGTTGGTAACGACTCGGTAAGGCAGATCGGGCAGCGCCGATACCAGTGCAAAGGCCGTCGTACTACTATCAAAGGCGTAGGTTTGTCCGGGAGTAATTAATTCCAGCGCTGCTTTGGCGATCGCTTGCTTATGGTTGACGTTAAGCGCGCGGCGCTCAGTGAAAGATTGCAGTAGGGGGCGACCATTCAGACTGCTGGCGCCTCCATGCACACGTGCAAGCTGATTATTGTCAGAGAGAATCTGAAAATCGCGTCGAATTGTTTCGTCGGTGCAATTAAATTGCTCCGCGAGGTCGACGGTGCGAGCAGTCCCTTGTTCTTCAAGGAGTTGTAAGATCTGTTGGTGGCGTTCTTGGGCAAGCATGACGTGTAAGCTGTCTTTATTTGGGAATTTGTTTGTTTTTGCAAGATATATGTTGACTTATGTGGGTTTATTTGGATTTTATAGTGGATTCCAACATTTCTCCAATCATTCCAACATGAGTAATCCACTTTTAAACCGCAGCCAAGTCGAGCAACTCGTCCGTGCTAGCCTGCAGAGAAATACCGTTTCCGCTAGCGTGTCGAGTGCGGCCTCCGCGGGTCCTAACCCATTGGTGGTTAATATTAGTGCGCGCCATTGTCATCTTTCGCAAGCGTCGGTCGAGCTGCTGTTTGGTAAAGGCCACCAGCTGACCCCAATGAAAGATCTCTACATGGATGGTCAATTTGCTGCCAAGGAGTCGGTCACGATGATCGGGCCGCGTAGTCGGGTGATTTCGAATCTGCGTATTCTTGGTCCTTGCCGTGACTTCGATCAGGTCGAGCTGGCTTATACGGATGCGATCTCGCTTGGCTTCAAGATTCCTATCCGTAACTCGGGCGACATCGAAGGCACGCCGGGTTGCATGCTGATGGGGCCTGCTGGTTTCCTGCAGATGGACAAGGGTGTGATTCGCGCAGCGCCGCACGTGCACATGGCGCCTGAGGATGCTGCCTATTATGGCGTCGAAAATAAATCGTACATGAAACTACGCGTCGGCGGCGATGTTGGTGTTACTTTCGACCAGATTTATGTCCGTGTAGACCCTGCCTTTAAACTCGAAGTTCACATCGATACAGACGAGGGCAACGCATGTGGCTTCTCGGATCAAACTCCTTGTGAGCTAATTAAATAAATAACTTTCATTTCAACACACACATAACCACAAACCAAAATATATCATGAGTGAATCCATCGGATTGGTAGAAACAAAGGGCCTCACTGGCTCAATCGAAGCAAGTGACGCGATGGCTAAGGCCGCGTTAGTTACACTTGTAAAGCAAGTCTCCATTGGCGGCGGCTTTTTGACCGTTCTCGTTAAGGGTGATGTCGGCAGCGTTAAAGCAGCCGTCGAAGCAGGTGCTGAAGCAGCAAATCGCGTAGGCGAATTGGTTGCATCGCACGTGATCGCACGTCCTCACGACGACCTACTTAAATACTTTCAAGCATAACCCTTAGGGAAATAAATATTATGGCTAAACAAGCAATAGGAATGATCGAGTGCAAGGGCTTCGTATGCCTCATGGAAGCATCCGATGCCGCACTAAAATCAGCTGACGTTACATTGACTGGCTGGGAAAAAATCGGAAGTGGTCTCGTGACTGCTTTCTTCACCGGTGATGTCGCTGCTGTTAAAGCTGCGGTTGAAGCTGGCGCTGACGCTGCAAGCTCTATGGGCGAAGTCGTTGCCGTTCAGGTAATCCCTCGTCCACACGACGACCTCTCTAAACTCGGTAGCTGGATTGGTTAATTCGGTTTAGCAGTTTTCGGTGTGTCAGTTTTCGGTTTATATAACTGGAACCGTCCAACCGAGAACTTAAAAACTCTCTTATGAAGATCCTAATCGCCAATCTCGGTTCCACCTCCTTCAAGTATCGTCTTTTTGAGATGAGTGATACTGTCGCCAATTTATTGGCTACGGGAGGCTTTGAGCGCGTGACTGAATACACCCGGTGTATTGAGCAGATGCTAGAAACTCTGGTTGGCGAAGGGCATCTTCAGTCCGGTGAAGATCTCGACGCGGTCGGCTTTAAAACCGTCCTCGGAAAAGATCTTAGTGGTTGTGTTGCCGCGGATGAGCGCGTCCTTGAAGCCCTTGATGGCTTCAAGGAGGTAGCTCCCGCTCACAATCCAGCCTACTCCGAAGGTATTCGCTGCTTCACCGAAAAGCTTCCCTCTGTAAAGCGTGTCGCTCTGTTTGAGACTGCATTTTTCCAGTGGACGAGTGATGCGTCCTCGACTTACGCCATCCCACAGGCATGGCGTGATCTAGGTATTCGTCGCTATGGCTTCCACGGTGCGAGCCACAAATTCATCGCCGAACGCTCTGCTGAGATGGTTGGTAATGAGGTCGTGGCTGAACGAGCTCGTCGTCTTTATGTCGACGGCCCTGGCAAATATACAGGCGATCCTGTGCGAGTCATCTCTTGCCACCTTGGTGGCAGCAGTTCGGTTGTCGGTATTAACAACGGTGTTGCGATCGGTTCCAGTATGGGGTTCAGCCCTCAGAGTGGTTTGCCGCAAAACAACCGCGTTGGCGATCTCGACTCCATGGCGATTCCTTATGTGAGCAAGATGCTCGGCCTTTCCGTAGAGGAAGCTGAACGTCAGCTCAACAAAGAGAGTGGCCTACTTGGACTGTCTCAAGTCAGTAACGATGCACGCGATATCGACGAAGCAGCCGCAGCAGGTAATGCCAATGCTCAACTCGCGATCGATGTGCTCACCGATAGTATCCGTCACTGGGCAGGCTCTTTCTTTTTTAAGATGGGCGGCGCCGAAGTGATTTCATTCACCGCAGGTATGGGGGAAAACGATCCCGTCCTACGTGCGGCAGTTTGCGCCGGCCTCGAAGGTCTTGGCGTGAAAATCGATTCCGAACGTAATGCGAAGGTGATTCGCGGAGCCGAAGGTGTCATCAGCTCGGACGACTCGACGATTAAAGTCGTGGTCATCCCGGCCAACGAAGAACTCGTCATTGCTCGCGAAGTATATCGCAATATTCAAGCGGGCTAACAATTTTCTAATAAGTAACAATTAATTCAAACCAACCTACATACTATTATGGCTAAGCAAGCAATCGGAATACTCGAAACTAAGGGCCTTGTCGCTCTTGTCCAAGGCACAGACGCAATGTTGAAATCAGCAAACGTCGAACTTACCGGTCCTATGAAGGGCGTCGGTAGTGCACTTGTCAGTGTCGTCATCACAGGCGATGTCGCTGCAGTTAACGCTGCAATCGAAACTGGTGCTGAAACAGCTGGCCGTTACGGCGAAGTTGTCAGCGCTCACACAATCGCTCGTCCACACGATGATGTAGAAACAATTGTTCCTGCACTCAAGGCGACCGCTAAGCGCGCAACCAAGTAAATTCGATGTATCTGGGAACAGTCATTGGGTCCGTCGTTTCGACGAAGAAGGACGAGAGCATGCGGGGCCGTAAGCTCCTCATGGTTCGTCCGATGTTGGTCGATCCCGAAGATCCCAGCAAATTCAAGCCCGGCAGTAATACTATTGTCGTGATTGATACGCTGGGCGCCGGAGAGGGCGAACTCGTGATGTTTGCCCAAGGTAGTTCTGCTCGTCAGGCCGATGGTCTAAAAGCACTGCCGGTAGATGCCGCAGTCGTCGGTCTCGTCGATACCGTCAGCATCCTAGGCAACAAGACCTACGAAGCGAAGAACAGTTAAACCTTAACGATCAAGAATTTTTACATGAGTCAATTGAATGAAGCAGCGATACGCAATGTGGTGAGCGAAGTGCTCGCCCAAATGCAATCCAAGGGCACACTCGCGATGCCGACACTACAATCTCGCCCAGGCAAGCACGGTGTCTTTGATGAGCCCGAGCAAGCCGTGGCCGCAGCGCGTAGCGGATTCGAGCAACTCCAGCAAAAAGGCTGGGCCGCTCGTATCAAGATCGTCGAGCTGGTTAAGCAAATGTGTGTCGACAACGCTGAGCGTTGGGGACAGATCGAGTTTAATGAAACCAAAATCGGTCGCCTTGCGCACAAACCTGCCAAGCTTCAGGGCGTCAAGAATGTGCTCGGGCCAGAATATCTCACGCCGCAAGGCATGAGTGGTGATTTCGGTATCACGATGGACGAAGCTGCGCCTTGGGGCGTCATTGTTGCGATCACTCCATTGACGCACTCAGTGCCAACAATTGCTGGCAACATCGTCAACATGGTGGCTGCGGGTAATTCGATCGTATTCAACCCACACCCTGGTGGTGCTGGGGTGGCGGCACTCGCAATCGACGAATTTAATGAAGCGATCAAAGCGGAAACAGGTATCTCGAACCTGCTCTGCACCATCGAAAAACCTTCACTCGATTCTTTCAATGCACTTTGCGCTGCGGATGATGTAAACCTGCTTTGCATCACCGGCGGCCCTGGTGTGGTCGACGCCGCCATGAAAACTGGCAAGCGTGCGATTTGTGCGGGTCCTGGTAATCCTCCAGTACTTGTCGACGATTGCAATCAGCTCGATTTTGACCGTGTCGCTCGCGATATTATCGCGGGTGGTGGGTTTGATAACAACTTGCTCTGCATCGGTGAGAAGCAAATCATCGCAGTCGGTGATTCGTATCAAAAGACGCTTGCAGCCATGCAGCGCCAAGGTGCGGTTCTCTTGAATGCGCAGCAGCTCGCCGCGATCAAAAGCGAAGTTCTTCGACTTTAAAGACGGCGTTGGCTGTGGCTCTGCAGTGCTGAACCGTAAGTGGGTCGGGGCAAATCCGGATGCACTCGCACGTATCGCTGGGCTCAACATTGATTCCAGTGTTGAGATGCTCATCGCGGAAACTGATGCCAACGATCCATTCGTTCAAGAAGAACAAATGATGCCGTTGCTACCAATCGTCCGCGCCAATGACTTCAGTCAAGGCCTCAGCATTGCGAAGCAATCCGAGCATGGCGACAAGCACTCCGCAATGATCCACACCATGAACGTCGCACGGATGACTGAAATGGGACAAGCGATGGACACTACGATTTTCGTCAAGAACGGCCCTTGTTTGGCCGGTCTCGGTCTCGGCGGTGAAGGCTTTATTAGCTTCTCGATCGCAACCACCACAGGTGAGGGCATCACCACGCCACGCACCTTTACTCGCTACCGTCGTTGCACGTTGGTGAATAACTTGAACATCGTTCGATAGTTCGCCTCAGCTCTCACACCTCAAGTTTCAGGTCTCTAATTTAAGCCCTCAAATCTCTTAACAAATGATCCTCGCACGCGTAGACGGCCATGCTGTAACCAGCATCGGCCATGCCAGCCTCATCGGTCGCACCATTGTGCTCTGCACACCGATTGATGAGAATGGCGCGAGCGCGGGTGCTCCATTTGCTGCGGTTGATCCGATGGGTGCTGGCATGCATGCGCGTGTTTTCATTACGACCGATGGTTCTTGGACGCAAGGCACCGTGCATGACGATCACTCGCCGATTCGTAACCAAATCATGGGGATCATAGATTAACCATGAAACCTGGAAAAGTTATTGGAACTGTTACGCTTGGCGTTCGCGACCCTGCATTTCGCGGTGGCCGTTGGGTCGTCATTTCGCCGATGGGTGAAGAGCAGCTGACCGGCAAGAATCGCAGTGATGTGTCCAGTGCGTGGTCATTGGTAGCATACGACGATCTTGGCGCAGGAGTAGGGGATGAAGTTCTCTACGTTGAAGGCGCCGAAGCAATGCAGCCTTTTGATAGACCAATTCCATTGGACGCGATCACCGTCGCACTTCTCGATACTTATAGTTTTACGCCGCCTAGTGGCGACGCATAGCAGTTCTTTAGTTCCCAGTTATCAGTTTCTTCCAAAGGCAATTCCAACCGAAAGCTAGTTAACTTTTTCCCTTTCAAAACAAAATCCAACTGAACACCGACCAATCGAAAACTGGTCAACCCAGATAAATATTATGAGCAAACTATACACAGCGAAAAATCTCGAAGCAATGATCGCACAAGGCCAGTGCCTGTCGACCGTTCCTGCCAATGCAAAGCTCACGCCTATGGCTCGCGACATTATTCGCAAGCATAAGGTAACGCCTGCTGCCGCGAGTGCTCCAGCCGCTGCAGCCGCTGGCAATAGCCCACGTATCCACAGCCCAGTGTTGCCAAATGCAGTATTTGATTGGACTCCCGGCGCTGACCCAAAGACAGCTGCAGAGCTCGAAGCATTTTTCTACTCGCCAGAGGTGCAAGCACTCAAAGGGCGCATCTGCGGCATCGGTGAGCGCATCTGGAATAAAGGTTATGTCGATGGCAACGGTGGTAACATCACTGTTCGCGTCGGTGACAACCTCGTGCTTTGCACACCGACACTCATCTCTAAGGGCTTCATGACTCCAGACGACATCTGCATGGTAGATCTTGATGGTAATCAAGTCGCAGGCACACGTCCCCGCACTTCTGAGGTCAACACGCACTTGGCGATCATGAAGAATGAGCCGAATGCCAAGTCTTGCGTGCATGCGCACCCAATCTACGCCACTGCCTTTGCGGTTGCAGGTGTCACTCCGCCTTCTTGCCTGATCCCTGAGCCAGAAGTGTTCCTCGGTGAAATCGGTTTCGCTAGCTACCAGACTCCAGGTTCTCCAGAGAACGCCAGTGAAGTTGCCAAGCTTGCCAAAAAGCACCAGTCCATCTTGATGCAAAATCACGGTGTGATCTGCTGGGGTAAGGACGTCGAAGACGCTTACTGGAAGATGGAAAACACCGATGCATTTTGCCACACTGTGACCATCACCATGCAAATCGGTGGTCCAAAGCAGTATAGTCCAGACAAGCTTAAGGAATTGATCGAAATCCGTAAGAAGCTCGGCATGCCTGATCACCGCCTCGACGAACTCAAGGAGTGTGAACTGTGCGACGCAGCAGCATACACAGTACACACCACTCCTCAGCCAAGTGCTGATTGTGGTTGCGACCTGCCAACAGGCGACGTCGACGAAGCCCTGGTTCAAAAGATCACTGATACGATCTTGAAGAAACTGAGCTAAACGATTTTCAGTTCTTCCGTTTTCTGTATGCTAGTTTTCAGTTCATTGACGTGTAATGGCGACAATTAAAAAGTTTGAAGATATACAGGCTTGGCAGAAAGCTAGAGAAGTCTCGGCAGCTATTTATCGTCTTTGTAAGCAAGGCGATTTAGCCACGGACTTCGGTCTTCGTGATCAAATACGTCGCTGTGCTGTATCGACACAGTCAAATATTGCTGAAGGTTTCGGCCGAGAGGGTAACAAGCAATTCGTATATTTTCTTCGAATTGCGAAAGGTTCTGCCTGTGAGTTTCGCTCACAGTTATATAATTTACTTGATGCTGAATATATCGATCAAGCTACATTCGATGACCTCTATGGGAAATCCGAAGAAACTGAACGCCTAGTCGGCGGTTTCATTAACTACTTAAACAATTCATCCGCTATTTAATTTTCTTGTTTAAACAGAAAGCTAGGTAACAGAAAACTAAACAACAGAATACTGAGAAACTTATTTATGAACAAATCTCCTATCCGCGTCGCAGTCACAGGTGCTGCTGGTAACATTGGTTACGCACTTCTTTTCCGTATCGCTTCGGGTGCCATGTTCGGTCCCGATCAACCAGTCGCCCTGAATCTAGTTGAAATTGAGCCTGGTATGGGCGCCCTTAAGGGGGTCGCTATGGAGCTCGATGACTGCGCCTTTCCACTGCTTACTGAAATCGTACAGACTTCGGACTTGAGCGTTGGTTTTAAGGACATCGACTGGGCATTGCTCGTCGGTTCCGTGCCACGCAAGCAAGGGATGGAGCGTGCCGACTTGCTCGGTATCAACGGTAAGGTATTTGTTGGCCAAGGTAAGGCGATCAATGACAACGCAAAGCCAAGTGTGCGCGTCGTCGTCGTCGGTAACCCATGTAACACCAATTGCCTGATCGCGATGAAGAGTGCGCCAAGCATTCCTAATCAGCAGTTCTTCGCTATGACTCGTCTCGACGAGAACCGCGCCAAGACACAGCTCGCTCAGAAGGCCGGCGTTGCAGTGGACGAAGTTTCCGAACTCTGCGTTTGGGGTAACCATAGCCCAACGATGTTCCCTGATTTCTACAACACCAAGATCGGTCGTGCAAAAGCAACCGACGTCATCAACGACGAAGCGTGGCTTAAAGATACATTCGTGCCGACTGTTGGTCAGCGTGGTAAGGCGATCATTGATGCACGTGGTGCGTCGTCTGCCGCTTCCGCAGCGAATGCAATCGTCGATACTGTGCGTGATTTGAGCACACCGACTCGTGGTGACTTCCATAGTGTCTGTGTGATCTCCAGTGGCGAATACGGCACACCAGCTGGTATCATTACATCGCTACCCATCAAGGTGGATGCTGTTGGCAAATGGCGCGTAGTCGAAGGCCTCAGCCTGACTGAATACGCGAAAGTGAAGATTGCTGCGTCGAATCAAGAATTGCTCGACGAGCGTGAAATGGCCTTTGGTCAGCTCGGCTTAAGTATCTAATTAGCATCAATACATTTCAATTCATCAGGCGTCTTTAATCGGACGCCTGATTTTGTATCTGCCGCTGACTAACTCTGCAGTTTTTATCGGGGTAGTGCGCATGTCACACTTGGAGGGTGCCGAGCGCGGCGCCACCGTGGCCTCGTATAGTATGCGGTCTCATCACTGATTTAACCACAGATGGACACAGATTCACGCGGATGCTGAACAATTCTGTCGGTAATGCTGTAGTCATCTTAAGCCGTGTGCATCTGCGTCCACCCATGGTTTAAGGGTTGTATTGACGGCGCTTTATTATGCGCCTGGGTGCTGATAACGCTTTTTTCAGCTAAAAGAAACGAATACCTCAACCGCACCCAAGGGCATAATAAAGCGACTCGTCTAGACCTTGCAGATATAATTCAGCCCTCAGGCGCATTCTCACTTGTCAACTGGCAGGCGAGCACTCACAAATTGGCGCTTTTTATTTTATGCAAACTAAAGATCTGACTCTCGATGACGTAGACATCTATGGCGGCACACAAACACGTGTTGAGACCAATGATGATGCGATTAATAGCTACGCCGACGAAATGGCTTCCGGCGCAGTGTTTCCGCCGATCACCGTATTTTACGACGGTGCCAAATACTGGCTCGCCGACGGCTTCCACCGCTTCCTTGCTGCCCAGCGCAACGAGGCCGAGTCGATCTCTGCAGAGGTGCATGAAGGTTCGCGCACGGATGCGCTGCGCCATGCGCTCGGTGCGAATTCGACCAATGGTATCTACCGCTCCAATGCGGATAAGCGCAATGCAGTCGAAATTGCTTTAGAAGAGTGGCCGAACATGTCCAACAGTGTGATTGCCGAACTGTGTCGTGTGTCGGGTGATCTGGTGCGCCGCAATCGTACCGCCATGGAGAAGCTGGAGCGCATTGAGCCGCAACAGAGTGTCACTGGTAAGGACGGCAAGCAGTATCCCACCGGTATCGAGCGCGAACCCCGCGGCAAGTCCGAGCGTAGCTCCAGTGAGGGCGAAGGCGGCGGTGGTGGCCGTAGTAGCGGTAAAGGTAAGGGCGAGTTTGGCGCAGAAGGCGGTAGTAATGCCGAAATCGAGCAAGATGCCAAGATCATGATCCGCAATGGCGAGATCAAGCACTCCGAGCTCGATAAGCTCAACAGCGTCACCGCACTCGACTATGCTGATACAGCGATCAACGTGCTCGACCGGATGAAACCCGAAGATCCACGCCGCCGCGAAGCGATCGGCCGCATCGAGCGCTGGTTAGCCAAACAAAATTCCCCAGCAGTTTAATTTGTTACGTAACGATTAACTTAGAAGGCCTCCGTTCTCGGAGGCCTTCTTTGGTTTTTATTTCGGTAGCGCGCTTTGGCTCAAAGCGCATCCGATGATCCCAATTCTGATGAATAATTCGCGACAAGGATTTGTAGTTAAGCTACGTCTGTGCGGACGAGGCGGAGCTCGTCCCTCTCCGAGTCAAGCATGCCAGCATCAGGGAGGGACCACCTCCGTGTGGTCCGCGTCAGTTCAAGTTTGAATGAATAATGCGCAAAAAATCTCACCTTTCCGAGTTGCGCTGTTCGGATCGCTGCTTACATTAATTGTAACCCTGCAGTGTTCGATCTTAATCGGAGTATCTGTCCTTTACTCTTTAGAAATCGGGAGCTGAAACCTTGAAAGTCGCTGTCCAGCCGTCAACCGGAAGGCAAAAACTGACAAGGAAGCGCCCACCTTAGACACAAAAGGCTTAAGAACTCCCCCTTAACCGGCACACGTGGGGCCTTTTTTTTAAAGGGTGTTCAATGAAAACGGCAGCAGTGCATCCCGCACTGCTGCCGTTTTTGTGTGGCTCGTTGGTAGATGCGCGCCTCAAGCAGCTGCGGGCTTGTTTGAGCAATTTTCCGCAAAGGAGTGTGGGCGACCCGCCCACATTCATCCTGCGACCCGCCCACATTCATCCTGTGTACCCGCCCACATTCATCCTGTGTACCCGCAAAGGAGGGCGAGTCGCCCTCCCTCCTTTGGCCACTTATCAGCAAAGATGCTTTTTAAAAAGGTGTTCAGTGAAAACGGCAGATGCGCTGCGTGAGGCTGACGAAAAACGCGGTCCAGGCACGACTTAGCTCGAATCTCTAGCGGCGAGGATGGCGGCCGCAGTTTGCTTGCCTGAGACGACGGCGCCCTCGATCGAGGCACTGCTCAGGTGGTCGCCACAGACCCACACGCCCGCCTGATTGATGCTAGTCGGGGCACTGCCGTTTGGCAGCTGCTCCGGCAAGCCGCGGCGGATGTGGTCGGTTCGTAAATGTCGCCAGCTACTGGCTTCGGGGCCGAACCATTCGAGCAACTCTGAGCGCACCTGTTCGACTAGGCCATCCGACTCGACCAAGCCGAGCACCGATACCGACAGCAGTGACTGACCCTCGGGCGCATAGCGGGGCGCAGCGTCGCTGATCACGCACACATTGTTGACCGTGCCAGACCCAGATCCGTTGAGGCAAATAATAGCTTCGCTGATCGGCGAACGATCGGCGGCAAAATAGAGCGTGGTCACTGAGCGCCACTCAGGTGCCGAACCCTCGAGGCTGGGGAGCAGGGCGTGCGCGGCCGAGCCGTCGGTCGCCACCACCGTGGCGCAACCCTGAATGCGTTCGCCACTTTCGAGGGTGATGGAGTCGGTGCCGACTGCTTGGACCGCTTGATTCAGCTGAATGCTGCCATCCGGCAGCTGAGCGGCCAGTTGTTTGGGGATTTCACCCATACCCTGAGCCGGAACGGTGGCACTGCCCTGGCCGAAGAGCTTGAAGGTAAACTCGAACATTCGGCTGGAGGTGCGCAGCGCGTTCTCCAAAAAGATTCCTCCGTAAAAGGAGCGAAAAAAACGGTCGATGATCGATTCTGAAAAGCCGCAGTCGCGCAAGTAGGCCTCCGTCGAGCGATCCTCACGCGCAGCAATCGCCTCGAACGAGCTATTCAGGATTTTCATCCGCATCAGGCCCACCCGTAGTTTATCGGCCAGACTGCCGACTGGTGCGGTCACGCTGCTCCAGGCACTCGCAGGTCGCCGAAATACATCCATTAGGCGATGCAAGCGCCCGCGCCGATAAATCAGCGCGCCTGGCTCGAAAGCTTTTAGGTCGAGCGCTTCGAGGTCGAGCAATTTGCCAGTCTCGGGATAGCGATCGAGATAGACTTGAAAGCCGCGATCCAATAAAAATCCATCGACTTTATCAGTGCGCACGCGGCCGCCCACGGCATCACTGGCTTCAAAAATACGTACCTGCCGCCCAGCTCGGTGGAGTTGCACGGCGCAGGCCAGGCCTGCCATGCCGGCACCCACAATCAGAACCGGCGGTGATGCAGCAGAGCCCACCCGATTAGTGCGCCTTCATCGCTGCTTGGAACTCGTCCGTCCAAGGCGTCGGTTGATGTGTTTTGCTAGACAGCTTACACACTGTGCGGCTGCCATCGCAATAAACAACGCTGCTGTCCTGCGGGTGCCGAACGGTGAAGCGCATCGTTACGCCGCTGCTGCGCACACGCTCGATCTGGTAGTCCACCGCGATCGGGCCTGGCACAGTAAACGCTTGTCGAAAACGTGCTTCGACGTTGTGCACGACCACGAAGATATCTTCGTCTCGCTCGATATTAAAATCCGCAACCCCCAGTAATTCTTGAAAGAACTGTTGCTGAGCCCGTTCCAGATGTAGCAAGTAGCGCGTATGGTGAAGCATGCCCAAGCCGTCGAGCTCGTCGAAAAAAACTTCTGTTTGGTAGGTAAAGGTTGAACTCATAAGTAAATAGTGGTGTCGCTGAATAAAGGATACCACAGGCACGGATTCTTCAAGCATCCATTCTGACTTTATTTTCCAGGGGAGGGACGTGCTCCGCCTCGTCCGCAGCGGAAGCGGGGGCTCTTTCACGATTTTCTCAACAGCAACTCATCGTGTTGAATCTGTATATTTTGCTCTCCCCATTTTTGTAATCTACGTCATTCTTTAGATGTCTGATAAAGAACGTTAGTTCATCGCCGGTTAAAATTGAGCCGTTCGTTGATAAATAATAAGTATAAAGCACAAGACGCGGAATAAATAATAATCACTATTTGGTGTAATTAACTTGACTGTTGCAGACTTATTTAAAAATAGTGAAGTTACATGCGTTAAAAACGTGTGTTAAATAAAAAACTAACAAAATAAATATAAATTATATGTACAAGACGACTATATCAATTCTCGCACTTAGTGTCATTGCTTCGACTCTTGCTGCTCAATCAAGCAGTGTGACGGTATCAGGTTTATACGTCTATCCAGATGCGGATAGTTCGATTGAAGCTAATTTAGATGCCAGTGCAGACCTTGACGATGCGCCAGGCCTATCGATTGAATGGCGCACATCGCAGTTCGCTGATGCCCCCTTTACTCTTGGCTTAGAGTATATGTACTTTGGAACTGAAGCAGACATTAGTGGTAATCTGACGAATGAAGATGCAAATTTCGTTAATCAAACGTTTGGTACGACTTTTGCAGCTGGAGATACTGAACTAAAGGAGGAATACGACGTGCACGGAGCTATATCAATAATGCGCTGGTGGCTGGCGGCTTCAAACTCATCCGCCTGTTGGTGTTGGTTTTGCTCACTTTAATCAAGAGTTCAGTTTGAAAAATGCAGGCCAGAGTGTCTCAGACGATGATTCTGATGTTGTCTTTGCATATCAATTTAAAGCGGGTGCGCGTTACGCTTTGGACGATGCTTGGGCGATTACTGGTGGGGTACGCTATATTGGTTATGATGATCCAGAATTCAAGTATGGTGACACCACTCTATCAGGTGATGTATCCGCACTTGCAGTTGAATTAGGGTTGTCTTGCTCATTTTAAAGTAACGCATATATTGTGAACAAGCGACCCGCGATCGGGTCGCTTTTTTTGTGCGCAAAGGGGCCGCATTTTTGCCGCGTACTTGAATGCCACCGATCTTGGCACTTTAGTAGCGCGGCTTAAACCAGTTCAGCGGTGCCGATTTTCGTTTTCGTTGATACCGACACACCGCTTTTCCAGGAGTTGAATGTCTTTAGTGTCTGGCCCTATTTTTCAGGGGAGGGACGAGCTCCGCCTCGTCCGCAGCGGAAGCGGGGGCTCTGACTGCCCTGCTTGGTGGTTGCTGCATCATCACTTCTGCAGCTGTCGCCACATCACAGTCGCGCCGATCGCGAAGGTTTAGAATCTGCTAGTAAGGATCGCGCCTTGGTTACGTTTCCTTGTCTGTGTTTTATTCTAGCAAACAAGGGGCGCGTGATGCACTCGAACGATTCTTACCTCGTGCGGGTCTGGACTATGCCCGTGCCCGCAATTTCGATTATGGTCTCGAGCGCCGAGACAATGTATCGATGCTCTCGCCTTGGGTGCGCCTGCGGATGTTGCCTGAATGGGAGCTGATCGCGGCGGTGTTGCAGCAACACTCTGTCAGCGAAGCGGCAAAGTTTATTGATGAGGTCTGTTGGCGTACCTATTGGAAGGGCTGGCTGAGCCGCCGGCCGACGGTGTGGCAGGATTACTGTGCCGAATTGGCGGCGGAGCAAGCATCACTGCCTGAGCAGTCACGCTACCATGCCATTGTCAGCGCCACTAGCGGGATCGACTGCATGGATGCCTGGACGCGCGAACTAATCGACACCGGCTATCTGCACAATCATGCGCGTATGTGGTATGCCAGTATTTGGATACACACACTCAAATTACCATGGACCCTCGGGGCTGATTTTTTCTTTAGACATTTGTTGGATGGTGATCCCGCCTCCAACACTCTCAGTTGGCGTTGGGTGGCGGGTTTACATACCGAAGGGAAAACATATTTGGCCACCGCTGATAATATTAAGCAATACAGCGATGGCGGTTTGAACCCGCAGATCGAATTTGCAACCGTTCCTGCAGATGTGTCTCGCAGTAGTCGCAATCCGCTCGCCGCCCCGCATCAACCACTGGCTCCGCTGCCGGACTCTGACCGTGTGGGCCTGCTGCTGCACGAGGAGGACCTATCGGCGCGCAATTGGTTGGGCGAGCAGGTCACAGTCCATGCGACCGCAGGCTTTATTCCGCAGCAGTCCTACCAAACCCAGCGCATCGCACAGTCGGTATTTGATTTTCGGCACAATTGCCTGCGCGATGCCCTCGACGGCAGCGGCGAAGTCTACACTCAGATCGATGCAGTTGTGGCATGGGCAGAACAAGCGAACATCGACGTTCTGCTGATGGCTGAGCCATCTATTGGTATCTGGAATCAAGTCTTACCTAAGCTACAGCTCGCACTGCGTAACAAAGACATTCAGCTAGTCTGCCAACGTCATTGGTGGGACGACCATTTCTATCCACACGCGCAGGCTGGCTTCTTTCGCTTTAAAAAAGCCATACCTGCCGCCATTGAGCAATTAGCCGTAGAAAATTAAATCTCACCAACAAGGCAAGGTTGGGCCGCGTCGTCCGCACATCACCCCAATCGTGGCGTCCGCGGCGAAGGCCCTGTACTTTAATGGGGGAGGGACGACCTCCGCGTCGTCCGCACTGCAACCGTCCCCCAATCGTGGCGTCTCCGCTTGCGGAGGCCTTCCACTTTATTGAGGAGGGACGACCTCCGCGTCGTCCAGTTTGCTATCAGCAGCCAATCGTACCGGCGCAATCATTTCTATTACGATCCGCGCGATGATCAACATTCCAGAACGAGCCTTCTTTGTGACTTGGTGAACGGCGAGTGTAGTGGCCGCTAAATGCACTGCGTGGCATAAGGTTTCAAATTCAGATGAGAGCTAAAAAAGAAGCGGTAAGGCGTAGTCTGTAAGGCGGGATGGCGTCAGCTAACTGCACCGCGTGAGCTAACAGCACCTTTAGCA
>CAJJBN010000015.1 GCA_905182435.1 Opitutaceae bacterium BACL24 MAG-120322-bin51 | reverse complement strand
AGGCTTTTCGCGATGCGTTGATCCTAGAGCTACTGTATGGTGGCGGCTTACGTGTGAGTGAACTCTGTGGGCTCAACCATGGTCAGATCGATTTGGAGCAGGGCGTGGCTCGTGTGCTCGGCAAGGGGCAGAAAGAGCGGCTTTGCCCACTGGGGCCTGTGGCGACGCGCTGCCTCGGTTTGTTTATTGATCGGTTTAAGCTGTCGGCAGAGTTGAATGTGCCAGTGGTGTGCCAGCGCAATGGTCGACGCATGGATCCGCGCCAGGTGCAGAAACTCTTAAAGACGCATCTCGCTGCTGCAGAACTGCCGTTGGATATGACGCCGCATAAGCTGCGGCACTCCTTCGCCACGCATATGCTGGATAATGGTGCGGACCTGCGCACCGTGCAGGAACTGCTGGGGCACGCCAATTTATCGACCACTCAGATTTATACCCATGTGTCGATTGCCCGACTCAAAGAGGCGCACAAGCAAGCGCACCCGCGGGCGTAGTGTTAGTCAGAGCCTTGATTGGGCGATTTGGGCGGGGCGTTTGTTGGTGTTAAAGTCGCCTGACAGTGGCGAGTGGGCGGGTCGCCCACGTTAAGCGGATGTGGATGTAAAAGAGGGCGAGTCGCCCTCGCTGGTTTGCCTATCTTGCCGCGCGAGACACAAAAACGGCGATGGGTATCAGGTACCAACCGCCTGTTTTGAGGAATGAATGAGTCGAAACCTACTCGGCGCTGGCGCCGACTTTTTCGAGCACGGATGCGACGTCTAAGAAGTCGTTGCTCTGGGTCGATACAGTGACCTCGCCGAGGTTGAGTTGCTCGACGATTTCGAAGGCAACCAGGTTCTCGCCGCCCGGGGTGTTGAGCGCGGTGGCTTTGAGGCGTTCGCCTTCGGCTGTAGCAAGAGGACGGGGGCGGAGAGGCCTTTAAGCAAGCGATCTTCTGGTTTAGTAGCTGAAATAGGCGGTAGTCTTGATTTTTTTGTAGGGTCTGTAAAGAATTCAAAAAAACAGCTGCTCTGCTAGTTTGTAACCTAGGAGATTCTTTCTGTCGGTTAGCTTTGATAGAGGTAAGTATTGAGCGCTTTTTGAAAGTCGAGGGCCTGGTAGGGTTTGCAAATATAGTCGTCCATTCCCGCTCGCAGTACGCGCTCGACTCGCGATTCATCATTCGGATACTTGGCTAGTGTCAGAAGAGAATATTGCTATTAAACAACGTATCAAGGCAGCGGCGCATTCGCTGGGCTTCCATGCCTTCGGCGTTGCAAAGGTGCCGTTGGAACTGCGTGGGGACTATTATCGAAAGTGGATCGCTGCAGGGCAACACGGCACGATGTCGTGGATGGAGCGAAACAACGATCGCCGCCTGCACCCCGAGCAGCTGCTACCAGAAGCGCGCAGTGTTATAGTGCTCGGCATGAATTATTATCAGCCGGACCCAGTGCGACCATACCGTATCGCGAAATACGCGCTGGGAGACGACTATCATAACATGATGCTGCGCTACTTGAAAAAGTTGTGCCGCACGCTACGCGATGATTTTGGTGGTGTGCAGCGTCCTTATGTCGACACCGGACCGCTACTGGAAAAGCCGATCGCGGCGGCCGCGGGCATCGAGTTGGCAGGGCAAGAGCACAATTCTAGTCGAGCCGAAGCGGGGCACTTGGTCGTTTTTGGCAAATATTGTGACGACGCTCGACCTGCCCGCCGATGAGCCAGTCAAGGACCGCTGCGGTAGTTGCACGCGTTGTATCGATGTGTGCCCGACGGGGGCGATCACTGCCCCCTATCAACTCGATGCGAGCAAGTGTATCTCGTATCTAACGATTGAGCATGATGGGCCAATTCCACTGCAGTATCGTACCGCGATCGGTGATCGGCTGTACGGCTGTGACGAGTGTCTAGATGTGTGCCCTTGGAATAAATGGGCGACGCCGACCTTGGAAGCGAAGTTTTCGCCCCGTGAGTTGCCGCCGCTTCGTGAGTTGTTGGCGTGGGATGAGGCGACATTCAGTGAGCGTATGATCGGCTCGCCAATGCGACGGCTTAAGCTGCCCCGCTTCCGGCGTAATATTTGTGTGGTACTGGGCAATGTCGGCATCATGGCCG
Organism: Opitutaceae bacterium BACL24 MAG-120322-bin51; assembly: GCA_905182435.1. Classification (GTDB taxonomy): domain Bacteria; phylum Verrucomicrobiota; class Verrucomicrobiia; order Opitutales; family Coraliomargaritaceae; genus Lentimonas. Next base: position 37,379 of record CAJJBN010000015.1, on the reverse strand, counting down.
AGGACTTGCCAGCGCTGCAGATTCGTCGGATCTGGGAGCGACGCGATGGTTGCCGAGCACGCAGGTTGGGCGATTGCTCAAATTAATCAACGTCTGTCCGTTTGAACAAAACACAGGTTGTATTTCTTGAATAATTGACGTTAGGATTTGAATCTTTGCGGAGAGTAACGATTGTCATACGTAACGATGGAATTCAGACTTTAGGCCGATTTCTATATTTAAACCAATCAACTAACCAAACACATATGATGGAAGAACAATCAACCGCAGGCCCAATGATGGAAAGCATCGCGAATTTCGGACTCAAAGTCGTGGCCGCAATTATTATATTAATCGTGGGCCTATGGGTTGCGAAAAAGGTCAAAGCACTGTTCGCGGCAGCTTTGATCAAAAAAGAAGTGGATGCGACGCTGATCGGGTTCTTTTCCAGTATGCTTTACGGAGCGATTGTGGTATTTGTTGCCATTGCCGCGATTGGTAAGCTTGGTATCGAGACGACTTCATTTGCTGCGGTGGTGGCAGCGGCAGGCTTGGCGATCGGCCTCGCGCTGCAAGGTTCGCTTTCGAACTTCGCTGCCGGAGTGTTACTGATTCTGTTTAAGCCTTTCAAGGCCGGCAATTTCATCAAGGCTGGTGGCGAGATGGGTGTTGTCGTGGAAGTGGGGCTGTTGATGACTGAATTGAAAACTCCAGATAATGTTAAAATTATCATGCCGAACTCAGCGGTCATGAGCGGTTCGATTACTAATCTTTCCGCTCACCCGACTCGTCGCATCGATATGGTGGTTGGTGTCGGATACGGGGATGACCTAAATAAGGCGAAGCAACTGATGCTTGACCTACTCGAGGCTGACGCGCGTGTGCTAAAAGATCCGGCTCCGCAGATTGAGGTCGCAAATTTAGGTGATAGCAGCGTCGATTTTGTCGTGCGTCCTTGGGTCAACGCTGCTGATTACTGGGGTGTGAAGTTTGATTTCACTAAGGCAGTTAAAGAGAAATTTGATGCGGAAGGTATCAGTATTCCATATCCGCAACAGCAAGTGCATATGTTACAAGTGGACGCATCGTAACCGGTCTACCTCGCGTTTTCAGGCAACCGCCGAAGCGATTCGGCGGTTTTTTGATGGCGATTCATCGTCGAAGACAGGACTCGGAGTAAGACCGATTCACCCACATTGAGCCGATGTATAACATATAAATGAGTGTGAGTCACGGTTGCTGCTTAGGGTTGCAGATTTCCGTCAGATACTTACTAGTCGTAGTATGAAAAGTTTTGAAGATTTTAGGACGTCGCGCGAGAAGATGGATCCGAGCACACGGAAGCTGTCGGAGCACCAATGGGGGCAGGCCTATGCGGCCTATTGCAGCGCGCGTGAGAACTCGCGAGGTGGGCGTTCCTCTGCAGCCAAGGATGGTTCACCGCGTAGGCGCAATTCTAATCATTCCAGTGCGGCGGGTATGCATGGTCCTTCGGCACTGTCTGCTTCTGGTGCATTGAAGGCACACGTTCGTGCCGAATCGGCCTATGCGGACCTTCGTTTGATTGTCGATTTGCTCTCATGGGTGATCTTAGCCACCATTCTGATTGTTACGATTTTACAGGCCATGCTGTTTTCATTGCCGGCGGCGACTGGGGTGGCGTTACTCTCTGGTGCGATCAAGGCGTTGCGGTGGTGGTGCTTCGTTTGGTCGTACATGTCATTATCGATATTTCAGATGTGGCTTTGTATCGCGCCAGCGTAGCGCAGCGGACTGCCTCAGCTTCTACTAACGATTAATTTGGCATGTATCAGGTCACGCAGCGCTGGCGATTTTTCTGAGTTTTATGCTGTGTGCTGCCAGCGTTTGTTCGGCGGTTGACAGCGAATTTACTGTGCTGGCCTACAACGTAGAGAACCTGTTCGATCTCGACGGCATTGCGATTTATAAGGACTACATTCAAGACGAGCCAGATGATCAGTTTACCTATGGGCGACCCAAGTTACTGACGAAACTGCAGAATATTGCAGCCGTATTGAAAACCTTTAACGCGGGGCTAGGGCCCGAGCTGATCTTATTTCAAGAGCTCGAAGCGGACTTCTCTCCGCAGAGCTCGGTTGAGAATTTGGCGACCTTTCTCGACCAACACCACGCGATCAGTGTTGCGCAAATGCTAACAACTGATTGGCGCTCGGAGTATGCTGGCTTGCCTGCGCAAGCGTGGCTATTAAAAGCGTTGAGTGACGCTGGTTTGGTCGGCTATTCGGTGGTCGTTGCCCCTTCGAAGGGATCAGATGCTGGGATCGCACATACGAATGCGGTATTTTCCCGTTTCCCTATTCAAGAGGTGCGACGCCATGAGTTGCTAAAGGCGCGAGACATTCTGGAGGTGACGCTGGATGTCGCCGCGCACCCACTGACGGTTTACGTTAACCATTGGAAGTCTGGAGCGTCGAGTCCGTCTCGCGAACCGATCCGTGTGCAGAACGCCGAGGTGCTGCGAGCTTTAATCGATGCGCGACTCGCGACCGATCCGATGGCGGACATTATCATCGGCGGTGATTTGAACTCGCACTACAATCATTCGATCCTGTATCCAGACTTGGAGACGGGGATTAACGATGTGCTGGGTTCGCAGGGCGATGAGCTGGGAATTCGTGAGCTTGGCGGCGTAGATCTCTATAATCTTTGGTTTGAGCTGCCGCCAGAGCAGCGATACTCTGAGGTATGGCGAGGGCGCCGCGGCTCACTGATGCATTTGCTGGTGACTCGTGGGCTGTACGATCAATTGGGAGTTGGTTATGTGGATGGCAGTTTTCAGTCTGTTATTCTACCTGGGCTAAATGCTGATTTGCTCGGTCGGCCGTTGGAATGGACCTTTGCCGGCGAGACCGGGGGTGGGGCGACGGACCACTTTCCCGTCGCTGCGCGGTTTACACTCGGATCGGGCCGTGCTGGCGATTTTGTTGCTCTTGAAAATCCGAGCGTGGGCGACGACGCCTTGGGTTTTGAGATGCCACTCGGCTACGAAACCGGCATGCAGTTGCCGTTGGAGGGCGCTGCCGTCTCTCTCGCAGATCGCTGATGCCGAGCTCGGCCCATTGGTCGGACGTTTGTATCGAATCGAAGCGCGCGTGCTCAAAGTAAAGCCGATGACGCTCGAAGTAGCTGGGCAGCAGTGGGCCGCCTACGCACCGGATAAGTCCGTGTATGCGCAATTGAAACAAATAAAAATGGCCGAATCGCCGACTGCGATGGTGGTTAAGCTGGGTATTTGGAAGGGCAAACGACAATTCGTCATCGAAGGGATCGAATAGCCAGCGCCAGGGCTATTGCCAACACCGGGTCCCTACGGACTTGCGCCCCTGCGTGAATTCGCCCAACTTGCTCGATTTCCATGAGCAAAAACTTCTACATCACCACCGCAATCGACTACGCAAACGGCGCGCCGCACCTCGGCCATGCCTACGAAAAAGTACTGACCGATATCGTCGCACGCTTTCGTCGCCTGCAAGGCGACTCAGGTGAAGTTCGTCACTGGCCTAGATGAGCACGGCCAAAAGGTGCAGATGTCCGCGCAGAAGCAGGGCATCGAGCCGCAGGAGTTCTGCGATGGTCACGCGGCTAAGTTTCAAGGGCTCTGCGAACGCTTAGAGATAACCAACGACGACTACATCCGTACCACTGAGCCGCGTCACAAAAAGGTCGTGTCGCGAGATCTTGCAGAAGCTGTTCGATGAGGGCCAGATCTACAAGGCGGACTACAACGGCTACTACAGCCAGCGCCAGGAGCAGTTCGTCACCGAGAAGGAGAAGGTCGACGGCAAGTGGCCAGAGATCTTCGGCGAGGTGGAGGAAGTCGTCGAGACCAACTATTTCTTTAAGCTCGCGCAGTATCAGGACTGGTTGATCGAAACGATCGAGCAGAATCCAGAGATGATCTATCCGCGCTTCCGTAGTGCCGATGTGCTGCAGTTTCTCAAGAAGGAGCCGCTCAACGATCTCTGTATTTCCCGTCCGAAGTCGCGCTTGGAATGGGGCATTGAGCTGCCATTCGACTCGGAGTATGTGACCTATGTGTGGTTCGACGCCTTGACTAACTACATTACCGCAGCGGGCTACGGGACCGATGAGTTCGAAAAGAACTGGCCAGCCGATTACCATGTTATCGGTAAAGATATTTTAGTGCCACCACATGCGGTTTACTGGCCGATCATGCTCAAGGCATTGAACCTTGAATTACCCAAGCATTTCCTGGTTCATGGCTGGTGGTTGAGCTCTGGTGCAAAGATGTCTAAGAGCACTGGCGAAGTGGTTGATCCGCTTGATTTGATCGAGCAGTTTGGCACCGATGCATTTCGCTATTTCGTAACGCGTGAAATGAACGTGGGTCAAGACAGTGAATTCTCAATTGAGCTCTTTATGAGCCGTTACAATAGTGACTTGGCCAACGACCTCGGCAATTTGGTGAGCCGCTTACTCAACATGGGCAGCCGTTACTCCGAGGGCAAAGTGCCCGCAGCATCTGTCGATGAGCAGCCAGAGAAAGACCTTAAAGGACTGTGGTTGAAGACTCAGGATGAACTGATCCCATTGTTCGAAGGGTTTCAGTTTCACAAGGCTTTGGATCGTATTTTTACCTTCATTTCAGGGATCAATAAATATGCCGAAACACGTGCGCCGTGGCAGTTGGCTAAGTCTGACGCTCCCGAAGACCAAGCGAAGTTGCAAACCTCGCTGGCTACCATGGCTGAAGCCTTGCGCCTTGGAGTCGTCATGCTGACACCGGTGATGCCAGAGATTTCAGATAAGATTCGGGGCTTGGTCGGCGCCGATAATTTTGATCGCCTTGAAGGTCAGCTGGAGTGGGGCAACACCCTCGAAGGCAAAGCCCTCGGCGAAAAGACGATTCTCTTTCCGCGCCCGGAAAAGAACTAGGCTTAGCGCGATGCGCAGCGACACTCTAGTCGCTGCGCATGTGTCGGCTTTCAGCGTCGCTGCGTCTGGTGATATCCTGTTGGTTGAACAAAATGAATGCTATCACACCAGTGAGCCGCGATGGCGGTCGATAGCTCAACCAAGGTGTGATAGCATATTTTTTGTCTGATGAACAAAGTGGTGGTGCTCAAACGAAGGACGTCTGAAGAGGGCGGCCTATCTGTAAATGAACGACAAGGGCCCTTGTTGTACTGACTAAATGCCTGATGATAGCACAAAGTGGTGAATTATTTCTACCCAATCACGGAGTACAAAGGCTCAATATTGTCAATCAGAGAGGCCGCCGTATGTCGTCTATGAGGACAAGTGATTCCTAAAATCCTGCGGCCTGTTTAGATGTTGATTTTTGATTTAGAATTTGAGGATCGGTCTGTTGAAATAAGGGTTGAGCTGAAATGATAATTGATACTCGGGCAGCAGGGCAGAAACAGCCTAGGCGGCAGGCGAGGCACCAAGACTGACTATCGCCTAGCGCTTCATCTACGTTGATTTGGAGTGTAATAAAGCTGGACTGTATTTTTGAGCGAACTGTGATTTTGGTCTCCATTGAAGTCTTCGCGTCTATTGCGCATTGAAGCGCAATGCTTTCGAGCTGTTTGGCGATGTCGTAATCTGGAGATTCGATTAAGCATTTCATGGCAATTAAGTCGGCGTTATGGGTTGAAGATTTAGTGGTGAGAGTAAAACTTTGTAGTCTTTATAATAACAATAGAGACGGTGAATTTCCACCCGCTGGCGGAGTCAAAATAACCCATTAGCAGGATCGGCGTCGTCTGAGCGAGTCATATTGACTCGAGCCGACTAGCGACAAAAAAACCCACGGAGTTTCACTCCGTGGGCTATAAACAAAACAAGTCTTATGAAAAAATCTTAGAAGCGACCGCTGAGTGAGAATGTCGCGTTGAGTGGAGCTCCCACTGTAGCTTGGTTAATGTAGTGCGCACTTGGGTAGTACTCTTTGTCGAGCAGATTTTCGATATTTACCTGTAGGCGAAGATTTTCGCTGACTTGGTAATAAGCAGCTGCGTCGACTCGGAAGAAGCTCAGGAAGCTCTGCAGGGCCTGTAGCTAAATGCTGTAGTTTTCCTTTTGATCTTGCTGTCGTCCTGATAGACCGACACCGAGACCGAGGCCGAGCTTTTCGGTGACCTGATAGTGGTTCCAGACCGAGAAGCATATGTCTCCGGGAGATCTCAAACGGGCGATCGCCGTCTATCGGTTTCACCGTCGAGGTAGCTGTAGCCAGCGGTGAGCGACCATTGGTCGGAGAGTTGACCATTGAACTGTGCTTCGAAGCCAGTGATTTCAGTTAGCTCAACGTCTGCGGAACCGCCCGAACCGTCATTCGACAACAATATTCTGTTCAATTTCGAAGATTGCGGCAGTCAGGCTGTAGCCCTGTGCGAAGTCCCACTTAACACCCGCTTTCGAGGTTGGTGAATTCGTCTGGGGCGAGACCCTCATCACCTAAGTTTGCGAATTGCTCACCACTCTGAGGTACAAAGGTCTCGCTGTAGCTTGCGTAGACCGAGATGTTTTCCTGTGGCTTGTAGATGATGCCGGCACGTGGAGTGAACTCTTCATCCTTTTGGCTGCCACTTAAGTTAGTACGCAGTCTTCTTCGCCTGAAACGTCGATGTCGAAGCTATCGAAGCGTGCACCAAGAACAAGTGTGAGCGCCTCAGAGAGCTCAATCTCGTCCTGCAGGTAGAGTGGAGTAAACCGTCCACTGTCGGAATCGTGTGTCGTCGTTCAGATGAGTCGAATGGTCCAGCGGTCAGGCCACCTGCCGTTTGAATCAATGCCAATCGCCGCCTAATAGTTACGCGGAGCCGACGTGCAGCAAGACTTTTTGTCTGTTGTGCCTGCAGTCCAGTCATGAAATTCAGGATTGTAGCGATCATTTTGTGCAGACGCTGTATGACTAAACTCAGCACCGAACAGCAGGGTGTGCTCGAAAGGTCGCCAGTTTGGAATTCGCTGACGAGATTACCGGAGAAATACGAGGCTCTCACGATCAGTGGTAGTGTCCAGGTAGCCGTCGAGCGTCAACTTCATCAGGAGTCGCCCGCGGGGTCGTAGTCAGCATGCATACAAAGTTCTGATAGAGCTTGTCGAAGATTAGTATACGAAGCGGTGAAGACACCCTTGAGAGTGTCGGAGAACTCATGCTGGAACATCGCGCGCAGAGTATGTGCTTCGAGCTCAGACTTATTCAGATCTGGATCGCCGAAGACGATATCGTTAAGCGCATCCACCGGTTTGCCGTCTGTGCCGGTTGGAATGCCGCGATCAATCGAGCGATCATAGTCGATGTATTCATACGACACATCGAGTGTAGTCTTATCACTCAGTTGGAACTTGACGGTTGGATTCACGCCGTAGCCCTCACCATCGGAGAAGTCGCGGTGATTTTCGAAGGTATTGTAGTAGGCATTGATGCGGAACGCAGTGTCTTCGTTGATGGCAACATTGCTATCAATTTGCGCTTCAGTAGCTCCAAAGGTGTCGATGCTAAGCTGGTAGCCGTTGAAGTCTTCACCGATGACACCTTTTTTAGTGACTCGATTGAGTACTCCACCAGCGCCGCCGCGACCGAATAGCAGTGCATTGGGGCCACGCAGGATTTCGACCTGATCAACATTGTAGAGTGGGCGGTAGTATTGGACATCGTCGCGGACACCGTCGACGAAGAAGTCGGCAGTGGAGCGGACGCCGCGGAAGACGACTGCATCGCGATGGCCTTCACCCTGTGACACGTTCACACCTGGAGTGTAATCGACGATGTCGCCGATGCTGTTAAAGCCGCGTACCGAGATTTCATCTGCGGTGGTGATCGACAGGCTCTGTGGCACGTCGATGATTGGAGTCGGTGTTTTGAGGGCGTTGACTTGATCTGTGTAGAGTGTGTTGCCGACAACCACGGTTTCGTCGATCGCCATTTCGGCGGCAGCTGTTGGCTGCGCGGTCTGAGCCGTGACTGCCGAGGCAGTAAAGGCCATCGCAAGCGTAGCGCTTGCCAATAGTTTAGTAGTGTTAGTTTTCATTTGTAGTGTTGTTTGTTGTTTGTTGTTGACGAAAAATTGTCGATTGGCGTTGCATGGTTGTGCTTGAACAGCAGCGATGCAAAACTGGTAGCACCAGTGGTGACATGGCGTTTTTTCGTACTGGGATGATAATAGCACTAATTGATCCATAAATCTGCTCCGATACGGAGAGATTATGCTCCAAAACGGAGATTTTGTGCTCCAGAACGGAGATTTCATGCTCCAGGGCGAATAGGATATGCTCCGATCCGGGCATTCTGGATCATTTTTCGACACTTGCTGGGTCCACTCACTCCGACATTTTCCAGTCATGCAGGATTTTCAGCAGATTTGCTCTATTAAGGAATTTTTCTGGCGCAGACCTATAGTTGATCGGCGCACTGAGTTGAACCTTACGTTTCAACGTGAAAAATACAGCAGCTCGTCAGCGCTATTGCGCTGCGATTACTTTTTCGATGCTAGCCATAAATTGCGCGATGTCGGGGCGCTGCTTGATGCGTTGGCTTTTTTGCAAGTGCTTGAGTGCAGATTGGAACTTGGACTGCGCGACCGCGGTGCGGGCGAGGCCCACTAGAGCGTCGATCTGTACCTCTGCCACTGAGGTGGCACGTTCGAAGTAAAAAGTGGCTTCCTCATAGGCTTCACGCTCAAGCTGTACGTCTGCCATCAACAGCAGTGCAGCACCGTTGAGCGGGTGTTCATTGAGTAACGATTGTAATTGATCTAGACCTTGTTCGAGGTCGCCGCTTTCAATTGTTAGTTGGGCGGAAATGACGGCTTTTTCAGTCGCTTGAGTGGGGCTCAGTGCAGTCTGTAGATTGCTGTCGATTAGTTTCAGATAGGTGCGGGCAGCATCAAATAAGCCGGTTTGCATGAGGCGGCGCAGGGGCTTGAGTGCCTGTTCGGGGCGCGTCGTTGGGTCTTGCTTGAGGGCCGCTTGATAGTTGTTCAGCGCGAGTGCATGCATCTCCTGGTTGAGATACAGATCACCGAGCAGGCTGAGGCTGGATGCACTTGGAGGCGCAATGGTATGGGCAATTTCCAGATTAGCGATCGCGTCTTGCACTTGGTTCTGCGAGAGGTAGCCATTGGCTTGAAATAGCCAGTAGTCTTGTTCGTTTGGGTGCTCGCTGATGAGTTCGTCGAAGAGTGCGATGGCCGCACCGAATTGTTGAGTCATGAGTAGGCATTGTGCTTCACCGCGGCGCACATCCATGCTGTCGGGCAGGAACATGCGTGCGAGTTGGTAGGCGCTGAGGGCGGATTGGTATTTTTCCTGGGTGAGGTACGCATAGCCGAGCATACTGTAGCTTTGACCGTCCCCCCCGCCTAGCTCGATCACGCGTAGTAGATGCTTGATTGCGGTTTCGTAGCGATCTTGTTGGATGTAAATCAGTGCAAGATTGCGGTGTGCGCGACGGAAATCAGGGAACTTTTTGCGCGCGGCATTTAGGTAAGCGGCCGCGTCACTGTAGTTGCCCTGCATATAGTAAAGGCTGCCGACCAGATAGTCGAACGCGGCATTACTGTTTTGAGTGATGCCCTGTTTGGCTAACTCGATAGCCTTTCTCGGGCCTTTCCTTGCAGGTAGGGCGCAATCGACTCATACAGGGGCCGGTCAGCTTGCGTGAGGACTGGGTTCGATCGCGGAGTTAATACCAAAGCTGCCGTAGAAGCGTTGTTTGAACTCGGCACTATTCGGGGTTGGTGTCGACCAAGTCGAAGCTTGGCGATGCGTGAGCAACACCAGAGAGCAGGAGTAAGAAAAGAAGGGTGTGTCGAGTCATGACAAAAATAGATGCAAAATTTAATTAGGGTGCGCGCAGTAGGATGGGCCATTCGCCGTGTACCTTTCTGTGCGTACACCAGCCACTTTGGGCGGCGTGAAGCGAGCTTTACGAATAACTTCTTTTGCCGCTGAGATGAGGCGCGGGTCGGTGGCAGATACGATTTTCAGTACCCGAGCGCGCCCTTTGATGTCGATCTCGATTTTGACGAGTACCTGTCCCTCACGAATACCGCGGCGTATCAGCTCGCGCGGGTAGACGATGCTTGGGCGGTTAATAATACGCGGGGCACTTTGTAGATCTGCAAAGGTGAAAAGCTTTTGAATCTCGCTGAGGGCATCGACCTCGGTCGCAAAGCCTGCGCTCGCAATACCGATTTTCAATGCGCCACTGATGCTTGGCTGAAGGGACAACTCCAACTGATTGAGGCTGAAATCTTGTAATTGTTGTTTAAATTCGGGCTTCGGCTCTGGTTCGCTCGGCTGAACTTGCTCGGGGGTGGGAGGCAGCAGCGTGGGTGCCGGAGGAGTGATCGTCAGTGTTTCTCGAAATTCAATCATCTCGCTAGGCGGATTCCCGAAGTGCTGAGTGACCGGAATCGCCAGGAAAACCAGCAGCGACATGACCAGTGCCCCGAGCAGCGCGAGCGGCGCGCGGGCGTTGCTGTGCTCGACTGGCAGTGCCTGTTCCATTAGCGGGTGGTAGCCAAATGGATACTGGTTGCACCCGCGAGGGCCGCTTCATCGTGTACTTTGGTGTACAGATCCACAGATGCGGCTTTGTCGGCTTGAATGATGACCGGCATGTCTGGTTCGCGCAGGAGCAGTCGCTTTACAATGCCACGCACACCGTTGCTGCCGATTTCGTTGCCGCCGTAAACGATTTTGGCCATCGTCTGTGATTGCGATTAAAATCGAGTTTTTCTCCAGGTCGTTGGCTGAGGCGGCTTCCGGGCGTTGCACATCCACGCCTGTCTCTTCGACAAAAACGGTGGTGACGATGAAGAAAATGAGCAGGATGAAGACAATATCAATGAGTGGGGAGACATTGATTTCATCGGCTTTTTGCGATTGTGAAAATATGAGTCGGCGTGATTTCATTTGGAGGCGAGGGTCACGTTGTAATATTCGAGACGCGCAATACAGCGTTCGAGTTGGTTGCGGCGCTGGATAATGAAGGACAGCACGACCAATGCTGGAATTGAGATCAGTAGGCCGGTCTGAGTGGTAATTAAGGCTTCCGAGATACCTTCAATCATATTGTCGAATTTAGTGCCTTGCGCGCCGACCATGCCGCTAAAAGTGACCAGCATGCCAGTAACTGTGCCCAGCAGCCCGACGAGAGGTCCTGCGGTAATAATGATAGCGAGGAAGCGAATGCGGCGATTGATGACGGGGAGATATTCCTGACGTACCTGTTTAAAGTGACGCCTCACTTCAAGTGTCGATTTCGCCTCGGGCAGCAGTAAGCGTTTTAATCAGTAGTTAATTTATCTGAGAGCGCAGATTTAAGTGCCTCGTCCGAGAGTTGATATACCTGACTGCGTAGTAAAAAGTGCATCCTTAGGCGTAAGTAAAGATCCAGCGCAGTGTAATACATGAAGACTGCTAACCCTAATAATGGTAGCATCAGCCAACCCCCTGCGGTCCAAACGCGTAGGGCTTCCAGATAAAGGCTGTGAGGGTTGTTGAGCACTGTGAGCGGGGCTTATTTATTTCGAGACAGGGTATTGAGCAGTGCGACCGAGAGCTTTTCTATATGGGCCATGACGCCAGACACCTTGCGCGCGAGTAGGGCATGGATGATCAGTGCGGGGATGGCCAATACTAGGCCCAGTTCGGTGGTAATGAGTGCTTCAGAAATTCCGGAGATAAGTGGTTTCGGGTCGCCCGCGCCAAACACGCGCATCAGGTTGAAAGTCTTGATGATACCCGTCACCGTGCCGAGTAGTCCGAGCAGTGGGGCGACCGATGCAGTGACTGCGATAATATTTAAATAACGCTCCAGTTTTGGCTGTGTATTGAGCATCGACTCATACATGGCTTCTTCGACTAGTTCAATCGACTCATCGCTATGCTCGACTGCCTGTACCAACATTTCACGGGCGGGAAGCGGTTGAGCTTGGGCCAATTGCAAGGCCTCAGTTTGTTTATCTGCACGCAGTAACTTGGCAATGTCGTAGATCGTATTCGGTGCGGGTTGGCGGATTGTCATAATCTGCACGAATTTAAATAGCGCGACTATGGTTGCTACCAATGCAAATAGGATGATTGGATAGGCCCAGATGCCGCCTTTTTGTAAGTGTACCAGCAGGCTGTCTTTGGTGCTTTGTAGCGCCAGTGCATTGCCTAGGCTGAGGTCCATTGGCAGTTTGCCCTTGCCGCTTTCAGAGATCGCGGCGATTTGAGTGGATGACTCTGTATTAATTACATGAATACGAGCCTGCAGTGCTTTGGTTTCCTCGATGATTCCTGATTCATCGCCGCTAAAATAAAGCAGTGGCCCGAGTTGTAGGAATTGCCCATTGGTTAAACGACCTTCGGAGTTGAGTGCCTGTCCCGCGTAACGCTTGCCGCCGAGCAGCTCATTAATGCGATCGACTGAGTCGTTGATCAGGCTTAGCGAGGATTCAAGACGATCACTACGAGTGGCATCCGGATTTTCGAGTAGCAGGTTGAGCGCTCGAATGTCTTCGCCGTAATTGGCCAGTTCGCCGACTGACAGATTACTTTCGTAGCTGCTATTGTATTCACTAAGCAGGGAGCTGGTGATGTAGTTGTACTCTTGGCGAAGTGCTTCGACGTTGTTGCGAAGTGTTTCTAGAGCCGAGGCTGCGGCTGTCGTCTGCTCGACGTGCTTCGTGAGTGCCTCACGCAGTTTTTTGCCTTCTACTTCGAGCTTGCGCAGGTTGCGAGCCAATGGGATCTGTTGCTCATTGATTTGCAGGCGCTGTGCAGTCAGACGGCGCACGGCATCATCGAGTTTGGACTGCTGAGTTGCCTGTAGGCTGGCGAGATCTTGGCCGAAGGATGCAGTCGCAAGGGCGAGCGAGCTAAAGCCGAGAAAGAGTATGGATTTTAAAGAGATCACAGGGACTAATTTTGCAGCTCGACCGGAAGTGCGATGAAACGGGCTTCTTGTGTGCTATTGTTGGCGATCGCAATGACTTCGGCAATTGCGGTGGAGAGTTCGGGTTGAGAGTTCCATTGCCAACCGCTGATGTGCGGTTGGCCATAGCCGGCGTCGTCGCCGGAACGTGTGCGGTAGTAGGCGACGCCTAGCCCCACGTAGACGCTTTCGACTTCGCCCTGACTGCCGTCGCCAAGCGTACGAATTTCCTCGTGCACGGTAATGGCGCGGTCAAATTTGTTAATTGTGTTTAAAATGCCAACGATAGTTTGCATGCGCTCGGCGATCCCGAGCGTTGTGTTGCTGGAATCATTTGGAATACGTTGAAACAGGCTGGTGAGTTTAGTGCTAAGCGGTCCGGGCAGTGCCGGCCTTAAATCGGTTAACTTTGGCTCAATTGCGATGAGAAATTTTGAGATCTGCTGGCGGGCGGTCTGTAGTGTTTGTTGTTCGGTGACTAGCTCAATACGTACGGCCTCGGCACGAGTCGTCGTCGCCTCAATTTTCTCTAGGGATTGATTGAGTGTCGCGATCTCCGCGTGGGTGACTTGGGTGAGGTCATTCAGCAGGATTTGAGTTTCTTGCCATAGGATGGCTTCACTGGAGCACGCTTTTTCTGTAGCAACCCACTCTTTCACCACAGTGCGGGTGGATTCGAGGGCGACCGATCCAGATGCCGAAATCGCGAGGCTGAGAATGGCAAAGCTGTTGATATAGATGTGTTTGTGGATGTCCATGGCGGGCTTTTTTGCAGTTGAGACAGAATCTCATAGTTTGATTTGCTATGAGGCAAGCCTATCAGTTAGATATTTTGTAACGGATGTTATCATACAACTGGTCCATTTTCTACCCGAGCGCGGAGCAAAACTAGCTGATTTAGGCGGTCAGTGGCTTAATTTATCTCTCGCTATGGGGTTATTTTACTCCTGAATGGGGTAGTCTTTTGAGTGATTATTTGTTAGTCTTGTTATTTTCGTACAGTGGGCTATGCCCATGACCTAATTCTTTTCTATCACCATGAAAGCGCTCTTCCTTTACACTCTCAGTCTATTTTTATTCTGCTCAGCATCGCTGGCAGATACACTGACGATTTACAGTTACCGACATTATGAGAGTGATGTATTGCTGTTTGATAAGTTCACTGAGCAAACTGGCATTGAGGTTGAAGTGGTTAAAAGTAAAGCGGGTGCTTTGCTCGAGCGCTTAAAGGCCGAGGGGGACAAGACACCCGCAGATATTCTGATTACCTCAGATGCGGGACGTTTACATCAGGCGCGCGAGGCAGGTGTGTTGCAGCCTATACAGTCACCATTCTTGGAGCAGCGCGTGCCTGCCAACCTGCGCGACCCTGAGGGCTATTGGTTTGGTTTTACACAGCGTGCACGCGTGCTTGTTTATGCGCCGGACCGTGTCAGTGAGGATGAACTGAGTACTTATGAAGACCTTGGCGACTGCTGAATGGCGTGGGCGGCTGCTGGTGCGCTCTTCTGCAAATGTATATAATCAATCTTTGCTATCTTCGCTGATCGACGCCAACGGCAAGCAGCAAGCGTTGCAGTGGGCGAAGGCTGTCCGTAAAAATATGGCGCGTCCACCGCAAGGAAGTGATCGTGATCAAATGCGTGCGGTCGCTGCTGGCTTAGCGGATGTAGCAATCGTCAATACCTATTACCTTGGGCTGTTGGCAAATTCAGATAATCAGAAAGACCGTGCTGTCGCCGCACAGTTGAAGGTTTTCTTCCCGAATCAAGCGGCACGCGGCACCCATGTGAATGTCAGTGGTGCTGGGGTGGTTGCCGGGAGTGATCAAGTCGAAGCAGCACAGAGATTCCTAGAGTATTTAGCGACGGATGAAGCGCAGTCCGCCTTCACCGGCGCTACCTATGAATACCCGGTCGTGTCGGGTATTGAATGGTCGCCGCTACTACAGCAGTGGGGGACGTTTAAGGCCGATCCAATCAGCTTGGCTTTATTGGGCGAGCTGAATGCAGATGCAATACGCTGTTTCAATCAGGCCGGATGGGAGTAACTGTACGGTCCGAAAGTAGGAGAGGGCAGCGAATCGATCTGTGGTCGGGTTTGGTGGTGTTGTGCGCGCTGTTGTTACTCGCCCCGCTGATCGCAGTTTTTATAGGAGTTTTTCAGCCCACCGAAGAATGGCAGCATTTGGTGAGCACGGTGCTGCCTGGCTATCTGCTGAATACCATGATTCTCGTGTTAGGCGTGAGTCTGGTCAGTATTCTCTTTGCGCTGCCGACGGCATGGTTTGTGGCCACGTACGAGTTTCCTACGCGACGTTTTTGGAAGTGGGCATTGGTCATGCCGCTGGCAGTGCCGACTTTTGCGTCCGCATTTACTTATTTTGATGTATTAGAATGGTCGATCCCGCTAATTATTAAAGTTCGTCAGGTGTGGGGATTTGATGCCTCGCAGTGGGTCGAGCGCTTGGTGCGGTATGGTATGCTGATCCTATTGCTAAGCTCAGTGCTTTATCCTTATTTGTATTTGGGTTTACGCTCTGCTTTCTCCAAGCAGCAGGGGGTTTATTTTGAGGCAGGTCGAATGCTTGGGAAACGGCCTGAGCTCGATTTTCAGACGGATTGCCTTGCCCATGGCGCGACCGGCTTTGATTGCCGGTCTGAGCCTGATTGTCATGGAGGTGGTGAATGAATACGGCGCGGTAAATTTATTTGGAGTGCCGACATTGACTGAAGGTATTTTCCGCACTTGGTTTGGACTCGGAGATCGCGCCTCGGGCCTGCGTTTAGCGGTGATTGTAGTGGTGATCGTATTTGCGATATTAGCCATCGAGGTCTGGCAACGGAAACGCCTGCGATATGTTGAAGGCGCGCAGGCCAACTTTCCGCATCGACGCGTTCGGCTGCAATGGCGAGGTGCTTGGGGCGTGGTACTTTGTTGTGCGCTGCCGGTGATGATTGGATTTGTATTCCCAGTATTACGTTTAGGCTATTGGGCTGTCGTTGCCACCGAGGACTTTAATTTTGCAGTTTTTTTTAAACAAGCACTCACTAGCCTGACTTTGGCTTCCATCACTGCGCTTTTGCTCAGTTTAATTGCCTTTTTCTTAGCATTTAGTGTCCGAGTTCATAGTGATTCACGAGTTTGCAAATTGGTGCGGGCTTCAACACTTGGTTATGCGATTCCGAGTGTGGTGACTGCTGTTGGGGTGATGGTCTTGTTAGGCGGCATGGACCAGTTATTATCCGACTTCTCGATATCGCTGGTTCTGAGTGGTAGTTTGTTCGCCATCAGTTTTGCATACATGGTGCGCTTTATGACTGTCGCTTATCAGCCATTGAATGCCAGTATGCAGGGTGTTTGTTCAACCTTACATGAAGCGTCTCGCACGCTTGGGCAAGGGAACTGGCAAAGCTTGATTCGCATACACTGGCCATTGTTGCGGGTGAATGTTTTGGCCTGTGCCACTTTGGTTTTCATCGATATCATGAAGGAACTGCCGCTTACTTTAGTCCTACGTCCGAGTGACTTTGAGACTCTAGCGACCTTTGCATTTGGCTTTGCCAAAGAGGGCTACATTTATGACTGTGCGCTACCTTCTTTATTGATTATTGCGCTTGGGGTTTGGGGCTTGCTTGTGATTGAACGCTGGGTTGATAAAGAGGCCAGCCAATCATGTTAGAAGTACAAAATATTTCAAAATCTTTTTCAGGGAACAACGTGCCTGCGGTGCATGATGTCTCTTTTCGTGTGGCTGCAGGGGAACTGTTATCCTTAGTCGGTGAAAGTGGCAGCGGAAAGACCACTTTGCTGCGCATGATCGCAGGCTTAGAAATCCCGGATCGTGGCTTGATTCGTACGAATCGTGGATGTTTGTCTAGCGACAAAGCTTGGGTGGTTCCAGAAGAACGCCGAATCGGGCTCGTATTTCAAGGAGGTGCACTCTTCCCGCATATGTCGGTTGCTCAGAACCTAGGGTATGCGATGGGGCAGGTGCCCAAAGGTGAACTCCAGGATCGCGCTGTACGAGTATCTGAAGTTGGTGCAACTGGACGGGAAGTCGGGACGTTATCCGCATGAGTTGTCTGGCGGCGAACGACAGCGTGTCGCACTGGCTCGGGCATTGGCCGCCAAGCCCGATATGATTTTACTTGATGAGCCTTATAGTAACCTAGACGTAGCGCTCACTGCGGATTTGCGTGAACAGGTGCGTGCGGTCCTGCAGCAGAAAAAAATCACCGGGGTTTTAGTCACACATGATCCTGCCGATGCGCGTCATTTTGCTGATCGTATAGCGATCATGCGCAAAGGGGTGCTGGTGCAGCTAGGACTGGTAAAGGACGTGGTCGATCATCCCTGTGACATGTATTGCAGTTTGCTGATACGAGGCCGTTAACTCGATGCGCATGTCGGATGTTGTTTAATTGAATCGACCGAGTGCTGATTCAGCTCAACCGCGTAGGCGCTCGCGGCATTTCGACCGTTTGCTGCACTTATGATAGCCTTTGCAGGCATTGGTACGCTTTTGGTAGCAAGCCGTGTCGGTCTTTGAAAGCTCTGGCGAAATGGCTGGCGTTTGAATATCCCACCTCGTTGGCCACTTGAATCACGCTGAGGCGATCATTCTTTAATAATTCGGCGGCATGATTCATTCGAACTTCACGTAAAAAAGTAAAGGCGGTTTTACCGAGGGTGCTTTTGAACGCCAATTTTAATTTATGCTCGTTCAGGCAGCTGAGCTTACAAAGGTCATGGATTGAATATTCGCGACCCGGATCATTACGCATCTCCTCGATAATCCTACTAATCGCATCGCGGTCATTGGCATTCAGGGTGCGGTTGATTGGATCGCTGTTTTTTGATTGGCTCAAGATTTCGGCGATCCATGACAGCACATTCGATTCGAGTTGCAGGCGGTGGCGCAGTCCATCGATCGATGAGTTTGCGATCTGCCTAGAGGCTTCAAATGCGTGGCTATTCATCTGTCCGCTGTTGAAAGGCACCGCTACGGATCCATTGGCGAACTGTTCGAAGTCTGCGAGTCGCTCGGCATCTGTGCCAATATCCAGAAGCAAGCGAGTGAGCTCCTGTGAGCAGAGAATCAAATCAATGTGGGCGGTTTCTGCGCTGGTGCGGTCAAGGCATAATGCAGAATTAGAAAAGCGAAACCATTGCCCTGGCTCGAGTTTTTCGACGTTGCCGTCGATTGCCTCTGCTTTCGCCCAGCCTGAGTTCACGTATCCGAGGACTAAGCGCTGCTCAGTAAAGTCGATGTTGATCGATAGTGGGCTATCAATGCGGAGTTGCAGGCGGAGGTAATCAAGGCCATCTTTGATTGATACCAGTCTGCCAGAAAACTCACTGTGTGAGTCGTTCCAGCTGAGTATTTGTGCAGGCTGAAACGGGCAGGAGATTGTTGGGCCTGCCTGGTTGCCTTGGAGTGCGATGCCTGTATTCGTGCGCTTCAATAAAGTGTATTGTTGGTGTTGTGCTGTATCACGGGCTCAAGCAAAAGTAGCTGTGTGTCGAGAGGCACTCCTAAGTGCTAATGAGACCTACTCTCATTAGTGCGGGGCTGCAACATTTTTATATTATTTTATAGCTGTAAAGGTGCGACTGAATGTAGACAGGTCACTCTGTATTTGAGGAGCCGAGAGGTTTCGGGTCTGATGCATGCAGTCTTTTGCTGCATGGCGATTAAGTAAGCAGCGACTTAAAAGTTACAGCATCGGGTCTAAATCGGGTAAATTGCATTGTGTGCGGATGCGCTCATACACCGCTCAGTCAAAAAAGTGATCGGCCCGTTGAAGTCTGGTTGATGTTTATCGCGGTATGCAAATTTCAGATTCAGGCGATGGGGGGTTTTCCTTGGCTGGCATAAGCTAAAATCTGCGCGCCTGGGGTTAAAAAACCTAAGTGTGGTAATTAATTTCTGAAAAATGGGTATTCTGCTATTGATGGATCGATGTTAGGCAGATGGCACTCGTAGTGTGTGCAGATGAATGACGGAATCGTGCGCTATATATTTCAACTCAAGGATCGGGAAGTGGTTTTTGATGTCGAGACCAAGCAGCCTGGAGTCGAGGAGAGCACTGATTATCCAGAGTGGGCTCGATTGCAACATAAGCAGTGTGCGTGCTGTCCGTTGAAGACGTCCGATTGTCAATATTGTCCAGTTGCGACCCGTATCCATGGCTTGGTGGAGGCGTTTGCGGAGAATAAATCGACCGAGCGTGTGCAGGTCACGGTCGAGGCGAGTGAGCGTCATTATTATAACGATTGCGACCTGCAAGTGGGGATTAATTCACTGATGGGGCTGATGATGGCGACCAGTGGCTGTCCCGTGCTGCAGGAGCTGAAGGCAATGGCTAGTTTCCATATTCCGTTTTGCTCGACGCGGGAGACCCTGCACCGAACGGTGGGCTCGTATTTGACGAAGCAGTATTTTGTGCAGTTGCAGGGCGGCGAGCCAGACTGGGAGCTGCAGCAATTGAAGGCGTTGTACCAAGTACTCGAAGCCTTGAATCAGGACTTTTCCAAGCGTATTCAGGACTCTAGCAGTAGTGATGCGGTCTCGAATGCAGTCATTATGTTTTTTGCTACATCAGTGGTGCTCGTCACTTCGCTGGATCAGCAACTCCAGCACCATCAGGACTTTCTGATGAATCAGAAGTAGCGGTTTAGACGGTATGCGATGATCTGCTGAATGTTACACCGTGGAACTTTATTTGCATTTTTTAAAACAAAAGATTCAAATGTACGTTTGAATCATTTAATTGATAACGATGGGAGTAGCTAAAGAACAGAAGACGCGCGGGCGTTTGTTGCAGGTGGCGATGGCCTTGTTTGCTGAGCGTGGCTTCGAGAAGACCACGATGGCAGCCATTTCTGAGCAGGCTGAGGCGAATATTGCGGCGGTGAATTATCACTTTGGCGATAAGCAGGCCCTCTATTTGGCAGCGCTCCGAGCTGCTTTTGCGCAAGCCAATGCGTCGTTTCCAGTGGTGCTTGCGGAGGAGGGGGTGTCGCCCGAGCAGCGACTGCGGCATTATATCGCGGCGCTGATTTCTCAGATTTTCAGCGCTGCGGACGCTGGATATCTATGTCGGATGCTTGCAAAGGAGTTCGCGGAGCCAACTTTTGCGATCGATATGATTTTTTCGGAGCTGATCAGTCAAAACCAGGCACAGATGTGGAACATCGTCTCCAGTATCCTTGGACCGAAGGTCCCGGAGCAGCAGGTGCACTTGGCGATGGTCAGTGTCGTTGCTCAATTTCAGTTTTATAACTTTACTCGTTTGATTCGTGAAATGGGTGCGACACCGGAGTTGTGCCTGCCGAACCCGGAGACGATTGCAGAGCATATTTATCAATTTTCATTGGCAGGACTTATGGGTATGTTGGAGGCAAATAAGCAGTGATGAAAGCGACTTTAATCCAAACCGTCGCTGTGTGTGTGGCTCCCTTATTTATTCTTTCGGGCTGTTACACTGCGGCCCAGCGCGAGTCGGCAGACTTACAACCGTTGCCATCAGCATTTAGTGGCTCGAGGCCGGCAACTTCAACTGTGGCGCTCGATGCGGTGTGGTGGAGCGCATTTAACCGCAGCGATCTCGACGCGTTGCAAGCGAGTGCCTTTACGGACAATCTAGATATCGCACAGGCGTGGGCACGTCTGCGTCAGTCAGAAGCCGCGGCACTCCAAGCGGGTGCCGACTTATATCCAGAGCTATCGCTTACCTCAGGCTATGATCGCACGTGGCGCAACGAGGGTGATGCGGCTTCGAATAACTACGAAGTCGGGTTGGGCATAAATTACGATGTCGATCTCTGGGGCAAGATTCGCTCGACCCAGAGTGCCGCCGAAGCACGCGCGGTGGCCTCGGCCGATGATTTGCAAAGCACCGCATTGACGATCTCTGCGAGCGTCGCAAATCGTTGGATTGAGATTATCGAGGCGGAGCATCGTGTTGCCTTGCTGCAACAGCAGTTGGAGATTAACCGCACACAGCTGGAGTTGATTGAGCTACGTTTTCGGAACTCACAGGCAAATTCGTTGGACGTCTATCAGCAGCGGCAGACCGTCGCTCGCACCCGTTCTAATATTCCACGCGCGGAGGCGGAGCGCTCCGCATCGCAATATGCGCTCAACCTTTTATTAGGCCAAGCTGCCTCTGAGCCGTTGCAGATCGATTGGCAAATCACGCCGACTCTAGCACCGATGCCGAGCGCGGGTGTGCCGAGCGATTTGTTGGAGCAACGCCCAGATGTACGCGCCGCGTTGCGACGGATCGAGGCGGCGGATTGGAATGTCGCTGCGGCAAGAGCGGATCGTTTGCCGAGTGTTTCGCTTGGTCTCAGTGGTTCGACTGCAGCAGAGGACTTTGAAGATCTGTTCGACGATTGGCTTGGTAAATTTACCGGACGTATCGTTGCGCCGATTCTGGATGGCGCACGTCGCAAGCTGGAAGTTGAAAAGCAGCTGGCAGTCGTCGATGAGGCAGTCGCAAACTATCGGCAGGCAGTGTTGATTGCCTTTAAGGAAGTCGAAGATGCGCTGATGCTGGAGCGGAAAGTTCGCGAGCAACTAGAAGCACTCCGTGCTGAGCTCGGTCTCGCTCGGCAGACGCTTTCTGCTGCGCGCAATCGTTACGCCAATGGGCTGAGTGATTATTTAAATGTCACCTCATCTCTAGTCTCGGTGCAGAACCTTGAGCGCGATGAAATCAGCCAAGTTGCTAATTTATTTAAAGCCCGTATTGCGCTGCATCAAGCGCTGGGCGGACAACTCCCGACCTTTAAGCTATGAAGTCTAAACTCTTAATCTCTCTCATCTGTCTCGGTATCGTTGGCGTTGGTTATCTCGTCATGGCGGGGCTCAAGGCGAGCGCACCTGAGGCGAAGAAACGCCAGCCTCGGGCCATGCAAGTGCTGGTCGATATTGAGCCGCTGATAATGGCAAACGCCGGCGTGCGCGTCGAAGGCATGGGGCTCGTGGTTGCTGCTCGCGAGGTTAAGCTGAAGGCACAAGTCAGTGGCCAAGTGGTCGAGATAGCAGTGAACTTTTTAGAAGGCCAGCATGTCGCTGCGGGCACTGTTCTCGCGCAAATCGAGGCGGATGATTATGAGCTGCAGTTGGCGCAGGCGCAGAGCACCCTGGAGCTCCGCGAGGCAGAGCTGGAATTGGAGATGGGCTTTCAACGTGTCGCAGGTCGAGAGTGGCAGTTGCTCGGTGAATCGAGTGATATCTTGGCGGAGAGTTCATCTTTAGCGCTGCGTGAGCCACAGTTGAAACAGGCGCAAGCGATGCAGCGCAGTGCGCAGTCGGCGGTGGATCGAGCGCGTTTGGATTTGTCGCGTACCGAGATTGCTGTACCGTTTAATGCGCAGGTGTTGGAGAAATCCGTTGAGGTCGGCTCACTGGCGGGTATCGGTGGCGATGTTGCACATGTGGTTTCGACGGATAGCTTTTATGTGCGCGTTTCGATTCCTGTGAATCGGGTGCCCGTATTGGAGATACCTGGCGGCGAAGCATTGGTCAGTATTAGTGGGGCCGAGTCACCGATGACAGGGCGTATTATTAGTTTACTTGGCGACTTAGACCCTAATGGCCGTATGGCGCGCGTCTTAGTCGAGGTGCGTGATCCGCTCGGGTTGGAGCACAGAACGCTGGGCGGGCTAAGTTGTTATTGGGGGCGTATGTGACCGTCGACCTGGTGGGCCATCCAATGCCAAACACTTTTCTGATCCCGCGTGAGACGTTACGTAATGATGACCATGTCTGGTTGCGGCGACCCGACGCGACGCTGGAGATTCGCTCAGTGTCAGTGCTTTGGAAAAATCGCGACACAGTCGTCATCGGCGAAGGGCTCGCTGCGGGCGAGCAGTTGATCACCTCATCACTCAGCTTCGCTGCGGATGGAATGGCAGTGACGGTTGCGGGCGAAGCCAAGTCGCTGGCTGAAATGTCTGATCGTCCTGCTACTCAATAATTTCAAGTGTCCACTGTGCTATGAAAAATCAGCAATCACCCTCTAGTTCGTTTTTACGGGAGAAAGGATCGATCGCATGGATGGCTGGCCATTCTGTGACGTCGAATTTACTCATGCTCGTGCTCGTTGTGGGCGGCTTGATTGTCAGCTTTCGCACGACTAAGGAATTTTTCCCAGAAATGGAGTTGGACCGTGTGCGGATTTCGGTGAGCTATCCCGGTGCCTCGCCTGAGGAAGTCGAGGAGGGGATCATTCTGCCGATTGAGGAAGCGCTGCAATCGTTGAATGGCATCGATGAAATTATTTCAAATGCGAATGAGGGTAGTGGATCAGTCAATGCAGAGGTCGCCTCCGGGCAAGATATACAGCAGCTATATGCTGATATTAAGAATGAGATTGATCGGATTCGCACCTTCCCAGATGAGGCCGAGGAACCGAAGGTGTCGGTTTCTAGCTATAGACGCGATGTGTTGGATTTAGTGATCTATGGTTCGCATAGTGAATGGACGATGCGAGAGGCCGCAGAGCTGATACGAGATCGTATTTTACAGAGCTCGGATGTGACTCAGGTGGAGTTGGTTGGTGTGCGCGATTACGAGGTGACGATTGAAGTCGATCGTCAGGCATTGCGTGAATATCGGCTGACGCTGGGCGCGATCGCCTCGCGTGTGCGTAACGCGGCGGTTGATTTACCCGGTGGTGGGGTTAAAACATCTGGTGGTGAGATTCTGGTGCGCGTGACTGAGAAGCGTGATTGGGCGGAGGAGTTTGAGAGTATCCCGATTGTAACCAATGCCGACGGCTCGCGGGTCTATTTGGGTGATATTGCCAAGGTGATTGACGGGTTTCAGGAGTCAGATCGCTATGCGCGTTACGGCCGTGTGGTAGAGGATGCAAACGGTGAGACGACGATCGACGTACAACGTGCGCTAAAGATCGATGTGTATCGAGTGGGAGATCAGACGCCCGGTAAAGTCGCGGCTGCGGTGGCTGAGGCGGTCGAAGAGCTTAAGGTGACACTGCCTGAAGGCGTGCACGTCGACATCTTAAACAGTAAGGCCAAGATGTTTGAGCAACGTGCGGAACTGCTGCTGCGCAATGCCTTCTTTGGTCTGGTGCTGGTACTCTGCGTGTTGGGGCTGTTCCTCGAAGCACGACTTGCGTTTTGGGTGATGCTGGGGATTCCTATCTCGTTCTTAGGGGCGTTTTTGATCATGCCGTTTTTCGGCGCTACGATTAATATGATCAGTATGTTCGCGTTCATCATCACC
Organism: Opitutaceae bacterium BACL24 MAG-120322-bin51; assembly: GCA_905182435.1. Classification (GTDB taxonomy): domain Bacteria; phylum Verrucomicrobiota; class Verrucomicrobiia; order Opitutales; family Coraliomargaritaceae; genus Lentimonas. The sequence goes on along the minus strand of CAJJBN010000015.1, from coordinate 13,197 downwards.
TTGGGGATCGTGGTCGATGATGCGATTGTGGTAGGCGAGAATATTTATAGCTGGCATCAAAAGGGATTGCCGTTTCATGAAGCAGCGATTGTCGGCACTCGCGAGGTGGCAATGCCGGTAACCTTTAGTGTGTTGACCAATATAGTCGCCTTTATGCCCTTACTCTGGGTGCCGGGGATGATGGGCAAGTTCTTTGCTTCGATTCCAATCGTGGTGATCGCGGTGTTTGCGGTTTCGTTGATTGAGTCGCTCTACATCTTGCCCGCCCACCTGTCGCATCAAAAGGATATCAAGCGGAGCGGTATCGGCGGGACATTGCATGGTTTTCAGCAACGCTTCAGTCACTGGTTCGCGCATATCGTGCGTGATGTCTATGGCCCATTGCTGGGCAAATTCCTCGGCAATCGTTATATGGTCGTGGCGGTTGGTGTCGCAGTGTTGCTAATGACTATTGGCTATGTGCAAAGTGGGCGTATTCGTGTCATTCAGATCGAGCGCCCAGATTCGGATTATGCCTTTGCTTCCGCTCGTCTGCCGATCGGTGCCCCAGTTGCAGAGACTGAAGTAGTGGCCAAAATTATGGGGGAGGCCGCGCGTAAAACAATTATTGAACATGGTGGTATTCAACAAGCGCAAGGGGTCTTTCTCAATCTGGGCAAAGGTGGTAGCCATCAGTTTGATATGCGCGTTTATTTGACTGATCCTGAAGTGCGCACAGTCAGCACCGCCGCTTTTACCAGCAAATGGCGTGCGAATATGGGCCCAGTGGCGGGAGTTGATTCAGTCAACTTTCAAGCTGACCGCGGCGGGCCTGGCGGTGGGCAGAAAGGGCTGACGATTCAGCTGAGTCATCGTGATGTCGGCACCCTTGATGTCGCAGGTGAACGAGTTGCCGCGGCCTTGCAGAAATTTGCCAACATCAAGGACGTCGATGATGGGGTGCAGCTCGGTAAGATGCAGTTTGACTTTACGGTGAAACCAGACGCGCAAGCGCTGGGCTTAGATGCACGCACGATTGCGCAGCAGATCCGGCATAGTTTTTATGGCGCAGAAGCGCTGCGCCAGCTGCGTGGGCGCAACGAAGTCAAGACCATGGTGCGCTTGCCAGAGTCTCAACGCGGCTCGGAATTTGATATTGAGAACTTGGTGCTACTGACCCCACAGGGCGGCGAAATCCCGATTTTAGATGCCGTGGATATTGAGCGCGGTCGTGCGTTTACAGTGATCGAGCGCAACAATGGACGCCGCGTGATTGAGGTGACCGCGGAGACGAAGCGCGATGGCGATGTCGGGCCGATCATGAATGATTTGGAAGCCACGGTAATGCCTGCCTTGATGCAGGAATTTCCTGGATTGTCGTGGAAGTTCGAGGGACGTCAGGCGGATATGGCTGAGAGTATGCAGACGCTGGTGATTGGTTTACTGATGGCGCTGTTTTGTATCTTCGCATTACTGGCGATCCCGTTTAATAATTACTACCAGCCGCTGGTAATCATGTGTTGCATTCCATTTGGTATCGTTGGCGCGGTGATTGGCCACGTGATCATGGGCTACAACTTGAGTCTAATGAGTTTATTCGGTGTGGTGGCGCTATCGGGTGTGGTGGTGAATGATTCCTTGGTGTTGATCGACTTCGCAAATCGTCGTCAGCGCGATGCAGGCGCAACGCCTGCGGTTGCGGTTCAGCAAGCTGGTATCGCGCGCTTTCGAGCGATTCTGCTGACGACGCTGACGACCTTCGGCGGATTGGCGCCGATGATTTTGGAGACATCACGCCAAGCGCGCTTCATGATTCCCATGGCGATCTCGCTCGGCTTCGGGATCTTATTTGCAACCATCATTGTGCTGGTGCTAGTACCGTGCTTCTATCTGATCTTAGAAGACTTGGTCGCCGTCTTCCGCGGCAAGCGCGCGCAGCACTAATCGCGGCGCGCTTACTGCTTTGATCGGCAGCATGGCCATCTTCGTCGCGGGCCACCTTGCGTCTGAATATCTTGGCGCTGCTACGCGGCAATGAACTCAAGTCGGGGCAGCGGGTTGTTTGCGCGGGCGCACAGGGTCGTAGCGCTATGTTTTGCACGTCTTTATTTAGGCTTTTTGGTATATTGGCATGCGGTGTGCTAATTGGACGGTGTTCGTTCTTATTGACGGGCTCAGTCGACCCTCTCGTTTGAGGGCTTGACCTGACTCAATTCCTACAAAACCAAAAAACAACTAAACTAAATAGAATCATGAAGATTAAAAAAACCCTTCTCGCTTTGCTGCTCGGCAGCTCGGCGTTCTTGTTTGCCGGGAGTCTCGGCGCGCAGGAACTCCCTGTTATTGAAACTGCTGAAGTAGTTGAGGCTGTTGCCGATGCAGTTTCTTTTGAAGACGGCTATGCCGCATTTATGGAAACACCCGGTGCTGCCTTTTTTACGATCAGTAACCTTTGGCTGCTGATTGCAGCTGCTCTGGTGTTTATTATGCACCTCGGCTTCGCAACTGTTGAGTCTGGCCTCGGCCAAGCTAAGAATACAGTCAACATTCTGTTCAAGAATGTATTCATCATCTGCATGGGTGTTTTGACTTACGCGCTATGGGGCTTCAATGCGATGTATCCTGGGTTCGAAGAAGGATCCGCCGGCGTGTTCGCTATGGGTTCATGGTTCGATGTTGAAGCGTCCGTCGCAATGATGACTGCTGAGTATGCTGATTATACTTGGTATACAGACTTCATCTTCCAAGCGATGTTCGCTGCGACTGCGGCAACGATCGTCTCTGGTGCAGTTGCTGAGCGCGTAAAGCTCTCTTCCTTCATGATCTTCGCTACATTGTTGGTGATGTTCGCATATCCGATCACTGGCTCATGGCAGTGGGGTGGCGGCTGGCTCGCAGAGCGTAGTTTCTATGATTTCGCTGGTTCTTCATTGGTACACGCTTTCGGTGGTTTCGCTGCCTTGGCTTGTGTGATGGTTCTTGGACCTCGTGCTGGTAAGTACATTAACGGTCAGATTCGTCCGATCCTTGGCCACAGTATGCCACTCGCTACAATTGGTGTCTTCCTGCTCTTCCTTGGTTGGTTCGGTTTTAATGGTGGTTCGGTTCTCAATGCAGACCCATTCCTCGTCTCGCTGGTCTTCGTAACCACAGCACTCGCTGCTGCGGCTGGTGGCCTGGGGGCGATGTTCACTTCTTGGTTCTTCCTCAAGAAGCCTGACCTTTCGATGGCACTCAATGGTATCCTTGCGGGTCTGGTCGGCATCACTGCCGGTGCTGACTCCATTATGCCTGCGTATGCGATCCTGACTGGCCTCATCGCTGGTATCCTCGTTGTCTTCTCCATCATCTTCTTCGATAAGGTCAAGATTGATGATCCAGTCGGTGCGATCTCCGTGCACGGTGTCTGTGGTATTTTCGGCACACTTGCTGTCGCGCTCTTCAGTGATGCTGCCGGATTCGGCATCCAGCTGATCGGCACACTTTCGATTGGTGCCTTCGCTTTTATCTTCTCCTACGTTGTCTTCAGTATCTTGAAGGTGGTCATGGGTGTTCGTGTCTCTCCTGAAGAAGAGGCTGAAGGTCTCGACATCGGCGAGCACGGTCAAGAAGCCTACCCTGACTTTGGTACAGCTCGCACTCGCTAATTAAGCCTAGCCAAGTAACTTAAATAACCTACATTACATTATTATGAAATTGGTCAAAGCAATCATCAAGCCCTTCAAACTCGAAGAGGTCAAAGAAGCACTCGCAGATATCGGCATCGAAGGGATGACCGTAACTGAGGTAAAGGGATTCGGTCGCCAAAAAGGCCACACCGAAATCTATCGCGGCAGTGAATACACCGTCGACTTCCTTCCTAAGGTCATGGTCGAAATCGTCGTTGACGATGCAGACGCAGCTAAGACATCCGACGCGATCGTCAAAGCTGCTAAGACTGGCAAGATTGGGGACGGCAAAGTCTTCATCATTGCTGTCGAAAACGCTATCCGTATCCGTACCGACGAGTCGGGCCCCGAAGCCCTCTAGTCTAAACTGATTCAGTTCGCTCTATTTCACCGGCCATCCTCTCGAGGGTGGCCGGTTTTTTTGTGGCCGATTCGTGGCCTCGATCGTAAGATTCGGGGAGCAGAGTCGGGGGGGGGTGTCGCGGCAGTTCCCCCTGTCTAACGACAGAGGCCACATTATTTGGAGCGGTGTCTGAGGGGCAGATGTGATTTTTTTGAGGGTCAGATCAATTTCTCGCATGCAGTTGAGTGAAAAATAACTTGTTCATTGTGGCGGACTAACATTCTTTGTTTGTGAACTAACAAATACTGATCACAAATAGAGATGAAAAATACCCACCGTTTAATCTTATTCCTGCTGCTTTCATTGGCACCAGGCTTTTTATTCGCCCAAGAGGCTGGACTAACAGCAGTCGCCGAGCAGGTGGCGCAGGTCCCCGCGACCGCTGATAGTGGCAACACTGCGTGGATGTTAACTGCCACGGTGCTGGTACTGTTTATGACGTTGCCCGGCTTGGCGCTGTTCTATGGCGGTCTAGTCCGTGCGCAGAATGTCCTGTCGGTGCTGATGCACTGTTTCGCGATCGCCTGCTTGGCGTCAGTGATGTGGGTGCTGTGCCTCTATACGATGGCTTTCTCTGGCGGTGGCGCGTGGTTGGGCGATTTTCAACAGTTCGGATTGAAAGGGATTACGACTGCAGACTTGAGTGGTGATATTCCAGAATCAGTGTTCATCATGTTCCAGATGACCTTTGCGATCATCACTCCCGGTTTGATGTCGGTGCGCTTTGTGGAGCGGATGAAATTCAGCGCCCTCATGCTTTTCTCCGCCCTCTGGTTGCTCCTCGTCTACGTCCCCGTCTGTCATTGGGTATGGGGCGGCGGTTGGTTGGCGGCGATGGGAGTTAACGTGGTGTGATCGATCTCGCCGGAGGCATCGTGGTGCATGCCACTGCAGGTATCTCCGCGCTTCTACTGGCTTACTTCGTTGGCCCGCGTGAAGGATTTCCAAAGAAGCTACACATCCCACACAGCCCAGGTATGGTAATGATTGGTGCGTCGATGCTGTGGGTCGGTTGGTTCGGCTTTAATGCCGGTGTCAGCTTGGCGGCCAATGGTCACGCGGGATGGCGATGTTGGTCACACATATTTCCGCAGCGGTTGCGAGTTTGACCTGGATGGTGATCGAATGGAAGAAGACTGGTAAGCCTGGTCTCGTGGGTATTGTGACTGGTATGGTGGCAGGTTTGGCTTCGATTACTCCAGCGTCTGGTAATGTGGGCCCACTGGGTGCGGTCCTGATCGGCCTGATGGCCGGTTCCATCTGCTACTTCGCTTGTGGTTTTGTTAAGGGTAAACTCAAGATTGACGACACACTCGACGTGTTTGCGGTGCACGGTGTCGGTGGCATCATGGGCACGATCATGGTGGCGGTGTTCGGCACGGCAGCCTTTGGCGGCACCGGCGTTGATGACATGGTCGGTCAACTTGGCACGCAGCTGTTTGCTCTGGGCGTGGTCATTGCATGGTCTGCAGTTGCGACGACAATCATCGTGTTTGTCTGTAAGAAGACCACTGGCCTGCGCGTCGATCAAGAGGTGGAACATACCGGCCTTGATCTCGCTGAGCATGGCGAGACTGCTTACCACTTCGAATAATTAACATTTCAAGGTTCACATCATTAAACTCAAACAGAATACATTCTTATGAAATTGATTAAAGCTATCGTTAAACCCTTTAAACTCGATGAAGTGAAAGAAGCCCTCGCCGCAGTCGGCATCGAAGGCATGACCGTCACTGAGGTCAAAGGCTTCGGCCGTCAAAAGGGACATACCGAAATCTATCGTGGCAGTGAATATACCGTCGATTTCCTGCCCAAGACGATGCTCGAAACCGTCGTCGAAGACGATATCGTCGACGCTGCAGTTCAGGCGATCGTCAACGCTGCTAAGACTGGCAAGATCGGCGATGGTAAGGTCTTCGTCATTCCAGTCGAAAGCGCTGTTCGCATCCGTACGGACGAAGAGGGCTCTGAGGCCTTGTAGGCATTTGCTTTGGCGGTTCAGCGATGTGTCGTGTACTCGGCTAAAGCTTACTTTCAGAATTGCATGTAAATTGCTGTCATTCGCAGTGCCGCAGATGATCTGCCAGCAGTCGTTCGCAAATGTCTAGAAAACTAAAAACCGCTACCAGCAGGTAAATTGTGAAATCTCGCAAGGAAGAAAATGTCGCCGCAGGCAAGCTGTCTCGAAAGAGACCTGCTGACCGGCACACTTCTGGTCGGAAGAAGTCCTCCCATGTGATCTTACCTTTTGGAGTACGGGTGCGTCGAAAGTCTTGGTATCTGGTCCTGATCAATCTGGCAGGGCTGACGCTGCTGTTTTCGATGTTGTTGCTGTATGCCTTTTGGCAATACACACAGGAGATGGCCGTGTACTCGGTGTTACCGTCTGAAGGACAAGCGAATCAGGCCGAGGCAATGGATGCCTCGGAGGATTTGCTGGCAGTCACACCAGTATCCGCCGCAGACGACGGAGAATTACTATCGTTGGGATTCATTTTAGATAAATATCGGACTGCGTCTGGCTTGTCTGAGGTGCAGGATGTTATTCTGCAGGGGAACTACATCAAAGATGGTCTTGAATTTAGGCTGAAGTTACTCGCGAAGTTGCCTCGGTTGGTGAGTAAGACGCTCGAGGACGATGCCTTAAAGATGGTTTACAGTGGCGATGGTGACACGGCGAAGATTAAAATTGAAGACGCCGAAGGTAAGATACAGCAGCAGGTGCTGCCTGATCTGCTGGATCAGCAGACGATCCTTTTAGAGGGAGCGGTGTTGGCCTTGGCCTCGAATCAGTTGCCAGATGTGCTAGTTTATACGTGGGAGGCGGATCAGACCTTTGAGGGCCAAATCTACTGGACGATTCAGAATCGAATATCCGCTCAGGACTCGATCATCCATTTGTTGGATCCCGAGACAGGCTTAGAGCGCGTCCGTTTTGTTTATTTCGAGCACGACGGTGAACGTCAGCAGTTGTCGCTGCAGTTGTCCGATTACCGTCCGCAAGGAAAAGGTGAATTACCATTCGCCTATACGCTCAAGTTAGACGGTGAAATCCGTGGCGAAGTAAAGCTCGACTCAATTCAATTGAATCCAGGTCTGATGCGCTGGATGTTTTAATTGGAGCATTGCAGGAGTAATTTTGCCGCCTCCTACAAGATGCCTTTTTGCTGCATCTTCTTTAGTTGGTTGGCGTCGACTACGTCGGGCGCGCGTTTGTCTTTGCCGGCGGTCTTGTTGTAGCGACCAGTAACTTTGTCCTTCTCGTAGCGAGTGAAACCGTGCTTCTCGACGTTTTCGTCGCTCAATTTATTCTTGGTGCTGCCTTCGGTGTATTTACTTGAGACATTGGGCGCGTGGAAGACTTTGCGTACGGGGTTGCCCGTCTTCGGGTGTCGTTTGAGCGCCTCTTCGGACATGCTCTGGATGTATTCAAAGGCTTCACCGTCGCTGCCGTCGGGGAGGATTTCTTGATAAACGTAGGTGGGCATCTTTATAAAAAGTTGTTCTGAGCCGAAGGCGGCATGACCCAAAGAAAACACTGGATCAATGCGGAGAGGTTAATTTGAAAGAAAATCACGTAGATTCAGCCGAGCTAGCATAATAAGATAACAGTACTGAACCAAGAATCAAAACATGAGTCAGATCATTCGCAACTCAGATCGGATAAGTTGAAAGCGAATCTGGATTGAGACTCGTCAGGCGTTGGAGATTTGACATATTAGCTGTTATGTATGTGTCGCGGCGCCGTTTTATTTTGGTCACTGGCTTGTTAGGCTTTGGGGCAAGTGTAGTCGATTGAATTGTTCGTGGAAAAATGCAGCATTTCACATGAAGTTTAAGACATTTTTTTGAATTGAGAAAGCGTATCTCCACCTTCTTTCGATACTGCCTTTGAGAGTCGCTTGCAGGGTTACATGGGGAAAGGGGAAGGTGGGAGTTACTTGGCGTCTTTGCCTGTCCACTTAGCTTCGAGTGACACTTTTAGTTGTAAGCGCGCCCGATGCAGCAGCACCCACAAGTAGCTCGGAGAAATATCCATAATACGGCAAACCTCGTCTGCGCTTTTATCCTCTAAGACGCGTAAAATAAAGACGTCGTGTGCTGGGTTCTTTACTTGCTGAATACACTCGTCAAGGACTTCCCAGAATTCATTGTTGTCGCAGTGTTTGCGCGGGTTGAATTGCCAGGGCGAGCCGTCCGCCGTGGCGGAAACACTATATTTATACCAGAAGCTTTCGAGTAGGGTTTCGTCTTCAGTGTCGATGTCGACCTTGTTTTCTTTGACCGATTTTCGGATCTCATCGACGATTTTATGACTCATGATCCCACGCAACCAGAACTTGATGTCGCGGCTGCCGTCAAATCGATCGAGGGCTTTGATTCCGGCCATGAAAGTTTCTTGCACGCAGTCGGCGGCCAGTTCGGCGTCATGCAACCGAGACATCGCATAGCCATATAAATAATCACCATAGCGCTCCACCCAGGTTTCGGGTGGAGCTACCTTAACTTTCTGTAGTGCAGATGCGGACATCGAACAGGGACTGTGCTGTGCTAAAATATCGGTGTCAACAATAGTTAATGTGTTTAATTTTCGTAGCGTTAGTTTATTGCATTATCGCCGAGTAATGGTTCTCATCCCTTTCTCGCTGCGCGAGTGTTTGCTTTGACTGCCTTAAATGGCGGAGAAGGAGGGATTGGTTTTGCTGCGCAAAATCTCTTCGAGACCGCCTGCGGCGTCCCATCTGCGCTTCGCTGCGTCGAACCCGAGTGGTTCGCATCTCATCCTTGTTACCGCAATTTGACGGCTTCGCCTTAAATGGCGGAGAAGGAGGGATTGGTTTTGCTGCGCAAAATCTCTTCGAGACCGCCTGCGGCGTCCCATCTGCGCTTCGCTGCGTCGAACCCAGTGGTTCGCATCTCATCCTTCTTACCGCAATTTTACGGCTTCGCCTTAAATGGCGGAGAAGGAGGGATTGGTTTTGCTGCGCAAAATCTCTTCGAGACCGCCTGCGGCGTCCCATCTCCGCTTCGCTCCGTCGAACCCAGTGGTTCGCATCTCATCCTTCTTACCGCAATTTTACGGCTTCGCCTTAAATGGCGGAGAAGGAGGGATTGGTTTTGCTGCGCAAAATCTCTTCGAGACCGCCTGCGGCGTCCCATCTGCGCTGCGCTCCGTCGAACCCAGTGGTTCGCATCTCATCCCTTTCCGCTGTACGCGCGATGTATTGACTTGGCTTCGCCTTAAATGGCGGAGAAGGAGGGATTGGTTTTGCTGCGCAAAATCTCTTCGAGACCGCCTGCGGCGTCCCATCTGCGCTTCGCTCCGTCGAACCCAGTGGTTCGCATCTCATCCCTTTCCGCTGTACGCGCGATGTATTGACTTGGCTTCGCCTTAAATGGCGGAGAAGGAGGGATTCGAACCCCCGGTGCCATTTCTAGCACAACTGATTTCGAGTCAGTCACATTCGGCCACTCTGCCACTTCTCCTGAAAATTGAGATAGAGAAGCGGTTCAAATCTACTTGGCAAGCCTGGACTGAAAACAGTTACAGGTTCTGCTTCGCTACGCACCCGATCTTGTGGTCGCGCTGCTGCTCGCAACGGCCACTCTGCCACTGCGGGTTACCTGAGGTGTTGCCGTGGTGAGAAGGGTTTGAGTGTGAAAATATCGCGTCGTACCGGCCAATTTCAGTTCGGGGCGCTTTCTTGTCGATAAAGGCGGTTTTATTCATACGGTGCGGTGTTGATCGTAACTATGAGTCACACAGAATTCAAAGACCTGCCCTTAATCGAACCGATCCAGCGCGCGCTGGCGGAGAAAGGCTATGCGGAGCCGTCGCCGATTCAGGCGCAGGCCATCCCTCTGTTGCTCGAAGGCCGCGACCTATTGGCCTGCGCGCAGACTGGCACGGGCAAGACGGCGGCATTTGCTTTGCCGATGCTGCATCGTATCGCGACGCAGGGGCGTAAGCCGTTTCGGCGCGGGGTGCGGAATTTGATTTTGGTGCCAACGCGTGAGCTGGCGGTGCAGGTGACCGAGAGTTTTCGCACCTATGGAGCACATTTGGATCTAAAGATCGCGATGATCTATGGCGGAGTGTCGCAGACGCCGCAGACCAAGGAGCTGTATTTTGGCTTAGATATATTGGTGGCGACGACCGGGCGCTTGCTGGATTTGATGAAGCAGGGGCATGCAAATTTGAGCGGTGTCGAGTGCTTGGTGCTCGATGAGGCGGATCGCATGTTGGCGATGGGCTTCATTGATGACTTGCGCGAAATCGTCAGCGATGTGCCTAAGGAACGGCAGACGCTGCTGTTTTCGGCGACGATGGCGAAGGGCGTGGCTAAGCTGGCCGCGGGGCTGTTGAACAATCCAGAGGAGATTCGTATCGATCCAGAGGGCACGACGGCTGAGAAGATTGATCAGTCGGTGCTGTTTGTGCGACTTCGCGATAAGCCTGCGCTGTTGCTGGATTTGCTGCACAGCCAATACTTTGAAAAACAGGAAGAACTCTGCCTGATTTTTACCCGGACCAAGCGTGATGCTCGGTTGATTGCGACGCATTTGAATCGTGATGGGATTCGCTCAGATACGATCCATGGAGATCGCACACAGGCGGCACGTGAGGATGCATTGCGTCGCTTTAAGTTAGGTGAGACGCCAGTGCTGGTCGCCACCGATGTGGCCGCGCGTGGGATCGATGTGAAGAATATCGGCTTGGTAATTAATTACGACCTGCCGATGGATGCGGAGAATTACGTGCACCGTATCGGTCGCACCGCGCGTGCGGGCGAGAGTGGCAGGGCGATGAGCTTCTGCTCGGAGATCGATCAAGATGTGTCCCGGTTTAAGGCTATTGAGAAGTTGATTAAGCTAACCCTTACGACGGTGCGTGAGCATGACTTTCATGACGAAGCGATCGAGGCGCTGCACCGCGAAGGTATTGCGCTGCCAGAGGATCCTAAAGATCGCCGCCCTGCGCGCGGTGTGCGTGCCTCGGGTAAACGAGTTTCCAAACCCCGCGAGGGGAAGGAAAAGCCCAAAGATAAAGATGCGTCCGCAGGCAGAGCCGCCAAGCAGAAGCGCGCGGGGCGTCCGTTTCGAGGTTTCGGGCGTGGGCGTCCGTAGTGCCAACTCGGTCGCGGTTTGCGCTTGTCCCTGAGTGCCCGCAGACTGATTGATAGCAACGATGAAAAAATCACTCAACCGGCAAGCACAGGCGCAGTTTGATCTGCAGTTGCGCCACCGCATCAATGCGGGGCGAGTGGCGGTAAAGGCGCAGACGGCGTTTTTCGGTCGTCAGTTTGGCCAAGTCGCCAGTGAGTGGAAGGAGGACGACACTCGGGTGACCTTTGCTGACTTTGCGATCTCGGAGAATGTGTTTGCGGCGCTGCGGCGGGATTTCGCGGAGGATGACTATTGTAGCGAAGAAGCGAATCCGCTCGATGAGGTGTTAACACTCGGCGCTGGATTCGCTTGGGTGATCGATCCGATCGATGGCACTAATAATTATGCGCTCGGCTTTCCGGTTTGTGCCATTTCGTTGGCTTTACTGCACGATGGGATGCCGGTGTATGGGTTTATTTACGATTACAGCACCGATGCGTTGCTAGAGGGCGGCGCTGGTTTTGGCCTACAACGCAATCAAAAGACGGTGAATCGCGATCGTATGGCGGCCGATGCGCAGACGATGTTAGGCCTGCATTTTCCGATCGATCTTGAGCTGCTGGATAAGCTCAAGCCCTTACTCGCAAAATACCGCGTGCGTTGCCTGGGCAGTGGCGCGCTGAGCGCTGCGTATGTGGCGACTGGCTATTTGACCGGGGTGGTCGATTTTCGCGTCAAGGTCTGGGACATCGCCGCGGCCTATGCGCTGTGTGCCGGCGCGGGCGTCGCGTTTAAATTCCTCGAAGCGAGTCCGTTTCCGTTAAGAGCGTTTCACCCGCAGATGGATTTCTGTCCATACCTGGCGGGCACCGAAGCGGTGTGTGAGGAACTGCAGTGCCAATTAGGCGAATAATGCGGTGCCTGAAAGCGCGGCGATCTGTAGTCCTAGTCTTCCTGGAATCGCTGATGTCCTGCGCTTTTTTGCTTTTTTAGTTGGACGAGTCGTTCCGTTGCGGCGGCGTAGTCTTGAGCTTCGAGCGCAGCGAGTAGCTGCTCGAGTGTTTGTATGCTTTTTTGCATAGCCGCGGTATAGTCGGCGCGCATGCTGTTTTTTTGCTCAGGTGCGAGTGTGTCCGCCAGTGCGGGGACTAACTCGACCGATGCTTTGGCATGCTCGAGGATGGTCTCGACTTGTGCGATATATTCGGCGCGCTGGTCGGGGTTGGGCCCACTACGGAATGCTTTTGATAGGCTGCGATAGGCGGTGTTCATTGCTGACATTTCTTTGGCCAAGGGGGTATCCTCGTCCTCGGCGAAGGTACTACCCGCGGTGAGGCAAGCGAGCGAGAGCAGCATGATCGTTTTAAAGTAATGAGTCATATTCGGTGGCGTGTATTGTACTGTAGCGAGCGGGTCGAAAGTCGTGGTTTACAGGTCAATTGCGGCGCCCGCCTCAGGTTTCCAAGCGACGTCGATTTTGGCTAAAAACGCTGCGGGCGGGCGCAGGGCTTTGCCGTTTGTATCCATAAAGCCATGGCTGGTGCTGCCAGTGGCGAGGAGTGTGTCGCCACGGCGCACTTCGTAGTCAAAGTGGAACCGGGCGCGGGGTTTTGCGCGCATGAAGAGGTGGATCTCCAGTCGATCGTCAAAGCGCGCGGGGCGTTTGTATACCGCGCTGGCGGTGAGCACGGGCAGGTGCAGGTTGCTGGCCTCAATTTCGAGGTAGGGGATGCCGATCTCGTCGAGCATCAGGATGCGGGCGGTCTCGAACCAGACGAGATAGTTGCTGTGGTAAACCACATCCATGCGGTCGGTTTCGGCGTAGCGGACGCGTATCTGCGAAATTGTATGAATCATTGCACGGGAGTGTGTGGCCTGCTGCGGGAGGAGTGAAGAGTGAAATGCGTGAAATGTTGTGGCGTCGTTGCTTGCAACGGCCGTGTCCCGATTCACCTCGATGAGGCCGTTGCAAGCAGCGACGCCACGCACTTTGATTAAAGTCAGGAATTGTTGAGGCTGTCTTTGCGCAAAGTCCTTACG
>CAJJBN010000014.1:37500-62999 GCA_905182435.1 Opitutaceae bacterium BACL24 MAG-120322-bin51 | reverse complement strand
ACAGTATGAAAAAGTGGGCGACCCGCCCACAAACAACCCGCGCTTCTGACCGCATAAAAATGTGGGCGGGTCGCCCACAAGCAACCCGCGCGTATTTCTGACAGCATGAAAATGTGGGCGGGTCGCCCACACTCCTATAACCCAGCCGCTACTTCTTGTTGGAACAATCCGGGCAGGTGCCTGCATAGACAATCTCGCCGCCGGTCACCACGAAACCCTTAGGCGCGTGCACCTGCGGCAGTTGCATTGCCACGGGAAGATCGAACACTTTGTTGCAACTGCGGCAGATGAAATGCGGATGCTCACTTTCGGCGGGCAACTCATAGCGCCGCGGCTGGCCGGGGAACTCCACCCCAATAATCTGAAAGGCAGCCGTCATCTCACGAATCGCGCGATTGACGGTGGCCGAACCCAGCCGCGGAATCTGCTGGCGGCCCAGTCGCAGGATTTCATCACGCGTGAGAGGGCGTGCAGCGTCTCGTAGAACATTTAGAATAACTTCACGTTGTCGGCTCATGGTTGTGGTCGGATTTTAGATTACTTCGTCTCGAATTCTAATCGCCAAAACTGTTGAGCACTGCCGGTTTTTGCCACACGTAACTTTAAGGTCTGCAAACTTGAGGAGCCGCCATTGACTTCACTCACTTCAATTATCTCGGGAATGATCGACGACCATGCATCGTCATCACTTAAATCCTCAGCAGTCTGAACGTCCCAATCCACTTGTGCCTGCGAATCAAGAGATAGCTCCAAAATGTAGTCATCACCATCGACTTCTCGGCTGAATCCAGACGCAGGACGGTCACTCGCATCTTTAGGAGCCGTGCCCGCCGCATATTCTTCGAGATCGCTAAAGCCATCGCCGTCACTGTCATTCTCAGGTGGGGCCGAAATCGCTTGAGATGATTGCCAGGCGGCAAAACTCTGCGGTGCAGCAGCGGAGCCGGATCCAACGAGATCAAAATAAACAATCACATCCGTTGCTGGCGCATAGACGACACCACCATTCTCACCGCCCGCGGAACTCGCACGAAGCGTCACAGAGCCGAGCTCTGGCCCACTGTTAAACAGGTGACCAAACTCGGTGACAAACGCCTCCTCGGGTCCATCCGAAACAAATAAGCTGACAGGTAAGCCACTACTAGAGACGACATCGAAAGGCACATTCGTTGCGCCGACGACTTGATTGCTAGGAGGCTTGATAAAGATGTGCTGCAACTCGTCTGCGATGTAGAAGCCACGAGTCGCAGGTGAGGCTGCCGCATACGTCGCGTCCCCCGCTTGAATCGCCTGCAGCACAACTTGACCCAGTCCAATCGGAGTTATAGCCGAACTGCTGATCAATGCGGGACCTGAGATCAGCACATAACTGACAGGCAAGCCGCTCGTGGCAGTCGCTGACAATTGAAAAGAACCGTCCCCAATGCGACGGTTGCCGATTTCGGCAAAGGTAATGCTCTGCTCGCTACCGGTGGCGTCCAATTGATGCACCACCGCCACTGCATCCAGATCAAAGCCCGCAGAGCCGAAGGTTTTATACGGATCATAAATCACGGCGCCCTGTATCCCCTCCGCATCCACGACATTGCCGTCGTCGCGAGGACGACTTCCATCTCCAACAACATCTTCTCGCCGCACATGGGTAATGGCATCGATATTTAGGTGAACAAAGTTATCAAGTAACGATGCCTGATACTCGTCAGTGAACACATCATCCGTCCCGTCATTCGCCGCATCGTAAGCTAACTGAAGTTGAGAGAGATCAAAGGGCGTCCCGTAACCGGCTTGATACTTACCAGCAAAACCATGAATCTCTGACGGGCTCACATTTCCATAGCCTCCAACGGGAGAGTTTGTATATGAGAAGCAGGGAAAACGCACAAAGTGCACGCCATCACTGGACACCTCAACCCATGCCAATTCCATATAGTGGTCAGAGAATCCATTTTCAAAAACCGCAAAATCGAAACCGGCACCATCTGTAATTGGCTTGGCAAAAGTCAGCGTAATCTGGCCGCCACGACCTAAAGTGACGATGTCAAATGCGGAACCTTCGGCGGGACCAAGTGCTTTGCTAGGAGTCTTCCAATTATCGGCCACGCCGACACCATAGGAAAGGTTGGTATATCCAGTTGCCCAAGCGACGATAGATGGGTCCGTTTTATAAAGGGCAGTCGTGTCCGCAGATCCTGCAGCATCATGGAAAGGATAGCTACGATCTTGCCCTGGATAAATCGGTGGGTCCATTAACAATTGAGCATTCAGCGTCACTGAACAATGAGCCCATAGAATAAATGTAAAGAATAGTAGGTGTCGCATCGTTTTCATGGTTTAAAAGTTAAGTTTAAACCCGACGCTCAATGAACGTCCGTCTCCGGGATAATAGCTACCATAGGAACCACTTTCAGCATACAGTTTATCGAACACATTTCCGACGCTCATATAAACCTGCGCATGAGTCGTGCACTCCAACTCTGCTTGAATATTGTACACAGAGTAGGCATCGATCTTTGCTTCAGAATTATCAAAATCGCCACCTTCATATTCATCATTTAGGCGGTGAACCAAATTAAGTCGCAGTCGCTCCAAGGGTTTCCACCAAAGTTGACTGACCGTGTGTATTGCAGGGACAAGCGGCACTTCGTAACCCTTGCCCTCGCCGGCCCGCATCTCCGTGTGCACATAAGCGAGCCGCGTGGAAAAGCCCCAATTATTGTGCGTCAAAATGTAGGCCAGATCCCCGCCATAGCGGTTCACCGCGCCGAGGTTTATATTTAATCCGGTCCCTAGCTGATTGGATCCTTCCACATCGCCATCGAAGATAATCTCGTTTTCCATTAACAACAGAAATGCGGTTGCAGAAAACTCGTGCGCTCCGTTCAGAAATTTAAATCCCAGCTCGTAGCTGTCCCCTCTTTCAGCCTCAAGCTCCTGATTGACATTTTCAGCCAAAGAGTAGCCTTGGTATCCTGCCCGCTCGTCAAATACAGGATTGCGATAAACACGATCATATCCAAACCAGACACTGAGGTCATCCGACACTCGGTAGTTCAGTGAAATCTCTGCCGCCATCCCCTCTTCGTGAACAACGTCATCAAAGGATGTCTCAGGATCTTGATCAGGCGGATTTTTATAGAATGGATTCGGCCTCTGCCCACGGTTCGTTTCGTTAAAAGGATTCAGTTGGCTGCGCTCGTAAGCGTCATAGTCGACCTTATAACGAATCCATTCATAACGCGCACCGGCGCTCAGCGTCCATTGATCCGTGAGTTCGTATTCAACCAGCAGATACGGAGCAATACGGCTTTCAGAAAGTTCTGCCTCACCAGGAACCATTGTATGCGCCTCATCCAGATACTCGGTGAAGTCGAGTGTTTCATAGATCCAGTCGGTCCCAAAAACCAGTGTGACTGGATCCATCTCGATACGAGCGCTAGGTTTTAAATTGTAACTCGATTGCTGATTCTTGCCAAATGAATCGCCTCCAAACGACCAATTGGTTTCATCCTCACCGTAGCCCGTAAACAGCTCCCAGCTTCCCCATTCACGTAGCGCTTCATAGCGAGCAGAGCTACTGTTATATTCGTTATGGCTCCCCTCGCCACCTTCATAGTTCGAACTGGTTGGATCCGATTTATAAGTTTCGTGTTTTAACCCAGCTGAATACTGAAGATCCGTGTCACCCCAACCAACTCGCAAGTCCAAATCATCTCCATTCTGAAAAGTGCGCCCGGCGGTCAAATAGTAATTGCGACTCTCGCTGTCGGAATGATCGCGATAACCATCTGATTCCTCATGGAAGGCTCCCGCCGAAACACCCCAATTCTCAGCCCCCACACCACCGCTAACTGATGCCTGACGACTCTCAAAGCTACCAACACGCCCCTCCACGTTGAGTCGCTCCCCTGCAGCGCGACGCGTCTCGATCTTGATCACACCAGCTAATGCACGGTCACCATACAGAACATTATGTCCACCGCGTAGCACTTCGATACTTTCGACCGAGTCCAATGGAATTTGCTCCCAATTGATACGCCCCATGTCGGATGGATTCAGTTGCTGCCCATCCACTAAAATGAGACTCCGCAAGCCACTGCCTTCACCAAAACCGCGCATCGATACATTCGTCGAGCCTGATATTGTCGAAAAATACAGATTCGCTTCAGTTTGTAATAAATCGGGCACCGAGGTCGCAAGCGAACGATCAATCGTATCCCGCGCAATGCGTGTCACATCCGCAGGTATCTCCAACGTTTCTTTTTTGAAATCAAAGGCGATGACGGTGTAACTCTCTAATTCCTGAGCCACAACAGTGCCCTCCACATCCTCAGCCAGCAATATTCTACCGCCAAGCCAACAGGCTACGTAGTAGAGAATTAAAAGGCGCGGATTGATCATAGCCATGCAGATAAAAAGCAGACTGCTATGCATTCAAATGAACCACATACCAGTCTGCTAATGAATGGATACTAACCAAAAATTACCGCCGGCGACGCAGTGCTACCGCGGCCACAGTAAAGAGCCCGGCAAGCAATGCATAAGCCGATGGCTCAGGTACAGCAGCGAAATCATCCATCGCAAAATATGCAGGTGTGTTCATCCCCCACTCTCCGACATCAGACGAACTATACTCAAACTGCAGGGAAGCCAGGTTCGAGCCCAACGAGCTCAAGTCGACCAATTCCCAGCTATCAACGATATAATCCTGAGAATTATCACCAAAGCGATAATCTGCCAAATAGAAGTCCACTGTGCCGATGTCCTGATTCAACGTATCAAACCCACGGATCGTGAGCAGGAACCAATCCGCATAATTCCCATCACCTCCCCCGAACTGCTTCGCAAACGAATCCCCGTTGAGCATCGAATCGGCCGCGTATGTTGTATTTGTAATGCGCATCGACAGTGGAGAATGCGTGTTTGCACCCAAGGCAACAGTTGGCGCAGGACCGCCAGAAGATGGAGTAATTCACAGCATACACACTCATTATCAGAGCCAAAACCGCCCCCAGTATAGGCACTGTATTGATTACCAGAACCAGCCGTTGCGGTATCGGTGGTATTAGAATACGCCCAACCATCCCAGCTGTCGAATGTCGCATTGTAATTATTCGTGAACTGCACCCCCCCGCTGGTAAAGCTACCAGCGCCATCGCTGCCGTTATAGTAGGCACCGCCTCCGGGGCCCGCATAAGTAGTGCTAGGAGTCAGATCACCAAATCCGACCGTGATAGAAGCCTGGCCCGCAGATGTTAGCAGCGCAAGGCAACCCAGTGTAAGCGTAATTTTTTTCATATGTTTGTTTCTAAGTTAAGTAAATAATGCCCGCGTGCCGCAAATTACTGCGGACGCGAGGGCATGTCGCAAGATTGTGCCTCCGCGAATCGGGAGAGGCAACCCATAAATGATCAACGAGAATCACTCTCATTAAAAAAACCGCCCATTTAAGAAGCCTCAAGATCTTTTACTGGAAACATTACCAACTGCTAACCATATAGTTACGATCCGCCCCAGATTAATTGAGATCGATTCTCAAGTTATTTTTTATTTGCGCACGATCGCTTCGAGACCATCGCAAGTCTGTTTAAGGCAGCTCAATCAGCTACAAAAAAAGCCGACCAAGCGAAGGCTCGGCTTTTAAGAAAATCAGCTCTGCAGAGCGACTAGCAGTCGTAAAAGGCGTCTTCGGCGACGAGGACGTTATCCGCCCGCACCACGCGCTGGTTGCCATCGGCCAGTACTAGCACCTTAGGCTTCCAGGCCTTGGCCTCTTCGGCTTCGAATTGCGCAAACGACATGATCACTAATAAATCGCCAAGCTCACCCTTATGCGCCGCTGCGCCATTGAGGGAAATGGTATGCGAGCCCTTTGGAGCCTCGATTGCGTAGGTCTCGAAGCGCTCGCCGTTGGCGATGTTAGCAACTAGTATTTTCTCGTACGCGACGAGGCCGATTTGCTCCATCAATGCGGAGTCAATCGCCAGACTACCCTCGTAGTGGAGGGCGCTGTCAGTAACTTCTGCACGGAGCAGCTTAGACTTAAGGAGCGTGACTTGCATGATAATTTAAAGTATTTGGACAGAACGAGTTTGTCCAAAAGTGGCGCATGTTGGAACGTTTCTTGCCATTTGACAATTTGAATCTGACCTTCTTTTCGTATTCACTGCCTGAGGCGCTTACACCTGTTGTTCGCGGAGGACCACCGAGACAGTCAACTCACTGCCCTGGCCCAACTCACTTGCCACGGCTAGTGAACCGCCAAGCCGATTCGAGACGCTCTTACACCAGGCCACCCCTGAAAAGAGGACGTGTTGTGTGGCCGGTGGATCAGAACTGCCCCTAACAGCGCCTGGGTATCCTTCGACGATGCAATACCTTCCGACTGTGCATGGCGACTACGATCTCGACAGCCAAGCAGTGGCTTTCTCGATCCGCGACCGATTCTAGCGGCACACGACTTTCACTTTGGGGCGGACAGCAATGTCCGCCCTTTTTATTGGTTCATCGTCGATTAGTCAGAAAGTCTCGATTGAAACGACAGACCATTACATCTGAGAGACAACGGAGCCCTGCGGGGTGAGCCATTGACCGCGATAGGAGTGTGGGCGACTCGCCCACAGCCATCCTGTGTGGCTGCAAAGGAGGGCGAGTCGCCCTCCCTCCTTTACCCTCCTCGCTAAGCGGGCATGACCCTTTTTTATTGCCACAGGCCCAAGGTTTCGAGCTGCTTGGTGGCTTGCTCACCCCACCCCCGGTTCGCGGCGGGACTCGCAGGGCTCGGGTGCAAAATACGCCCGACCTGCACGTCGACATCTTTCAAGGCCACCTTCGCACGGCCTTCCGCGAACGCGCCGACGCCAATCACCCACTCGGGTTGCAACGCCGCAACTAACTCGCGCAAATGTGTATCACACAGTGAATACAACGCGGCGACCTCAGACGCGGGCAACTTATCTGGCGTGCGGTTGCGCCCGCTTGCTTCCATAAACACCAGCGGACAATAATTTGCCACAAAGTGATCCGCAAAGAACGCATTGGCAGAAGCGAAGCGTTCGCTGAACAAACCCCACAGACGCCGCCCGCTCACCTCGCTACGCTGACAAGCGAAGCCCTCGACCACACGCTTTGGATGTTCGTTGAACGGCTGCTGAATGTCCTCATTCACCCCCACCCAATCACGGACTAACGTAACTTCGCCAAACGGCACGCCGGTCTGCGCCATGCCAAAAGGCCCGGGGTTCATCCCCATGAAAATTACTTTCTTCGGCGAGCTGGCGTGCTGCTTCAGATAACTCCGATGCCCTGCCCACGCATAGTCCAGTGGGTTATAAACATGTGTGGTCGGCGCTGCAAACTGCAGTGCATCGACGCCCGCCGAAAGCCTCAGTGCTGCGGCGGTCGCAGCCTCACTGATCGAGTCAGTCATCCTTCACTTTTCCGCCGACATCACTATGACCAAGATCACGCTCGGGAGCGATCTCATCGCGAATGCGCTGCTTCAGTTCTTTCATCTCAGGGAAGCGCCCTTGGTCTTTACGATTCCACACCACAGTGGCGTCCACCGTCACACGAAACGTGCCGCCCTCTGCCGAAGGCCGCAGCGTCACTGCACCGAGTTCACTTTCAAACGTCGTTAACAGTTCCTGCGCCGTCCAACTTGCTCGCAACAACCAGCGACAGCCCGGGCAATATTCAATCTCAACACTTGGTTTCATCGTCATTACAGAGGTAAGTATTAACGCAACGAGCCCTCAACACGCTCCAGTTCGACTAGCGGCAATTTATCTAGTAGAGTCTTAATCGGCTGACCCAACAGTTGCAACTCAGGTGCTATATCAGCCAGCGGTCGCAGCACAAAGTCACGCTCCGCGATGCGCGGATGCGGTAGTTGCAAGCGTTCGGTATCGATATCAGTTTGCCCAAATATTAGCACATCAATATCAATCGTCCGCGGCGACCAACCGCCCGTGCGCACGCGTCCTAATTTATTTTCCACTGCAAGGCAGACATCTAGCAAGGCCTCAGGCCCCAGCTCCGTCTGCACCTCAACCACTGCATTCAAAAAAGGATCCGCATCGCCCATACCAATCGCACGATTTTGATATACGGGACTCGCCGTAACAATCACAACACCCTCCGCCCCCAACAGCTTCAACGCGGAACGCATCTGCTCCAAACGCTCACCGACATTACTGCCCAGTGCGAGATAAGCCGTCGTTAGCGGCACCGTGTGACCTCCGCAGCGAAATAATCACAGATGCAATCCACCGGCACTGCAGGTTTCTCCACCTTCACAGTGACTTCCACGGCCTTGTCGAAGCGTTCCAAAATCTCCGTAGCGATCGCTTCTGCTGCACGCTCAATCAGATTAAAGCGAAAGCCCACGAAGACCTCCTGCACTGCCGCATAGACGTCGACGTAGTTCACCGTTTGCGCCGGCGTATCTTCTTCAAATTCCAAGCCATCGACCAAGCTCAGCAATACATCAACTTTGAAGCGCTGCCCGAGCTGAGCCTCTTCTTTCAGCACACCGTGACGGGCAAAAAATGCTAAGCCCTTTAATTCGATTTTCGTCTTATTCATAGCGTAAACAATGGTCCATCACTTGAGCGCATTCGCGGTTTTCGCGAACGTCATGCACCCGGATAAAATCAACTCCTGCCTGAATTGCCAATGCCGTAGTTGCCAAGCTGCCACTCAGGCGCGCCTTGGGGTCCTGCAACTCCAGCAGCTTCGCAATCATCGATTTCCGCGAGGCTCCCAGCAGCAGCGGATAACCGAGCTCAACCAGTTCAGGTAAACGACGCATGATCTCCCAATTCTCTGCATAGCTCTTGCCGAAGCCCAGCCCCGGATCGAGCAGGATCGCATCGTCCCTGACGCCTTCGGCTCGAACCCGCGCAATCGACTTTTCAAAATACACCTGAATCGCCTCAATTACATCGCCGACGCCCGCCTCCTCGGCAGCGCGGTTATGCATCAAAATACAAGCCGCACCGTATTGCCCAATCACTGCAGCCATCTGCGGATCGCGCTGTGCGCCCCAGACATCGTTGACAATATCTGCGCCGGCGAGCAACGCAGCGGCCGCCACTTCGCTTTTTGAGGTATCAATCGAAATCAGTGCGCTGGTTTCGCCGCGGACTTGCTCAATAAAAGGCACCACACGCGCAATCTCTTCTGCCACCGAAATGGGCACATGCCCAGGCCGGGTGGATTCGCCACCAATATCAATAATCGTAGCGCCCGCCTGTACCATCTGATGAAAGTGCTGCAGCGCCTGAGCGAGATCGACAAAATCACCACCATCTGAAAAAGAGTCTGGGGTGAGATTCAAAATCCCAACCATGTGAGTCTGCTGCCCCAGCACTAAGCTGTGGCGTTGCGTAAAATAAATAGTCGGCTTAATCATCTAATAATAGCACCGAATTCTTCATTTCCGCAGCCGACAATGCCGAGGTCAATGCATCCAACAGAGGCAGCGGTTCACCTGGAACCATTAGATCAAGCCCTCCCCCGCTAATCGTATCCATGAATCGGATACCAACTGACGAGTTCGTCAAGAACACCGCCTCCGCCTCCTGCAGCACTGCAGGAGAATAGCTGCCCTCTTCGACTGGGATTGCAAGCGACTCGGCAAGACGCAGCACTTCAGCTCGAATCACACCAGGTAAAATACCGGTCGACAGCGCAGGGGTGCACAAGCGCCCTTGCTTAATAAAAAATAAATTCGCTAGCGTAGTCTCGGCCAACACACCTGCAGAATTCACTCGCAGCACATCTGAATATCCCTGCGCCCGAGCCGACTCCAGCAGCAACATATTCTCCATGTAGTTGTGCGTCTTATGCCCAGCCAAGCGCGAATGCTCATTGATCGGACTTGTTGTAGCTAGTTGCAGTCGCACAGTCGCAATCGCCGCCATCGCTGGCCGCGTATAGACGTAGCAACCAGCGCCTGCCCCCTGTTTGAGCAGTGAGAGTTTCAGCGTGCCATCGCGGAGTCCATCGGCTTGGACCAATCCGCGGATCGCAGCCAACGCCCCCTCAGAGGTGTGATCGAGCGGCAAGCCTAGATCGACAGCAGAATCGTAAAACCGCTGCCAATGCGCCTCCCAAAAACACAGTCGTCCCTGCGACAGCTTAATTGTTTCAAAAATGCCAAAGCCATGCGCAAAGCCTGACTGAGTCGGATTCAACGCAGCGGCATCTCCCGATTGAAGTATTATAATTTCTGACATAAAGCATCCACAGTCTCACGAATCGCACGGCCTTTATCGAGCGTTTCTTGATATTCACTTTCAGGGACTGAATCCCAGACAATTCCGCCGCCGACTTGATAATCCAGATACCCATCCTTTAGATGCAAGCTACGAATGGCAATATTGAGCTCTGCATTGCCATCAAAGCCGATGTAACCGACAGAGCCGGTATAAATACCGCGGCGCGTCGACTCGAGTTCCTCAATCACCTGCATCGCCCGCACCTTCGGCGCACCGGTGATCGAGCCACCTGGGAATAAGGCATGAATACAGTCAAATACGTCGTTGCCCTCGGCTAGCACTGCCTTGACTTGAGCAGTCTGATGAATGACCCGCGCATAGCGCTCCAAATGATATAATTGCTCGACACGCACACTGCCAAATTCGGCAACTCGGCCCAAATCGTTGCGCTCCAAATCAACGATCATCAGTAACTCTGCACGGTCTTTCTCGGATGTGTGCAGCGCCTCCGCATTCAGCGCATCCTCTGCAGCTGTCGCACCACGTGGACGCGTGCCCTTGATCGGCCGCGTCTCGATATGACGGCCCTGCTTGCGTAAAAGCTGCTCCGGCGAAGTCGACAATACAGTAAACGCATCTGTACGAATCAACGCACTATACGGCGCAGGATTTCCGGCCCGCAGGGCTTGATACAGCTGAACTGGGCAACCCTCGTAGCGACACTTTGCGCGTTGCGAAAGATTCACCTGATATACATCGCCGCTCGCAATATAGCTGCGCACGCGCTCCACCGCCTGTAAATAATCGGCGCGCTCAATATTCCACTCCCATTCGTCACGTTGCGGTACGGCGGCGACTGCCGGCGGTGGTGCGGCAGACACAATCGCCTGCAACTCAGCCAGCACCACATCCTCATCCGCACGCAGACCTAGCGCGATCAAGCTCAACTCTCCGGTTTGATGATTCAGCGCTGCGATGCCATCGTAGAAGCCGAAATGAATATCCGGCATACCCCGGTCGTCCTCAGTCAAATCGGGCAACAATTCGACCTGACGACCATAATCGTAAGCAATAAAACCGACCGCACCGCCAACAAAGGGGATGCCACTGAGATTCGTGCTCGAATATTTCGCCATTAATTCGCGCAACAACACCAGACCATCGCCACTCGTGGTTACTTCGCCATCTCCAGCAGACCGATCACGATCCAGCATGGAATGTTCAACGTTCAACGTTGCTTCGCCATCTCCGGCAGACCTCCGTCGACGTTCAACATAGCTTCCATCTTTCCCCTCAAACACCAGAAACGGATCTGCGCCAAAAAAGCTCCATGTGCCCAAGCCGTCATTCGACAGCGAACTATCCAACACAAAGGGCAAATGCCGCGCTCCAAAGCGCTCGATCAACTCATCGACCGCGGGGAAATTCTGTAAGGTCACGATTTTCATCTTAAGAGAGCACTCCTCACTTTCACATGCACTTTCATTGCGTTTAGTGCCGATTGGCACGCTGGATCAAATAGAAACCAACCGCCTGAAAAATGATATTGGGCAGCCAGATCAATAGATCTGGGCGCAGGCCACGGGCACCCTCCAACCAACTCACTGCGATAATCAGAAAGTAATACGACATCGCAATAATCAACGCGATTGCGAGGTTGGCGTAACTCTCTTTACGTCCGACCTGAATCGCGAGCGGCACGCCGAAAATCGCCAACGAAAACACCGAAAATGCCATCGCGAAGCTCTTCTGCATGTGCATCTGCACCTTCATACGCCCCTTCGAAATACCTTCCGTAGTGCCGTCCCTAGTCCCGTCCGCTGCCGCTGCAGCCTCTTTGGCCAGCTCTTCATCTCGCCTCTCCATCAGTTGCGCAAAGGTCATCTCTTTAATACGCGCCTGGCGCTGGCTCTTCTCACCAAAAATCTTGCCCATCGGCAATTCGATCGGCAACTCGCCAAAAAACAGCGAGCGCATCGGCTCATCCGCTAGCCCGCCTGAACCTGAAACATCGCGTTGCTCTGCAGTGCCGTCTCGTAAAGTCAGCACCAGCGCACTATTAGTCTTGATCAAAATTGATTTCACCTTCCTTCGCGCGCAAAAACAACTTCACACGTTTCTCCTCGTCCAGTTCCCATATCCAAAAATCCTGCATCACCGGTCCTGCGCGATCGCCCATGTAAATGACATAGCCAGGGAATTCACGAATGAAACGACGCTCCTCAATAAACCCGATCGGATTTTCACTGATAGCGCTTACCATCAAATGCTTATAAGCTAGGCGCGACTGTGGCGCATAGTGCAAGTTCACCACTACCCCTACAATCATGCCAATAAACGAGATTACAAATACCGGCGATGCGATCTGATAAAGACTGATACCCGACGACTTCATTGCCGTAATCTCCTGCTGCGAGGACAAACGCCCCAAGGCCATCAACGTGCCAGTCAACACCCCCAATGGCAAGGCATACGCCGCCACATAGGGGATCAACAGCCCCATCAACTTGAGGAAAACCATGAAGTCTAGCTTCCCAGCAGCCACCAGTTCGGCAATATCACGCATCGCATTCCCCAGCAGCAATACGAACACGAACAGCCCCATGGCTAAGGCCGTGGAGACCAGCACCTCCTTGAGGACATGACGATGTAGTAAATTAAGCATTTGCTGAAATCAGCAGTTAGTAGTCAGAACGCAGGAATCACAAGCCACAAGCAGAGAGAAATAATTTTCTCCGCGCAGCGGCGTTTCACTCTTCACACTTTGCGATTCACGCTTCAATCTTCGAGCATGCAAACCAAACAAGAAGAAGTTCTCCAGATTTTCCGCGATGGCGGTGCGCTCCTCAGTGGCCACTTCCTGTTACGCTCAGGCTTGCACAGTGCCCATTTCTTTCAATGCGCTCAGGTCTGCCAGTACATGGACAAAGTCACACGCATGGCTGAACTGCTGATCGAGGATCTGAAAGGCTACGGCGCGACCACTGTGGTGGGCCCAGCAATGGGCGGCCTCGTCATTGGCCAAGAAGTGGCGCGCCAACTCGGCCTGCGCTTCGTGTTCCTTGAAAAAATCGATGATAAGCTCGAACTGCGCCGCAACTTCAAATTCGCACCAGGCGAGAAAGTCTTGATCGTCGAAGACGTCATCACTCGCGGCGGCCGCGTCACCGAAGCACTCCAGCAATGCCGCGCACACGGCGCTGAGCCCGTCGCGGTCGGAGTGATCGTCGACCGCAGCGCTGGCAAGACCACTTTCGACGTGCCGCACCACAGCCTCGCCGAGCTCAGCTTTCCAACTTACCAAGCCGACCAGCTGCCTGCCGAGCTACAAGGGACCGTGGCGACCAAGCCCGGCAGCTAAGTTGCGCATAAAACACTCATATAGATCTTAGAAGCCCCCGACATCGAGACACTAGGCTTCACCCGCAGCAAACAGTTGCTCGATGAATCGACATCGCTATCACCATTCTTGTTATGTTTAAATTCGACACTACCCTCAACCGCCTACGCAGCGTCGGCATTTTCGAGGCCATTTCATTCCTACTATTACTCGGCGTTGCAATGCCGCTGAAGTATGCGTTCGGCCAGCCGGAAATGGTGCGCATTGTCGGCATGGCGCACGGCGTGCTTTGGATGCTATATGTCGGACTGGCTGCGCTCGGACAAATCGACTACAAGTGGCCACTAAAAACCACGGCGCTGCTGCTCATTGCGAGTGTCCTCCCCTTTGGCCCGATTCTCGCCGATGTTAAACTGCTTAAACAGATCGAAGTCAAGTAACCCAGTCGCCTAGGCTGGCAGATGTTGCCCCCCTAGAGCGCAGCGCATAAAAGGCATCAGAACTTGCCTCCGGACATGCATTGGTGCATCGTACTGACAGTGCGATGTCCCGTAATTGCAACAAATTCTGGTATCAATTATCGAGCGCGGATGTGCTCGACCACCTATCTAGTTCCCCAGAAGGACTCTCCGTAGACATCGCCCGCCAACGCTTGGACGAATACGGCTATAACGAACTGAAAATAAAGAAGTCCAGCGCATGGAAACGCCTGATACGCCAATTCCATAACGCACTCATTTATATCCTGCTACTCGCAATCACTCTGACCGCGATTCTCGGAATGTGGGTGGACATGGCAGTCATCGTGGGGGTCGTCGTCTTCAACGTCATCATCGGCTTCTTCCAAGAGGGCAAAGCGGAGTGTGCGCTTGAAGCACTCAAGCGCACACTTGTTGCAAAATGCACCGTCATCCGCAATGGCGAGGCCACTATCATACCCAGTCGGGAGCTCGTGCCTGGAGAGATCGTCACCCTGAGCGGCGGAGATCGTGTGCCCGCCGACTTGCGCCTAGAGAATGCCCACGACTTTCACGCCGATGAGAGCGCGCTGACCGGCGAATCTGTGCCCGTCAAAAAAGAGACCCAAGCCATCGAGCGACCGAACCTCACCCCCGGCGACCAACACTGCATCGCCTTTAGTGGCACCTTTGCCACACGTGGATCCGCACTCGGCGTCGTAATCGAAACAGGCGAACGCACCGAAATCGGCAAGATCGCAGTGCTGATGAAAGCGACGAAGGCACCCCTGACCCCATTGCAGAACAAGATTGCCGATTTCACGCGCACTCTGATCATCGCCATACTTTTAATCGGGATCTTGAATTTCGGACTCGGCCGCGTCGTCGGCTACGACATCGGCTATAACTTCCTCGGATCGATCTCACTGATCGTCGCAGCGATCCCCGAGATGTTGCCCATGATCGTGACCGGCATACTCGCTCTCTCCGCCACCCGAATGGCCAAGCGGAACGCCCTCATCCGACGCCTACCCGCCGCAGAGACACTCGGCTGCGCTACCGTCATCTGCTCCGACAAAACCGGCACACTCACAAAAAATGAAATGACAGTGCAGGCCGTTCTCTGTGCCGACAGCACCTACGAGGTCCGAGGTGTCGGCTATAATCCCGAAGGTTTTTTCCTTCACGCTGGAACCCCCATCGATCCGTCCGAGTTGCCCACACCTCTACACGAAACACTCCGGGCCGGCCTGCTGTGCAACAATGCTCGGCTGGTGAGCGAAGAAAAGCGCCATCACATCGTGGGTGACCCGACCGAGGGAGCCCTACTCGTCTCTGCTGCGAAGGCTCATATATCCGATCATTCTAAACGCTTGGACGAGATCCCGTTCGATTCAGCAAACATGTATATGGCGACACTACACCGTGGCGAAAACGAGAATCATATCTTCGTCAAAGGTTCCCCCGAACAAGTGCTCGCCCTCTGCACTCAGCAAGTAACCGACCACGGCCACACCGCCGTCCAGCCCGAGCGCATACATGCGGAAGCAGCCGAACTCGCGAGTAAAGCACTTCGCTTACTCGCAATGGCATACAAAACGGTTCCTACAACACACAAGCGTATCACTTCACAAGACCTCCACACCCTCACTTTCCTAGGTATCGAAGGAATGATTGACCCACCCCGACAAGAGGCAATTAACTCAGTCCAAAAGTGTAAAAGCGCAGGCATCCGTCCCGTGATGATCACTGGCGACCACGCGATGACCGCAACCGCCGTGGCCCTTCAGTTGGGTATTGTCGATCAGAACGCCCCACCCGCTATCGGTGGCGAAGAACTCGCGAGAATGAATGACGACGAGCTGCGCGAGGCCGTCGTCCGCGTCTCGGTCTTTGCCCGCGTCGCCCCGGAGCATAAACTCCGGATCGCTCAAAAATTACAAGAACGCGGCGAAATAGTAGCCATGACCGGCGACGGCGTAAACGACGCACCCGCCCTGAAGGCCGCAGACATCGGCATTGCCATGGGCAGCAGCGGCACCGAAGTCAGCAAAGAGGCCGCAGACATGGTGCTGACTGACGATAACTTTGCCAGTATCATCAGCGCAGTCGAAGAAGGCCGCCACGCATGGAAAAACCTGGAAAAGGCCATTCTCTACACACTCCCCACCAACGGCGGACAAGCACTACTCGTCATCGGTGCCGTGCTCATGGCTTCCTTTATTCCGATCTTCTCGGCACGCCTAACACTCGAACCGGTCATGATTCTCTGGATCAATCTGTTCGACTCGGTATTTCTAACGATGCCGCTGATGATGGAGAGCAAAGAACGCGACTTACTCAAACAGCCACCACGCCCACCGAAAGCAAAACTTGCCAGTTTCCTATTGCTAGATCGCGTTATCCTAATTGGCTTAGCCATCGCTCTGCCAGGATTTTGGATCTACCACCACTTTGGTGCCGCAGCCGTCGCAGCAGATGGCACCGTCATTGATGCACTACTACTCACCCAAGCTCAAACTGCTGCATTCTGGGCGGTGTTGATGGTGCATGATGGCTTCGTTTTGAGCGCACGCTCTATCAACAGGTCGGCCTTTACCTTCAGTCCGTTCTCCAACAAATGGTTACTCGCAGGCATCAGTGCTAGCTTAGCTCTACGCCTAATACCGATGTTCGTCCCACAAGTCGCCGATGCCTTCCGTATGGCTAACTTCCCGCTGGAATGGTGGCTCTATATACTCCCCTGCCTACTGCCTGGATTCATTGTCCTTGAAATCGAAAAACTCATTCGCAGGCGATTCGCCCGAGATCACAACTGACAGCAAACTATACTCATAATTTTTAATCGCCATTCAGCAAAACTCCTTCAATCGCGGTTCGCATGTTCAAATTCGGCAGCAGCCTCAACCGCCTCTGCCGTGTCGGCATTCTTGAAGCCATTTCCTGTCTACTGCGACTAGGCGTTGCCATGCCGCTGAAGTATGCGTTCGGCCAGCCGGAAATGGTGCGCATTGTCGGCATGGCGCACGGCGTGCTTTGGATGCTATATGTCGGACTGGCTGCGCTCGGACAAATCGACTACAAGTGGCCACTAAAAACGACGGCGCTGCTACTGATCGCCAGCATGCTGCCATTCGGCCCCATCGTGGCTGATGCCAAGTTGCTCAAGAAAATCGAGGACAAGCAAAAGCAACCCCTTCGACTACGCCCAAACGACAAGTCAGCAGACTAGCAGCAGGGTGTAATTACAAAAGTTGTCACAATAGTCCCTGTAGCCCCTGAACCCGTGGCGTCTGCGCTGGCGCAGGCCAATTTGAGCGACTCCCTTGACTTCTGGCCGTCGCAAGCGACGACGCCACGTGACAACTTTAGCAATGACACCTTAGTTCCGCACCCAACGACTCGCTTGCGCGATGCTATATTGAAACTTGCGAGCGTGCTCACGAATAAGGAACGGCATATCCCATTGTTTTTGTAACTCAAAGCTCGGTTCCAATGCCGAACGTAAGCCTGCAAACGAATCCTCCGCACCATCGCCGAGCCAATTCTCAGACGGGGTATATGCCTCGAGCCATGAGAATGGCGTGGTAATCAGCAACTGCCCGCCAGGCTTGAGTAACCGCGACAAGCGCTGTAGCAGGCGCATTGGCTCGGGCAAACGACAGATCAAGTTACAGGCGATCACGACATCGAATTGCCCAATATCCTCGCGGATGTGCTGTGCGTCGCCCTGCTCAAAATGCACCCGATTCGGATCGATCGCAGCATCTATCTTTAGATCCAGTAGCGTCGTAGCTGAGCCTTCATCTAGCCGCCAAGCAGGATGCAGGCCTTGCGTCTTCATCCGATTGGCCGCATCAATAAACGCCTGCGAATAATCGACACCAATCACTTCACGGCACTTTCGGGCCAGTTCAAAGGTAGAGCGTCCAACCGAGCAACCGAGATCTAATGCCCGCGGCGCATCGGGTAACAGCGCAGCATCGAGCCCTTCGCTCACACAGCGCTGCGGAAAGCCTAGCGCATCGACGGCACCGAATGCATAAGGAAACTGCTCCTCTGCATTGGCATAATGAAAGATTAAATACTGCTGCAGCAGTTCGTCGGATTCGTAAGGATTTTTGGACATGTACTAAAGGCTATTTCTCGATATCGGCATTTTCAACAGGCTCAACCACTTTCTTATCAGTCGTGATTTTTTCTGCAATCGATTGAATCACAAAATACATCATCGGCACCACGATCAAGCTGAGCAAAGTCGCAGCTACCATTCCACCAAAAACTGTCGTGCCGAGGATCTGGCGCGATGACGAGCCGGCGCCCGAAGCGATCAACAATGGAATCACGCCAAGAATGAACGAGAGTGCAGTCATCAACACCGCACGAAAACGAAGTTTCACTGACTCAACAGCCGAATCAAAAATGCTCATTCCGCTTTTACGCTGAGCACTCGCGAATTCGGTCAACAAAATTGCAGTCTTAGTCGATAGCGCGATCAACAGAATCAGTCCGATCTGCGTATACACATTGTTCTCCATGCCGCGCATTTTAACCGCAATCACCGCACCGAGCAGAGCAATCGGGACCGACAAGCAAACAGAGATCGGTAGCGTCCAGCTCTCGTACTGAGCAGCCAGCAGCAAGTAAACCATCAACACCGCAAATGCGAACACGACCGCGAGCCCGGTTGCCGCCTGCTTTTCCTGATACGACAACTCTGACCATGCAAAGCTCATCGATAAGGGGAGACTCGACGCGGAAAGAGCTTCCAGCGTATCCATCGCTTCACCCGAGCTATGCCCAGGAGATGGGTTACCTAACACTTTAACCGACGGCATCATATTAAAACGAATGATATTTTGTGGGCCTAGTTTCTCCTCGAGTGAAGCGACCGCACCCAACGGAATCATCCGTCCATCGGCGCCCTTCACCGCCAGCTTATTAATATCACTAGGCTGACCCCGAAACTGCGCATCCGCTTGAGCCACGACTTTAAACACTCGGCCAAATAGTGTGAAATCATTCACATACAAGGACCCTAAGTATATTTGTAACGTATCAAACACAGACGTCATCGAGGTGCCGGTGCGTTTAATTTGCTCGCGATCAATATCCACAAAAATTTGCGGCACACTGGCACGAAAGGTCGTGCGAGCACCTGTAACAGCAGGATCTTGGTTCGCTTCACGTATTAAGTCGTTGGCTATCCCAGCCAATTGCACCAAACCGCCGCCTTCCAGATCCTGCAACATGTAGGTGAATCCGCCCGTGGTACCGACACCTGGCAATGAAGGCATCGGGAAGCCAAAGACGGTCGCATCTTGAATCCCTGCGAACTGACGCTGCATCCCCGCAAGGATGCCACTCTGATGCAATTCGGGCGTCTTGCGATCGTCCCAGTGCTCAAACACCACTACACAGAATCCAGCATTCACCCCGGCCGCACCGTCAATTAAAGAGTAACCTGAAATCGCCAAACAATCGACCACACCAGGTGTGGCACTCACGATCTCCTGCACCTTATCCATGACTACGTCAGTCCGAGCCAGGGTCGCACCATCTGGCAATTGAACGCCGACCATACAATAGCCTTCGTCTTCTTGAGGCACGAAACCGGTCGGCAAACTGCCCATGCCTTTCATTGAAATATAAATGATCGCACCGAAAACACAGAGGCCAATCACAGAGCTCTTCAGGGCGATACGAACCAAGCCCTGATAGAACTTATTCGACCCACTGATCGAATTATTAAACAATTTAAACACGCCCTTGGCCTCTGCTTGACCAGGCTTGAGCAATACCCCGCAAAGAGCAGGAGCGAGAGTTAGCGCATTGATAGAAGAAAAAACCGTCGCGATCGAAATGGTAATCGCAAACTGCTTAAACATCGTGCCAGTGATTCCACTCATCATTGCAGTGGGAATGAAAACCGCCAACAGGACTAGCGTCGTCGCAATGACTGGCCCGGTCACTTCCTTCATACATTCCTCCGCCGCTCGCTTACCACTGAGACCTTTCTCTAAATGAACAAAGGTATTTTCCACCACCAGGATCGCGTCATCGACCACGATACCAATCACCAGAACGATCCCGAAGAGCGTCAATATATTGAGCGAAAATCCAAGTGCCAACAGTACCGAGAACGTGCCGATTAAGGCGACTGGAATGGTGATCGTCGGGATCAAGGTCGCACGAAAGTTCTGCAGGAAGAGATATACCGTCAACACCACCAAGGTCACAGTCGCGAACAGTGTAATGATGACCTCTTTAATTGATGCGTCCACCACCCAGGTCGAGTCGTACACTACCTTATACTCTACATCATTCGGAAACGCACTCGAGAGTCGGGTCAGTGCCGCCGACACACCATCAGCTACATCCATCAAATTCGATCCGGGGATTTGATAAATCGCAATCGCAGTCGCAGACCTGCCATTCAGCTTCGAATTAAAGTTATACACGTCCGAGCCTAACTCCACTCGTGCCACATCGCCGACTCGGACCACCCGCCCATCTGCACCAGTGGCGACGATAATATTCTCAAATTCCTGAATCTCGACTAGCCGACCATGTGCACTCAGGACATACTCAAATGCAGTGCCCTCTGGTGCAGGCGCAGCACCGACTCGGCCAGCCGCGACTTGAACATTTTGTTCACGAATCGCAGCAACGACTTCGCTCGCAGCAAGGTTACGCACACGCAACTGATCTGGATCGAGCCAAATACGCATACTAAATTCACCGACCCCCCACACCAACGCATCACCAACACCCGCGACACGCAGTAAGTCATCACGGATGCGCAAATTGGCAAAGTTAGATAAATAGGCGGCATCATAGGTGTTGTCTGGAGAGGTCAATGTAATGAACATCACAATGTCCGACGACTTTTTCTTCACCGACACACCCGTGCGTTTCACTTCTTGCGGCAGGCGAGGCTCAGCCAATGCCACACGGTTTTGCACCAGCACATTTGCGGTATCTAGATCGACTCCGGACTCAAAGGTCACAGTGAGGTTCATACTACCATCATTGGCACTCACCGAACTCATGTAGATCATGCCCTCGACGCCATTGACCTCTTTTTCAATCGTCGCCGCAACAGTATCCGCTACCGTAGCTGCATCAGCACCTGGATAAATCGCACTCACCGAAATCGTGGGTGGCGCAAGATCCGGATAGCGGGCAATCGGCAGTTTTACCAACGCCACCGCACCAAGCACCACAATAACAATCGAAATAACTGCTGCAAAAATCGGCCGACGTATGAAAAATAAACTAAGCATAGCTGCGAATTCTCTAGAGGTTACTGAGCGTTCGGAGTCACTGGCGCACCATCTCTGACCCGCTGTAACCCAGAGACGATGATTTTTTCTGACGCATTCAAGCCATCCAGAATGATGGTCTGACGAACGGCCGCCTCACCTGAACTCGTCGCAGGTTTGATGATCGTCTCGCCCACATCAACCGAGCGGCGGCGCACAATATTCTGCTCGTCGACCACCCAGACATAGCGTCCACCGATATCACGCAGCACGACCTCTGCGGGCACAACAATCGCCTTTGTTTCGGTCGGGTTGCGCTGATCTGGGGCGACCGGCACCTGCACGGTGGCAAACAAACCAGACGTCAGTTCATACTTAGCATTATCAAAAATGGCTCGAACTCGAATCGTGCGAGTCATCGAATCGACTTTGTTATCCATAAAGTCGATATGACCAATGGTGCCATACATAGAGCGATCTGCCAACTCTAGCTTAACGTCGAGCCCTCTGACATACTCGCTGACTTTTTGGTCGGAGCGCTGACGAAGAAATTTAATGGCTTCTCGCTCTGGCACCTCAAAATATGCTTCAATCGTCGAATCATCGACAATCGAAGTGATAATGGTAGGCTCGGAATACCCGACCAAGTTCTCATCACTTACATTCGCCAACGAGATACGTCCACTAATCGGCGCATGCACCGTCGTATAGCTTAAGTCCAACTTGGCATTATTTAAATGCGCCTTTGCCTGATTCACGGATGCGATCGACTGCGCCAGTTCCGCGGCAGCAATATCAACTTCAACCTCTGAAACTGAATTCGTCTGCAATGCGAGCTCGAGGCGCTGCTTTCGCGTCTTGGCAAGCTCACGCCCAGCTTCGGCACGCTCGAGGTCAGCCTGCGATGATTCAACCGCCAATTTATATGGCGCTTGCTCGATGATGAATAATAAATCGCCCTTGTTAACAAACGAGCCTTCATTGAAATTGGTCTTTTCAAGATAACCACTGGCACGGGCACGGATCTCTACCTCAGAGACACCCTGCAAGGTCGACGGGTATGTCTTGTAAACAGTCACCTCTCTCATTTCTGGCGCCGCCACTGTAACACTCGGCGGCAGGGGTGGCGGTGTTTCCTTAGAGCCACAGCCCGCCAAAAATAAACCGCCCAAAACTACCAGGCTTAAAGATACGGCCCCAGCAGAGAAGACTCCTTGTAGGGATGATTTTTTACTGTTCTCGTTCATGGTGTTTATAAACTATTTAACAATATGCTTTTTATTCAGAGCGATTCAGCTCAACCTCGCCATCAAGATATCCTCCACCTAATGCGCGGTATAACGTAATATAAGCTTGGGCGATTAATCCTTGGCTCACTGCATAGCTGTCTTCGACCCGAGTCGCGGTACGCTCCGCATCCAGCACATTCTGAAAATCAACCAAGCCCTTCGAGTAGTTGTCCTTCACCAAGGATACCGTCTCTTTCGCAGATGCAGAACCCAGCTTTAATGATTGCAAGCGGTCGCGCTCATTTGCGATGCGACTCATCGATGTCTCCACTTCCTCGACTGCTTCCAACACTGCATTCTCATATTCGAGCAGCGCTTCTCGGGTTCGAGACTCCTCAATATCAACTTGACTACGCACACGCTGGGCACTGAACAAATTCCAACGAAATGCAGGGCCAAAACCATAGGCTCGCGCGCCTGATTCAAACACGTTGCCACTCTCATTCGATAATAGCGCGAAGTTACCATTTAGCGAAAATCGTGGATAAAGATCCGCCTCAGCCACGCCGACACGTGCATGCTGAGCGGCCAATTGACGCTCCGCGGCACGTATATCAGGACGCGCTCGAAGCACTTCAGCAGGTGTCTCAATTTCAGTGCCTGGTGGTGGCATCGGAATTATTTCATGTTTACCTAACAGCTTCTCTACTGCTGGGGAATAGCCACCCAATAAAATAGCTAGTCGATTCACGGTCGCGGTGCGCTGCTGGCGTAATTGCGGAAGAAATGCCTGCGTATCAGACAAATTCGTCTGTGCTTGAGTGGTGTCCTGTTTCGGCACCAGACCTGCATTAAAGCGATCATTCGCGACCCTAAGCGACCCTTTCTGATTCACAATATTCTGCTTCGCCAAAATAATACGCTCCTCAACCGTGCGTACATCCAAATAGTTCCTCGCCACTTCAGCGATCAACAGAACCATGAAATCACGGTAACTCTCCTCGACCGCTTGCAACCCGGCATCAGCTGATTCAATCGACCGGCGTACACCCCCTAAAACATCAAGCTCCCAAGTTAGGTCAGCACCGACAGAATAAAAGGTCTCCGAACCGCCCCCGCCTGCAGCCTTAGACAGGCCGACATTTTCACTCGTGCGTTCGCGGCGTATACCTCCAGTCCCATCAACAGTCGGAAATAAGGCGCTATTCGAAATCTGACGAGTAGACCGAGCTTGCAGTACACGCTCATAAGCAATTGCGAGACTCTTGTTAGTCTCAATCGCAGCATCGATCAGTTGATTTAACGGTTCATCTTCAAACTGCTTCCACCAGTAATCCACCGCCAAGACACCGACCGGCGAGCCGACGATACGCTGATTCCAAGCATCCGGCGCGGCAACTTGAGGCGATTCATAATCTGATCCAACGAATTTACAGCCAGATAAACCGACTAGACTAACAAGTGTCGCTGCCCCCAACTGAATAGTTGCGGACAAAGATCGATTAAATCCAAATGAAGTCTTCACGTATGGCAGCGAACTAATTTAAAAATCATAGGCTAGCTTCAACTTGGATGTGAAAGCTATTCTCTACAAGAGATATTATAGTCAAACAAATCGAGCTATAACAGCAAGAGTAGAATAACGATTATTATATTAGCAACAACTTAACACACAGACAACCGATCGATCGTGCCGCACCCAGACCAAACAAGCGCTATTGGCCATCCGCATCAATTAAGCCCACGATATAATCCGACGGCTGATAATGATGAATCAATACGGTCGTCTCGCCGTTCTTAATCATCCTTGCTTCAGGCAAGCGGATCTCGGGAGTCTTGTGCGGCGCGTAAAGCACATCATCATGCGAGGCGTTTTTATGCTCCTTAAATAAATCAGGGGTGATTTTGCCACCCAAATGATCATCACGGCCAGTGGCGACATGGATTGTCCCGAGTATCTTTTCGTCTTGAATATCACGCCCCGAGAAGGGCAATACTTGGGTGCCAAAGCCCAGCTCACCAATCGCACCGATCATCGGATCATCTTTGAGGCGGCGATTGTGGTCTTCGATCTCCGCATAATCACCATATACAAACTGCGACTTATAGATCATACCATCTTTGACATGTAGCAGCCCAATCGTGCTTTCGTCGTATTTAAATGGAAAGACACCATCGGCACTTTCTGGTACAAAATAAACTTCCCCAGCAGGTAAATTCGCCACATCCGCCTTGCCAGCAGGGCACAAGCCGTGGCTCTTTTGCGCCTCCTGGCCATTGGTATGTAGCACCAATGTGTAAATCTTGCTTTCCACTTCAAAGTCGATTTCGAAACGATCGGCTTGTGTCAGACCGCATCGGATACGCTCCGCCTCTTCACTCACGATATTATAATCTACCGCAAGCCCAGTATCTAGAATGATCTGATTCAGCCCATGTAAGGTCGCTCCACGAAAACCGAACTCCTTGCATTTGGCAGTTAGCGGAGCTGTTGCAGAAAAAGTCGAAACCGTCAGTATGATGTCATACTTGGTATAAATATCCCGATCCAAACTGAGTAATTTACCCTCTACATCATAACAAGCATCTTCCATGTCGAGATTACTGCCCCCGGTCTCATTATAAGCATACAGCTCACCACCGGTCCAGTTCATCGCCTCCAAGCCACCTGCCTTAAAGCCCTGATAAAAGGTTTCATACCCATAGTTCTGAATCGATAACGTATCGTCTTCCAGAAAACTAAAGTCCTCAATATCAGCCGGGTTCGGCAAATCGATAAGAATGCAAACCCTCTCTCCAGTGCCAGTGCCAAAGCATGTCGTCAACAGACGTGTTAAACTGAATGGAGAAAATGTGCGTTTGTTCGCGTCTAAGATCATAATTATAAAAAATCTATTAAGTTAACAGTAGTTAGAAATTTGCATCCGCCATTAATCCTGTCAAAGCTAGGTTTGACTGAATTACAGACGATAGTGAAATCGGAGCCA
>CAJJBN010000014.1:0-30000 GCA_905182435.1 Opitutaceae bacterium BACL24 MAG-120322-bin51 | reverse complement strand
CCGTAAAGCCAGTCATATCGAAACTCCAATTTGGTCGAGCCCGAAAGAAGTCAATATCCGCGCGCCCTTCGAGTGGCGTCAGACTACACTTGCTGCGACGTTCTTTCGGATGACGGATGACAGAGATAGGAACCATACTAAAATAAAATTGAGAGAAACACTACAGGAGGCACAAGTCCAGCGCCTCAGCAAAGACCGCTTCAATCGCCGCATAATCCTCCGCGCCGACCGAAATACGAATCAACTCAGGATCCAACCCGACGCTGGCGAGAAAGGCACGCCCCTGCGCAGTCGTGACTAAATCGTAGTGTGCGAGATACATAAACGGGCAGAGCAGCGTAAACCGTACGCCAAAACTCGGCCCTTTCATCAAACGAATCGTATCGTAGAATTTTTCCATGTCGCCATCCAACTCGATCGAGATGACAGCGCCCACCGATACATCACCCTTGGAAACTTCCTCAATATGATCCGAACAACCCGCACAATAGACCCGCTTAACGGCGGGGTGCCTCTTTAAGAACACGCACAGTCGCGCGGCATTGGCGTTCATCTGCGCGACGACGGCAGGGGCATCCTGTAATTCATGCGCAAATCGCTGTAAGTCGCGCACATAAGGCGGCACGTGATAGCGCGAAGTTCGGCCAATCAAATCAGCATAATAGGGCGAATCCGGATTCACCGCCAGCGCACCAATCATAATATCCCCCTCAATCGAGGCATACTTGGTCAGGCTCGTCACCAGCAGATCGGCGCACGGCAACACATCCACATTCAATACCGAAGCAATCGTCGGATCGATCACCATCACCCCGCCCTGCTCACGCACCGCCTCAGCAATGCGACGTACTTCACACACACGGATCAGCGGATTCGTGGGGCACTCCACCACCACCGCAGCCAGCGATTCCCCATACGAACGAATCTTTGCAATGATCGCATCCACATCCAACACGTCGTAGGAATAATCCAAAGTCTCGCCGTCCCCCAAGAACTCCTGCAATACGCAACCTGAATCCAAGTACAACCAGCCGAGCTGAAGCCATGCGCTACGACCACGCGTGCGTTGAAACTCCTGCACTGCGCGAAAGCCCGCATAAAACGCATTCATCCCAGAGGAAGCGAGGAGCACGTCCGCAGCACGACATCCGATTTGATCGGCAAGCGCCCGCTCAACATCTGCCAGCACATTGCCCGCAACATGCGCTTCTTCGTAAACGCGCGGCAGGAGGCCATGCTTGACCAATAAATCCTCCGCCTGGCGCGAATAGATTCCACAGCCCAGATGCTGCACATATTTACGCAGACGTTTCGCCAAATCCACCGCAGTCACATCGCAACAAACTAGATAAATCCCCTCTTCGACTTGCCGCTTGCCAACCTGCCCGCCTAACTCCGCTAGCAAGTCATCCGCCGCACGACGCCCATCGACCAACACCGACGCGTGCCCCACCAAGCCCTCGCGCTGCTGGTAGAACTCAATCAACTTCTGCACAAATTCATGCACCACGAAGCGCGGATAGCCGGACTTCATTGCATTCATGACCCGCGGATCATGCTCTTCGTAGTCGCGCACATCCTCCATCGTAGGTAGACTACTAATGACTGCATGCGGGCTGGCCGGAAACGGCTCACCCAAAGAAAAATGACGAAGGGAATTCATAGTGTGCACAAACTGAAAAGGCATAATTCCGATTTGGCGAGCTTCGAGACAGTGCCACCAGCATTTGCAACCCCGAAAAATCCCGGCCACGTCGTTTAGCAGTCGTCGAAACACCGCTGTCTTTACAGGGGGCACAAAGTCTGCAAACTACTGTCAGACCATACACCAAGTTCTGAAAATGCACGTCACCCGCCGAGAGTTTACCAAACAAGCCAGCCTAATTGCGCTGGG
Organism: Opitutaceae bacterium BACL24 MAG-120322-bin51; assembly: GCA_905182435.1. Taxonomy (GTDB): domain Bacteria; phylum Verrucomicrobiota; class Verrucomicrobiia; order Opitutales; family Coraliomargaritaceae; genus Lentimonas. Next base: position 28,106 of record CAJJBN010000014.1, on the reverse strand, counting down.
CAGTCTAGCTTGCGCACAGTTGGCAAAAGCCAACACAATCTACACCGTACGAAAAGGCGACACCCTCGGGCACATTGCACAACGCCACGGAGTCAGTGCCGCAGAGCTGCGCCGTGCCAATAGGCTTTCCGGCGACCTGATCGGCGTCGGGCAAAAGTTAAAAATCCCCGGCCAAGGCGCCGCAACAACAGCCGTCGCTTCGGCTCGCAATCCCTACCTCGTCCAAGCAGGCGACACCCTCGGAGGCATCGCGCGCGCCCACGGCATCAGCGTCGGTGAGCTAAAACGCGCCAACAATCTTTCCAGCGACGTGATCCGCATCGGACAAACGCTGCACACACCTGCGATCGTCAACTCCACAGATCTCTTAACGCACGTCCGCGCGGCCACCGCCAAGATTGCGGTGCGTCGCGACAACTGGCAGCGCATCGTCGTCCACCATAGCGCGATCAAATACGGCAATGCCAAAAAATACGACGCCGCCCATCGCCGGCGCGGCATGCAAAACGGCCTTGCCTACCATTTCTTGATCGGCAACGGCATTGACTCCGGCGACGGCGAGATCGAAATCGGCCCGCGCTGGACCAAGCAATTACTCGGTGGCCACCTCAAGAGCTACCAACTCAACCTCAGCGCGATTGGCATTTGCCTAGTCGGCAATTTTGAACAAACCCAGCCGAGTAAAAAGCAACTGGCAGCCTTCACGCAGCTCATGGACTGGCTGCAAGGCGACGTCTTAAAAAAGAACACTCAATTCGCCGGCCACCGCGAACTCAAGGGCGAGCAAACCATCTGCCCGGGCAAGTACTTTCCGCTGGCAGCGATGCACGCGCGTTACGACTAGCGGCCACGCACCACGACCGCCACGACAGCCGCTAGACATCGGAGTCGCCCCGCCCACGCACTGACGGCGACTAGCGCACCGGACAGTTTCCTTTCAAAAACCAACAGAGCGCGGCTTAACAGCCGCGCTCTTTTTTATGGCCCACGCAGGGAGATAGTCACAGTCGGATAATATACCAGTGCCTCGTATCAAGCTGAGGACCCGCGAAAGTCTGCCTCGGCCACATGCCCTACGGATGAGAATCAACGCTCCATTTAAGCTAGCTACGATATCGTTATTAATTTCCCCCAAGTGTCGAGTAGGGTCTTTACTCTAAGTCAGACGCGCCGCTGTGATTAAAAACTAGTGGAACTACCTCGGAGAACCATCGATGCCATAAAAAGATCAAGTATAACTGGTCTAATTACCGTTTATAGTTAGACTTCATACTATCAAAAATGCTTAATGAAGAAACCACCACAGCCAAAGCGGCCCAGCACTCAGTTGACTAAAACCGCAACTTCTAAGGTAATCACAAAACCGCCCGCCGTGCCCTGCCCGCGGATCATCGGCATCGGCGCCTCTGCGGGTGGGCTGGAAGCACTGGAACAATTCCTCAACGCCGTTCCGCAGGCTAGCGGCATGGCATTTGTGATTATCCAACACATGGATCCGACACACAAAGGAATGATGCCAGAGCTGCTGCAGCGTACGACCGAAATAAAAATAATGGAGGCCGAGGATCGCACCACGGTGCTGCCGAATTGCGCTTATATCATTCCGCCCAACAAGGACATGTCCATCTTGCACGGCGTCTTACACTTACTCGAACCGACAAAGATCCGAGGGCTGCGCCTGCCAATCGATTTTTTCTTCCGTTCTCTCGCGCAGGATCAGATGGCTAAGAGTGTTGGTATCATCCTATCAGGGATGGGTTCAGACGGCTGCTTGGGCCTTCGAGCGATCAAAGAGCAGGTCGGCCTAGTCCTAGTGCAGGATCCAGCAACCGCCAAATTCGACGGCATGCCGCGCAGCGCGATCGATGCCGGACTGGCAGATATTATTGCTCCAGTAGAAGAACTGCCAAAAAAACTCATCGCTTGCCTGCATCGCAAAATGCACACCAGCCATGAAATAACACCGATCGCAGGCTCAGAGCTCAGCGCATTAGAGAAAACGATCATCCTCCTGCGCGCGCAGACGGGGCACGACTTTTCCCTCTATAAAAAGAACACTCTCTTCCGCCGAATCGAGCGCCGGATGAGTATCCACCAAATCGGTAATACAGCGACCTACGTCCGTTATTTACAGAAAAATGAGCAGGAGCTGGAGCTGCTCTTCAAAGAGCTACTGATTGGGGTCACTAACTTCTTTCGCGACAAGCCAGTCTGGGAGCTGTTACGTACAAAAACGATCCCCATGCTATTACACAGATCACCGCCCCAACGAGTGCTGCGCGCTTGGGTAGCGGGCTGTTCCAGCGGCGAAGAAGCCTATTCCCTCGCCATGGTATTTAAAGAAGCACTGGAAGATGCCAAGATCTTCAATATCACCCTGCAAATATTTGCCACTGATCTGGATCAGGATTCAATTGATCGAGCGCGCTTGGGCTTCTTCCCATCCAATATTGCAGCTGATTTATCGGCAAGCCGCCTTCAGCGATTTTTCATCAAACAGAAAGATGGCTACCGTATCTGCAAAGAGATTCGTCAGATGGTTATATTCGCAAAGCAAAACCTGACCATGGACGCGCCCTTTACCAAGCTCGATCTATTATCCTGCCGGAATCTGCTGATCTATTTAGATGCAAAAGTGCAGCAACAACTGATTCCAGTCTTTCACTACAGCCTCAACCCCAACGGTATATTACTCCTCGGAAACTCTGAAACCATCGGCAGTTACACCAATCTGTTCACCTCATTAAACAACAAAGCGCGCCTCTTCCAGCGCTTGGATGCTGCAAACTTTGCACCGTTGGTCACTTTCCCGTTATCCTTCAACACCACTCAGGCAGTAGACAAGACGCATCGGCCGGAAGCAATACCAGCTAGCCTTGAGGATCTAGCGAATCATTTGGTCCTCAAGCAATTCGCTCCAGCAGCTGCGCTCGTCAATCAGCAGGGCGATATCTTATATGTCAGCGGTCACACGGGTAAATACCTAGAACCAGCCGCCGGCAAAGCAGACTGGAACCTATTCGCCATGGCCCGAGCAGGCCTGCGCTATGAACTGGCCGCCGCATTCCATAAAGCAATCCGCCAAAAAGGCAGCGTCACTCTCAAAAACCTCAGAATCGAACCGGGCAAAAACGAGTATTTTACAGACATCTTCGTTCAGCAATTAGATCACCCGACGCCACTGAAGAACTTAGTGATAGTCGTTTTCAAGGACTTGCCGGCACCCATTGTCAGCCCCCCAAGGCAGGGGGTTCCCAGCCATAACAACCCAAATGAAGCTTCGCTAGCAAACTTAGAGGACGAGTTGCGGCGAGTCAGATCTGAAGCACAGCTCAGCAACGAAGCGATGCAAACCTTAAAGCAAGAATATCGTTCCGCCAATGAGGAACTGCAATCCACCAATGAGGAACTGCAATCCGCTAATGAGGAACTCACCACCTCGAAGGAAGAAATGCAATCGCTCAACGAAGAATTACACACTCTCAATGCGGAACTACAGTCGAAGTTGGATGAGCTTTCGAGCGCCAGTAACGACATGAGAAATCTCCTCAACAGCACCGACATCGCCATACTTTTTTTGGATAAAAGCCTCAAAATTCGTCGGTTTACTCCACAGACCGCACAAATAATTAAACTGATCCAAAGCGACATCGGCCGGCCGATCACTGATTTGGTTGCCACTGTCAAATTTCCAGAGCTAATCACCGACGTACGCGAGGTCATTAGAACGTTGGTCTCAAGAGAAAAGCAACTGATGTCTCGCGACAAACGCTGGTTTCATATGCGTATTATCCCGTACCGCACAGTGGACGATAAGATCGACGGCGTGGTCATCACCTTCTCAGACATAACAAAGGCAAAGACCTTGGAGGCAAGGCTACGAAAGGAGAGTGAAACGATTAAATAAAAGAACGCAACGAAGAGACCCCACTGAACAACCACTCCCCCCTTAGTCGTAAAGTAAAATCAACCACGCTGGCCCACACAGGAGCATCTCAACCGCCAGCTATGGCACCGCAGCACTCAGCGCTTAAACACGGCCATGCACCTGCTGCCACCAACCGAATTCGCAACCGCCAACCATTACCCTCGGCAATAAATCCCAACACTTCACTTAATCATACTCCATGAAGCCCACAGTTAAAAAAACAACCGACAACAAACTGCGCCGCGCCGCTGAAAAGCACCTAGCAAAAACAAAGTCGCCAACAAAATCCTCAATAAAAACTGAAACCGATACTCATCGCATCCTACACGAATTACAGGTGCATCAGATCGAGTTGGAGATGCAAAACGAGGAACTGTATAGCTCCAGAGAAACGATTGAACACCTCCTTAGCAAATACAGCGACTTGTATGATTTCGCCCCAGTCGGCTATCTTTCAATTGATGAAACCTGTACCATTACCAATCTGAATCTGACGGCAGCCTCCTTGCTCGGCGAGGATCGAGATAAGCTCATCGATCATAATTTGCCACGCTTTTTCACCCCAGACTGCAGATCGCAATTACTCGAATTCCTGAAGCTCGCCTTCTCCCAGGATGAAGGGCACGCGTGTCAGGCCAAACTATTACGATCAAGCGGAGACGGCTGTGACGTCAATGTGTATGCCAAACCTGCCGCACCCGAAGGCAATACCAAGAAAATATGCCAGATCATAGTTGCCGATATTACTGAGCTGAAGAGCGCCCTAGAATCCAGAAGACAATTAGAAATCGCAACTGCGACGAACCTCGCGCTGCAAGCAGAAATCAACGAGCGAAAAACCCTAGAAAAAGAGCTCCGAAAAGGCGAACTACATCTAGTTCAGTTGCTCAATGAATCACAAGAAATGCGCCGCCAGTTACAACGGATCTCACACAAGATGTTGTCCACCCAAGAAGAAGAGCGTAAACAAATCGGCAAAGAAATGCACTATCTCATCTCCAAAGCGCTGATTGAGCTCAATCAGACCCTGATTCAATTGCAAAAAAAGCAGATCCTTAATGACCCGAACCTACCCGCCACTATCTCTGAAACACGCAAATCACTCGAACAAACGATTCAGGTCATGCAGCAAATAGCCAGTAAATTACAACTCACCGAGCTCCATGATCTTAAGATAATCCCTGCACTACGAACACTGATTAACACCCTCGCCGAGCAGACAGGTATCCATGCACATTTGAGCGCCTATGCCGAAGTCGAAGATCTGGATAAATCCTGTCGCACCACGATTTTCCGCGTCACTCAAGAAGCGCTAGACAATGTCGCTCGTCATGCACAAGCCAACAAGGTCGATGTCGAAATAAGCCAACAAGCCAATAACCTATGCCTTAAAATAAGTGACGATGGCAAATCGTTTGAAGTACTAAACCACACACTGGCACCCGGGGATGAGAGCCTCGGGCTACTCGCGATGAGGGATCAAGTCGAGCTAGTCGGCGGCCAATTAAAGATTCTATCCACCCCCGAAAAAGGCACCACAATCCTAGCACATATTCCGCTGGAAAAAACTGCCTAAAATACCCTCGCAAGATCAAACTAATCGAGCAGACGAATCTCCACCATCAGATCATGCGCGATCGCTTCCAGTTTCGACTGAATCACATCGCGATCCACATCGGCTCCAGCAGCTAAACGCGCACGCGCCTCAAACAATAAGCCACCAGACTCGGGAGCATTAGTAGTCTTAGTGCTCAGCTCCTCGACGTTCACGTCTGCCGCAGCCAAAGCTTTAAATACATCCCGTACGATGCCCGGATGATCGCTACCCAGCACTTCCAAATCAAACAAACGGATCGACTGCGGAGCCTCACGCTTGCCCACAGCAATCATCACGTCCAGGTCCGAGATTGTTCGCAAGGCAGCCTCCAGCTCCTGCTGCGCGGCGCCAGAGACACTCACTTCAAGTAGGCCGACGAAGCGTCCCGCTAAATGGGCCATACGGCAATGCTCCCAGTTGCCACCATGTATAGCAACTACCTCCGCAAGCTGCTCGACCAATCCCGCGCTGTCCTTACCGCTAATCGTCAAAACTAATACCGTTTCCATCGCTCAAACCCTAGTCACCGAACTAGGAATCGCAAGCACAAGTGCTTCGCGCTTGAGTATGAAAGTGAGAAAGTAAAAAGTGTGAATGTCGAGCAGTCACCTTTCACCCCCCTGCCCTTAAACCTGACATCTCCAGCTCAACAGCTCTCAGCTCTCAGCTCTCAGCCCTCAGCTCTCAAGTCTCAGCCCTCAGCCCTCAGCTCTCAGCACTCAGCACTCAGCCCTCAGCTCTCAAGTCTCAGCCCTCAGCCCTCAGCTCTCAGCTCTCAGCCCTCAGCTCTCAGCTCTCAGCTCTCAGCCCTCAGCTCTCAGCCCTCAGCTCTCAGCCCTCAGCCCTCAAGTCTCAGCTCTCAAGTCTCAGCTCTCAAGTCTCAGCTCTCAGCCCTCAGCTCTCAGCCCTCAAGTCTCAGCTCTCAGCCCTCAGCCCTCAGCTCTCAGCTCTCAGCTCTCAGCCCTCAGCTCTCAGCTCTCAGCCCTCAGCTCTCAGCCCTCAGCTCTCAGCCCTCAGCTCTCAGCCCTCAGCTCTCAGCCCTCAGCCCTCAGCCCTCAGCTCTCAAGTCTCAGCTCTCAGCTCTCAGCCCTCAGCTCTCAGCTCTGTTCCTTCACTTGCCCAAAGGGCACCCAGTTCAGTCACCCCTTGGGTCTTCGCGATGCTACGCCCGCACGAGCCGGGGCCAGCTCGGCAGACCTCTCTGACCATCTTCGCGCGACTCGCGCTACGTCCCACCTTTACACCTTCACACTTTTATACATTCATACTCTTCTTCATGAAAAACGAATACGCACTTCTCGACAGCGGCCATGGCCGAAAACTCGAACGCTTTGGCAAGATCACGCTCGAGCGCCCCTGCGCACAAGCGGTGTGGAACCCAGCCAACCCGCAACTCTGGAAGTCAGCCGATGCGTCTTTCACTCGCAAAGAAGGCCTCGAGTGGAGTGGTCGCGACAAACTGCCCGATTCTTGGCAAGTCAGCGTCAACGATGTGACCATGAAGCTATCCACCACCGACTTTGGCCATCTCGGTGTATTCCCCGAAACGCGTGACATGTGGAACTGGATTACTCAGACCCTCGTCGCCGAAGCGCCCAAGCGCAAAGAGCCCCTCAAATTCCTCAATCTCTTCGCCTACTCCGGTGGCGCGACCCTTGCCGCAGCCAAAGGTGGCGCACATTGCTGCCACGTTGATGCCTCCAAAGGCATGGTGCAATGGGCTCGCGAAAACGCCAAACTTAACGGACTCACCGACCACCCGATCCGCTGGATCGTCGATGACGTCAATAAATTCCTCACCCGCGAAATCAAACGCGGCAACCGCTACGACGGCATCCTCCTCGACCCACCCTCTTTCGGGCGCGGCAAAGGCGGCGAACTCTACAAGATCGAGCACGCACTGCTCGACACCTTGAAGCTAGTCAAAAGCGTGCTCACCGACCGTCCTTGCTTCGTATATCTAACCAGTCACACCCCAGGATTCACGCCGATCGTATTGGATAATCTACTACAACAATTACTCCCCGGCGGCAAAACACAGTGCGGCGAAATGCTACTCACTGGAGAAGGCGATGTCTTCCCCGTGCCCAGCGGCACATGGTCGCGTTGGACGGCGAAGTAGGGCTCCTACCGAGCCCACACGTCCTGTGCGCGAAACCTCAAGTAGGAGATGAGCGCTCGGCACGAGTCTCCAGCTCAGCCTTTGAAGGAAAATCGAAGGCCACTTGTTGTTCGATCGTATCGCGCACCCAATACTTAACCGCAATGCGATAGAGGATATAGGGGATAATGAACGGCCCAAAGCCCCAGACGAAATCAAACAGAGTATCCGGCATCAGTACGTCGCGATATTCCATCGTAACCGAATTCAAAATACTCCACAGAATCAAGGCGAACATCTGATAGCAACCACGGCCAATAAATTCCCCTGGAACGCAAACAATGCCTGAACGTTTCATCACGAATTTCGATAGCCGAACATAGAGCAGTAGCATCAGTAGCAGCGAAATAAACAGCGAGAAGGCCAACAAAGCACCAGCAGGATGCCGGTCGGTAACAAAGCGCCAACTCAATGGAAGCACCAGAAAGGCACAAACAAAAGTCCCGAATCCACACAGCACGCCGAAGACATTCTTAATCCGATCGCGTGTCGCCAGTTTCGTCATCAATTGCACACTGACCACCATCAACATGATACCAGGCAACCCCAGCGCAATCGGAAAGCAGACTTTGAATGCACCGTCCAACCAATCGCTAGCAGCTAAAATTGCCTCAACCAGCGGTTGCAAGCAGAGTAGATACAGCCAAGCAAAACCGATGGCGCAGCCCACTGCCCCACTCTTTTGTGCCACTGAATATTGATTTAACATCGCATCAAAATAACAATATTGCAGTCAAACAGTCTAGATCAATTAGAACTGCACCGACACCAGACACCCTGATCAGTGGAATCCGACCCGGCCAAATCCAATACGACAGCCTAATGCACCGTCTTAGGCCCAGAGGTAGCGAAATCTCGAGAATGTCCCTCTCGCATATTGGCGCCTAAAATTGCTTCGTAGTTTGCCTCCCAGCTACTTTTGGAGCCCTTCAAGATGCGGACGACCCCCTGATTGTCACGCAAGACGATGAGATAACCTTCGTATTCTGCTCCAAATGCAGAACCATTTGCGGCGTAGTCATCATAGACATTCTTGAATGACTTTCCCTTCCACTTTGTGCGCTCACCCGCCTTAAGGTCGAGGGTGAAATCCTGGCGATACAGAATGTGGAATTCCTGTTTCTCTAGCACACTTTGGCCGATAAATACCAGAGTGCCTTCTACCCCCTGAAAGCTGTTGTCCTTTTCTTTACTATCAATGGTGAGGGCAGGCTCATACTCAACTTCTCGATTATCGGGATCGCCCTTGTCGTTAAGATCATTATCACGAGCAGATTTAACCATGATCAGAAGCTTCGAATCGGGCAGCAGCTGCGCATTCTCACGATTGGCAATCTCTGCTGCGACACGTTTCTTTTCCCACTCCAAAATGTAAGCCTGATCCTCTACTGAGAACATAGTCATACCTACACCCTGGTAGCTCTGCCCATTCGCCAGCTTCAGTGACACTTTTTGATTCGAATCAAGGCTGACAATCTTCGCCTCCATACTTCTGCCATCACTGCTTTCGAAGGTTCGAAAGTCGCTGGCAAACGCGCTAAAGCCAAAAATTAGAGCAAATAGAAAGAGTATCGCGGGCTGCTTAGTTCTCATAAAAACAACCATTCTACCCGATTCTTACACTTGCAAGGTTTATACTTAACTAACGCCTAAGTGTCCATGAGAGACACTCGAACCAACTAATGGTGCGATGCCTCGGTAGAGCCTGACGGGATATGAATACTCTCGACCATGTCCTGCACTTCCTGCGGCGGATCCGGAGTGAAAGCACTGACTAAGAACGCGACGCCGAAGTTGATCAACATGCCGACGAAGCCGATCCCCTCTGGAGAGATCCCGAGGAAATATTGATCTGCATGACCATCAAGAAATTGGAAGTAAACAATGTAGCCGATCGTAAACGAAATACCACAGAGCATCCCAGCAATCGCGCCTTCACGATTCATCCGTTTTGAGAAGATCCCAATCAACAAAGTCGGAAAGAAGGAAGAAGCCGCGAGGCCGAAAGCGAATGCCACAGTCTTCGCGATAAACGCTGACGGCGGATTAATGCCAAAGTACGCCGCCACCACGAGCGCAATAAATGAAGCGAACCGCGCGTAGCGTACTTCTTCCCGATCGCTCAGATCTGGCTTGATAATCTTCTTCATCAAGTCGTGTGAGATCGAAGTCGAAAGCACTAGCAGCAATCCTGCCGCGGTCGAGAGTGCGGCAGCAATACAACCCGCCATCAGCAACGAAATCACCCACATCGGCAACCCTGCCATGTGCGGGTTCGCCATCACCATAATATCAGTACCAAACCACAACTCGTTCGGGTTGGAGTTATCTCCTTTATTAGCCAGCAGGCGTTGACCGAGCGAACCGATACGCTGCTCCTCTGGCGCGTCATAGACCGGATACGCCGGCGCCTTACCTTGAAAAACACTGTTCGAGCCGATCTCAGATTTTGCCGGCCCAAAATATTGGATCACACCGTCGTTGTTCTTATCGACCCATGCCATCTGGCCAGTTGCCTCGAAATCTTTAAACCATGCAGGCGCTTCGGTGTAGCTGGTCTGGTGCAGGTTGTTGATCAGGTTCACGCGCGAGAACGCACCAATTGCGGGTGCCGTGAGATAGATCACGGCAATGAACAGCAGTGTCCAACAAGCGGACTTACGCACGGCACCGACATTCTTAACCGTGAAGAAGCGTACGATCACGTGCGGCAAACCCGCCGTGCCACACATCAGTGCGGCGGTGATGCAAAACATGTTTATCTTCGAGAGTTTACCAGCGGTGTATTCCTGGAAGCCGAGTTCGAGATTGATATTATTGAGCTTCTCAAAAAACGGAATGACCTCAACATCGGCAGTATAGTTACCGATCAATCCAAGCTGAGGAATCACATTCCCCGTCAACGCCATCGCAATAAAGATCGCAGGAATCGTATAGGCAAAAGCCATCACGCAGTATTGAGCGACCTGCGTATAGGTAATGCCTTTCATCCCACCCAGACCCGCGTAGAAGAACACGATCGACGCACCAGCCAGTACTCCCGCTGGAATCCCAATCCCGAATAGCTGCGAAAACACCACACCCACACCACGCATTTGGCCCATGATGTAAGTCATGCAAATAAAGATCGCGCAAATCACCGCCACGCCGCGCGCCAGCTTTGAATAATAGCGGTCGCCAATAAAGTCAGGTACTGTCGCCTTGCCAAATTTACGTAGGTAAGGAACCATCAGGATAGTCAACAAGACGAAACCACCGGTCCAGCCCATCAAGAAGCGCGACGCATCATAGCCGCTCAGAGCGACCGTGCCCGCCATCGAGATGAACGTCGCAGCCGACATCCAGTCCGCCGCAGTGGCCATACCATTGGCGAGTGGTGACACGCCACCGCCGGCCGTATAATATTCCTTGGTCGAACCGGCCCGCGATTTAACCGCGATGCCAATGTAAATGGCAAAAGAGATTCCGATAAAAATGAAATTTAGGTGATCTTGCGTCATCGTATATATTCGCGTTATTTGTGTTCAGTATAGCCGTGCTTGGCGTCGAGACGGTTCATCAAGAACGCATACACCAACAACAATAAGACGAAGCAGATGATCGCTCCTTGCTGCGCCATCCAGAACCCGAACGGTGCGTTGCCGACTTGTGGCGCATTAGCATCTAGCCATTCACGAAAAATGATACCGCAGCCGAAGCTAACAGCGAACCATACAGACAACAGACCTAGAACAATTTTGAGGCACGCCCGACGGTGGGCTCGAGGATGATCGATTTTCATAACGGGGAGGGGGAGTAGATTAGTAGAACTGTTCAAATCTATAACCTAGCCTTGCAACACAAAGCAAGAAGGGATGCAGAAAAGATGCATACTAACACATCAACCACATGAGTCGACGCGGCTTACAACCGCCCCCCCCACGACCAAGCAAGCGGCAAGATGCCGCACCTTACCCCAACGCCACTTCGTTGGCCCAAATGTCTTCGCGCTTCTGACGGCGGCGAATCACATGTGGCACCTTCGCCTCATCGAGCATGATTTCGGCGGCTTCGGGATACGAATTGTAGTGCTTGGTCGACATCGCCGCACAATACGCACCCGCGCCATCAATCACACATAGATCGCCGATCTGGCAGAGCGGCAATGCACGTGTCGCCAATAATTCAGGATCTCCCGGTGCAGGCGTCAGAATGTCGCCCGACTCGCAACAATGCCCAGCGATCACATAAGCGCGCGTTTCGCCTGCGACCTCGGGCTGAAGGATGTAGATCGGATGCTGCGCACCATAAATCGACGGACGTAGAATCTCTGTCATCCCGGTATCGAGTTTTAAAAAATCATAGCCATCCGCACCGGTGCTGACCACGTCCTGCACGGTGGACAACACCGCACAGGTGTTTGCCAGCAAATATGTGCCTGGCTCAATTTCCAAACGGATCTCGCGACCCGTGGCCTGCGCAAATTCGCGGAACATTTCCGCCACAGGCGCCCCACACTCCTGCAGGTCGGTGCCGACTTCACTCTCCATGCGCGCGACCTTGTAGCCGCCACCAAGATTGAGTGCGACCACGTCAGGGAACTGGCGCACCAGATCCAGACTCATGCCAGAAATCTTTTGCCACACCGCGGGATCACTGCCCGAGCCGATGTGCGTATGAATACGAATCACCTGCAAGCCATACTGAAGCACAATCGCCTGCACCTGATCAATCCATTCATGCCAGATGCCGAAACTCGAAGCAGGGCCACCGACATTGGTGCGGTTGTTACCACCAGAGCCAGAGCCAGGATTAAAGCGCAGGCCGATCGTCTTACCCGGGCAGGCTTGGCCGAAACGCTCCAGCTGACTCAGGGAGCAGGCATTGATCTCAATCCCCAGCTCGTAAAGTTCTGCAAAATCAGTCGGCAACTCCTGCGTGCTCAGACTGATATTCGCTGCTGGCACGCCGGCGGCAATGGCACGACGTACCTCATGCCCCGAGCTAGCGTCAATTTGTAGGCCCGCCTCATTGAAAATTTTAAGTATCGCAGCATTCGGCGATGCCTTCATCGCATAGCGAGCGGTCAAACCAAAGGCATTCGGGAATGCCAGCACCGCGGCGGCATTCGCTTTCAAAGTGGTCATGTCATACACATACACGGGCGTGCCGAAGTCGTCCGCAATCGTGCGTGCGGTAGTGTAATCAAGAAATCTGGGCTGCGATTGATTGGCCATATCGAAGCAGCAAAGACGGTTCACGAGCGCTGGCAAGCGTGATGTCTCAAATCCGACACCCCGCCTTTTCTATTTGCCGACCATTTTCATCGCTTCCCTCTTGCACTCGAAACAGTTCAGGATTGTTGTTTTAAAGCATGTTGATTCTCCTATCGCCCGCAAAGTCTCTCGACTACCAAGCTCCACTACTCACTGACAAAGCGACGCAGCCGCGCCTGGCCGCGCATTCTGCGGAGTTAATTAAGCAGCTGAAAACCCTCAGCCCCGAAGCGGTCGGTACGCTCATGCACATCAGCCCCAAACTCGCGGAGCTGAACCATGCACGCTACCAGAACTACCAGCCGAGCTTTACCGCAGCGAATAGCCGCCAAGCGATTCTGGCATTTACCGGCGACGTCTACCAAGGCATGGCACTTGCCGAGTGGTCCGCCGACGATTTCGCTGCCGCGCAACAACAAATCCGTATTCTATCTGGACTCTACGGCGTGCTGCGGCCGTTGGACCGCATGCAGCCCTATCGCCTAGAGATGGGTACGAAGTTCGAAAACACCCGCGGCAATAACCTCTACCAATTCTGGGGTTCGACCATCACCGAACTCCTCAACAAAGATCTCAAGGCCTCTACTTGCGACCTCGTCGTCAACCTCGCCTCGAACGAATATTTCTCGTCCGTTAAGCTCGACGAGCTCAATGGCCAGTTGATCACTCCCGTCTTTAAGGATGCAAAGAACGGCACCTTCAAAATCATTTCCTTTTACGCAAAAAAAGCCCGCGGCATGATGGCCGACTACATCGTCCGCAACCGAGTGCAGTCCGTCGAAGGCTTGAAGGCGTTTAACACCAGCGGCTACCAATTCGATGCTGAAGCTTCGGAAGGCAACACGATCGTGTTCCTGCGTGCGGAACAAAAGTAAGGAGCGTGGGCGACCCGCCCACGGCACATCTCGCAACGAGCGTGAGTCGCCCTCCCTCCTGTCGAAAACAAGCGAACCGCCCCCCACTCCGACCATACGGATTTCGCAGTTGCCCGAGTTATTCGAGCCACTAGGCTTCGCGATCAAATGGAAAACGACGCAGCCGAACCGACCGAGCCTTCAATCGAAGCCGAAACCCAGCAATCACCAGTCCTGCCAGCGACTGAGGTCAAAGCCGACCACACCATCGGCATGCTGTGTCACTTACTGAGCTTGACCCAACTACTCGGCGTGCCGCTCGGCAACATTCTCATCCCACTCATCGTCTGGCTCATCAAGCGCGACGAGGACCCATTCGTCGATCTCTGCGGCAAGGAGTCACTCAACTTCCAGATCTCGATGACGATCTACATGGTGATCGCCGGTATCTTAATCTTTTTCATCGTCGGCCTATTCATGATCCCCGCCTTGATGATTCTAAACATCGTCTACACCATCATAGCCGCGATTAAAGCGAGCAAAGGCACCAGCTACAGCTACCCATTGTCTATCCGTTTCATTAAATAAACTGAATCGCATGCAACGCAGTCGGGTTCAAAGCAACCAACGTGAAGGCTTTGTGAATCGCACTATTCTTGGCCATAGCATGCCCGCACGCCGGCGACCACTGCGTCCGCATACTGCAGTAAAATATCATCCTCTGCGAGCGCTCGGTCCGCAGCCCGATTCGCCAACGCCGACTGCAGCCGACCATAAGCTCCGACACTATTCGATATATAAGGCTCCAACAGCACCGTTGGACACTCCGCCATGCGTAGTAGCAATAAATTACGCGCAAATAAATAGGGCTGCTGCGAACTCAATAAAATCGCATTATTCCTCCGATACCTAGCCGCGGGTAGCTCGGTCGCCTCGGCCAATGCCGTCGCCAACGCGCCGCCGAGCAAGCGCTCTGTAGGACCACTGCCATTCGTCAACTTCACCGCCAACTGCTCCAGCTGGTTCCCAGTTTGCAGTTCCCCATCGCTCAAACAGCCAAAAATTAGCGCATGTACATTATTTGTACCCACCAGTCGGAACTTCGCGCTCTCGCTTGCCTCACTTGCACTTTCATTCTCAGTAGGCCACGCCGCCGCATTAATATGCAAAGAAATCAGCGCATCCGGCTGAATCTCTCGATTCACCAATCGGGCTCGTTCCATCAAGTCTCCCTTCACAATTGATAAATGAACCGCCCGCGCTCGGAGCGCACCACCGTATGCCCAGAGCGCAGATAGCGAGGGCTCTTTAGGCAATGAGATCTGCTCTGCAGCCAATTCCAAATAATCCACCGGGCTCTTTGGATTTACCCGCACAGCAGCCTCCCGCACTAGCGTGACATTGGCGCCGAGCGCCACCAGTTTTGCCCGAGCAAGCTGCGCCACTACGAGGGCCAACTCCCCTTCGCGTACATAGAAATCATTTTCTGCGATTCGGAACTGTCGACCTTCCGCGGCGGCCCACTGCCCGCCGATGTGCCCGGGGTCCAACGCGATGTGTAATCCAGCTAAAGGCAAGTCACTGTCACCACGCTGCAACGCAATCTCCTCTGCCGTGTGCCAATAGCGCGATTCCGACCGTTGTGCCAGTGCATCCACATCCACTACCGACTGCCAGTTCGCGTACGGCGCATAACGCGTGGTCAGCACAGAAGCCAGCTCAGGCGCTTCCGCAGCCGACAGCGACGCTACCAATCCGACACAAAATAAATAACCCACGAAAAACCGCAATAACATGCTGTCAGACAGAACAAATCTGCCCCGACAGACAACCCAGCATTCATAAAATCTGATTCGTGGCGTCGTTGCTTGCAACGGCCTTAACGTGGGCGAGTCGCCCACACTCCTTTGGCCGTTGCAAGCAATGACACCAAAGACAACCGCATTACACAGTCAGTCGATCCATCATTGCCTTAAAATCTGCCGGCAGCGGAGCCACAAACTCCATCTCTTCGTCACGCTCGGGATGCTGCACTTGCAGCTCCGTCGAGTGCAGCATGATACGTGGCACATCGATCCCTCTTAAACGACTTGGCTTGTAGCCATAAGTCGTATCGCCCAACAGTGGATGGTTCATGCCACTCATATGCACGCGAATCTGGTGCGTACGACCAGTGTGAATCACGCAACTCACCAGCGCAACCTGACCGCCAAAACTATGCTCAACCGACCAATCAGTCTTGGCCTCTTTACCCATTGCCATAATCGCCATACGCGTACGCACCACGCTATGTCGCCCAATCGGGCCATCGCAGGTACCAGCCGTTTGGCGCGGCGTGCCGAGTACCAGCGCGGTGTAGCGTTTATACGTTTCACGCGCACTGAAAGATGCCACTAACTTATGATGCGCACGATCAGTCTTAGCTGCCACAATCAGACCAGTGGTCTCCTTGTCTAACCGATGCACAATACCTGGCCGATCTGGCGCGCCGATACTACTCAAGTTACCATTGGTATGATGTAATAACGCATGCACCAAAGTATCCTCACCCGTGCCAGTGCCAGGATGTGTCACCATCCCCGAAGGCTTATTGACCACTACGATCGATTCATCTTCGTAAATAATACTGAGTGGAATATCGATCGGCTTCGGCCCCTCGCCCAGTACCACTTCTTCAAGCACTGCGCGCAACACGCCCGGACGATTCACCTTGAAGCGCTTATCAATGATCGCGCCATCAAAGGTCACTAGCTCCGCCTCAAAAGCCTTCTGCAATCGGACTCGACTAATGTCATCAAACTCTGCGGAAAAAATCTTATCCGCACGTCCGGACTTAACACCCTTAGGCACAGTAAATTCAATGATACGATCAGGCATTCCGGACAATGACCCTACTGTCTGTCAGTTTGCGAGCCTACATTCGCTTCTTCATCAGGAATCACGCGAGTAACACCTTCGCTGATCCGCGACGCCGACAAATAAACCTAAAGTGTCACTCTAGCCAAACCCGACTTCGATCCTCATCACTTGTATCAAGCCGAGGCAACCGACAATCCACGCGCTGTCTCACAATCTCTAGTAATCTGTACCTTTAACGCATCCACGGATGCAAATTTCTGTTCGGGCCGAATAAAACGTAGCCACTCGACCTCGATCGAGTCACCACAATCCAGCTTGGTAGCCTCCAGCGCATGCACCTCCAGCGCCGGTAATTGTTCTGCCACAGCCACCGTCGGCTTGACTCCATAATTCGCCACTGCAAATGCCCATGGCTGATCTGCCGCTCCGCGGAAGCGCACATGGTACACACCAAAGCACGGCCGACACTCGGGATCCCATGGCAGGTTCAAGGTCGGAAAGCCAATTTTGCGACCCAACTGAGCGCCACCGACGACCTGCCCAGTCGAACAATAGTTATAGCCGAACAAATCATTCACAGATTCGATCTGTCCAGAGACGAGATCCTGCCGAATACGCGTGCTGCTAATCGGCTCTCCATTGTGCTTAATACGTTCCACACTAAACACGCCGAGCCCGAGCTCATTGCCCGACTCGATCAAAGTCGCGATACTGCCAGCACGCATCTTGCCGAATCGAAAATTCTCGCCGACATAGATTGATTTCAATGCGGGCAAGGCCGCTTTCAAATTCCCTAAAAAGTCCCCGGCTGGGATTGACGCGAACGCACGGTCAAAGTGCTTTCGGATCACTACATCCACACCGACTGCATGTAGCATTGAGGTCTTTGCCTCGATCGGCATCATCAACAGCGTCGGCGCATCTGGACGAAATAAACGACTCGGATGCGGATCAAACGTCAGCACCCCACTCACACCAGCGGATCGCTGCGCCGAAAAAACCGCCGATTCGATCACCGCCTTATGGCCGAGATGCACCCCATCAAACACACCAATGGCTAAGTGTAACTCGCCAGTCAGGCCAGCTAGTTCCTCAAAGCGTTCGACGTGGGCGGGAAGTTGCATCATTGGGAAATTAAGAAAATAGCCTCACAGCGCAAGCGCTCAAATAGCGACTTCCTGGTGGAGGGAAACGCTCCGTCGTTTCCACCGGCGAAAGAAAACCGCCGCGCGCGTGGCAATGACAGAGCATCGCCCGCCGTCTTTAACACACGCATAAACATACCTCAAAGTCTCAATATTACGCAACTAAGCGTCACTACATCGCGACACTCGGCACTGCTTGATTAACTGGAATCAGTTTAGTGCGCAACTCAGAGGGAGCCATATTTTCGATTTCCTCTAATGTATTCGCATCTTCAATACGAAACTTACCCACCTGCGTGCGACGCAACGCACATAAGTGACCGCCACAACCGAGGCGTTCACCCAGATCATGCGCGAGCGTGCGGATGTAGGTACCCTTACTGCTACCGACGATAATCGAAACTTCAGGAAGGCTAAAATCTAGGATATCATAGCGGCTGACATGAATCACACGCGCCTCGCGCTCGATTGTCTTACCCTGGCGAGCCAACTTGTAGAGCTTCTGCCCATTGACCTTCTTCGCCGAAAACATCGGCGGCGTCTGGTATTGATCGCCCATGAAGGTCGCCATCTCTTTTTCGACATCCGCTTGCGTCAGCTCAGGCACAGGCTTGGTCTCAACGATCTCGCCATCGGCATCCTGCGAATCAGTCGCTTCACCGAGCTTCACCGTGCCAGTGTATTCCTTATCCATGCTCATCAAAAACTGAGAGACCTTGGTCGCTTTTCCGACGAGAATCAGCAACAGACCAGTCGCCATGGGATCGAGCGTGCCTGCATGCCCAATCTTTTTGATACGAAACACGCGGCGCATACGCGCAACGATATCGTGGGAAGTCATTCCCTGTGGCTTATCAACCAGCAATACGCCGATCGGATCATCATTCGTTTGTTGAGACATAATAAAAACTTACTCCTAATTAAAAATCTTACTCTTACTCTAATTCACCGTCCTAATCTTAATCCTAATCTTACTCTTACTCTAATTCACCGTCATAGTCCTAATCCTAATCATACTCTTAATCATATCCTGGAACTCTAAAAATAGAGATTAGGAGTAGGATTAGGAGGGCACGAATTACTCTGGCTGGCCGAGCGCTTCGAGATGCTTGCCCAATGCTTCCATCAATTGCGGATAGAATTCTTTGATCGAACTATTCTCGACATTTAGCCCCGCGGCACATGCATGTCCGCCGCCATTGAAAAGTTTTGCGACCTGATCGACTCGATAGAATGGGTTCTTCGCACGTAAGCTGCCTTTCAGTGCCCCATCGCGATCCTCGATTAAGACGCCAATATCGACGCCCACGATTGAGCGCGCATAATCGACCAAGCCTTCGGAATCGTCGATGGTCGCGCCAGTTTCTTCGTAGACGCCATTCTCGATCAAGCCCACGCAGACACGGTTCTCAAATTCCATGCTGAGCGAGTTCAAAAAGTTCTGTAGCAGTTTGATCTTCTCAAAAGTCTCGCACTCGTAGAGTTCGTGCGCTGCAGCGGATGGCTGCGCGCCACATTCGCAGAGTCGACGTGCGATCTCGAATGTTTCGGGCGTGGTCGAAGGGAAACGAAATTGCCCGGTATCAGTCGCGATCCCCACATACAAGGCCTGCGCGGTGACTGCATCGATCTCGTAACCGAGGTCCATGTAAACGCCTGCAAGGATCTCCGCAGTGGCACATGCCGTGGCGATGATTAGATTCTCCTGCGCATACGCCTTGTTTGAAATGTGGTGGTCTACATTTAGAGCGACTTCCGGGAAGAGTTCGATCAAGCGCTCGCCGATACGCTTTTTGTCGGCGCAATCGACCGTCACCGCGACATGCCCGTCGGGCTGGAAATCTGCCGCGAGCATTAAGGGCGTATCACCGACAAATGCCTGAAGTGTCGCAGGCACTTCGTCGCGATTGAGGCCTACCGCGTCGATGCCTAAGCTTTTCAAGACACGAACCACGGCAACGATCGAGCCGATGCAATCACCGTCGGGACGCAAGTGCCCACACACGGCAACCTTCTTGCCTTTAAGTCGTTCAACGCTCGCCGCGAACAGCGGACTCTCGTTCGGGTGAGAATTCAGCCTTTGTCATTTTCGTTATCTAATTGGTCCAGTAGGTCTAAGATGCCTGCACCCCGCTCCATCGACGGGTCATACATATAATCAAAACGAGGGAAATACTTGAGCGTCACACGTGACATCACGCGTTGGCGCAGCTCTTTGCCAATGCGCTTGAAGAATGCCTGAGCCTGCTTGATTTCCTGCTCTTCACCCATGACGGCATAGAAGATTTTACACTGGCGCAGATCAGGCGATGTATCGACATCGCTGATTGTGATTTTGACGGATTCTGCACCACCATAGTAGCGGCGCAGTTGCTCTCCAATCTCACGCTGGAGGAGCTCGTTAACACGGGAAATACGTTTTGACATAATTTAAAGGGATGGGACCTATTCAAAAAAAATCGGCGACGTGCGAATTCGCACGCCGCCGAATGAAACTAATTATCGCAGGGTCGGACGGATCTCCACGACCTCGAAGCATTCGATGACATCGCCTTCTTCGTAATCGTCGTAACCATCCACATTAATACCACATTCGAAGCCAGCGCGGACTTCCTTAACGTCGTCCTTGAAGCGCTTGAGTGTATCAATCTTACTTTCGTGAATAACTTCGCCGTTACGTAGCAAGCGTGCCTTGCGGTTGCGATTGATCGTGCCTTCGGTGACCATACAACCAGCAACAGCGCGATTCTTGCCCATACTGAAGACTTGACGAATCTCGGCGGCACCGAGCTTCTTCTCACTCAATTCCGGCTCGAGCAACTCGGCCATGCAGTCTTCGACTTGGTCGAGCAGTTCGTAAATAATATCGTGCTGAATGATGCGCACATCGTGATGTTTCGCTTGGCTCTGCACGCCATTATCAAGACGCACATTGAAACCAACGATCGTAACATCGGTGTCACCAGCGCTAGCCAGTGCGATATCACTCTTACTTATATGCCCAACACCATGACTGATGACGCGAATGTCCACCTTATCACTCGTGATCTGCTTGATGCTGTTGACCAATGCTTCGGTCGAACCGTGCACATCAGACTTAACAATCACGCTAAGGCAGGCCTTCTTTTGCTGCGCAATCGCGGCAAATAAATCTTCAACGGTGACGGCGCCCTCCTTCTTCGCGGATTGCTCCGGAGCGACGTTTTCTTCACGCTTACGCTCAGTCGTCGCTTCAGCAGCGGCTTTCTTGGCGGTCTTCTCGTTTTTCACGGAAGTAAATGTGTTACCACCACTTGGCACTTGCGACCAACCGATGACCTTCACTGGAGTCGATGGCGGCGCTTCTTTGAGCAGCTTACCATTCTCATCTTCCATCGACTTCACCTTACAATAGGCTTCACCACAGATCAGCGCATCGCCCTTCTTCAGGGTGCCGCGTTCAACGATAACGGATGCAGTTGCACCACGACCTTCTTCCAGTTGAGCTTCGATGATTGTACCAGATGCCGAGCAATCTGGATTTGCTTGAAGCTCCAAAACTTCTGTTTGCAGAAGAATCATATTGAGCAAATCGTCGATATTAGTGCCCTTCAAGGCGGAAACTTCCACTGCAATGGTTTCACCGCCCCAGTCCTCTGGTGCGATGCCCTTTTCTTGCATCTGTTGCTTCACGCGGTCGACATTCGCCCCCTTCGCATCGACCTTATTGATCGCAACGATGATGGAATTGTTGGCTTCCTTAGCAAAGCGCAGTGCCTCTTCGGTCTGTGGCTTAAACCCATCGTCAGCAGCGATCACAAGAATCGCTACGTCAGTGACGTTTGCACCACGTTCACGCATCAGCGAGAAAGCGGCGTGACCTGGAGTATCAAGGAAAGTAATCTTACGATCGTTGTGTTCGATCTGGTAAGCACCGATATGCTGAGTGATGCCACCCGCTTCACCCGCAGTGACATTGGCCTTACGAATCGTGTCGAGCAGTGTGGTCTTACCGTGATCAACGTGACCGAGAATACACACAACGGGGGGACGCGGCTTGAGGAAACGAGGATCATCGTCTGCGACCTTAGCGACTTTTTTCTTTTCAGCGACCTCGGCTTGAGTCTCACCACGGTGGTGGATCTCGAGCTTAAAGCCATGACGCTTCGCAATCTGAATCGCGATCGGCTCTTCGATGGTTTGATTCATCGAAGCGAAAATGCCCATTTCCATGAGCTCAGAAATCAATTTGAACGGCTTAACTTCGATCTCAGTCGCGAAATCGCGCACCACAATCGGAGGCTTGGCGTGGATGATACGCTCTGCGACTTCGACCACTTCAGCAGCTGCTTCGCCATCAACCGACACTTCAGCATCAGTCGCGGCAGGTGTCGCTTCGGCTTTCGCCGCGCTCGCAGACGGAGGCTTCGGCGGGCCTGGAGGCTTCGGCGGGCCAGCAGGCTTTGGTGGACCTGGAGGCTTGGTGGCCAGCAGGTGTCGGCGCTGCGGCAACTGCAGGCTTGGCCGCAGGTGCTTTGGCGATGGGAGGCTTGGCTGCTGCCGGAGCCTTAGGCTCTGGCGCCGACGGACCCGCCACGATCGGTGCTTTGGGACCCTTCGGTGCCGATGGCGCAGCAGATTTAAGACCCGCAGGAGCCACTCCTGGTGGGGGTGATTTAGGACGTGGCGCACGATCGGCGGGCCCTTTGAACGAGGTGCACTCGGCGGCGCTTTACTCATCGGAGCTGGCTTCGGCGCAGCTGCCACTGGCTTCGGCGCAGCGGCCTCGGTTGCCTTCGGCTTAGCTGCTTCAGCCGCAGCCTCACGCTCAAGCTTGATTTCGGCAGCGCTCTTGACGACGACTCCGTCTGGCAAGGTCGGCCCCTTCGGCGGTTCCGCTGCAACAGGTGCTTCGTCGGCAGGTACGTCCTCAGCTTTATGCGTTGAGGCGAACTCTTCTACGAGGGATTCGGCGGATATATTATCGACGGTACTGGAAGCGCTTTTGACTTCGAACCCGCGACTACGGAGGAGCTCAATGAGCTCTTTATTCTCCATTCCGACTTGTTTGGAAAGCTGATGTATACGAACACTCATGGAAGAGTTATGACTTGATATCTGATAGATGGATGGAAGGCTTGGCGACTACTTGGATTATGCGTTTTGCTCCAGGTATGCGGCAACTTTAGCCAGCACGTCGCTGGCTTCTTCTTCACTAAATTCTGCGTCGACGAGATCCCCAATGGATACGCCTTCGAAGGCTTCGGGACTGATCAAGCCGATGGAAACAAGGCGTTCGCCAATCGCTGGCTCAATGCCAGGAATCATGTTGATGCCCTTGAGCGCCTTCGCGACCTTCTCATCGAAGCCAACTGCTTCCTTCTCTTCCTTGCCGATGTCGAGCTTCCAGCCGATGAGGCGGGAAGTGAGCTTAGCATTGAAGCCACGGCGGCCAATTGCAATCGAAAGATCATCTTCAGCCACTTCGAAGTGGATGCGACGATCGGCTTCGATCACCTTGATGTTTTTCGGGACCGCAGGCGATAGCGCTTCTTCGAGCAGCTGAATAGGATCGCTGTGATAGCGAATAATATCGATTTTCTCACCACCGAGCTCACGCACGATGGTTTTGACGCGGGCACCACGTGCACCGACACATGCACCGACCGGATCAACCTTCGGGTCTGAGCTATTCACAGCGATCTTCGTGCGGTAGCCAGCTTCGCGGGCCATCGCTTCGATGGTCACCGTGCCATCGGCGATTTCCGTCACTTCGAGTTCGAACAGGCGGCGCACAAAGTTGATGTTTGAGCGTGAAAGAATGATGTCTGGACCGCGATTGGTTTGCTCGATCTTGAGCAGCAGGCAGCGGATGCTTTCGCCCGGCGCATAATCCTCACCCTGTACGCGCTCACGTGGTGGAAGAATCGCCTCAGCTTTGCCCAAATCGATGATCAAATCACCGCGCTCACGGCGACGCACGATACCCGTGACGATGTCACCGACAGTGTCTTTGTAATCGTCGTAAATGCGGTCTTTCTCAAACTGGCGGATACGTTGCATGATCGCCTGACGCGCAGTCTGCGCGGCGATACGGCCCAAATATGCGGGGTCGATTTCCTTTTCGATGACTCCACCGATCTCCACATCAGGTTGAATGGCACGCGCCTTTTCAATGTGAATCTCGAGCTCGGCATCGCCAACGGAGTCGACCACATTGAGACTAGACCACGCCTTCAAGGCACCCGTTTTGGGGTTAATTGCAACACGGATATCTTGCCCCGCAGCGACGCCTTTCTGGGCAGCGCCTGCAATCGCAGCAGAGATGGCTTCGATCATATCGGCGCGATCGATGCCCTTCTCTTTTTCCATGTATTCTAAGACTGATAAAATTTCGTGACTCATTGCGGCGGAAAATGAAAAAGCGGACCTATGCCCGCTTAAAAAAGATGTTGCTAAGTTAATTTAAGAATCCAGAAAGCTAAACGGCCTTGGCCGCTTGTCAAGTGTCTGTATGGTGGCAATTGAGGATAGTTTCAGCGGGCAAATTGCAACTAAAACAAGCACTCCTGCCCGCTTGCCTGGCCGATCACCTGGCCACAAACAGGAATGCCCGTGCCACTCGGCTCAATGTAGCCTCCGTCGTCACAGACTGTTAGGGGGGGGCTGCCGCCCCTACGGTTTTGCCTTGCCGTCTGTGCCAAAAACATCACGTTGCTTCCTCCATCAGCAGGCCCTGCTAACGAATTCCCAGGGCCGCAGCCAATCGGCAACCACTGAATTCATGAAAAGCGTCCTAATCTATTCTGGCGGACTCGACTCGACCGTCCTCCTCTACCACTTGCGCGCAGCAGGCCACACCGTGCATGCACTGTCAATCGACTATGGGCAGCGCCATCGCTGCGAGCTCACGCATGCAGCAGATATCTGCAAGGCCATCGATGTTCCGCATCAAACCGCCGACCTCTCGGCGATTCAGCCACTGCTCGCCGGCAGCAGCCTGACCTCGCCCGAGATCGAAGTCGCCGAGGGTCATTACACCGAGGAATCAATGAAGTCCACCGTTGTGCCGAATCGAAACATGATTCTGCTCGCCATCGCCGCCGGACATGCCCTCTCCATCGGCGCCGAAGAGATCGCCTACGCCGCCCACAGCGGCGACCACGCTATCTACCCCGATTGCCGCAACGAGTTTGCCGACGCCATGGCCGCAGCCATCCTACTCTGCGACTGGAGCACGGTCGAGCTCAGCCGCCCCTTCGTCGATTGGACCAAAGCCGACATCGTCCGCCGCGGCGCAGAACTGGGCCTCCCCTTTGCGAAAACGTGGTCCTGCTACCAAGGCGGCGACATCCACTGTGGCCGCTGCGGCACCTGTATTGAACGACGCGAAGCCTTCGACCTCGCAGGCATCACCGATCCAACACCTTACGCTGACGACGCGCCGGACATCACCACGCTGCGCGCCAACAACTGGCGACTCTAAGCTTTCAGTTTCCACTTTTCCACTTTTCCACTTTTCCACTTTTCCACTTTTCCACTTTCTCAAAAGATGCTCACCTGTAAAAAATCTTACCGCGACATTCCGTTCGCCCACCGCCAACATCTGCACGAAGACCATTGCGCGCTGATCCATGGACACAATTGGGGCATCACCCTAACCTTTGCCTGCAGCGAGACCGATACGAATGGCTTTGTGGTTGATTTTGGGCGACTCAAATACCTTAAGACCTGGATCGATAAGCATCTCGACCACGCCTGCCTGTTTAATGAGGACGACCCCGAAACTCCAGCGCTGTTGGCCAACGCGGGCGACCTGTTCAAGCCCTATATTTTACCAAACTGCTCCTGCGAGGGCGTCGCCCAACACCTACACGGCATCTTCGACCAAATGGTTCGCGCAGAAACCAGTGGCCGCGTGTGGATCACCGAAATCGAAGTCGTCGAAGACTCGAAAAATAGCGCCGCCTACCGCCCCGAATAGCCAACTCTTTGCCCAAGTCTCAGGCCTCAGCCCTCAAGTCTCAGCCCTCAAGTCTCACCCTCAGTTCCTCAAGTCTCACCCTCACTCACCCTCAAGTCTCGCCCTCAGTCTCACCCTCGCTCAGCCCTCAAGTCTCAGCCCTCAAGTCTCAGCCCTCAAGTCTCAGCCCTCAAGTCTCAGCCCTCAAGTCTCAGCCCTCAAGTCTCAGCCCTCAAGTCTCAGCCCTCAAGTCTCAGCCCTCAAGTCTCAGCCCTCAAGTCTCAGCCCTCAAGTCTCAGCCCTCAAGTCTCCCGATCCACGAACAGTTTTACACCTTCCAAGGCGAGGGCGCGCACGCAGGGCGAGCCGCTTACTTCATCCGCACCTTCGGCTGTCCCGTGCATTGCCCGTGGTGCGACTCCGCTGGCACTTGGCACCCGGACTACATCCCGAAGCGCATTGCCCGGCTCGAGCCTACGACCCTCGCAGCCGAAGTCGCTCAAACCCAGGCCGAGTTCACCGTAATCACCGGCGGCGAGCCCGCTATCCACGATCTCAGCGCGCTCACTGATGCACTTCACGCGGTGGGCCAAAAAACCCACCTCGAAACCAGCGGTGCCTTTCCAATTCGCGGCGCATTCGACTGGATCACACTCAGCCCCAAGCGCTGGAAGCTGCCACTTGCCGAGAATGTCGCCCGAGCCAATGAATTTAAGCTCATCATCGACCGCCCCGAAGCAATCACCGAATACGTCGACGTTCTCCGCGAGCGCGGAGCAGAGCTGAGCGCAGACAATATCGTCTGGCTGCACCCCGAATGGTCACAGCACAGCAACCCAGAGGTGCTCAACGCCATCACCGAATGGATCAAGTGCCACGGCGCCCCCTACCGCGCCGGCTGGCAGCTGCACAAAAACTACGCCGCCGATTGCATGGATCAACGCAGCGTCCCCGCCGCCCCACTCGGCGGTGATCCCAAGCAGGGCTTTTAGGCAGCAGCAACTGGGAGAAAATTTTATAAGCCTGTCCCTTAATAATTCCCCTCGGCGGTGATCCCGGGCAGGGCTTTTAGGCAGCAGCAACTGGGAGGGACGAGCTCCGCCTCGTCCGCAGTAATTTTAGAGAAAATTTTAAAAACTTTTATAAGCCTGTCCCTTAAGCATTCCCCTCGGCGGTGATCCCGGGCAGGGCTTTTAGGCAGCAGCAACTGGGCGGGCCGAGCTTCCGCCTCGTCCGCCGTAATTTTAGAGAAAATTTTATAAACTTTTATAAGCCTGTCCCTTGCTTCCCCTCTCCCCCTTTATAAGCCTGTCCCTTGTTCCCCCTGTCCCTTGCTCCCCCGTCCCTTGCTCCCCCGTCCCTGCTCCCCCTCATAATTATAGCCTCCGATCGCTCCAAGCACTAGTCCAGCCCGGACCACACGGAGGTGGTCCCTCCCCAGACGCACAAAAAAGCCCTCGGTTTACCGAGGGCTTTTGAAAATCATTTGCCGCAGGGAGTCGGTGTGCGCCACTCTCCGATCGCTGCGCTCAAGCGCTAGCGGATCTCAACCAACTCACACTCGAAGATCAGTGTGTCGCCCGGCTTGATCGCACCACCGGGCCGCGGGGAATTGCCGTAGCCAAGCTCGCTGGGAATATAGAGGACAATCTTGCCGCCCGCACCGACCTTAGTCAGGCCTTCGCCGAAGCCTTTGACCACACCATTAAGTGGGAATTCGGCTGGCTCGCCACGATCATAAGAGCTATCAAACTGCGTTCCGTCGATCAAGGTGCCCTTGTAGTGCACCAAAACCTTATCGCTCATGGTCGGCTTCACATCCGAGCCCGGCTCTAGTACCTTATAGTGCAAACCGGACTCGCTCGACTGCACCGCGGCATCCGCACTCAAGCCTGCGATGAAAGCCTGACCTGCGGCAATGTTTTCAACAGCCATCGACGCACCTGCTTGTTCAGCAGCCGCTTGAGCCGCCGCCTGAGCGACTTGAGCTTGTGCTTGAGCCGCTTCGGCACGTGGCTGGATGAATGCTTGGAACGCAGGCATCTTGGCCTCCATGGCAGGATCCATTTCCGTCGCGAGCGCACCCGCAGTAAAACCCTTGGCGATCAATTCGGCATCGGCGGCACCAAAACCGAGCTGTGCCAGCCCAGACTGCATGACCATCACCATGCCGATCTTATCCAAAGCGTCCGGCGTGATAGCTGGCAACTCTGCCGCTTCAGCTTGCACCGCTTCGGCGCGCGCTTGCGCCTGACCAAAGGCCGCTTGCATCGCTTCCTGCGGAAAGTCCTGTACATTCACTTCGCTCGCGAGGCCTTTTTGCAGACCGCTCGCCAGCGCGGCAATACCGGCTGCATCCAACTGC
>CAJJBN010000013.1 GCA_905182435.1 Opitutaceae bacterium BACL24 MAG-120322-bin51 | reverse complement strand
CCACACATGTTTATAACCCACTGGACTATGCGTGGGCAGGGCATCGGAGTTATCTGAAGCAGCACGCCAGCTCGCCGAAGAAAGTAATTTTCATGGGGATGAACCCCGGGCCTTTTGGCATGGCGCAGACCGGCGTGCCGTTTGGCGAAGTTACGTTAGTCCGTGATTGGGTGGGGGTGAATGAGGACATTCAGCAGCCGTTCAACGAACATCCAAAGCGTGTGGTCGAGGGCTTCGCTTGTCAGCGTAGCGAGGTGAGCGGGCGGCGTCTGTGGGGTTTGTTCAGCGAACGCTTCGCTTCTGCCAATGCGTTCTTTGCGGATCACTTTGTGGCAAATTATTGTCCGCTGGTGTTTATGGAAGCAAGCGGGCGCAACCGCACGCCAGATAAGTTGCCCGCGTCTGAGGTCGCCGCGTTGTATTCACTGTGTGATACACATTTGCGCGAGTTAGTTGCGGCGTTGCAACCCGAGTGGGTAATTGGCGTCGGCGCGTTCGCGGAAGGCCGTGCGAAGGTGGCCTTGAAAGATGTCGACGTGCAGGTCGGGCGTATTTTGCACCCGAGCCCTGCGAGTCCCGCCGCGAACCGCGGCTGGGGCGAGCAAGCGACTAAGCAGCTCGAAACCTTGGGCGTGTGGCAATAAAAAGTGGACATGACCCGAATGGCGCGAACTTAAGGCGCGAATCTGTATGCGTCCTAATCTTACTCATACTCTTAATCCTAATCTTAAGGTATTGTTATTGAGTGATTTGAGGACTCGAAGAGGTGATTAAGAGTAAGATTAGGATTACGATTAAGAATCCGTCTTCACCCCTTAAGTTCGTGCCATTCGGCTCATGACCCGAATGGCGCGAACTTAAGGCGCGAATCTGTATGCGTCCTAATCTTACTCATACTCTTAATCCTAATCTTAAGGTATTGTTATTGAGTGATTTGAGGACTCGAAGAGGTGATTAAGAGTAAGATTAGGATTACGATTAAGAATCCGTCTTCACCCCTTAAGTTCGTGCCATTCGGGTCATGCCCGCTTACCGCCATACCGGATGGCTGTGGGCGAGTCGCCCACACTCCTATCGCGGTCAATGGCTCACCCCGCAGGGCTCCGTTGTCTCTCAGATGTAATGGTCTGTCGTTTCAATCGAGACTTTCTGACTAATCGACGATGAACCAATAAAAAGGGCGGACATTGCTGTCCGCCCCAAAGTGAAAGTCGTGTGCCGCTAGAATCGGTAGCGGATCGAGAAAGCCACTGCTTGGCTGTCGAGATCGTAGTCGCCATGCACAGTCGGAAGGTATTGCATCGTCGAAGGATAGCCAGGGGCTGTTAGGGGCAGTTCTGATCCACCGGCCACACAACACGTCCTCTTTTCAGGGGTGGCCTGGTGTAAGAGCGTCTCGAATCGGCTTGGCGGTTCACTAGCCGTGGCAAGTGAGTTGGGCCAGGGCAGTGAGTTGACTGTCTCGGTGGTCCTCCGCGAACAACAGGTGTAAGCGCCTCAGGCAGTGAATACGAAAAGAAGGTCAGATTCAAATTGTCAAATGGCAAGAAACGTTCCAACATGCGCCACTTTTGGACAAACTCGTTCTGTCCAAATACTTTAAATTATCATGCAAGTCACGCTCCTTAAGTCTAAGCTGCTCCGTGCAGAAGTTACTGACAGCGCCCTCCACTACGAGGGTAGTCTGGCGATTGACTCCGCATTGATGGAGCAAATCGGCCTCGTCGCCTACGAGAAAATACTAGTTGCTAACATCGCCAACGGCGAGCGCTTCGAGACCTACGCAATCGAGGCTCCAAAGGGCTCGCATACCATTTCCCTCAATGGCGCAGCGGCGCATAAGGGTGAGCTTGGCGATTTATTAGTGATCATGTCGTTTGCGCAATTCGAAGCCGAAGAGGCCAAGGCCTGGAAGCCTAAGGTGCTAGTACTGGCCGATGGCAACCAGCGCGTGGTGCGGGCGGATAACGTCCTCGTCGCCGAAGACGCCTTTTACGACTGCTAGTCGGTTGCAGAAATTCTCGCGGCGCATTGGGCTTGGCATGTTTTCTGGTGGAGGATGGTTTTAATTCATGCACTACATTTGATGCGATTCAAATTAGTATATAGGTGAGAGCCGATCTCAATAAGGCACTTTGGGTGCTGTCGGTTGACCCAGTGATTTGCTGTTAAATAGGCGAATCCTGCTCTACCAGCAGTGTAGTCCGTTTGTCATAGTTATTCAAATGCACGGTTCTAAAATATGGCATACATAATTGGCTAGTGAGCAGAAATCCAAGGAATATGGTGGCGCCGGATATGAGAATGATTCTCATTATTAGAATGCGTCTCATTCAGCCCTGGCCATTTAAGCTTTTGCATGTATGTGTCAAAAGTTGGACCACTTAATTGACTAAAGTAAAAAATAATAGAATGAAAAAAACTACACTTATAGTGTTCACATCGTTGCTATCGGCTGCGACCTTATCAGCAAGTTGGACGACGTTTCAGTTGAATAATCGTTTGTCTTACAACTCGACTGCAATGGCGCACCTAAATGATGGTCGCTTGGTTTATGCGCATGATGGGTCTGTCTCACAGCAAAATACATTTGGAAGTTCAGCGATGACTAGTTTTACGAATGCTCCTACTGGAGCTTATTCGTATGTGACGAGTAATGGCTACTTGGGAGTGGGGGGGACCTTTGTGGAGCCTACTGCTCCTGTCTATAAGTTCACCGCAACTAATACGAACTCGTTGTTCACTTCAGGAGGGCCGATTCAAAATTACGTAGCGGTAGCATATGGCACTGAAATTTTGATTAGTGGTGTCAATGGTGCTACATCGGAGATTGGTCATTATACTGCCGAGGGCACGTATACTTCCATTATTACGGATGTATCGACTTACTCCGCTGGTCTCGCTTTAGATGGTGCCGGAAATTTGTATGTGGCGGACAATGATGATCAGCGTATTTATAGCTTTACTGCAGCTCAGGTGACAGCAGCGATTTCTGGTCCAGCGTTGACGATTGCTGATGGGGCATTTGTGACCAACTTGGGAGTCAGTGGTTCTTTGGCTGTTGATTCTTTGGGGCGTTTATATGCAGCTGGCTGGCAGTTAAGTGGTATACAGGTCTTCGATACGAATACATCGATTGCTGGATCGCTCACGCCGTATGCTGAGAATAAGAATTACGTAGTTTCGACCTTTTCAGATGGCACTGATGATTATGTCGGATGGCTGAATGCTGCAGGGTAGTAATCCGCCGGTGATGGGGTGACATATGGTTATGACTTCGATGGCGCGATTGTCGTTCCTGAACCAACGGCTTATGCCTTGCTTGCAGGTCTATTCACATTGGCTGCGGTTGGAGTGCGTCGGAGGCGGTAAACTTTTGGTAGTATCCGTTCATTAGCAGGCTGTTGTGTGGTTCATCCTTGAATTCATAGCAGTCTGCTTTTTGCAGCTTATGACATCTGTTTCTCAAGTCTTTTTGAGTATTAGCTCCGTAGCCTGTTGGCTTGGGGCTGCAGTGCTTATGGCTGAGGAGGTAGATGCGCTTGCGGAGAATTCCGGAGGTGTCGTTAGCTTGCCGAGTTATACCGTGACAGCATGGCACTTCCCCGAGGATGTCTTGGGCGTGCCTGCAGATGTGCAACGTATCGAGCGTGCGCAGATCGAAGCGTCCACTGCGACTAGCGTGCCGGATTTGTTGCAAAATGAAGCGAACATTTTTTTTCGTAGCAGTTCGGGACGTGTCTCAGATGGTGAGGTCTCAATGCGAGGCTTTGGTGAGAATAGCGGCTTGCGAAATTTGGTGTTGGTCAATGGGCAGCCGATGAACCCATCCGATATGGGTGGTATCGATTGGGAACAAGTACCGCTCGATTCGATTGAATCGGTGGAGGTGCTGCATGGGGGGCAGAATGTGCTCTATGGTGACCGTGCGCTTGCGGGCGTGATTAAAATTGAGACCCGTCAGGCGGCAGGCACGCATCTTGAGTTGAAAGGGGATGTCGGGAGTTACGGCTACCACCGTGAGTCTATGAATGCGTGTATGATGACGGACAAATGGGGTGTTCGAGCGGGTGGCTCGTGGATGAGCGAAGATGGCTACCGTGATCACGCAGAGACGTGGTCGCGTAACGCCAATGCTGGAGCTGAGTATTATTTCGAGTCCGGCGACCGTATTGATTTCTTTATTTCTGGTGGCAAGATCCACAATCAGTTTCCTGGGCCATTGATTTATGACGACTACCGATCGGATCCGCGTTCATCTTCGAATTTAGGTGAGGACGAAGCGACTGAAGAAAGCGGTCGTGCGACGGTGCAATTGCAGGGCGACCGTTCGTGGGGGAATTATGAATTTTCCATTGGTTATGACTACAGTGATACGGATTGGGGCTTCTCGGGGATTTATGGAGAGAATGAGCAGACCGGCTGGACGATGCGGCCGCGGGTCCAGCTCGGTGAGCATGGGCATCGTTTGATTATGGGCACCGACGTTGTCTATGATACACTCGATTTTCATCAGTATTTGGATGAGTCTCATGACTATGAGCGATCTAAAGCAGATGTCGAAGAGGGGCGCGTGAGTCCCTATATATTTGCGGAGCAGGCGTTGACTGATCAGCTGACTTTGAGTGGTGGTGCGCGCTATGAGTGGACGCGCTTCGAGGTTAATAATGATACCTATGTCGCCAATCAAATTGAGCCATTTATTGAGACGAATCGAGGCACCTTTCCCAACCCGAATTATAAAAACCCAGCTGACCTAGATCCTGATCAGTCCTATTCTGAAACAGTGAATGAACATGGTGGAGCAGTTGAGATCTCATTGAACTATCGTTTTTCTGAAAAATTGAGTGCTAGTTTTGCTTTAAACGATATTGGAACCATTCATTGGGAAGAGTCAAATAATAAGTTGTATTGGCAGAGCCCGTGAATGGTGATCTTGAGGCCGAGGAAGGCGATGGTTTTGACCTAGGGTTTAAATATATTGGCGAACGTCATCAGCTTTATTTGACTGGCTATGTGCTCAGGATGGATGACGAAATTGGTTTTGTTGAAGACCCCGTGTCCGAATCTGGCTACTGAATGTGGGTGCGGTGAATCGGTATGGTGCGGATTTTTCGTGGACGTATTCAATTGAGCGCTTTGGGTGTTCAACTCGTATTGCGTATGTGCATACCGAGATGCGGTCAGGCGAGGGGCGTGGCAATTCTGTGCCGTTGGTGCCATCTGTGCATGCGACTAATCAAGTGTGGTACGAGTTGATCCCTGATTTGCGTCTGACTTTGATACATCGCTATGTCGGTGAGCAGTATCAGGGGGGCGATTTTGAAAATGAGTTTAAACAGATCGATGGCTATAATGTAGTGGATGCTCGGATACAGTATCAGGTGAACGAGCACTGCTCTGTCTATGTGAAGGGCACGAATCTATTTGATGAGCTCTTTGCTGAATCTGTTTATTATGGTGCCTATTACCCAGGGATGGGGAGTGCGGTCTATACTGGGATGACGTTGGAATTTTAACGAAAAATGAAATGACTCGGAATCGATATAAACACTCTGTGGGCTTGCTACTCATATGGTTGCTCTCGCAGCTCAATCTGATGGGGTATGTGAATGCCAGTGATTTTCCGTTCGCTGACAGATGATGCGATCGCGAAAGATGATGCGCGAATTGTCGCATGGGCGACTGGGTATCAGAATGTTCATTACGGTAGTCACATCGCGGACAATTGGAAGACACCCGAAAGGCATTAGGTCCGCAGTTGGTTCGTCTACCGATATTGTCTGTCTCGGCCGTGGGGGCGATATTACGATGACGTTTACGCAGCCAATTCACGACGGTGACGGCGCGGATTTCTGTGTGTTTGAAAACAGTTTTAGCGATACCTTCTTGGAACTCGCATGGGTGGAAGTGTCGAGTGATGGAGCGCACTTTGTGCGTTTTCCGAACTTTTCATTTACTAATACGCCATCGCAGGTTGTTGACGCTTCTTTCATTTATGGGTTGGCGAGTCGGTATAAGCAGGGCAAGGGGATGCCGTTTGATCTGAATCAGATACAACTCGCGTATGATGCCCTCGGTGAAGATATCGCTTTGTCGCCGACCTATCAGGCGCATCTGAGTGCAAATTTCCCTTATCTTGATTTAGACGCTATACGTTACATTCGCTTGGTCGATGTCGTGGGCGATGGTTCCGCGAAGGATGCAGATGGTATAGAATCTATGATCCGTATCCGACGACTGGCAGTGCTGGATTTGATTTAGATGCGATTGGTGTACTAAATCGGGTTGAGCCGGATGGCTTGGAGCAGTCGATTATTTTTTCTGAGATCGCGCAATAGACCGTTGAAGATGATGTAGTGTAGCGCAGTCGTTGTCTCGAGTGGATTACCTATTACGTTTAGTATCGCCGAAGGGCCGGCTACGATTGTTGGCGAGGTGTTGACCTTTACTGGCAAGGGCACGGTGCGGGTGAGTGCGAATCAGTCTGGGGATAATCAGTATGCGCCAGCTGAGCCTGTGATGCGTAGCTTTGTGATCGCTGATACGTTGCAGCATATCTTTTTCGAGCCTGTCGCGAACCAGATTAAGGGAGCTACTGGGGTGGTTCTGCATGTTGTCTCTAGTAGTGGATTGCCAGTCGCGGTGCAGGTGCTCTCGGGGTCATCGGATTCGATTGTTACGGATACATCAGGGTTCGAATTAGCAGTTGGTTCCGAAGTGCGCGAGGTCGTGCTGAGTGCCACTCAAGCGGGTGATGGCGATACGGCGCCCGCGGTCGAGGTGTTGATGCGCTTTCAAGTCGTGGAGGCCAATGCCGTGAACGCGCCACGTTCGTTTGCTACCTGGCAGGCGGTCTATGCGATCTCCGGAGATGCAACCAACGATTCTGATTCGGATGGTGTCTCTGATTTTCAAGAGTATGCGAGTGGCTCCGATCCTACAGATCCGGATAGCTCGACTAAAGTTTCGGTCGTGCGTGTTGATGGCGCATTTGTATTTACTGTGCCTGTAAGCTTGAGAGCGCTTGTCGATGTACGAGTGAAGGAATCGTTGACGCTGAGTGCTTGGACTGATGCGGCCCCAGAGTTGCTGGAAATACTGCAGACCGGCTCCATGGATAACCCGCTGCAGGTATTTCGTTTGCGTGTTTCGATGGGGGATGCACTATCCAATTTTTGGAAGGTGCATTTCGGCGCTCAGTAAGTAATTTTAACCTGATGATTCATACTCAACAGCGTGAAGTGATCCTGTCTGTCTTGAAAAAGGCGGCGCGTCCGTTGACGCGTGAGGAGATCCTATCGCTGGGCCGCCAGCAGATTCCGCGGCTGGGTTCGGCCACCGTCAATCGCGCGATTCGTGAGATGACGGCTGCCTTTCAGATTATTGGGGTGGAGTTCCCCGGCCAGCCGCGGCGCTATGAGTTGCCCGCCGAAAGTGAGCATCCGCATTTCATCTGCCGCAGTTGCAACAAAGTGTTCGATCTTCCCGTGGCAATGCAACTGCCGCAGGTGCACGCGCCTAAGGGTTTCGTGGTGACCGGCGGCGAGATTGTCTATGCAGGCACCTGCCCGGATTGTTCGAACCAGAAGTAGCGGCTGGGTTATAGGAGTGTGGGCGACCCGCCCACATTTTCATGCTGTCAGAGATACGCGCGGGTTGTTTGTGGGCGGGTCGCCCACTTTTTCATACTGTTAGAAATACGCGCGGGTTGTTTGTGGGCGGGTCGCCCACACTCCTTTGCTAGTTCTTTGAACTCCAGCTTTCGGCGCGAATCCAGTCGATTAATTGACTGATGGATGTGTGCTTTGCTTGATTGCCGTTGCGAGCCACTGCCCACTCGGTGTGATCGTCCAGCTCGACAACTTGAATACTGAGTGCACTGTTCTCGTCGGGCTTTGCTATGCCGAACCCCAACCGTTCCAGCGCCCTGCGCGTCCAGAGTGCGTGGATGCTGTCCCCTTGAATGTGCGCCTTGAGGCAAGGGTTGGGATGGGCGCGGAAGGAGCCGCGTTCGGCGTCCCAGTCTAAGTTCTCATTGGCAAAAATACGTGCGAACTCACCGCTCATGGCGAGCTCCTCGGGGTAGCCTTGGATCAGTTTGCCGTCGGTGGTGATCATCCAAAGGCGATCCGCAAAGCGTAGCGCTAGGTCAAGGTCGTGCGTCGAAAGCAGCAGCCCCATTTGTTCGCGGTGCGCCAAGTTGCGCAGGATGGTCATCAGCTCCACGCGGCGCGGGAGATCCAAAAATGCGGTTGGCTCGTCGAGTAGCATCACTTGCGCTTCTTGTGCCAGCGCGCGGGCGATCGATATCTTTTGGCGTTCGCCATCGCTCAACTCTGCGATCTGTCGCCCTTCGAGGCCTTCGGCACCGACGGCCTTGAAGGCCCATTTGATGCGCTCTTTATCGTGTTGGTTGAGTCCACCTAGCCATCCGGAATACGGGTGGCGTCCCAATGCAACCAGCGAGTAGGCGTCCATCATGCCAACCGGTAGTGCCTCAGTCAGGACGACGCTGATCATGCGCGCGCGTTCGCGTGGCGAGATGCTGTGAAAGGTCTGGTTTTGCAGCTTTAATGAGCCGCTGAGTGGCGCTTGCATGCCTGCAAGTGTGCGGATCAGCGTCGATTTCCCGGCGCCGTTGGGCCCCAGTAAACAGATGAATTCGCCTGCGTTGAGTGCGAGATCCAGTGCTTCGGCGACGCAGGTTTCCTGGCCCCGATGGCTATAGCCAATGCTTAGCTTCGTCGCGGTGAGATGTTCTGTATGCAGCGCAGGGTTCATCCGAACAGTCGTTTAAGGTTTCGTTGCTTGATCAGTGCCGCGATGATCACGGGCGCACCGATCAGCGCGGTAATGGCATTGAGCGGTAGCGATACGTCGAGTCCGGGGCCGCGGGCGATGAAGTCGGCACTGAGCGAGAGCAGGGCGCCGACTAAGATCGACGCGGGGATCAATATACGGTGGCTGCTGGTGTGGAACAGGTAGCGGCTGAGGTGCGGCGCGGCGATGCCGAGAAAGCCGATCGGGCCGCAGAAGCCAGTGACCGTGCCAGCGAGGATCGAAGCCGCAAATAGGATGGTGATGCGTGCGCGTTGTGTGCGAGTGCCCACGCTTTCGGCATAGCGCTCGCCGAGTAGCAGGGCATCGAGTGGTTTGACGAACAGTAGGCTGATTCCGAGCGCGCCGAGAATTGCCGGGGCAAACGCGCGCATTTGCGTCCAACTAACGTTGCCGTAATCCCCAAACGACCAACTCAGGAAGGACTGTAAGCGCTCGGCCATGCTAAAATACATCAGAATACTCACCAGGGCGCCGACTGTGTAGCTGATCATTAGGCCGATGATCAGCACCGACATGATGTCTACTTTTCGGGACAGCACCAGCACGGTGAAGAGCGTGATCGCTGCGCCGCCACTGGATGCAAGAATCAGTAAGATCTGTCCTGAGACACCGAGGCCTGCTGTCAGGCTGAGCCCTGTGGGCGCGAGCGCGAGTAGCACGATCGCCACACCGAGGCTGGCACCTGAGTTGACGCCCAATACGAAGGGGTCGGCCAGGGGATTACGAAAGATGGTTTGCATCATCAAGCCGGCAGTGGCGAGGGCCGCGCCAGCGAGAATTGAGGTCAAGATGCGGGGCAGGCGAAAGTCGATGACGATTTGCTGTAAGACGGGATCAATATCCGGCGCACCAGTCAGGGCTTTGAACACTGTTTCGATACTCAGAGCGGTGCTGCCGATGCACGCGCTCAACCCGGCCACCGAGAGCACTGCCAAGCCCAGCAAGGCAAACAGCGTTGCGCTGCGACGGGGTGAGGCGTGTGGATTGGCGGTGGACATGGTGACCGTAGTATTTCTGTAGCGTATCAGCGCCTATTTCAACTGTTCGTAATAGATAAATTCCCAGTCCGGCATTAGCTCGGGGTGGAAGACTTTGATCAGGTCAGCGAGTACGTCGTCGGGGTGCACGATGCCGCGCTCCCAAATCGAATTGCCGCCGCTGGCCGTGCGTTGCTTGGTATTGTTAAATACGTGGCCAGTTTGACCAGCGTGAAATTTCTGAAAACGTGGATCGGCTGCGTAGAGCTCGTTGAGGCTGCGGTAAAAGCTAGGGTTGATCCAGATGTCGGCATGGGCGGCTTTGAGGAACACGCGCTCGGTATCGAGCGGGATGGCGCCACTGCCAGGCACGTCGGCCCAGAGGTAAGCGCCACCGGCATCGCGGATTGTCTGTGCAGTATAGCTTTCGCCGCCAGCCATGTGCCATGCGCTAGAGTAAGGTGCGCCGCAAAAGACCGTGGGGCGTTGCTCAATCTGGGCCACTGTTTCGTGCAGCGATTTATAGCGTGTGGCGATGGGTTCGAAGGTTTGCTCGGCAAGGTCTCCCACATCAAAAAAAGCGGCGATGAATTTAATCCACTCCGCGCGGGCGAGGGGGTGCTGTTCCATGTATCCGGCGGTGAGCACCACCGGCAGGCCGGAGCGGGCTAATTTCAATGGAATGTCGAAGGCGGGGTCGCCAGTAACACTGGTCAGGATGAGGTCGGGTTGTAGCAGCAGCATGCGCTCGATGTTCAGCGCGGCGCCGATTTGAACTTTCTGAATGCTGCCGTCTGCGACGAGTGCTCGAATGACTCCATTACTGATGTAGTCAGACGTAGCCGCTCCAATAATCGTATCCAACTGGTTCAATGCGTCGAGGTAGCCAATGTAGACTGTCTCCATGACGACTACGCGTGTCACGGGTGTTCGAATCACGGTGATGCCTGCCGGTAGTTCTGGCAGTGGTGCGCCCTTCGGGACGAGTGCGTATTGATGTGTGGCCGTTGAGCCGCGTTGAACATTGCGGATAGTCGCGATTCGGTGGGTTGGGAACTGCGAGAGCTCGAAGTTTTTCGCGTAGTGAGGGACCGATGTGATGGTTGCCGCTAGTGGTGTCGCAGACGAGCACAGGTAAGCCACTAGGCTCAGGGCGTGCAGTGCGATGTATTTGGTGGATTTAGGCATGAGCATTTCTCGGTATCTCGCAAACAAACTACATGATTTGGGATTGCGGCGTCAAAGGCTGTTCGCCGTTGCTAGGCTCTTTTCTGGACTGTGGTCATTGCGCGGCAAAGGAGGGTGGGCGACCCGCCCACATCGATGCTGTGTTGCTGCAAAGGAGGGCGGGCGCCCACATCGATGCTGTGTTGCTGCAAAGTCGCCCTCATCCATGCTTGTTGCTGCAAAGGAGGGCGAGTCGCCCTCCCTCCTTTACTCACGAATCGAGGACGAACCTTTTTGTACCCTCTAAATGGTTCGAACCGTGGGCCTTGTCTTAATTCACCCCTTGCCATTAGCCCGGCGTGGGGCATGACTATTGGCATGCGATTTTTTTTAATTGGAGCGCTATTGAGTGTGTGGTTCGGTGCACTGCATGCGCAGCAAGGCTTGCAACCGAAGTACGACATTTCCCCCAGCATTGCGAAGCTGCCTGAACAGTCTGATTTCTTTGCCACATGGTTGCGCTCGGATGGCACCTATAAGGTCGAGATCGAAGCGGGCGAGGGTCCCGGCACCGTGGTGGCACGTTACTTCAATCCAGAGCCGATTAAGGTGGAAACGTCTGCCTTTGACGAGGTCGAAGGGCAACCGCGGCTTGAGTTTGTACTGCGCGACGAGGGCTACCCTGGGTCTGCGTATCGATTGATTTATTTGGCGGAACGGCGCGTGCTGGTTGGCACATACATGCGACCTGGTGGAGAGCCTGCAGAGGTGTTTTTTGTACGAGAAGAGGAGCAATAATTAGTGATGGTGAGCCGATTTCGAGCACATTGGCGGCGTATTATTTTTCAGTCTAGCCGCTGGGATGAGAAAACATTTGATGTATGTTTGATCGTCGCCATCACCTTGAGTGTGGTGGTGGTGATGCTGGAGAGTATTCCCACGCTTAACCCAGAGCTGCGCCGGGTGCTGTATTTTGTCGAGTGGAGCATTACGATCCTGTTTACGCTCGAGTACATACTGCGCTTGTATGTTTCTTTGAGGCCGTTGCGGTATGCGCGGAGTTTCTTTGGCGTGGTAGATCTGCTGGCGATTTTGCCGACCTATTTGGATCTGTTGCTGCCGGGAGCGCATTATCTCGCGCTGCTGCGCGTGCTGCGTGTGCTGCGCATCTTCCGCGTGCTGAAACTCGCTAAGTATATCGGCGAGGCCAATGTATTGATGCATGCGATGCGCTCCAGTGCGCGTAAAATTGCGGTTTTTATTTTCGCGGTGGTGGTATTGGTGCTAATTCTGGGTTCGTTGATGTATTTGATTGAAGGGGCGGAGCATGGCTTCAGCAGCATTCCGAAGAGTGTGTATTGGGCGATCGTTACGTTGACGACTGTCGGCTATGGCGACATCTCCCCCGTCACGCCACTCGGACAGTTTTTTGCATCAATCATCATGCTCACCGGCTATGGCATTATCGCAGTGCCGACCGCGATTGTGACGGCTGAAATGACCAACCCGAGTCGGGATGAAATCTCCAGAAGAGAACGCGAAGCTTCGGTTTGTCCTGCGTGTGGATGGGAAGATCACGATCATGATGCTGCGTATTGCAAGGTCTGTGGCGATCGCTTGCCCGCAGAGCTTCAAGCTAAAGACTAAAGAGCACGACCGATCATGAACGCTGAAGAAAACCAACATATTAAGCAGTTGCTGGCGACGGACGCGTCGGTGGCGCAACAACAAAAAGCGCTGAGCTGGCTGGCAGATTATTGTGAAGAGAGCTACATCCTAAACCTGCCGCCTTCGACTGCTGCGCTAGCTGCTCTGAAAACGTTTTCTAAAAAAGCCACGACAGATGCGCTGTTGAAGCGCCGTGCCGCAACAGTCGTAAAGCAATACAAACTGCGCTAGCCAAGTGTGAATTGAGCCAAGACCTTTTGAAGGTCGTAGATGTTTACCTTCTTATTGAATTTCTTTTGGATCGGGGATGGATCACTCCCAATCCAGATTTTTAATTCTGCGTCTAGGTCAAAACGACCTGATGTCTCAATGCTGAATTTAGTGATTTTGGAATATGGGATACTCAAATATTCAATTTTCTTACCAGTCATCCCTTGGACATCGACAATGATCAGTCGTTTGTCGGTGAAGATGAATGTGTCGCGAAAGACTGCGAAGCCGACTTCAATCGTCTCTCCTTCGGCTAAAAGCTGAGCGTAGTCCGTTTCGATTTTATCTGGCGCAACGACACCTGCGTTTCCTAATACTGATGATAAGAGTCCCATAATTTATTTATTCAATCTTGTGGTGCTAGAGGCTGCGCACCGCTGGGGGTAGCAGCGCGAAGCGTCCGGTGAGTAGTCAAAGTATAAGGTGATTTCCGTCCTAAGCGCAATAAAGCTATTTGGGAGGGGAGCTCAAACGATAACTATCCATGCTCCTTTAAACAGAAGTGAGCAATAGTTATCATAAACGATTGACCCTATGTGGGAGCACTTTTTATTGCTAAACATCGAAAATGTCGCGTGGTTGTTAGATATAATGTTTGGCGAATGGCATCTACAAGCGGGCGCAGTAAGAAGATTTTTAGCTAAAAATGCATACGGATTATCTCAACGAATTACGTCAGCTAATCGATTTCGGTTTAGTGGTCTTACTCTGGCTGGTGCAGTGGATTATATATCCGTCATTTTTGCAGGTCGCGCCGGAGCGGCTGGTTAAGTGGCATGCCCAGTACACCCAGCGAATGGGCTATATTGTGATGCCGCTGATGTTCGGCCAATTGGGTTTATCCGTGCTGGCAGTCTGGCAAGTCGGTGTCGGCTTAGACTGGTTGGATTTGTTGTTGGTACTAAGCTGTTGGGGGCTGACTTTCGGGCTTTCGGTCCCCCTGCACCAGCGAATTGCGGCAGGCGAGAGTCAGCCGCAGGTCTTGCAGCGATTAGTGGTTACTAATTGGCCTCGCACGCTGGTTTGGACTTTGATTTTCGGGTTGGGTTTTTGGCGCTAATATCGATGCGGTAGCAAAGGCGCGATGAAAAGCACCAAACGTTTAAAATAAACGTCAACACCTGTTGTAATAATGCCGATGGTTAGGCGATTCGCCCTCACGGGGATCGTCTCTTGCGCAGTTTAGCTGCGGGCGCGACTGAGCATGATTTGATTGCCGTCGCTGTCTTCGCACATGGCGAGGTGGGGCGCTTCGCCGTCTTCAGGTTGAGGTTCGCGCTCGCATTTGCCGCCTGCTGCAACGACCTCGGTTGCGCCTGCGACGACGTCGGCCACTTGAAAGGTGAGGCCTGTCCAGGTGCGCTTGCCTTCGCCGCCGCCGTGGATGGCGATTAGACTGCCAGCGACCTCAATCTCTGTGATGTGCGGATTCTGTCGTACCACGGTTCCACCGAAGCAGGTTTGATAAAAGTGGGTGGCGCGCTCTGTGTCGGCTGCCCAGATCGTATATTTTAGTTTTTCGACGTGCATGGCGATCTTTGTAGCTAAGAATCTGGTAGAAGCGACACTCATGTCGCTTTCTTGCAATGAGCGGCGCATCGCTCGTGCTGCATGTTTTCTTAGGGAATAGGCCGCTATCGTCTAGGACTGGTTCTTCGCTATTTTTTTGGATAGCCCATCGCGGCTCCAAAAATTCAACCACCCGCTAACGCTGGACGTAGCGACCCGCCGTCGCCTTCGGCTATGGAGGACAGGCTGGCTTTATGCCATGCCGATTAAATTCCCACAACCGCTTCGCTAGAGAGGGGGAGATTGGGGAGGAGACTCTGGTGCATGGAACGGTTATTCCGGAACAATCAATGATCTCCCAATCCTCGCCCGTCGGGCCCTTTATTATGCCCTTGGGTGCTAGCGCCGCCTGCCGCGTGCGCGTAGCGTTTTACCCAGCGGTTGTGAACCAGGCATCAGGTTGAGCTCAGTGCCAAGGCACTGGTCATCCACTAACAGTCGCGAAGAACCTTAGGACTTTAACTAGCAAAGTATCTTAAGATGCAGATTTTTCATGTTTTCGGAGCCGATGGCATGCTCGCCTGGAAGTCGGAGACGTCTGCGCCATAACCTGGAGCTTTCATGCGTCTTGAGCGTTGAAGCTAGGTTGAATCTTTGCCTGAAAGTCACGATGAGTCTTATTTTTTGACGCTTTTTTCTGGCTCCATGCGGACAAGCGGCAAGAGTGTAGCGTCTACACCATCTATGAAAGTTGTCTTAGCGGAAAAACCCTCAGTCGCACGCGATATCGCGAAACACCTTGGAGCGACCACCCAAGGGAAGGGCTTTTTAAAGAACGACGAGTGGACTGTTACCTGGGCCTTTGGCCATATGGTCGAGCTGCAGGAACCGGAAGATTACACCCCAGAGTGGAAGCCGTGGCGCCTGAGTAGCCTGCCGATCATTC
Source organism: Opitutaceae bacterium BACL24 MAG-120322-bin51 (assembly GCA_905182435.1). Taxonomy (GTDB): domain Bacteria; phylum Verrucomicrobiota; class Verrucomicrobiia; order Opitutales; family Coraliomargaritaceae; genus Lentimonas. Next base: position 36,595 of record CAJJBN010000013.1, on the reverse strand, counting down.
CAGAAGACTTTAAGTTGCGCTCACGTAAGGATGGGTCAGCGCATGAGCAGTTGATGGTTATCAAGGGGCTGTTCGATGAGGCCGACGAGATCATTTGCGCGACGGACGCCGGCCGAGAGGGAGAGCTGATTTTTCGTTATATTTTAACCTGGGCGGAGTGCGAGTCGAAGCCGTGCCAGCGCTTGTGGATCAGCTCGCTGACGGCTGCGGCGATCGCGAAGGGCTTTAAAGCGCTAGTGCCGAGCGCTGACTATGATGGACTCTATCACGCGGCGAAGTGCCGTAGTGAGGCCGACTGGGTGGTGGGGCTGAATGCCACGCGCTTCTTCACGGTCGAATATGGCAGGCGTAACTTGTTGCTCAGTCTCGGGCGGGTGCAGACGCCGATTCTCGCGATGATTGTGAATCGTGACTTGGATGTGGAGTTTTTTAAGCCAAAGGATTTCTGGGAGGTCCACTCGGTCTGTCGCGAGGCACTGTTTAAACACACGGGCGGTAAGTTCGACGATCAGGCTAAGGCTGCGGCGATTGTTGAGAAAGTCACAGGCCAAGAGCTGGTGGTAAAGTCGGTCACCAAGAAAAACGAGAAGGCCAATCCACCGCAGCTCTATGACCTCACCTCGTTGCAGCAGGATATGAATAAGCGCTACGGCTTTACCGCCGATCAGACGCTGAAGCTCGCGCAGAGTCTTTACGAAAAGAAGCACCTGACCTATCCGCGAACGGACAGCCGTTATATTAGTACTGATATCCAGCCGACGATTCCGCCGCTGCTGGAAGCGCTACGCAGGCTCAAGCCAGATGCGATCGATCAGCTGGACCTAGGCGCACTGAATTTCACCAAACGTATCGTCGATGATAAGAAAGTGTCCGATCACCATGCGATCATTCCAACCGAGGTGCTGGGCGATGGCCTGACGGGCGATGAACGTAAGCTATACGGCGCAGTATTGGTTCGGTTGATAGCGGTATTCTTTCCGCCGTGCATTAAGGCCGTGACGGTGGTCGATGCGCTGGCTGCAGAAGAGCCGTTTCGGGCACGTGGCAAGGTGCTAGTCGATGCCGGTTGGCAGGCGCTGTATGCCAAGGATAAATCGGAGCAGTCGGACGATACGAAGAAAGGCAAAGACGATGCCGTGCAGGAGCTGCCTGATTTTCAGCAAGGCGAGAGCAATCCACATGAGCCGTCGCTGCCGCAGTTTAAGACGTCGGCACCGAAGCGCTTCAATGAGGCGACCTTGCTACAATTGATGGAGACCGCAGGTAAGATCGTGACCGACGAGGCGCTCAAGGAGGCCTTGAAGGATAAAGGAGTCGGCACGCCTGCTACGCGCGCTTCGATCATCGAGGTATTGATTCAACGACAATACGTCGAGCGTAAGAAAAAAAGCCTCATCAGTACTGAATCGGGGCGTGGCTTGATTTCGCTGATTCAAGATGAACGGCTGAAGTCGCCCGAGCTCACTGGGGATTGGGAGTTTCGCCTTAAACAAATGGAGCGCGGCGAGTATGACCCTGTGCAGTTTATGACAGAGGTCGGCGATTATACGCGTGAGATTTTGCAATGCACGTCAGCGAAGACGGTGAATCCAGCGAACCTTGGGGCATGCCCGATTTGCAATGAACCGGTGATTCGTGGCAAGTCGGCCTACGGTTGCTCCGCATGGAAGCAGGGCTGTCAGTTTGTGCTGCCGGTAGCGCAGTGGGGCTTGTCAATTCTGCCCGAGTTGGCGCGCGAGATTTTTGCGCATAAACGTACTCTCACCCCTCATCCAATTGAGATCGATGGTCGCAAGCTGTTTGTCACACTCAGCCTCGATAAAAAAGGCCAGCTCGGTTATGCTGAGGCTGAGGTCGCGAAAAAAGAAGCGGGGCAAGAAGCGCTCGGGGTCTGTCCGACTTGTGGCGGCGATATCGTGGCGGGCGCCAAAGCATATGGCTGTTCGAATTGGCGCAATGGTTGCAAGTTCGTGATCTGGAAGACCATGGCGCAGCGGGAAATCCCACTGGAAGTGGCGCAGCAGCTTGTCAGCACTGGCACGACTGAAACGTTGAGCGGGTTCAAATCCAAGGCGGGTAACGACTTCGAGGCCAAGTTGAAGGTCATTGCTGGCGAAGTGAAATTCGACTTTTCGTAAGTGGGTGGCAGGGGCTTTGCACTACGGCAAGCTAAGGATAATAACTCGCAACGACCGACTTAGAAGTTTTCTTGTGGAGGAATGCCGTCCAGTTGCTACTGGAATCGCGCGCGGACATCGAGACGATGTCCCTCCAGCATAAATCGGATCGAATGGACGAATGCTGGTTTATTGAAGTCTTTAGGCAACTTCCGCCACCGCTCTACTGCAGAAACTCCACGCAGATCGGTTGCCCTTCAAACGCAATGTCGGCGCTTTTCAGTGTGAGCGCACCGGTGTCTTGATTGATCGAAAAGATCGCGAGGGTGGCTGATCGTTGTCCGCCGACGATCAGCCACTTACCGCTTGGATCGATGTTGAAGTTGCGTGGGAAATGAACGGCAGCAGCTGTGTTGGCGATGAGCTTAATGGACCCGTCGGCTGCGCGCTGGAAGGTGCTAAGTAGGTCGCGCCCTTGTCCATTCAGATCGCGGATGGAGGCGTAGATCCATTGCTCCGAGGGGTGGATGCGGATCTCTGCGCAGCTCATTCCCTTGGCAGCAATGCCATTGGTGAAGACGGACTGAGTGTCGATGTAATCGAGATGGCCGTTTTTGAGATTTACTGAGTAGCTCGCGATCGAGAGTGACAGTTCGTTCAAGACGTAGGCTCGCTTGCCATCGTCGGGGAATTTCATGTGGCGCGGGCCTTGGCTGCCGCCGGGCACATCGGCGAAGCCGGAGAGAGTGAGTTTGGCGCGCTCCGGATCGAGCGAGTAAATCATGACTTTGTCGATGCCGAGGTCGGGCACGTAGACGTGACGATTGTTTGGGTGTATGCAGACGGAGTGAGGGTGTGGTTCTTTTTGACGATTGGGGTCTAGGGCTGAACCGGTATGCTGATGTGTGGAGGATGAGGGAGCCAATGTGCCGTCTTTTCGTATCGGAAATGCGGATACGTTTCCGCTACTGTAGTTCGCGACGATTAGTGTTTGCCCGCTAGCATCTATACTGACGTGGCATGGGCCGCGGCCGAGGGTCGGTTGTTTGTTGAGTAGGCTTAGGCTGCCATCGTCATGGATGCGAAATGCGGCGACTGCGCCTGTATTTGGTTTTTCGAATCCTGCGGTGGTGGAGTAGAGGTATTGCTGGTTTGGATGAGTCGCGAGGAAGCCGGGTGAGGCAATCTCTGCGGCCAGACTGATCGGCGTGAGGCTGCCTATCTCGGAGTCGAACTCGGCAGTGTAGATGCCCTCGCTTTGACTGGTGCCAAAGTATACCAGCCTGTCGGCTTTAGCGGGAAGAAAGGTGTTTAGGAGTGCCAGGGGTAGTAGCAGTTTGTTGAAAACATTTCGGGTCATGGTTTTTAGAATATATTTATGCATATCGAGACCAATCTCTAAAAAACGGAGTTATAGAAATTGATTCCAGGGCGCGGGGGCATCCGTCCTGCGTAATTTGGCGGGGCTTCTTTTACAATGTCACTTAAATGTGCGGTGTTTTGGATTAAATCCAAATGCAAGACGAACTAGAAAAAGAGTTTAGCTGTAAATTTAATTTTCCAAATGGTGAGGAAAGCTCTTTAGCAAACATTTGTAGGCTTCGGAGATTTACTTGCGTTGGTGTAGGCAGTGCTTGCGCAATTATATAATTGCGCGGACCGCACGGAGTTCCTGCCGCATGTGGGGATGCTCTCCTTGAGCGGGGGTTCGGCTCCTCCGCAGCTCGTTATTTGATTGCCTGTCTGACGATTTCCTTCGCGATGTGTCCTTGGGAATCGAGTGCGACTTCTTGCACTGCCGGGCTCGTGGCGACATCCGCGACTGCACGGGTGACGGTCGCAACGCCACTTGCAGTGTTGCCGATTGCGGAGGCGACGTCGCCTGTCATTTCACAAGTCGCGCAGACGACTTTGCCAGTCGTTTTTATTGCGGCGGTCGTGAGGTCTATCGGCGCTTTGACGACAGAGCAGCCTGATAGCAGGGCGCATGTCACAACGAGAATGATCTCAGGGGCTTGAAGTCTCATTGCTATCAACATGCAAGGCGCGATTGGTGCTGTCAATTATCCTGTGAGGTGGGTAATCAAGGAGCCTGTGCGAACTATGGCGTGTGGGCGATTCGCCCACGGCATTTCCGCCTTAAATAATACGAGGGCGAGTCGCGCTCCCTGCTTTGGGTCGCGCTACTCTGCCTCGTAAAGCGTCTGCACTGTGGCTGAATCAAAGTCGAGCGTCTCGACTTTGAGGAGTTTCATGCCGGGCAGGGTGTCGTTGATCAGTGCATCGACTGCTTTTAATTCGGTGAGCTCGTTGGTCACCGCTTGGCCCTTGTCGAGCCAGCTGAAGCGGTAAGCGATTTCGCGGTCAGCCAAGCGACGAATTTTAATGGCTGCCTCTTTGGCGGCGCGCTTGGTTTTGATGGCCTTCTTTTTAATGGTCGAAGGAATTATTACTTCCGGCGGGTCGAACGGATACTCCGCGCCGAGCAGTGCCGATATCTGTGCTTCAATCGAGTGCACACGCGCAAACTCAGCTTCCCGTTCTATCAGGAGGCTGTTGATCGCTATGAGCTCTTCAGTGGATGCGGACATGGAGTGTGACAATTCGTGGTCGTTCTGAGTTGAGTAAACGTGGCGCCACGCCGTCGTCGAATCGTGTGGCGTGCCCGCGCAGTACGCCAGGGGCGAGCGCATGGACACGTTCTCGATACTTAACTCAGGGAGACTGTCTTAGCTTTCTTTGCTTCCGTTCGCGTCGGCCTTGCTTGGCTTCTTGGTTTCTGGCTCAGGTGCTGTCTCTGCTTCGACGGTCTCGTCTGCTTCGGCGACTTCGTCAGATGCGGTGTCTGCTTCGACTTCGACTACTGGTGCTGCCTCGACCTTTTTCTTCGGTGCGGGCTTTTGCGCGTAAGTGGCGACATCCAGTGGTGGAGCGGGGAATGGGAAGATGCCGTCTTCGCCAACAATCTCGCTGACCTGTGTTTCGAGTTCGGCAATGCGGCGGTAAGCGGCTTCGCGTTCTTCGAGGAGGCTGTCGATTTGTATGCGTGCTTCGAGCGCTTGACGGATGATTTCCGAATCACCGCGCAGGATGATTTCCTGCAGTGTGAGCGGTTCCAGTTTCTGTGGTTTTTTAGCCATAGTTATGATGTTTGAGTTAAGGTAAATGGAGAGGTTTTATTCTCCGAAAAAGTTAACGATTTTTTTGAATAAAGCAGGTTTGTGTTTACGACTGCGTGGTGGGGGTTTTCCTGGAGAATGGTTTGAAGGTGCGTCTTGGGCGGGGTTACTTTCGCGCAAGCGCTGCGCATAGGTCGCTTCTGCCGCGAAGATCACTTCGCGGTTGGGGTCTTCGCACAGTCGCTTGATCTGACTGTCGTCGAGCATTGGGTTGCTCGCGACTGCGAGTCGCACGCTGTCGCTTAGGTCCGAGGTGAGGCCGTGAGCGAACGCGGCTGCTTAGATTAGTCGAGTAAGCGCTGAACGCGCGCAATGTCGGCGCATCGCTTTGGGCTAGTTGCTCTGCGACGGTCTCGCTGGTATTTGTGTATTCGATTTCCAAATACGCGAAATGCTCGGCCACGGTCAGACTGTCGCGTTGATTGATCAGTCGGTCGCGGTGCGTGTCGGTTAGATCGTCGCGGTAAGTGATCAGTAGCGCGATCTCATCTTCGGGGTGTCCGCAAAGGTAAGCGATTACGTCGTCGCTAATCGAAGGGTTCTTGGCGAGTGCGCGGCAGGAGCCGATGTCGCTGGATGCGGCAATGTGTAGTGCGATGGATTCGTATAGCGAGCCGTTGGCTGCAAGTCGGCGACGCACTTTTGGCGACGCGTCTTGCGCGAGGATACGTTGGATGCTTGCGGGCAGGTCCGACTGCTCGGCGATGAAGATTCGGTCGCGCGTGTCGTCGGACTCGGCGAGGAAGAGCATTTCGGGGCCGCTGAGTTCTTTGCCGGTGAGTGCGGTGCGGCAGGCGAACGAGTGCGGCGAAAAGTGAATCGCGCTTTGGATGCTGGCTGGCAGCGTCGATTTGCGGCGCAGTAGGAGCAATTGCTGGCGCAGGTCGTCGCGGTCGGCCCATAGCTGTAGTAGTTCGTCGTCGAGTGTGCAGTGTAGGATCACGGCAGCGCGCACGGCGGTGTCGTCGCTCTGCGCTAGGTGCACGGCGATGTCGAGGTCGAGCGTCTTACGGTTGGCCAAGGAAATGCGCACGGCCGAGGATGTGTCGTCGGCCAGAATGAATTGCAGGTGAACTGGTAGCGATGGGTTCTGTGCGGCCTCTGCGCGCACGTAGGCATTCTGGTCTTCGACTAAAATTTGAAATTCTTTCGGTGTAGGTTGGTGTTACTGGCGAGGGCATAGCGCACGATGACATCTTTATGCTTAACCAGTCGATTGAGTGCTTGTTGCGGGCAGCGCGGATTACTTGCCAGGCCGTGCGCAATGCCTGATTTTTTCGGATCGAGCTTGGTGGCAATCTGGTCGGCTAAATCCGATGGGATCAGCGGATAGTGTGCGAGGAACTCTAGATAGACGTCCTGGTCATGATACAACTCGTAGAGGTCGCGCAGGATACGAGTCGGTAGCGGTGGCTTGCGGTGGACCTTTACAGTCTCCGCTACACCAAGGTCGTCGATTTGTTCGACCAGGTCGTCACAGGTGTTTATTTGCACCATTCAACTTCCTCCGGTGTTAAGAAAACTTCGCGTGGCGTGGAGCCGTTTTGCGGGCCGATATGCATACGGTCTTCGAGCTCTTCGATGAGTAGGGCGGCGCGATTGTAGCCGATGCGTAGGCGGCGTTGTAGGAAACTGGTGCTGGCCTTTTGTGATTCCGCCACGGTGAGCATGGCCTTCTTCAAGAGTGCTTCGTCGTCCTCACCTTCGATGCCATCGATCCCCATCTGGCTGCCGGACTGATCTTCGCCCGAGGCCGGGATAGATTTCAGATCGACGCGGAACTCTGGCAGGCGCTGACCGGAAATGTACTCAACCACGCTCTTGATTTCGTGATCTTCCACCATCGGGCTTTGGATACGAATCAGACGGGCGATGCCTGGGGGATTAAAAAGGAAGTCACCTTTGCCGAGTAGGCTTTCGGCGCCCTTGCAGTCGAGAATCGTGCGCGAATCGACGTTGGAGGAAACCTGGAACGCGACGCGGGTCGGGAAGTTTGCTTTAATGATGCCAGTGATGACATTCACGCTGGGTCGCTGGGTCGCCACGATGGTGTGGATGCCGACGGCGCGGGAAAGTTGCGCGATGCGGGCGAGCGCGCCTTCGGCTTCGCCTTTGGAAGTCATCATTAGGTCGGCGAGTTCGTCGATGATGACGACGGTGAAGGGCATCTTCTTGAAGCCATCCACCTCGGCCTTGTCATTGTAGCCAGCGATATTGCGCACCTGTTTCTCGGCGAGCACTTCGTAGCGGCGCTCCATCTCTTTGACGACCCACTTGAGCACCTGAACGGCGGGCTTGGCATCGGCCACGACGGAGTGAATCAGGTGAGGGATGGTGCGGAATAGGCCGAACTCGACGCGCTTCGGGTCAATCAGCACCAGTTCCAGCTCATCGGGTTTGAAATTGTATAGCAGGCTGAGGATGAGCGTGCTCATGCAGACGGACTTACCGCTGCCCGTGGCGCCAGCGATGAGTAGGTGCGGGGCTTTGGCCAGATCGGTGATGATCGGCTTGCCTTGAATGTCGAGCCCCATGATTAGCGGGATCTCGCAGTCGTTCTGTAGCCATGCTTTAGTGCTGAGTAGAGAGCGCAGTGAGATGGGGACGGAATTGGTGTTGCCGATTTCGATGCCGACAAATGGTTCGCCTGGGATCGGGGCCTGCATGCGGATGCTGGAAGTGGCGAGTCCGAGGGAAATGTTCTTTTGCAGGTTGGTGATGGACTCGACGCGCACGCCCATGCCCGGTTGTACGCGGAACTGGGTGATGCGCGGGCCGATCAGCGCGTCGTAAACGTAGGCATCGACGGCGAAACTATCCAAAGTGTCTTGCAGTGTATTCTTCTGAGCCTCCAGTGCTTCGGGAGTGACGAGTGTGACCGATTCGGCGTCGGCTTTGTCGAGCAGGTCTAGGCTCGGGGCCTTGTAGTCGGCGATGTCGACGGGTTGCGCAATTGGCTCAGGCTCTGCCTCTAGTTCTGCGGCCGTGGTGCTCTCGTCTGCTTCGCGCTCGGCTAGTTCGGCAATCTCACGCGAGCGCGGGTCGATGCCTGCGAGTTGATCGCGGGCGCTTTGTAGCATGCGTTCGTAGCGCTGCTGACTCTCGTTGGCATAGTCTTTAAAATAGTGGCCACGCTCGGCGCGATCTTTGAGGATGCCCTCTAGCTCGCTGCGCCATTGGGCGAGTTGTGCTTGTTCGGCAGCGACAGTGGCTTCTTCGCGGCGCACGTCGGCGACGACTGCTTCGGGCAATTCGTCTTCTTCGAGCTCCTCAGTGGAGTCGTCGTCCTCGTATTCCCAGACGTATTCATATTCCTCCTCTTGGTTGTTGAGGTTCTCCTTCATCGTCTCGATCGTGCCGACGAGGCGACTGAGGCCAGCTTTCATGCGGCGCAGGGAGTTTTTATTTCTGGAAAATGAGAGTGCCATTGATGGGAATCAGAGTGCTCCGCTCCAGGCCTGATCAGATCCCGTATGCATCGCTTTGATTAAGCTGGAAATTCAGCGGAATGGTTCAAGGCTGAATTTGTGTTTTTGTGTGAAAGTTGGTGTGTCGCGCCAGCGTGGAGGATGAATATCTTGTTCATGGCGGGGCAGGTTTCATTGTGACACCGCAGTGTCAGTTTCACGGAGGCACAAAAAAGCCCGCTGATTGTGACAATCAGCAGGCTTAAATGGCGGGATAGACGAGATTTGAACTCGCGACCTCCTGCGTGACAGGCAGGCGCTCTAACCAACTGAGCTACTACCCCTAAAAGTTGGAAGATGCCGACAGTAGAAATCGGATCTTTGAAGTCAAGCGGTGTTTTCGCCTGAAATCAGAATAATGTGTGTGACTGTTTGGGGGCACTTCAATTGGCTAAAGCTTGCCCGCTCAGGTGAGCGAAAATACGCGAAGTCATTGGTGGGAGGGACGAACTCTGCCTCGTCCGTCGATCCTGAGCTGGCATACTGCGGACGAGGCGGAGCTCGTCCCTCCCAAGTTCGATTGATATAGGCACAAAAAAGCCCGCTGATTGTGACAATCAGCAGGCTTAAATGGCGGGATAGACGAGATTTGAACTCGCGACCTCCTGCGTGACAGGCAGGCGCTCTAACCAACTGAGCTACTACCCCTAAAAGTTGGAAAACGCAGACAGTAGAAAACGGAGTTTCGATGTCAAGCGGTGTTTTCACGTTCTTGTGAGATTTTGCCGCAGGGCGGTTGGTGAGCCAAGCAAGCCACTTTTTTTATGACTCGGGTTTTGCTATTCGCCTATTTATTAAGCAGTTTGACTTATTGTATGGATTTATTAGCAAAAGAATCTGCGGCTGGATTGGAGCCGGCCGCTATTCGAAGTTCGGGCCGCTGCTGTTGGCGTTGCTGATTCAGGGGGGCGTGTTGGGCCTTGCGGTATTTGTGGTGGTGCTGGTGCCGGAATTCCGCTCAGATCCTGAGTTCGTTGCGAAAAAGAAGATTTATCTGCCGCAAAAAGAGCTGCAGCATAAGGTGGCGCTGGCGGCGTTTCAGAATGCCGCGAGTTCGCCGATGCAGATGGAGCGAATTAGTACGGCGGCTTTACTGCCAGATGCGCTGCCCTCCCTGCCTGCTCTGCCTAAAAGTGAATTTAATCCGATTGAACGCAATCCAGCAGCCTTACAGTCGGATGCCTTGCTCGGGCAATCTGGTGTGTTGGGTGCTTTGCAAGGGTTGAAGACGGGGTCGTCCTCGGCCTCGTTGTTTGGCATCGAAGACAGCGGCCAGCGTATTTTGATCTTGTTCGATAATAGCTCGACCGTCTGGAACAAGGCGAGCGCAGCGGGGGTGACGACGGATGCCTTTGTGCGCGAATTGTCGATGCTGGTGGGCGGGTTGAATGCCAACACGCTATTCGGGCTAGTGCCTTTTGCACGGCAGGTCGGCACCTTTCGTGATTATATGGTCGCTGCGGGTGCGCGTAATAAGCAGGAGGCGAAGCGTTGGATCGCGGAGAATGTGCGTTCAAGTCGCAAGACAACGCAGCTGCCTTTCGCCGAAGATGGTATCCAAGGGGCGCTTACGGTCGCGTTTCAAATGGAGCCTGAAGTGATCTTTATTGTATCCGACGGCGATTTTCAGCGTGGCAAGACCGCCAAGACCAGCGCGGGCGATGTGCCGTGGAAGGATGTGGATAAGACGCTGCGCGCGCTCACTCGCCAGTACGGGATCGAGCCGCGCATCCACTTCATCGGCTTCAAGGTCGAGCCCGAAGCGGCGGCTGCGATTGAGCAGATCACCCGCCGCTTTGATGGCGAGTTTAGTGATTTTTCGCAGTAGTCGGGGGGGGAGTGGAAGCGACACTCTTGTCGCTTCCATTCGCTTCGCAGCCTTGGATTGAGCAAAGCGACAAGAGTGTCGCTTCCACGCTTCGCAGCCTTGGATTGAGCAAAGCGACAAGAGTGTCGCTTCCACGCTTCGCAGCCTTGGATTGAGCAAAGCGACAAGAGTGTCGCTTCCACGCTTCGCAGCCTTGGATTGAGCAAAGCGACAAGAGTGTCGCTTCCACGCGGTTTAAGGCAGTTTCGGAGGTCGCCCCTCCCTGATACTATTTGTTCTTACCCTTCTTAAAGGGCCGTGCGCTGGTCTTGGCGCGCTTCTTTGCACCGCCACCTTGGGTGAGTGGCGCGACGCTGGAGCGCTTGTGGCCCCCTTTTTTGATACGGTCGGCGGATGCTTGGCGACCTTTGCTGCGGCGATTGTTTTTTTGATCGGGGCGGCGCTCAATCTTGCCAGTTGTCGCAGTGACGCGGAAGTCGATCTGACGCTTGTAGCGATCCACACGATTGACTTCGACCATGATGTGTTGGCCAAGTGAATACGTCTTATGCGTGCGGCGTCCGATTAATGAAGTGCCGTCGTCGCTTGCGTGGTAGAAGTCGTCATCGAGTTGAGAGATGTGCACCATGCCGAACGCGAGCGAGTCGGTGAGTTCGATAAACAAACCGTGATTTTTGACGTCAGTGATGATGGCTTTGAAGGATTCCTTTTCGGGCTTCTTCAGTTCGCGTTCATAGAATTCGAGGAGCTTGGTTTTGACTGAGTCGCGCTCGGCATCGACACTGTTGCGCTCGGCGACGCTGAGGTGGTCGCCGAGTGATAGCAGCTTGCCTTGCGTGTAGCGGATGTCGGGCTCGTTGGGCGCCGAATCGACGCCAGTCTTGTGCATGTAGCCGTCGAGTACACGGTGTACAATCAGGTCGGAGTAGCGTCGGATCGGCGAGGTGAAGTGGGTGTAGTCGGGCTTGGCGAGGCCGTAGTGGCCATCCGCGCTGGCGCGATATTGCGCCTGCTTGAGACTGCGTAGCACCTGGACTTTAAGCGTGTAGCCCTGTGGGTGCTCCTTGAGCTTTTTGAGTAGCATGCTCATCTCGCGTGGCTTGCTGAGGTTGCCGCATTGCACGCCGAAGGTGATCATCGTCTCGCGTAATTCCTGCAGCTTTTCGTCCTCCGGTTCGTCGTGGACCCGATAGATACTGGGGAAGTTGGAGCGCTTCATCGCGCGGGCCACTTGTTCATTGGCGGAGAGCATGAACTCTTCGATCAGCTGGTGGCTCTCGTCGTTGAACTCTTTTTCGATGCGGTCGGTGTAACCTTCCTCATCGACGTAAAGTTTGACCGAAGTCATGTCGAGGTCGAGCGAGCCGTTCTTGAAGCGGCGCTGGCGTAGTATCGTGGCGATATCCCAACTCTTGCGAATATACTTTTGCAGCAGCATCATCTCGTCGTCGTTGACTTCGTCGAGTGAGCGTCCGGTCGAGCCTGTCTGGTGTTTCGGCGGCAGCGGCGTCTTGCGCACGACGTCGAGGTCGTCCTCATTCATAAACGCAAAGGCCTGCTTGTAGGTGAGGCGTTTATTACTGCAGATGACGGTGTTGGCGAAGTCGACGGCCACGATCTCGGCTTGATCAGAGAAGGTAATGAAACAGGTCTTCGTGAGCCGGTCTTGTGCTTCGACTAGGCTGCAAAGGCCATTGGACAGCGCGTGTGGCAGCATCGGGATGACGGTGCCAACCAGGTAGGTGCTGTTTGCGCGTTCCTGAGCCTCAACGTCGAGCGCTGTGCCTGGCTTGACGTAGGCGCTGACGTCAGCGATGTGCACGCCAACGCGGATATTGCCGTCGTCTAACTGTTCTACAGAAATCGCGTCGTCAAAGTCTTTGGCGTCGTCTGGGTCGATGGTGAAAGTGAAAATGTCGCGACAATCTTGACGGCCTTCGGTGTCTTGTTCGCGGACGTGGTCGGGGATGGCCTCGGTTTGCTTCTCAACGGCAGAGGGGAATTGCGGGTTGAGGTTGTATTTAAACAAAATGGCTTTGAACTCGGCATCGGGCTCGTGCGTGCGGCCGAGTACTTCGCTAATTTCGCCTTCTGGATTGAGGTGGCGTTGCTTCCATTCGAGTAGTTTGACCACGACTTTGTCGCCCACCTTGGGAATCGGTTTAATGCCGCTGTTCGAGGGCTCAGGTACTAGCACGTCTTGAGTGATGCGAGGATCGTCTGGGACGACGTAGTAGGTGTGGCGACCTTTCTCTAGAGTGCCGGGCATGGCTTCGCGGGCGCGTTTAAGAATACGAATAACACGCACATTCGGCTTTTCGTTTGGATCGTAGACCGGACGCTGCCGGCCTTTGCCGCGAAAGGGACTTTGCTGCGGCCGCTGTATAATGCGTGCGAGCACTTGGTCGGCATGTAGCGAGACTCCCGTGTCTTCGACTGCGACGGGGTAGCCAGCGCCAGGGCCAGAGGGTTTGCCGGTGGTGGATTCGGGGATTAGAGTGGCCGCGCCGTTTTGGCGGAACATGATGCGGCCGCTGACGAGATCGGCATCATCAGGGATGCAGAGCTTGTCCTTCTTGAGGCGAGCGATCTCGCCGCGCTCGAGCATTTCATCGAGTAGGCTGTGGGCAGCAGCCATTTCTTTAGAGCCGATTTTAAGGACGGCGAAAATCTCTTCGCGCCGCATGGGCACGTAGTCTTTAGTGCCTAAAAGTTGCAGTAGTTGTGGGCGTAGTTCCATATTATGAGTCAGACTCTGTAGAGTTTTTAGATATATGCGAGCCGTGATCTTGTTGCAAGCAGATGGCGCGCGGAGGGGCTTGACGATTGCAGAAGTGTTTCAAGCTTAGGTATCAATGGAGCCGAAACCCAGAATCGAACTGGCGACCTATTCATTACGAATGAATTGCTCTACCAACTGAGCTATTTCGGCAAACATTTAAAGATCAACTGCTTAAGGAGGTGATTGAGTTTCGAATATTCTGAACTTAACCACTGATTAGCCAATTGTGGCTTGGTTGTGTGTCTTGGGTCTGTCGCTCAAGGAAGCGAACTTCCTCCGTCAATGGATAACAGATTGAGAATGTTTAGGGGTTCGTCAATACTTCGGTTAGGTATCTGAGCTAATTAATTAATCGATGTTTATTTGAAGGCACAGTGTGGGATCTTGGTAGGATGTGTCCTTGGCGCCGTAAAGTGTCGTCAGTGTTAAATGATACACTCATGCAAATCTAGCGGGGATACTGACGCTTCGGTGCAAGCTGGCAGCTCGGGTGCTGGATAAATCTAAATCGCCATAAGGGGTCGAGGCCAGGCGGTGAAGGCCCTCGCGACGGCTTTAAGCTGATAGCCTAGGGGTCATTGATGTCATGTTAAAATAACGTAAAATAGCAATTAATAATAAGCAGATGTAGCTTACTGGTTGATGATTCTTCAATCAGAAAATACTATTTTGATAGATGGCGAGTCCTACAAAGCCATTTATGAGTATTAAAAATAAGTTATGATATACATTACACTATTACTTTTCATCGTCTTGGTTTACCGCCGACGGCGCGCGGACTCTCAACGACTAAAGAAATAATATGGGACTTTTAAAAAATATAGCCAAACGGACGGCACGGCAGACAGCGATGTCTGACTTTGAGCGACTCAAGTTTGCAATTCAGCAATTCCCCGAAAAGTCTATCGGGGACATTTTTCAAGTCACCGCGAATTTAGCACCGGCGCTGTCTGCAAAGCTGCCAGATCCTCACGTTTCCCTTAGCGTCTGGATGGCATTATTGAGGCCTTAGAGCGGATCATCGATGCACTGCATGTGGCACTGGGCAGGTTGAGATCGAGTTAAAAAAGCACTCGTGGGGGTCAGGCTTATTCTAGTGAGCGGTAAAGTAGGCCTTTTTGTATTTTGTATTTTGCTTTTTGTCAGTTTAGCACTTTTACTTGCCCATCTATGAGTTCTGTCTTGCAACTACTTCTTGAGGGTGAACGCCTTAACACTGGCCAAATGGCGCAGGTGCTGGGCCTGTCCGAAAGTGACATTGCCGCCGAATTGAAGCGCCTTGAGGAGGAAGAGATCCTCCTCGGTTGGCGCCCTGTGTTCAATCCAGAGCGCGCTCAGGAAACGATCGTGCGAGCGGTCATCGAAGTGAAGATCAGTCCCGAGCGCGATGGCGGGTTTGATCGCCTCGCGGCACGAATCAGTCGTTTTGATTCGGTGGAGTCCTGCTATTTAATGTCTGGCTCGTATGATCTGCTGGTGATCGCAACAGGCAGTGACCTACGTGATGTTGCGACTTTTGTGTCGGAACGTCTCGCCAGTGTTGAGGGTGTGTTGTCCACTGCCACGCACTTTATGTTACGTGCATATAAAGAGCAGGGGCATTTACTTTTATCTCCAGTTGAGGACAGCGATAAACCTGCTGTGAGTGCATAATGGCAGACGTCAGCCAACGCTTTGTGGCGGATCACGTAGTGAGCCTGCCTCGTTCTGGTATTCGCGATTTCTTTGCGATCGTCGCGGCGATGCCGCAGGCCATCTCGCTGGGTATCGGTGAACCTGATTTCGTTACACCCTGGCATATTCGCGAGGCTGCGATCTTTGCCTTGGAAAAAGGTAAGACCAGCTACACCGACAATCTCGGCCTCATCCGGCTGCGCCGAGAGATCAACACTTACGTCGAGCATAATTTTGAGCTGAGTTACAATCCCGACAACGAGATCCTGGTCGCCGTCGGCGTGTCCGAGGCCTTAGATATTGCCCTGCGTGCGGTACTCAATCCGGGCGATAAGGTGCTCTATCACGAGCCTTGCTATGTTTCGTATAGTCCTAGCATCTTGCTGGCGCATGCGCAGCCGATTGCCATTGGCACCTCTGCGGAAGATCAGTTCGGCATCAACCCGGATGCGGTCGAAGCCGCTTGGGAGCCTGGTTGTAAGGTGCTGATGCTCAACTTCCCGACCAATCCGACTGGCGGCGTGACGGAGCGTGCGAAGCTCGAGCGCATCGCCAAGTTCGCGATTGAAAAGGATCTATTGGTGATCAGTGACGAGATTTACTCCGAGTTGACCTTCGAGGGCGAGCACACCAGTATTGCGACGCTGCCAGGCATGCAGGAGCGCACCATTTTTCTGCATGGATTTTCTAAGGCATTTGCCATGACCGGTTTTCGGATTGGTTACGCCTGTGGCCCCGCCCCGCTGATCGAGGCGATGATGAAGGTGCACCAATATAGTATGCTGTGTGCGCCGATTCTCTCTCAAGAAGCGGCGATTGAGGCATTGAAAAACGGCGGCCCTGCGGTCGCGAAGATGAAGGAGCAATACCATCGTCGTCGTGATCTGATCGTGCGTCGCTTCAACGAATCCGGCCTTACTTGTCACTTGCCGAAGGGCTCATTCTACGCATTTCCTTCGATCCAATCGACTGGGATGAGCTCGATGGACTTCTGCCGAGGCTTGTTGACCGAGGAAGAAGTTGCGATCGTTCCTGGCACGGCCTTTGGCCCGAGTGGTGCTGGGTTTGCCCGTGCGAGTTTCTCCACCAGCTACGAGCGAATTATCGAAGCGACTGATCGTATTGAGCGCTACGTCGATAAGGTTCGTAAATAGTTCTTGTAAGTTCTTCATTACTAAAGCATTCCCGCACGGCTCAGCTAGTTGCGCTCTTTAGTTGCTATCTTGCTTCAAGCATAGACAGCTCAGCTTGTTTTATTATAGTTCCAGCTCTAATTCCTTCCAGAATTCTAACTTCTGAATTCTAACTCCTTTTTTAAATGATCGATCCATCCAGAACCGTAGCCATTGTTGGCCGTCCCAATGTCGGAAAAAGCCGCTTGTTTAACAGGCTGTGCGGGCGGCGCTTGTCGATTGTGCACGATATGCCCGGCGTCACGCGTGACTTGATCTCCGCCGAAGTGAATGACGACTTCGTCTTACTCGATACCGGTGGTCTCGGCATGGAGCTCAAGATGACGCCGAAGAAGATTGCGGATGCTGCCGAAGAGCAGGTGGGCTTTGCCATTCAGGCTTCAGCGGTCATTTTGTTTATCGTCGACGTTCGCCAAGGCATTACTGCGCTCGATGAGATTGTTGCCGAGAAGCTGCGTCGCTATGGCAAAGAGGTCATCCTTGTTGCTAATAAGGCAGATTCGGAGGACGTCGAAGACGACGCCTACGAGTTTATCAGCCTCGGGCTAGGTGATGCGATGCCAGTCTCAGCCGAGCATGGTCGTGGTATCACGGATCTTCTCGATGCGGTCAAGGTGAAGCTCGGCGAGAAGCCAGCGTTCGACGCCGATGCACCGGTCGAACCGAAGCGTATCCGCATTTCTTTGATGGGACGTCCCAATGTGGGCAAATCCTCGATCGGTAATCGCCTGCTGGATTCGAAGCGCCTGATCGTCAGCGACGTCGCTGGCACGACGCGCGATTCCGTCGAGCTAGATTTAGACTATAAGCATAAGGACGGCGAAATATTGAAATTCCGCATGGCTGATACTGCCGGTCTGCGCACCAAGACCAAGGTTGATAGCCCGGTGGAGTTCTTCTCCAGCGTGCGCACCCAGCATGCGATGGAAGCGTCTGATGTCGTGTTTCTGATTATTGATGCCGTTGATGGTGTGACTAAACAAGACCAAGCCCTCGCGGGTGCGGTGCTCGATGCCGGCCGTGCGTTGGTGATCGTGGTCAACAAGTGGGATCTGATTATTCAGCAATGGGAGCGCGAGCCGATCGAAGGTTTCCGTTCGCTCAAGCACTTCCTCGAGTCTTATGAGAAGTCGCTGCGCAAAGAGATGTTCTTCCTGCCCGATCCGCCGGTGCTGTTCGTTTCTGCTGAGACGGGCTTCCGGATTGAGTCGATGCTTGAAACTGCCGCGGCCATCTCTGCCACGCTCGATCTGAAGATTCCGACTGGCAAGCTCAACAGCTTGATGGAGTCGCTGTTTGAAGCGCGTTCGCCCAAGGTCGTTGGCACCAAGCGTTTCAAGGTGTTCTATGCCACGCAGACCGGTTCGCGGCCAATGCGTATCCGCTTCTTCTGTAACCGTATCGAGCGTCTGGATCCCGGTTATCGTCGTTATCTGGAGAAGGCAATCATCCACGAGTTCCGTCTCAGTGGTTGCCCGGTGCGTTTCGATCTCGTCGGTAAAGAGCGTCGCTACGAAGACGAGGAGGGCTCCGCAGAGCATGCGCACCGTCAGAGTGATGATCTACAGCGTAAGGCCCGTGTCCGCCAGATGGGTCCAGATGCTGCGAAGATCGATAAGAAGCACCCAGAGCGTCGCGCGAAGATCACGCAGAACAAGGCCGCACACAATCGGAGTGGCAAGAACCGGGAAAGCAGAAGCAGAAAGTAGCCTTCGATCCCAGGACCTTTCTGTCGCTGCGTTTATATTTTCAACCAGCCAGTGCCGCACTCAAGTGTGGCGCTGGCTTTTTTGTGGGTGGAGCGTCGGCCCTCCCATAGTCTTGTGGTGCCATTTTATAGGTTTTATGCGCATGCAAATAGTGGAGGGCAACGCTCCGTCGTTGCCATGCGTCGGTGGCAGATGCCCTTAGGATCGGTGGCAACGACGGAGCGTTGCCCTCCACCGTTGCCATGCGTCGGTTGCAGATGCCCTTGGATCGGTGGCAACGACGGAGCGTTGCCCTCCACCGTGCCATGCGTCGGTTGCAGATGCCCTTAGGATCGGTGGCAACTGTTAGGATCGGTGGCAACGACGGAGCGTTGCCCTCCACCGTTGCCATGCGTCGGTTGCAGATGCCCTTAGGGTCGGTGGCAACTGCCTTTAGGATCGATGGCAACGACGGAGCGTTGCCCTCCACCGATCAAGCCTAGGTTATGTCAATGCCACACTCGTTAGCTGCGAGGGTGCGCGCGGACCCTCCCCAGTGTCGAACCGAGGTGCCAGTCATCGACGAGCTGCCGTTGTTTGATCGTGGTTAAGGGCGTGCTGCTGCGCTGCGAGTTAGCTGAGCAGTTCGGCGGCGATGCCGTAGCGCAGGTTGTAGAACGAGTGCGTTACGCGGTCGCGGTCGGCGTACTCGAGTACGCTGTCGATGGTGATCAATGCGGCCGGGATAATGTCGGCCCGCGCGGCGGGTAGGTGCGGCACTGCCATGCGCTCATGTAGTGGTAGGGCCATCAGTGACTGCTTTGAGTTCGGTGATCTCCTCTTTGTGCAATACCGGGCAGCGCTGTTCGATGGTCTGCTCGTTTTGCGCGGCCAGCACGGCGCGGGTGACGGTCAATGCACCGCCAGTGACGATGAGCGGTGCGGCGTTTGGCTCGAAGCTGAAGCCGCTGGCTTGCAATGCGCTCGCTGACGTGGGCGGCGATGCGGGCTGCGGTTTCGGCAGACAGCGCGGCATCGCGATCGGCGATGAATTGCTCAGTGAGGCGCACCGCGCCGAGCTGCAGGGACAGTGCTTGCTCGATCTGGCCGTGAGCAAAGCGGATCAGTTCGAGGCTGCCGCCGCCGAGGTCCATTTGGATGAAGTTGTGGATGCCGGCGATCTGCGGGTCGCAGCGGAGCCCTTTGCCGATGTAGGTCGCTTCCTCTGCGCCAGACAGTATTTGTATTTCGCGGCCAGTCGCCTCATTGACCAGTTCGATGAACTGAATGGCATTGGTCGCGTCGCGCACGGCGCTAGTGGCAACGATGCGCAAGGTCTTCGGCTGGTAGCCTTGTGCGAGGCGGGCGAGCTCGGTGATGGTTCGGCAGCCAGCTGCCATCGCGGCTTCTGTTAGGCTGGGCAGCGCCTGGCTGATGCCGGTGCTAATGCGTGTCTCAATGGTCTCGGCAAAAATGGTTGCGACGCTGCCGGGCGCCGTGCCGCTGCGAGCGACGAGTAGCTTGATGGAATTACTGCCAACATCGATGACGGCGACTGTTTCGGGGCTAGGCATGGCACCGAGCAAATCTGCTGGCGCTGGAGGGTCAAGCTTGGGTCGTTGCTTTGAGCTGATGAGCAGTGCTGGCGATTCGTGGGCGGGATCACCTGCGTTTGGTCTAAGAGTGATCGGGGTCTTTTTTTATTCATCGTCGATTGGTTAGGCAGTTTCGATTTAAATGACAGGCCGTTTTCTTCTGATCGCCAACGGGTCCCTGAAGGGGGTGTTTGAGCAATTAACCGCGATAGGAGTGGGATCGATAAGTCGCCGGTAGGAATTATCCCTAACGACATGAATATCAACGATTAATGGCTCGACGTCCGGGCTTTAATGGCTCAACTTGGAGTAAATGGAGGCAGATTTAAATTCTCAAGAGATCATTCGTTGGCTGAAAGCAGCTGCGCATGACCGTTATTGGTTGGCTGATGGCTGTGGTGTGCAAAAGCGCACCGTGGATAATTGGCTCTCGTCGAGTTGTGCGATCCCTCGCAAAGCTCAACTGATTATTAAAGCTTTAATGGCGTCGAAGCTAAGTTCTTCAGCTGCCATGGCGGGAGTGTCGCAAAGCTTGGTGCTGCATTTTTCTGAAAAAGAATTTGAATCAATTTGCGATATCGCACGGGTACTTGAGGTGTCTCCATTGCAGTGGGTGGAAGCGGAGGTCCTCAAAGTCATTCATTCGGAACCATATAAAGTCTTACGGTCGTTGAGTCCGCGCGAGGGGGAATCTGATTAGATTAAACGTATGGTTTAACTTAATGGTCAATGTCCCTGCTCATCATTCTAGTCAGAGGCGCTAAATAGCGGCTGATCTAGACTGTGCGGTAAGGGCGCAGATGGGCTCTGCTGAGGCTGCAAGTCCGCGTAGCGACTAATTTGTTGGGGCCACGCGCCGCCGACCGCCCTGGTGTGATCAAGCAGAGTTGCCTCGCCCGCTCTCAAAAAAAGAAAATTGAGCATAAAGCTGCAGAGTGTTTTGGCTGTGCATGCTGCAGGAAGTGCCCATTTATTATCTAAGCGTCACGAACGCATCGCATGCGCAACGGTGCTCGGCGATTCGGTTCAACGCTGTGGGTCTGCGCCGTTTGAGTGCGCTTGGTTAAATGAGGTTGCAATGCCCCGCGAGTCGGATGAGAAGAGTGCATGTTTTACGACGAGGTAAAGGTCAATTTCAAGGCGGGTAATGGTGGCGACGGCTGCTTTAGCTTTCGGCGCGGTAAATACGAACCCAAAGGTGGGCCTGACGGCGGTAACGGCGGGCGCGGTGGCGCGGTCTATGTCATTGCGGATACCAATGTTGCGGATTTAACCGATTATCACTACAAGCCGGGCTGGAAAGCCAAGAACGGCGAGCCAGGTCGCGGTGCCGATCAGCACGGCGCGAACGGTGCGGATATTATCATGCGGGTGCCAGTGGGCACGGTGGTGATCGACCGCGAGACCGAAGAGCCAGTGGCTGAGGTGTTGGCACACGGCGATCAAGTGTTGCTGCTCGAAGGCGGTTTCGGCGGTAAGGGCAATGAGACGTTTAAGTCTTCGGTCAATCAGGCGCCGCGTCAGTTCACACTGGGCAAGCCAGGTGAAGAGGGTGAGTATCGCTTGGTGGTGAAGACCATCGCCGATGTCGGTTTGATCGGATTTCCGAATGCGGGTAAGTCCACATTGCTAAATATGATCACGAATGCGCATCCGAAAACGGGTGCCTATCCGTTTACCACGATGTTTCCGATGGTCGGCGTGCTGGAGTATCCAGAGCAATATGAGCGGATCACTGTGGCCGACATTCCCGGCTTGATCGAAGGCGCGAGTGAAAATCGTGGCCTCGGCCATCGCTTCCTCAAGCACGTCGAGCGCTGCAAGGTGCTGCTGGTGATGATTGATATGGAAGGCACTGATGGGCGTGAGCCGATCTCTGACTTTCGCGTGCTGCTCAATGAGCTGAAGCTGTATATGCCGGGTCTGGTTAAAAAACCGGAGCTGGTGGCGGCCAATAAAATGGATGAGCCGAATGCACCCGAGCATTTGAAAGCCTTTCAAAAGAAGTTCAAGGGCAAGGTCTATCCGATCTCCTGTGTCTCCGACGAAGGTTTTGTTGAATTGAAAGAGGCGCTCTTAGGGGCGGTGCTCGAAGTGCGCCAAGCTGAGGAGAAACTCGAAAAAGAGGCAGAAAGGCAGTAGCAGCTACTAAGTGCTTAAGGATTCCCTATGAGTGACTCGACAGTTTTAGACTTCGGCGAACGTGAATTTCAGGCGCGGCCTGAGTTAAACAGTCATTTGGCATGGGAAAGTTTTATTGCACTGGCAAAGCATCCGAATCGGGTGCTGGTGGTTGATCGCACGCTGCAACGGCGGGCGATGAAATCGGGCTTTTTGTTGGCGCTCTCTTGGATGCTGTCGCGGCGCTTGCATACATGGACAGATCGCAAGCGTGTCGGCATTTTGTTTCCGCCGGGCATTGGTGGTTACATTGCGAATCTGGCAGTGGTGCTGGCTGGTAAAGTGCCAGTCAATCTCAACTTCACCTTAGGGCGCGCGAGTTCGGCGGCCTGTTTACGTCGAGCGGAGATCGATTGTATCTTAAGCACCGAACGTATGCAGGTCAAAATCCCCGACTTCCCGTGGGCGCAGGCAGACGTGATCGACCTGGTCGAAGAGCTGAGGGACTTGCCGAAGGCGAAGACCTTGGCATTGCTGGCGGCGATCCAGGCGATGCCCGCGAAGTTGCTGGCAAAGCTGCTTGAAAGTGCCCGCGGTCGGTGGCGATGCCGAAGCTGGCTTGCTGTTTACCAGTGGCAGTTCCGGCGAACCGAAGGGAGTGGTCTTAACCCACCGTAATATTTTAGGCAACTGCCTGCAAATTGACGCCTCTGGTCTATTGCCCGTCGGTGAGAAGATCATCGCCAACCTACCGATTTTTCACAGCTTTGGATTCACCGTGACCTTGTGGTATCCGCTGTTGCGTGGCTGCACCACTGTGACTGTGCCTTCGCCGTTAGAATTTAAGAAAGTGGCGGATGCGGTCGAGGCTGAGTCGGCGACGATACTGATCGGCACGCCGACGTTCTTTAAGCCATACATCCGCCACGTGGCACCCGAAAAGCTAAAGTCTCTGAAGTATGCGATTACCGGAGCCGAAAAGACGCCGGCTGGCTTTGCCGACTTATGGCAGGCGACTTTTGATTGTTTATACTTTGAAGGCTATGGGCTCACTGAGACCTCGCCGGTGGTGAGCATTAACTTGCCGCATACACCCTCCGGGCTTCGACTACCCTGAGAGTGCGAATGATGGCTCGAAGCCCGGTTCGGTTGGACGGCTGATGCCTGGGCATGCGGCGCGTATCCTGAATCCGGATACAATGGAATCGTTGGCAGTGACTGAAGTGGGGCTGTTATTGTTGAAGGGCCCGAATATTTTCGGAGGTTATTTGAACGATCCCGAACGCACCGCAGAGGTGATGGACGGCGAGTGGTTTATTACTGGGGATCTCGCGCGCTTTGACGAAGAGGGCTATCTGTTTATTGAGGGCCGGCTGTCGCGTTTTTCTAAGATTGCGGGCGAAATGGTGCCACATGGAACGATCGAGCAAGCTCTGGTCGAGGCGTTTGATTTGTTAGATTCAGAGATGCCAATGCTTGCGATTGGCGCACGTCCCGATGCGGCCAAGGGCGAAGCGCTGGTATTGCTGGCGGTGATGGATGTGGAACTGACTGATGTTCGTGAAAAACTGTCAGCGGCAGGTTACTCGAATCTATGGATTCCGAAGCTGATTAAGCGAGTCGAAGCGATCCCCACCTTAGCGACCGGTAAGCTGGATTTGCGTGCAATTAAGGAGCTGTCGGCAGCGGAGTAGCCTGCTGGATAGGGGAGAGACGAGCGCCGCTCGTTGGGTATCGATCCTGGTGGGCACCGTTCGGAGTTTGTCGGGCTGGTTCGCCGAGCACGCGAGTTGTCGCCTGCGGATACGCCGATGCCAGTGCAACCCCACGGTACCAGCCAAGAGTAGTTTGCATGTGCAAAGGCCCGCGCCAAATTGATCGGTGCGGGCCTTTTTTTATGGTCGTTGGTTGATTGGTGGGTAAAGGAGGGAGGGCGACTCGCCCTCCTTTGCCGCAAGACGGAATAAATGTGGGCGAGTCGCCCACACTCCTCTCGCTCAATGGTTCAAACCAGCCTTTTCCGGCTTTTGCTTACTTTACGATAAAGCGTGTGCCGCCGAGGCTGCGGGGCTCCATCTTGCTGCTGGTGGCTTCGCCTTCGGCGACGATTTGCCCGCCTTCAAAATAGGTGGGCTCTTTGATCCAGTGCTTTTGTAGCTGGTCGAACAGGTCGAGCAGTTCGCTGCGCGTTTGCACGCGATATTCAATCGTGCGCGCGTGGGTCGCGAGTGGGTATTCTTTCATCACCGTGTCGCTGGTCATGGCTTCGGCGACAGCGCTTGCGCGGTCAGCCATTTGCTGCACGCCGGGAGGGACAGGGGAGCGCTGAATTGTCGAGGGCACACCGGCTGCGCTAGCGCCATCCGCCATGGCTGCTTGGAGTTCGCCGAGTTGCAGTGCGCGACTCTGGTAAATCCGCAGCAGTCCGCTGCCGGCGGTGACGATATTGATTTCGACCACACGATACCCGGATGTGATGTATTCCTGCTTGGAAATCGAGTGAATGGCTGCTTCTTTGCCGTAATATTCTTTGCTGTCGTCGGGAAAGGTGATCGCAAACAGCGCCTTATTCTTGATCGCACGAGAGCGAACGGTGACTGCGCCCAGTGACGAGACTATGCAGCAGAGGAGGAGAGCTGCTAGGCGGTCATCTTAGTGTCATAAATATCAAAGTGCTGGCCTTTTGATCGTGTGCAAATTTTATTTGTTTCACCTCACTTCTCTGTGGGGTACAACTTTCAAGAGATGCGATGTATTACCCTTTTTATTAATGCTATCCTGTAAAGACCTTTCAGTCGAACTGACCCCTGGCGGCACGCGCATCTTAGATCGTGCGAACGCGCGGTTTAAACCCAAGGCACTCAATGCCGTGATTGGGCCGTCGGGCTGTGGTAAAACCACCTTGGTGCGGGCAATGCTCGGGCTATCTTCGCGTCTAGGCGAAGTCTTTATGGCGGGCGAGCCGGTTGCCAACAGTGAAGCCTTGCGCGGCAAGCTGGCGTTTGTACCGCAGTTCAGTATCGCTCAAGAGCGCCTGAGTGTGGAGGAAGCGCTACGCACTGCGCTGGATCTGTGCGTGGTCGATGTGGCGACGAAGCAAGCGCGGTTGGAGGAGATTATAAAGCGCATCGGCTTAGACATGCACCGCGATAAGCGGGTGGGGGGCTTGAGTGGCGGGCAGTTGCGGCGTCTTGGCCTCGGATTGGAACTCGTCGGTGATCCGCAATGCATGGTTTGTGATGAAGTGACGAGTGGGCTGGACCCGCGTTCGGAGGATCAGATTTTGACGATGTTACAAGGTCTGCGTGATGAGCGGGAGAAAACTTTTATCTGTATTATTCACAATCTCGCCAAATTGAATTTCTTCGATTGGATCACCGTGGTATTTGAAGGGACAGTGGTGTTTCAGGGCGGTTTGGATGCGCTACTGGCGTATTTTGAAATTCCCGATGCGCTACATCTTTACGATCAACTGAATGCGCATTCGATCAAGCATTGGCGGGAGCGTTGGAGCGCAGCGAGCGATGAGGCTGCGGAGTTTGCGGCGTCGCCGATGGTCGCGCCGCCGCTGCCGTCAGCGCTGAGCCAGATTTGGACTTTATTGAAACGCCGCGCGCTACTGTTTAAGCGGGACAAGGGCTATTGGATGCTGACGCTGGGCATTACGATTGGGTTTCCACTGTTGGTGACGATCTTTGCAATGGATGGGTTGCCGCAGCTGCGTGGGCTGGCGATGAGTGCGTCGAGTGGCTTTGTCGAGCAGGCGCAGGAGAATTTGCGTTACCGGATCGATGCCTTGGAGTCGGCGTCGTTGGTCACGGGCTTGATTTTGTTTCAAGTGATCCTGCTGACCTTAATGGGCAGTAATAATGGTGCGCGCGAAATCGCAGGTGAACGTAATCTCTACGAGAAAGAGCGTTTCGCTGGCTTGCGACCGCGGTCGTATGCGACCAGTAAGTTGCTGTTTACTTCGGCGGTGGCGATCGGGCAGGGGCTGTGGATGACGCTGTTTGTCAAATACGTCTGCGACTTCCCCGGGCCCTTGTTGCCACAAGCGCTGGTGCTAATATTGAGCTGTGTGTCAATGACTGCGATCTGCTTGGCATTTTCGGCGATTTTTAGTTCGGCAGACAAGGCGTCGCTGTTGTCGGTGTATTTAGTCGGGTTTCAGCTGCCGCTCTCCGGTGTGGTGTTGGCGCTGCCAGAGGTGCTGGTGTGGGTCTGCCGACCGTTTATTAATGCGTATTGGGGCTGGGCCGGGTATTTCGGCTCGATGATTGATTCGCGCTTTTACGATGCCTATCGTTTGGAATCTTCGGAGATGATCCCTAGTCCGATGCTGGCTTGCGGGGTGCTTGGTGTGCATTTCTGTGTCGGCGCGGCATTAGTGTTTTGGGGTTGCCACCAAAAGAAGCTGACTTAACCCTCAGTGAAACAATTTTAATCGAATGCCGATACACGGTCTTATGCCCCCTTTACTTGCAAAACCCCGAAAGTCCGCGTCGATCTGGATCGGCGTCTCTCTGATGGTCTCTCTGCTTGTTGTCGCCCTGACTAGTGGCTGCGGTGATAAGTTCTCAGACCTCGAGGTGCTGCCGACCGAGAGCTACATGAAGAAGCCAGGCGATTTCTTGGGGAATACGTATACGATTCGCGCGCAGATTGACTCGCAGGTAAAGTGGGAAAAAGGCGTCGGGCGGATTTTGGCAGTTAGCCCAGAGAGTGGCGGCGCACGTCTGCCGGTATTTGTGCCGGATGCAGTGGGTGGTAATTTACATATAGGGCAGCGTTATGAAATGCGTGCCAGAATCGAAGCAGGAGGGCTGATCTATGTTGAAAGTTTGCGCAAGTATTAGTCTGTGTCTGGTGCTCGGCCAGATCACCTCACATGCTCAGGGCTACGCGCCTGCGGCGGCGGCTGGATCCGCGCCCGCATCGGCGGGGATGTCCGCGCCGGTGGGAGGGATGTTTGAGAGTAACACCTTTCTTGAAATGGCAAGTCGGGCATTTGATCCATCCAGTGATTCGATGGATTTTGAGAATGGCAGTTTTGCCTGGAAGGGACGCACTTTTAATTTAACTAGTCAGCGGGCATTTCGTGCCCGTTTTGAGCGCTTCCTGTTGGCATCGCCGACCGAGGAAGAAGAGAGCTATGCGCTGTTGATGAATGACGTGCTGCAGCGTTTGTCTGTGGCGAATGATCGCAGCGATGACGCCATCCTAGAAACTTGGGAGATGTTGTTTCGAGCCGCACGATTTGATACCGATGGTGGCAATAGCACCATCGTGGCGAATCAGGTGTTCAATGCCTGGCGTATTCGCAAGGAGATGCGCGGCACGGCGCTGACACAGCGTGAGTTGGCAGATGTGCGCCGCCATCAGCAAACCGTAGTGGCGAATCGCGCGTTGATTTTAGAGAAGATTCAAGAGCAGAAGGAGCACGAGTCGGTGCGCACGACTTCGGATAAAGGTGGTAAGGGCAAGAAAGCCAATGCCGGAGCTTTACCGACAGAGGGCGCCTTCCGCGCATTGGAGCTGGCCGAGACGGAAGCCAAGCTAATCGCGATGGAAGGGCAAGCGGCGTTGACTGGCATCCAAGCGAAGTTGCAGATGCAGAGCCAAATCGTGGCATTTCTGGTGCAGCGTCGCTATCAGCATGCCTTGGTGCTTTCGGGCTTTTACCAATTATTGTTTAAAGGATCACAGCAACAGCTGGAAGTGGGCAAGGGCGAGTTGAAGTCGTTTTTCCCCAATACAGACATGGTGTTTACGGTCGATATGATGGCCTTCGTCGCTAACGAAGCGATCACTGACGTAAATAAGGGAGTGGACGCGGTGAATACAGCGTATGCCGAAGATCGTGCGATCATCGCACTGGAGCGGCTGCAAGAGACCTTTTTCCTCGGCGAATATATGCCCGAGTTAAATGCGATCCCTGTCGAGCAGCGTCGTATGTTGCTCGATTTGTATCGCGATATGATGGAAGCCGTCGAGCTGGCTGAGGCGAAAGACTACAACGGCGTGGCTCAGTATGCCGAGCGTATCGCGTTGATCGCAAAAGATTTTCCGAAGATGCGCGTCCTCTCTAGCGTCGAGACTGCCAAAAGTATGAGCGACATGGCGGTATTTGCCGCGTCGCAGTATCGTAATCTTGGCGACATTGATAAAGCGCGTGCCGAGTTGCAGCAGGCGATTGATATTTGGCCGTCGAATCCGTCGATTCGCGAGTTTCAACAAGAAACCACAAAACTGGCGACCGCGGGCTCGCAAGGTGTGCAGATTTTTGACGACCTCTATAAGCGCAGCGACCATCGCGGTATTTATGACCGGCGCATGGACTTGGGCTTTGCTTTGGCTGAGGATCCCGTGCGGCGGCCTTTACTGATGGAGGTGATCGAGCAAGTCTCGACCATTGATTTGTTGGTGGCGCAGAGCGCCGAAGCGTTGAAGCAGGGCGACCCTTATGTGGCTTGGGAGCTGTTGGCCGAGGCAGCAAAATTTGATCCAAATGATGCGCCGATGAATCGTGCACGTGCGGAGTTGGCGCCACGAGTCGCGGATTTTGTGGTCTATTTGGACCGCGCGCAGCGTCAGGCGGCGGAGGCGCAGCACGCGGGTTCGTTAGCAGCATTTTTGGCCGCGCAGGATATTTATCCCGCCAGCCGAATGTGCCGTGAGGGGATCGAGCGCCAGTCTTCAGCGTTAATGGCGCAATTGAGTGAGCAGGCGGAAGCGGCCGAAGAGTAGTTCTTCACTCTTAGGCAGAAATGTCTATGCCACTGTTATTTTAAACGATCAATTTACTTGAGCCACGCGCGTGGTCGCCCACATTGCACACTGTGATCGGACTCGATGTAGATATCTTTTTTCTTCTCTATCTAGGGAGTGGCTTTGCGCTGCTCTTCGGTTTGTGGTTTTACTACGATTGGAAGGATCAGCATCTCTTTGCGGCCCAGCGCTCAAAGGTCATTTATCACTGTATCAAATGCAGCCAGATTTACACGGGTGTACATGGCAGTGAAGAATGCGATTGCCCTCAGTGCGGGTTTACCAATGGTCGTCTGCGCTTCTAAGGAAGCGGTTTTCAGTTCACTCGTTTTTAGTTCTCAGTTTTCGCAATTTCATTTTTTAGAATTTCAATATCATGCCAGATCATATCGCAGTCCTCGATTTCGGTTCTCAATATACGCAGGTCATTGCCCGCCGTATTCGTGAGGCCAATGTCCTTTCCCGTATTTATCCGTATAACACGCAAGCTAGCGTGCTTAAAGAAGCGGGCGTCAAGGGTGTCATCCTTTCTGGTGGGCCCTCTTCGGTCTTGATCGAAGGCTCGCCGCGTCCAGATGCGAAAGTCTTTGAAATGGGCCTTCCGGTGTTGGGTATTTGCTATGGCGAGCAGCTGATGGCGCACATGCTCGGTGGCCGCGTGGCTAAAAGTGATGAGCGCGAGTTTGGCCACGGCACACTCAATATCGCAATCAAGGGCAAGCTGTTCGAAGGCATGCCGGACACACTGAGTGTCTGGAATTCGCATGGCGATCGCCTAGAGCAGCTTCCTGAAGGGTTCGAAGCGGTCGCTTCGACTGAGAATTCGCCTTACGCGACGATTCAAGATGCGAAACGTAATTTCTACGGCATGCAATTTCACCCCGAGGTGGCGCACTCCGAGATGGGCACTGAGGTGATTGCGAACTTCCTCTTCAAGATTTGCGGCTGCGATTCAGATTGGTCGATGGCCAACTACATCGAAGAAAGCGTGCAGAAGATCAAAGACACTGTCGGCGACGAGCGCGTGATCCTTGGTCTGTCCGGAGGGGTGGATTCTTCGGTCGCGGCTGCGTTGATTCACAGAGCGATCGGCAAGCAGCTGACATGCGTGTTTGTGGATAATGGTCTGCTGCGCTTACATGAGCGTGAGCAGGTTGAAAAACTTTACGGCGATCACTTCGATCTCGATGTGCGCGTGGCCGATAAGGGCAAGTTCTTCTTGGATCGTTTGGCTGGTGTGTCGGATCCAGAAACGAAGCGTAAGATTATCGGCAATGCTTTCGTCGAGGTGTTTGACGAGTCGGTCACCGAGCTCAAGGAGTACGGCAACTACACCTTCCTCGCTCAGGGCACGCTCTATCCAGATGTGATCGAGTCGATCGCGA
Source organism: Opitutaceae bacterium BACL24 MAG-120322-bin51 (assembly GCA_905182435.1). Classification (GTDB taxonomy): domain Bacteria; phylum Verrucomicrobiota; class Verrucomicrobiia; order Opitutales; family Coraliomargaritaceae; genus Lentimonas. The sequence continues at coordinate 6,798 of CAJJBN010000013.1, read as the reverse complement.
TCGATGGCAACCCTGCGGCGCTGATTAAGAGCCACCACAATGTCGGTGGGCTTCCAGAGAAGATGAATCTAAAGCTGCTGGAGCCGCTGCGCGAACTGTTTAAGGATGAAGTGCGTGAGCTTGGCTCCCAACTCGGCTTGCCGAAGGAAGTCGTTTGGCGTCAACCATTCCCAGGTCCAGGGCTTGGCGTGCGCGTCATGGGGGCGATCAAGGAAGAGGATCTGGTCGTGCTGCGCAAGGCGGATGCGATTCTGCAAGAAGAGATGATGGCTGCGGATCTTTATTACAAGGTGTGGCAGTCGTTCTGCGTATTCCTGCCGGTTAAAACGGTCGGTGTGATGGGTGATGAGCGCACTTACGAAAACGTGGTTGCGCTACGTATCGTCGAGAGTCTCGATGCGATGACAGCCGACTGGGCGCGTGTCCCTTACGAAGTGCTGCGTAAGATTTCGAGCCGTATCATCAATGAGGTATCTGGTTGCAATCGTGTGGTCCTCGACATCAGCTCGAAACCACCGAGCACGATCGAGTGGGAGTAGCCGCACGGGTTTGCTGCGCGTCTCAGTTTCGAACAAATTCCGTTTAGCCAAGTCTTAGGCATATAAGTATGAAGTTATTATCCTCAATTTGTTTAATTGCTCTCGCCGCTCCGCTGTTTGCTGAAGGGCCGAAGGTGAGTGCCATTGTTGAACGCGCCCGTGCCACCGCTGGCACTGAGGCGGCGCTGAATAATTTGGTCACTTTGCAGATGAGTGGCTGGATCGAGCCGGCGGAGTCTAAAATGCCGAGTGCCACCATTCTGATTATTTCGCGCAAGCCCTGTTCGCAGCGCTTAGCGGTGACAATCGATGATCTGGTCGAAACGACGATTCTGGAGGGCAACTCGGGTTGCATTATCCGCTCAAATTTAAGTGATGAGGAAAAGCGCTCTCAAATCCGCACGATGACGGATGGGGAACTTAAACGTGTCGCATTCAGTACCCGTCAGTTCTTTAGTTTCTATGGTGCCGACTTTAAGCGTGGTGAGCGCATCGAATATCAGGGGATTGAGCAACGGCGTGGCGTGCGTTGCCATAAATTGTGGTATTCTTACCCAGACGGCATTTCCACCACGCGCTATTTTGCCATCAATGATGATATGCTCGTTTCAACGATTACGGATAAAGGAGTGGAGAGTGTCGAAGTCGGCGAACAGATTGTTGCAGGCATTCGATTTCCCAAGCGCGTTGAGTATTATCAGGGGCAGAAAATGCTACACACGATGGTGGTTCATGACATTAAAGTGAACAAGCCATTGAAGCGTGGAATCTTCACTATCCCGACCGGTCAAAAAAACTAAGTAAGCACGGCTCTTCTAGCCGCAGACGCTCACAGTTCTCTTTTAATTTATTATGCAAACACTCGAATTTTCAGATACGCCCAAATTTTTTAATGCCCTGCGCCGGTTCTGTACCACTGTCACGGTGTCGGGAGATGTTTCTGAGGTGGTCACGGCCGTGTTGGCCGACGTGAAAGCGCGTGGCGACAAGGCGGTGCTCGACTACACGCAGAAGTTTGACGGCGCACAGTTGAGCGGCCAAGCAATGCGCGTTGATCCCGTCGAGATGAAAGCGGCATTAAAGAGCCTGTCAGTTGCCGACCGTAAAGCGATTCGCGAGTCCATCGCGCTGGTTAAAGCGTTCCATAAAAAGACCCTACCTAAAAATTGGAAGACGAAGAACGCGCAAGGTGGTATCGTCGGCGAACGCTTTTATCCGATCCAACGTGTCGGGCTGTATGTGCCTGGTGGCAATGTGCCGCTGGTTTCGACTGTCATTATGACGGCGGTACTGGCGAAACTGGTAAAAAATCCCGAGATTTGCGTCTGCACACCACCGGCTGCGGATGGTTCGATTGCACCAGGTATGCTGGCCGCGCTTTCGATGGTAGGCATTGACGAAGTGTATAAAGTGGGCGGCGTGCAAGCCGTTGGGGCGATGGCCTACGGCACCGCAACTGTTCCAGCGGTGGACAAAATATTTGGTCCCGGCAATGCCTTTGTGATGGAAGCGAAGCGTCAAGTGCTGGGCACTGTCGGAATCGATCTGCTGCCTGGGCCGAGTGAAGTGATGATCATCGCCGATGCCGGGGCGAACGCTGCCCATGTCGCTGCGGATCTAATTGCGCAAGGCCGAGCATGGTAGCGGTAAGGAGATCATTTATCTGGCAACTACCAGCAAGGCACTGCTGCGCAAGATCGAGAAATCCCTGGTCAAGCAATTACCCGAGCGCAGCCACGCCGCAAAATGTGAGAAGGTCTTGAAGAGCCGCTTCCTTGCGGTGACTTGTAAGAATCTGGATCAAGCGGCACAGGTCTCGAACTATATCGCACCGGAGCACTTGGAGCTACAGATCGCCGACAAGTCGATCGATGCGTTGACGAACAAGATCACCACCGCGGGCGCGATCTTACAGGGCTATATGACGCCGACCGTATTGGGCGATTTTACCGCTGGGCCGAGCCACACATTGCCAACTGGCCGTGCGGGGCGTTTCTTCAGTGGTTTGCAAGCGACCGACTTTATTCGGCGCTCTAGTATCCTCCGCTACGACGCCAAGAGCCTTGCGAATGCGGCTCCAGTGGTGGAAACCTTTGCGCGTTTGGAAAAGCTCGACGGTCACGGGCGCTCGCTAACGATTCGTCTATAAGCGCACTCCGTAATCTCTCTATTAGTAAGAAACCCCGTTCGGCCTGCGCCGAACGGGGTTTGTTGTTTTAGACAATCGCGTTGACTGCTAGAGGGTCACATCAAGCAAGTGCCGCCTGAGGGAAAATGGGGTGAGGAGCAGTGGTCTATATGATCTAGGGTCGTGATGGTCGCAGCGATTGATTTTCGGGATTTTAGCTGCTTACCACGAATAGCCGAGTCTCAGATTGTAAGTGGTGTCGAGCTTGTCGATGCCCTCGACGGCACCGCCGTCGTACTCGTATTCAATTTCAAAGGCGGTTTCCAAGCCCCCTGCAATGGGAAAGCGAATGCCAAGAATGGCATTGAGGATTGTTTCGCCGGGCTTTCCGATCTTTAAGATGCCATCGTGGTCGAGATAGAGCGTGGAACCGAAGCCGATGATGTCAGTACTGGCATCAATGAACCATAGCGCGCCTACCCAGTCCTCTTTGTCGCCATCAGCATAATTTTCATTTACCCATACTGGGCCAAGCTCCATCTCGAGTTTGAATCGTTCGCTTTTGGAAAATTGTCGGCCAAAATGTGGCCCGAGTACAGTGCGCAGGTCGATGTCTTCAAATTGATCGTATTCGAAACTCAGTTTCGCCCCTCTATAATTTTTGCTACCAAGCTCTAAGAAGCGATCGTATTTGGAAAATAGATGCCAGTTGTCTTCGGTTTCGATTCCGCGGGACTCTTCAAATTCTATATTGCCTTTGAGTGTGTAGCGGTCTTTCAGGCTGAGCCAGATCGATCTGGCTTTGAGGTCCCACTCGTCACTGTCTGAATTGCCTCGTTTAGCTTCAGCTGCAACCGAGAAGCGTCCGCTCCAGTCATAGCCATCGCCCAGTTTCCAAGGTTCGGGATTGACCATCTCGATATCTGACGCAGCAAAGATGACCGGGGCCTCATTTGCGGATTCGACACGCATGGCCTGTTCGGTGGATACAATTTGTCGGTCGTAAAAGACGCGCCCGTCTTGCATCATCAATGTGACTGATTTCTTGGTGACGATGCGCTCGACGTTGTCCTGGCTGATCGTGATCGTGCCAGCAAAGGGTGTCGAGAAGGTCACTTTATCGGCTTCGATGCGAATGAGTTCGCCAATTAGCCGAGAACCATTTGTCATCTGGATTTCATCGGCGTTGCTACTTTGGGCGATGAGAATCGCGAAAAAAGCAGGAATTATGAGTTTTCTGAACATTTTGGATTTACCTCTGGCGAGTGAAGTAGTGTTTATAGAGCGGTAGCTATGATTAGATAATAGGCAAATCGCTGGTTATCTGTCAAAGTTGATTGAGGTGCGGTTTTCCGGAGACGGGGGCTTGCGCGTCCGTCTTCTGCTAATTCGATATATGCCCATGAAGAAAAAATTTAATGCCAATGCGCGTGCCTTAGCGCATGTTCAGGAATTACATGCCTATGTACCTGGTGAGCAACCGCAGGGTGAGGGATGGGTCAAGCTCAACACCAATGAGAATCCGTATCCACCGTCGCCAAGGGTGGCCGAGGCGGTGGGCGCTGAGGTGGTGCAACTGCGTCGCTACCCGGAGCCAGTCAGCCAGCAACTCCGGACTGTGATCGGTGAGCGGTTTGGCCTGACTGCACAAAACGTCATTATCGGTAATGGCTCTGACAATATTTTAGATCTAATTACGCGCTGCTATGTTTGCGCAAAGGGGGCGGGGCACACCGTACCGAGTTACTCGCTGTATCCGGTGGTGGCTGGGATGTCGGGCAAAGGCATGCTTGATGTGCCGTTTACCCGCTCCATGGAGCTGGATGTGGAGGCGATGGTAGCGATCAATGCGCCGGTTTTTTTCCTGACTTCGCCGAATGCACCGACTGGCGTGGCGTTTTCCCTGACAGCCATTGAAGCGGTGCTGCAACGAATCGACGGGATATTGGTGGTGGACGAGGCGTATGTGGATTTCGGTGGTGAGACTGCGGTGGCTCTGCTGCAGGATTATGAAAACCTGGTGGTGGTGCGCACGTTCTCGAAGTCGTACGCCCTCGCTGGTATGCGAGTTGGGTTTGGTCTGGCGAGCGCTGGTATTATCGGCATGTTGGATCGAGTGCGCGATGCCTATAATGTAGACCGAATCGCACAGGTGGCGGCGCAGGCCGCGTTTGAAGATGTTGAATACTTTGAGTCGCAACGACAGAAGGTGATTACGACCCGTGCGTCGACCTTGGCTCAGCTCGACGGGCTCGGTTGGTTCACCTATCCATCGGCAGCCAACTTTCTATTCACCGAGCCGCAGAATGGTGCCGGAGAATCGGGTGCGGCGGTGGCCGCCTCGCTGTTCGAGCATTTAAAGCAGGCGCACGTATTGGTGCGCTATTTTCCCGCTCATCCTTTAACTTGCTCTTTTATTCGCGTTAGCATAGGAACTGACGCTGAAATGGAGGCTTTTTTAATCGCTGTTACATCATGGCTGAATCACGCATAGCAAAAATCACCCGCAATACTAAAGAGACGCAGATCGAAATGGAGCTGAATGTCGATGGCACTGGTGTGTCCGTAATCGACACTGGTATCCCGTTTTTCGATCACATGCTGACGCTCTTTGCCAAGCACGGCTTGTTTGACCTAAAGGTCAAGGCAACCGGCGATATCGACGTCGACTATCACCACATGGTCGAGGACACTGGTATTGTGCTCGGGCAGGCGCTCAAACAAGCGCTCGGCGACAAAGGCGGCATTCGCCGTTACGGATTCTTTCTATTGCCGATGGATGAGTCGCTGGCTCGTGTCGCGCTGGATTTGTCGAACCGTCAGGCATTTGTCTATAATGTGGACTACCAGTTCCCGATGGTGCGCGATTTCAGTATCGTGCTGGTGAAGGAGTTTTTTCAGGCCTTTGCCAACGACGCGGCTTGTAATTTGCACATTAATCTCGAATACGGCGAAGAGCCGCACCACATTGCCGAAGCCATTTTTAAGGGCTTTGCTCGTGCGCTTGATATGGCGACGGCCGTCGATCCGCGCCTCGGTGGGGCGCTGCCCTCGACCAAGGGCACGCTCTCGAAGTAGCTTCGAGCGCTATTTATTTAGTAAAGGACGATCCAGCCACGGATCGTCCTTTTTTGTATCCGCAGTGGTCGCAGGCGAAACTATTATTAGGCCTGGTTGTGTCGGCTATAAGCTGGTCGAATTATAGGTCAGCGGGAAGAGGGATTTGATGGATCAGCGGGCTTGTCTGCTTGCATCCTGTTTTAGAGTCGCCACTCTGTAGCGCTTGTTATGAGCGTAAATTCCCAACAGAGTAAACCACGACTCGCTGTCATTGATTACGGTATGGGTAACTTGCGTAGTGTGGTGCGCGCTTGGGAGCATGTCGGTGCGACTGCGCGACTCGTCTCTAGTCCCGATCAGATTGGAGCGGCCGATGCGCTGGTTTTCCCTGGTCAAGGTGCAATCGTCGACGCGATGCGGTTGCTCAAAGAAACGGGGTTTGATGATGCGATTCGCAATTGGATCGCTGCGGATAAGCCGTTTTTCGGCATTTGCCTTGGGCTGCAGGCGCTGTTTGAGCACTCCGAAGAGGGCGACACGCAGGCATTGGGTGTTTTTAAGGGGCGAGTGCGTCGTTTTCAGATCGATCCATCACTCAAGGTCCCGCACATGGGCTGGAACTCGGTCTCTTTTGCAGGTGATGATCCGCTCACTGATGGCCTTGAAAGCGGCATCGACCAATTTTATTTCGTGCATAGCTATTATATTGAACCCGAAGATGAGCGGCTTACGCTGTTTGAGACCGATTACGGCGGTCGGTTTGTCTCTGGAATTCGCTCAGGAAATTGCTATGCCACACAGTTTCACCCAGAAAAAAGTCAGGCAAAAGGGTTGCAACTCTATCGCAATTTCCTGAAGTCGCTGTAGCGCAACGCTGGATGATATTTTTAATCGAGTGGCAATACGCTCCCTCGACGACTTACCTAACAACTACCTAGAAAATGGAAAACACTGGCACTATACGACTCGGCGATGAAAATTTCGAGTTCCCAATGATTGTGGGAACCGAAGGAGAAAAAGCTCTGGATACCAGGACTTTACGCGCGAAGAGTGGTTGTGTCACTTTCGACG
>CAJJBN010000012.1 GCA_905182435.1 Opitutaceae bacterium BACL24 MAG-120322-bin51 | reverse complement strand
TATATCGCGCGGCGCTTGACTATTTTGGCTTCTGAAGATGTCGGCTTGGCCAATTCGCATGCACTGACGGTGGCGATTGCCGCATTTGAGGCCTGCGAAAAAATCGGCATGCCAGAGTGTGAATATCACCTAGCGCACGCAGTGCTTTATTTAGCGACCTCGCCAAAGAGCAACTCGGTGACGCGGGCGATGCACGCAGTTAAAAAATCGCTCCGAGATGAACCCGTACAAGCCGTGCCGCTATGGTTACGTGATGCGCATACCAAGACCAATAAGGCGCTCGGCCACGGTAAGGGCTATTTGTATAGTCATGATTATCCCTCTGGGATTTCTGGCCAGGAGTTTATGTTGTCACCACAGCAGTTTTATGTGCCGGGCCATTGCGGCGCGGAAGCTGCCACGGCACAACGGCTCGAACAGTTAAAAAAGCTTAAAGCTGGCATGCAGCAGCGAGATGCTTCTGCGCAGGATTGATCTCTGCACCTTTGTGGCTATAGTGAGCGCTATGAAATTAACAATTCCAGTCATATGCTTTGCTTTGGGTGCATTGTCGTTATCGATTTCTGCACAACAGCTCGTGCCGGCAGAAGTGGAGGATAAGCTGATCCCTACCGAGATTTCCGAGCCGCCGTATCAGGTCGGCCAACTGCCTTCGCAGCAGGGCTATTACATCGAGCGCCCAGGGCAGTCCTCGATCAATTTCCGGATTGTGGCTAATAAAATACGGATCTATTGGATCGATGCAGATGGTTTAATTGCACCGCCAGAATCGTCTGCTGGCAATGTGCGCCTCAACGGTAAACCAAAAATACGATCTTATTTTAACTTGCAGCCAATCAGCGCTGCAGCTGGCTTAGGCGGCGAGGGGATCGTCCGCCCGCCGCATTTTTTTAATGTGGTGCTGTACTTAAAACAGTCAGAGGGCGGAGCCGGTGAGGTACACACGTTCCGTTATCTGATGTCGATGGACGCCCCGATCGAAAGTGGCGAACCGAATTCGACTTCGACCGACTAAGAAACTATGGATTTAAAGCAACTGTTCAAAAGCTGGGTGATCGTCGCGTTCGGCGTCCTGATCGCCTCCAACACTGCCTCTGGTATACATTATGATAGCCGCGAAGCACTGATCATCGTGGTGATACTGCTCAGTGCCTGTAATGTCTTTCTCAAGCCATTACTCATGCTTTTCTCGCTGCCCTTCATTATTCTGACATTCGGCATTGGCATCTGGGTGATCAACGCGTTGCTGTTCCTGTTCGTTGCGGCGCTCGTGAGTGGCTTCCATATCGATAGTTTTGGCAGTGCGCTTTGGGGCGCACTCGTGGTCAGTATTACCAGTGGCGTGGCAACTCTACTGTTTGGTAGTCCGAATTCACGTCGGGGTGTGAATATCAATGTCGGCCGTGCCGGGCCGACGCCAGGCGCTGGGCCGCAAGCGCGTGGCTCCAGTCAACCGCGCCAGCCAAAGCGAGTCATCGAAGATGACGCCGATGTCATCGATATTTAAAGAGGCAGGAATGTTGCTGTGTTTTAATGGAGTGAGGGCGACTCGCCCTCATTGTTTGATGCTGAGGTCGAGTCGCCCACACTCCTTTCGCGTTCATTCAAGCCCGCAACAACCATGCCCTTGGCATTGACGACACCTAACTCGTCTGTTTTCTTCGCATCTTTTTGTCGCGGGTATTTCTCCTGTTTTGCCGATTTAAGCACCTTCAATTTAACTATTTATGTCAACTAACTCAAAATACGATCTCGTTGTGATCGGCGGTGGTCCCGCTGGTTATGCCGCAGCCATTCGCGCGGGGCAACTCGGTAAAAAAGTCGCCTGCGTTGAGCAGGAGCGTCCCGGCGGCACTTGCTTGAATTGGGGCTGTATCCCCTCCAAGGCGCTGATAAAGAGCGCCGAGTTGTTTAATAAAATCAAGCACTGTGAAGAATTCGGTATCAGCGTGACGGGCGCGAGCTATGACTTTACTAAGATCATTCAGCGGTCACGCAACGTATCGGGCACGATGGCCAAAGGTATCGAGTTTCTGTTTAAGAAGAATAAGGTCGATTACATTAAGGGGGTCGGCACGATCGCAGTCCCTGGGATGGTAGAGGTCACTGACGGTCCAGATAAGGGTAAGATCCTGGTTACTGAGAATACCCTCATTGCCACTGGTTGTAAGCCACGTCAATTGCCCGACCTCGAAGTCGACGGTGTGCGCGTCATGACCTCTCGCCAAGCGTTGGAGATGAAGACGCAGCCGAAGTCCGTCGTGATTGTCGGCGCTGGTGCGATTGGCGCTGAGTTTGCCTATTTCCTCAATGCCTTCGGCACCAAGGTCACGCTGGTCGAGATGCTCGATCAAGTGTTGCCAGTCGAAGATCACGAAGTCGCAGCCGTGGTTGCTAAGGAGTTTAACAAACAGGGCATCGACTGCCGCACTTCCACTGCGGTCGAAAACATCAAGGTCGCCAAGAACAACGTGAAGATGGACCTCGGCAAGGCTGGCAAGGCCGAGTCGATCACTGTGGATTGCGTGCTGATCGCGATTGGTGTGGTTGCCAACACCGCCGGACTACTGTCTGCGCGCACCAAGCTCGCGCAAGATCGCGGTTACATCAAAGTCGATGGCAACTACGAATCCAGCGTCAAGGGGATCTACGCGGCAGGCGACATCATTGGGCCACCTTGGCTCGCGCATGTGGCGACCTACGAAGCGATTCAAGCGGTGCAGGGCATGTTTGGTCACAGCCAAGCGAAGCAAGTGACCGATTTCCCTGGCTGCACTTACTGCATCCCGCAAGTCGCTTCGATCGGTAAGACCGAGAATAAGCTCAAGGAAGAGGGCATCAAATACAAGGTCGGCAAATTCCCCTTCCAAGCATCTGGTAAGGCCGTCGCATCGGGGGCTCCAGAAGGCTTCGTTAAGCTTCTGGTGTGCGAAGAGTACGGCGAAATTATCGGTGCGCACATCGTCGGTGGCGACGCCACTGAAATGATTGGCGAATACTGCCTGGGCAAGAAGCTCGAAGCGACTGCGGAAGAGATTCATAACACCATCCACGCGCATCCCACCCTGAGTGAAGCCATGATGGAAGCCGCGGCGGCGGTGTTCGGCGAAGCGATTCACATCTAGTCGATCTAATTGAATCAGCAAAAGGCCGGACTTCGCACTGCGAACTCCGGCCTTTTTTGTGGTATGACGTTCGTAGCCGCTGCGCCTGCCTATTTTTTCAGTGCGGCGTCGAACCAGTTGTTGCCGAAGTCATTGCCGCCGCCACCGCGATTGCGTGTTGCCGTTGTTGCCGCGTGCTTGATTGCTGCCGCGACCGCCTGGCTTTGCGGCTGGTGCGCCCGAGCGTTCCTTTTTGCCGCCGATCTCGGGCTGCTGCTTCATCGAGAGGGCGATGCGGTTGCGCTGCATGTCGACTTCGGTGACGGTCACTTGCACCTTGTCACCGACTTTGACCACTTTGTTAGGATCATCGACGAACTTGTCGGCCAATTGGCTAATGTGAACGAGGCCGTCTTGGTGCACGCCGATATCGACGAACGCGCCAAACGCGGTGACGTTGGTCACGATGCCAGGTAGCTTCATGCCGAGGGTTAGGTCGGTCGGCTTTTCGACGCCGTCGGCGAATTGGAAGACTTCAAATTGCTTACGTGGATCGCGGCCGGGCTTGGCCAGTTCCGCCACGATATCGCGCAGGGTGGGGAGGCCCACTTCGTCGGACACGTAGTTCTCTAGCTTAATCTTCGCGCGTGCGCCGCTGTCGTGGGTGAGGTCGGCTAGTTGGCAACCCACGGCGGCGGCCATTTGCTCGACGAGTTGGTAGCGCTCGGGGTGCACGCCGCTCTGGTCGAGTGGGTGTGCGGCGGCGCGAATGCGTAGGAAGCCGGCGCACTGCTCAAAGGCCTTGGGGCCGAGGCGGCTGACTGCAGAGAATTCTTGGCGCGACTTAAAGGGGCCGTTCTCTTGGCGATGCGCGACGATGTTGCCGGCGATGGATTCGTTGAGACCAGATACGTAGGAAAGGAGCTGCTTGCTGGCGGTGTTCACCTCGACGCCGACTTGGTTCACACTGGAGGTCACGGTGTCGTCGAGTGTGCGCTTAAGTGCGTATTGATCGACGTCGTGTTGATACTGGCCGACGCCAATTGATTTCGGATCGAGTTTAACTAGTTCCGCCAGTGGATCCATCAGGCGGCGGCCGATCGAGACGGCACCGCGCACGGTGATGTCTTCGGTGGGGAATTCTTCGCGGGCCACTTCGGAGGCGGAGTAGATCGAGGCGCCGGATTCGTTGACGCTGACGATGACGATTTTCTTGGAAAGGCCGAGTTCACGGAAGAAGGTTTCGGTCTCGCGGCCTGCGGTGCCGTTGCCGACTGCGATGGCTTCGATGTCGTAGCGTTCGATGAGTGCCTTGGCTTCGACCTTGGAGCGGTCGATTTGGCCTGCGCCGCCGGTGCAGAATAGCACGTGGTTGAACAGGAGCTGGCCTTGCGCGTCGAGGATCACGGTTTTGCAACCGGTGCGGAAGCCGGGGTCGACTGCCATCATGCGCTTTTGACCGAGCGGGGAGGCCAGCAGGAGTTCGCGGGCGTTGTCGGCAAAGACTTGGATCGCGGCCACGTCGGCCTGCTTCTTGGCGCGCAGGCGCACTTCGGTTTCCATCGAGGGAGCGAGCAGGCGCTTGTAGCAGTCGCCGATGGCTTTTTTGACTTCGCCAGCAGCCGAGCCGCGGCCGTTAAGGAATTGTCGCTCAAGAATGAGGATTGCGGATTCTTCCTCGGGGGTGATGCGGTGGAACAGGAAGCCTTCTTTTTCGCCACGGCGAATGGCCAGCACGCGGTGGGAGGGGGCGTTTTTGATCGGCTCTTGCCACTCGAAGTAGTCGCTGTATTTCGCGCCTTCGACTTCTTTGCCCGGGAAGCCTTCGGAGACGAGCGTGCCGTGCTCCCAAAAGAGCTTGCGCAGAGACTCGCGGGCGTCGGCGTCGTCACTGATCCATTCGGCGATGATGTGGCGCGCACCTTCGAGCGCAGCATCGGCGTCGGCCACTTCCTTTGCGGCATCGACGTAGGTCAGTGCTTGTTCGGCGGTGTCGCTGGCGTCTTGGTTTTCGAAAAGATGCGAGGCGAGCGGCTCGAGGCCGCGCTCGCGAGCGATCATCGCTTTGGTGCGGCGCTTTGGGCGGAACGGCAGGTAGATGTCTTCGAGCTTGGCGAGTGTGGCTGCGGCGTCGATCTTGCCGTCGAGCTCGTCGGTCAGCAGGTTGCGCTCCTTGAGGGAGCTCTTGATTGATTCGCGGCGAGCGGCGAGGTCGGCGAGCTGCTGCAGCCGATCACGGATGTTCATGATCTGCACTTCGTCGAGCTCGCCGGTTTGCTCTTTGCGGTAGCGGGCGATGAAGGGCACGGTGCCGCCGTCGGCGATCAGAGCGCAGTGGCGGTCACTTGTGCCGTATTGAGGTTTAGCTCTTCAGCGATTTGATCAATAAATTGGGTCTGCATGGGTCGTGATTAAAGGGTTCTGCTTGGGGAGTGGAAAAGTCAAAGCAGACACCTTAGCGCCTCGCTTTCCGAGGGGAAGGAAAAGTGTGCGCGGGCAGTGTTTTTTCTACACTGTCGAGGCCTACACGGGGGCAGCTTCGAGCAAATCCTGCAGCGCGGCGATCAAGCGCGCGCGCAGTGGTTTGCCTGCCTCGGTGAGGGCGCGTTGCTCCTGCTCGTATGCCGCGCGGCCGGCCTCGGTTTCGATTCGGATTGGTTCGAGGCCGAGCGAGCTGCAGTCATAAGGACTGGCACGCATGTCGATTTCGCGGCATCGGATCGCGTATTCGAACGTATCCCATACTAGCTCTGAGCCGACCCATGGCATTGCTTTGGCAGCCCACTTATACAGATCCATATTGGTATGTAAGCAGCCTGGCTGTTCGTTGGTCATGCGCGCGTCCTGCGTCGGGTCGAGCTTATTGAACGGTTTGGCGCTGTCGGTGAAGAAGCGAAACGCATCGAAGTGACTGCAGCAGGTGGGACGTGCGTTGACGACGGCATCGATCTCCGCTTGCGAGAGGCGCATTGGCAGTTTGCCTTCGTGACGCGGGCGACCTTCGGGCCCTCCTTGATAGACCATCGCCCATTCGTGCATGCCGAAGCAGCTAAACTGCGCGGGCTTATTTTGAACCGAACGACACAAATCGAGGCTATATTGCAGCCGCTTGCGGGCTTTTACGTCGATCTTACTCGGGTCTAAGTAAAGCGTTTGGCCTTTGCGGCTGTAGTGTTTCTCGTTGTAGCCCGGGTTGTCTTCGGCTGCTTCAAAGGCAACGCCGAGCCCTGGGTGCCAGCCTTCCAGCAGTGCCGGCGCGAAGCGAAAGTAAATGAACACGAAGTCGTGGCACGGATGCATCTTGCCCGCGGCGCGGCGCGAGCGGTAGGGCATGGTCCACTGCTGCGCTTTGTTAAAATGGGCACGGGCGCTCGCCTGCCAAGTGGCATAGGGCAGAGGCGACTGATCGAGTGTGGCCATTGGCTTAGTGGCCTCCGTCGCTGGCATCGCTGTTGGCCGGTAGTTCGTGCGGGAACATGCTGTAGTAAGTCATGATCACCCAGCTAAGCATTAATGGGTAAAGCAGGGTGGTGAGTAGCACCGAGCCGACGATGCCGATGATCACACCAGTCCACATCCCGACGACTTCTTTGACCACTAAAATACAGACCGGAATAATGATGACAATAATCGCCAGCACGTAGCCGATCGAAGTGGTGCCGAAGTAGAAGCCCGAGTCTTCTTTCTCCAGTGGCATGTCGCAACCGGTGCAGTGTTTGTTGAGTCGAAACCAATGCTTAAACATGCCGTAGGCGCCGCAGTTGGGGCAGCGTCCGGTCAGGCTGCGTACTATGATTTCTCCTCGTTCGACTTTCATATATTGGCACTCATGCAATGGCTATAACTGCCCTTTGGCAAGATCCCATCCTATGTGTAATTATTTCTGCGAAGACTGCAGTCGGCGCTTTTAATCGAATTTTACCGATCGAACTGACGGTACCGTGGTTCTCACTGACTGCTCAAATAGTAATGACTCGGCCGCAGCGAGGGTACTGCAAGTTTTGATCTGGAATAGTAATAAGACGTGGGCGAGTCGCCCACACGCCTTTCGGTTGAGTGCAGCGGACTGGGAACGCGCATGCGCGGCCTTAAATTGGCCGTATCTTTTCCACGATTCATAGCTCGTCATTTGCTGCGGAGTCGGCAGAGTGCTGCCATTCAATGGTTTCGCAGAGATGATTTTGCGCGCCGACAGCAGACAAAACGATGAGCACAGCATTTACAAAACTCGGCATTCCAGACGACCTCAACCAAGGGATCGAAGCACTCGGCATCCTTGAGCCGACGCCAATTCAAGCGCAAGCGATTCCCTTCCTGATGGAAGACGGCGGCGACCTCATCGCCCAAGCTCAGACTGGCACTGGCAAGACTGCCGCCTTTGGCCTGCCGCTGCTAACCAAGATCGACCCGAGCTTTAAGGAGATCCAGGCGGTAATCATTGCGCCGACCCGTGAGCTCGCGCAACAGATCGGCAAGCAGCTGTTCCGCTACACGAAATTTTCCGCTAAAATATTTGTACTGTCCTCGCTGGTGGTGATAAGATCGACCTACAGGTTAAAAAATTGCAACGTCCCACGCACATTGTGGTGGCCACGCCAGGCCGCTTCATGGATTTGCTCAAGCTCAAGGCGATTCGTTTGCAGTCGGTCCGTCATCTGGTATTGGACGAGGCGGACGAGATGTTGAGCATGGGCTTTCAAAAGGAGCTGGAGGAGATCTTTAAGCAGACCAAAGACCGAAAGAGCACCTGGCTGTTTTCCGCGACTTTTCAGGATCGTATTAAGAGCATGGTCGAGCAGCACATGTCTGCCAAGGCGCACATGATCAAGGTGGATAAGAAGCACGTGGTGAATCAGAATATTGATCACCAGTTTGCGATCTGCTCGCGTGAGGATAAGACTGATTTTATTTATAAGTATTTGATCGCGCATGGTGAAGAGCGCGGCTTGATCTTTTGCCGCACACGTGCGGGTGCGGTTTCGCTGGGAGCCGACCTCACCAAGCTCGGTCTCGCAGTCGGCGTTTTGCAGGGCGACCTGAGTCAGAAGGATCGCGATAAGGTGATGCGCTCCTTCAAAAATGAACGCACACAGTTTCTCCTCGCGACCGATGTCGCCGCCCGTGGGATCGATGTCGAAGGTCTATCTTTCGTCATCCAGCACCAGTTGCCGGATGCGATGCAGTATTACACCCATCGCAGCGGTCGCACCGCACGTGCGGGTAAGAAGGGCGTGTCGATTACATTGATTGAGCCCAAGGAGCGCCGTAAAATTACCCAGTTAGAAAAAGAACTCGGGTTGAATTTCTCGATGGTGGAGTAGTGCTGCGGAGCGTGGCACGACAATATGTGATGAGCTCGGCACTGTGGCAAGATGCCTAGCTTCGGCAGCAGCACCAAGCCTTGATTAATTTAGAGCATCTACATGACCTGTTGTTTGTAGGTCATTGTTTTCATAATCTAATGCTAATCTTTTTTTAAGTTATTGTTTGATATTTTAAGGCCCTGTTTTTTCAGGCTGGTGCGACTGCTGGACGGCTGGATCTCTGGGGATCCAACTCTACTGCGCCAAGTCGTTAAGCAAATCTAGGTAGCCCCCATAGACTTGAAAAATGGTGAACACGATGAAGGCAGCGACCAATGCAAATAGCAGTGTCGGGTAAACAATGGAGGCGTAAGTCATGGCGTGGTTCGCCTGCGTTTGATATTGCTGGCCAGTTTTGAGCATCATCTCGTCGAGCTTGCCGCTTTGGGTGCCGGCGGCGTAGAGCGCCACGAAGTCGGGCGGGAATACTTTGTGCGCTTTGAGTTGCGTGGCGGGGTCTTTTCCGGCGGCAAAGGTCGGCTGCATCGCTCGGTAGGCGCGGCTGATCTTTGAGTCGTGCGCGATCCGAGCGGAGCCTTGCCAAGCAGTGTGCATTGGCACGCCGGCATCGATGAAGGTGCCGAGCGCGTAGGAAAAGTCGGCGAGGGCCTGTGCTTGACTGTAGCCGCGCAGGAGTGGAATGCAGCGCAAGATCCGAGCCAGCAGCGCATTGTCAGTTTTGACTAGAAATAGGGTCAGTGCGCCGAGCGCCCATACTGGGCCGATTAGTAGCGAGCTTTGTAACAGGTGTAGTCGGGCGTCCCATTCGAATCCATGCGTATAGTCGATCATGCGAAAAATCGGCAAAATCAAAGCCGCGATGTGGTAGACGCTGAGTGGATAAATCAGTCCGAGCATGACTTTGAGCTGAGTGGCACCAATGCGCTCATGCCGATCGGAAAGGTTGCGTAAGGTTTGCGGCAGGCGACCGGTCTGCATCGCCGTGCTGATAAAAACGCGGTCTGCTTTCGGCAACCAGGCTGGTGCGGCCGCCATCACTGCTTCGATGGCAGTGCCAGCTTCGATCAATGCCGCCATGCGCAATCGGTCTTGACGCGGTGGGCCTGCACAGGCGCTGAAGGCTTCCGCGAGTCGTGTGCCGGAATCCAGATGTTCCGCGAGCTGTCGATACCAGTTAGAGAGAACTTTATGCGATGCCATGAAGGAGGGCTGAGACTTGACGCCGGCGCCTCTCTCGAGCGCGCCCTCGAGCCGGAGCCCTCCAAGCTCATGATGCACTGGAAGCCCTCCGCGTACGAGTTGCTCGAGGCGTGCGAGCTTTGCTTTAACCTGCTGCCGGTAGCGCTGTTGGCGTGCGGCGTTGCTTTTTAATTTATGGGCGGCGCTTTTTTTCGGCCGACCACGACGTAGTTGGATCACGTTTTCGGGGATCGTGAAGAGATTGCGTTGTCGGAATGGCTCCGGTGTTTGGCTGAGGTCAATTGCGTCGTCGATACAGGCGCTATCGGCAATCCGATTCGATTGCGTCACCCAGCTGGGTGCCGTGGTCTTACTGAGCTGGCAAACCCAGTCCACATACGCGGCGAGGTAGGCATCGCAGTAGCCATGATCCTTGAGGCGTGAACGCAGCAGTGGCGGAGCATCCTGAATCCGTTGGCGTAGCTCGCGCGCCGAGGACACGTGTTTCAACTCGCTTTGCCATTGCTGCAAGCGGGATTGGAAATCGCCCACTTCATGGATATTGAAGGTGACTTCGGCGGCAGTTGTGGGGGGCGAGAGTGACATGGTCAGTGCTGATTTACAATTCGATTTAAATATATATTGCTACGTAATGAAAAATAAGGAATTAAGAATAAAGCGTCATTCAGCTGATGGGTTGGGTGAGCGCGGAATGATCCTAGACCGATTTACGCATCGGGTCAAACGGGATGTACAACTGAATGTTGGTTAAAGGTTTCGGTGGTTAATCTCGCCCGAATTTCTTAAAACGTGAATGAGCAATAGCCTGATGCTGAAATTGATGTGAATAGTGGTGTAGAACGCGGTTCTTTGCGCAGTAAAGGCCGTGTTTAGACTCACCGTATCCAAACGCGCCCTCTATGAGAGGCATGTCCTAAGCACTATACGTAAAATGGATAAGCAACTGGGTCCAACGACTCCTGTCGCTCCCGCCGCGCGCGTTAGCGCTTCTTTTTCATCCAGCCCACGGAGATCGGCTTCTGATTCTTCACCTTGGTTTTTTTCGGCAGCATGGTCTCAATGAATTGCAGGATCTCATTGCGCCCGACACGCGTCTTAGCTGAACAACTAAAGGCTTTGACGGCCTGAATACCCCATTCGTCTAATTTCTGTAGGAATAGTTTTGCGTGGTTTTCCACGGTGGTATCGGAGCTTTTGTCTGACTTGGTGAAGACAATCGAAACGGGCAGCTTGCAGGCTTGTAGCCACTCAATAAAAGGCGAGATCGCCTTCAACTGGTTCCATTCGCGAATCGACCAGAGCAAAGACATGCTTGAGGTTTTCCCGGCCAGTCAGATAGCCGCTGACATTGATGTTGAAATCGTTCTGCTTTGCCTTGGAAAGTCGTGCATACCCGTAGCCAGGTAAATCGACGAGGCTCCAAGTCTTATTAATATCGAAGAAATTGATCAGCTGTGTCTTGCCCGGCACGCTGGATGTTTTCGCGAGCTCTTTCTTGCCGGTGAGCATGTTGATCAGCGAGGATTTGCCGACATTGGAGCGACCGACAAATGCGAATTCGGGCTGCCAAGACGGTGGGCAGGCTTCGAGGTCGAGTGCACTGGTGCGGAATGTTGCGGTTTCAATCTTCATGAGTGTCGAGGGGATTAAAGGGAAAGTTACGCGAATGCAAAATATAAAGACGGGGTTGAACGTCCTTTGTGTCGTCCGCAGTCTGGACAGCGCCTGATGCGGCGGAGATCGCCCCAGCCGAGTTGATTTTTTCTCGCTTCAACTTTTCTAAGTTTTGTGCATGCTCACTTAATCTCGATAATGAAGACTCTACTTCGAAAACATGCATTTACTCTGTGGCTGGTTGCCGCCGTGCTGCTCGCGGTCTATTTCCCTGAGCCCGCCTCAACGGGCGGTTTTTTGCGTGCGCAGTGGACCGCGCAGTTCGGCGTGGCGCTGATTTTCTTTTTACAGGGCTTGTCGCTGCCGACACGTTCGTTGGTCGCTGGCTATAACCCGAAGCGACTGCATGTGTTCGTCTTGTCTTGGAATTACTTGTGGTTCCCGGTGGTGACGGGGCTATTGCTCGTGCCACTGTCGTGGCTGTTGACGCCGGAGCTGTGTGTCGGGTTTTGGCTGTTGGCGATTTTGCCGACGACGGTGGCCTCGGCGATCGCATTCACCTCGCTCTCAGGCGGTGACACGAGCAATGCCATTTTCTCGACGATCTTTTCCAACCTATTGGCGGTGTTGGTGGTACCGACGATTGCGGTGGCTTATTTAGCCAGTGAGACGGCGATTGAGATTTCATTGACGGGAATTTTCGTGAGTTTGGCTCGGTTATTGGTGTTGCCGTTGATTGTGGGACAGGTGGCTCGTCAGTTGCTTCGGGCGCTTGCTAGGCGCATTGCTGGAGTGGTCAAATTGGTCAGTAGTGGCATCATTATATTTATTGTGCACGCTGCATTTGCCCAGAGCGTGAGCTCGGGCCTGTTGGATGAGCTATCATTGGCACTTTGCCTCGGAGTGGCCGTGGGCATCGTGACGATCTTGCTGGTGACGAGTGTATTGATCTGGTGGAGTGGGTCTTGGTTGCGCTTGCAGCGTGCGCAGCGAATTGCAGCGTTCTTTTGTGCGAGTCAGAAGTCGTTGGCCTCGGGACTGCCGTTGGCTTCGTCGATTTTGCTGGCAGCTCCGGGGGTAGTGGATCCTGCGATGGTATTGATCCCATTGATCTGCTTTCACCCCTTGCAGTTGGTGTTCGCCAGTTTACTGGCGGGGCGGTTGGTGCAGTAGCATGCTGGAATTTTGCTGACGAGCTGGAGGGCAATGCTCTGTCATTGCCTCACGTTAGATTCGTTGATTTAGCTATCGTGGCAACGACGGAGCGTTGCCCTCCAATATAGACACAAAAAGACCGCTCGTAACTGAGCGGCCTTTTGTTGGAAATGGTAATTGAGCGACTAAAATGGTGGCTCTTCGTCGAGAACTTCGTCGGCCGGATCGAAGGCTGGCGGCGTGCTGCTGGCTGGCACCACCGCCTGCTGCAAGGCTTTCGATCTTCCACGCTGCGAGGTTGACATAATATTTGTCGTTATACTCGTTGCCGCGAAGGTCGAAAGTGACTTTGACTTTTTCGCCAACGCTGAGCTTGTTGACCAGTTCGACCTTATCTTTAACACACTCGAACTTAATGTCCTGTGGGTATTTGTCAGCTTCGTCAGTCACAACGAATTCGCGCTTATTAAAGCCGCTGGCAAAGGTTTGTTCCTCGAGAATTACTTTTACGGTTCCAGATAGTTCGTGCATGGGTCAGATCAAACCCGACTCGTGCGACAGAAGCAAAACTTTTTCGCACGAAAAGTGAGGTTTTACTAAATTGGCTGTACCGCGTTAGGTGCCCGCGCTGCCATCGAGGATTGCTAGTACCTTCTTACGTGCGCCGCTACGGCTGTTAGCCACTGCGTCGAGCAGGTCTTCGCTGCTCGTGGAGAGCGGTTTGGCCTGTCCTTGTTGCAGTAGATATATGTGATAGGCTAATTTGAAGAAAATGTCGCGGCCGTAGCTTTCGAGTAGATTCGGCGTGCCAGGCTCAGGCTTGTGGATAAATTGATAGGGATCTTCCAGTAGCAGCGCGGCATTGAAGCTGAAACTCTCTTTGCGGTAGTAGTAGAGCCCCGAGGGACGGTCGGGCTTGCGGATCGTGTCGGGGAGTTTCTCGGAGTAATGGATCGGATAGGGGCAGTCACCTGGTCGTTTCGTGTCGATTCTACTGAACTCCTTAAAGTGCGAGGTCATGTGGTGAGTGGTGACGCTGGCATCAACTAGACGGTTCTCGTAGATCATATTCCAGGCATGGCCGAGAGGGATGGTCGCCAGTGTGTGCGTGCCGTCTTGCATGATGAGCAGGCCGTCCATTACCACTGTCGGGTGACCAAGCATCTGCAGCACTGCATCGACGATCACTGCGTGTTCGCGGCTAAACCAGCCCCAGTCGCCGTCTTCGCCAGGGGCTTCATGTAGTATTAAGTTGAGTTCTTTGAGGGCGCTATAGCGGATCATGGCTTAAATCGCTAAATGCAAAGAACTACAGATGCAATGCTTGTGCGTGTCGATTTGCGGTCGACTGCAGTTCGTGGCATTCTGCTAGCAAAAAACTCCACGCAACGCGCTGCTCGCTTCTCCTGGAGTCGATTCGGATTAGTTTTAGTGGTCAATTAGCGTGCTGATGCTGGCAGCAAGCATGATTAACCGCGTCGGCGGCCAAGAATTGCTGAAGAGTGGCCAGCCTTGGATCAATTTGCACAAGGCTCTCTGGGCAGTCGCAGCAGCACCCCGCAGGCGATTTGAAGTTCGCTTCAGAAGTCGCGAGCTAAGGCCTTGGCTTAAGGTCGGTGATCATTCTTAACGCCTCATGCATGAATCGCGGAATAAACCCACTCGCTACGGTAGTTTGTAGCGACTGGCTTTATGCTAGGAGTTTTGGCTTCT
Source organism: Opitutaceae bacterium BACL24 MAG-120322-bin51 (assembly GCA_905182435.1). Taxonomy (GTDB): domain Bacteria; phylum Verrucomicrobiota; class Verrucomicrobiia; order Opitutales; family Coraliomargaritaceae; genus Lentimonas. The sequence continues at coordinate 5,880 of CAJJBN010000012.1, read as the reverse complement.
CGTGTTCGATCCTTTTGAGTGATGTGGCACAGGCGTTCTTGCCTGTTTCATTTGCTCAAAGGAGCGAAGGAACGCACGACGTAGGTCTGCCGGAGATGGGGACGCAATGTCCGTTTACGTTCTACTCGCTTTCCTCTTCCGCAGCTTCAATCAGGTCGGTGCCAGCTTGGGCCGTGGCGATCATTGCCGAGTTTAGACGATTACGTAGGATGAAATAGGCGATCATTGCGGGAATGCCGATCACGAGTCCAGTCGCCGTGGTGATCAGGGCTTCGCCGATATCGCCCGCCAAGAGTTCGGGCCGGCCCATGCCGCCGCGGCCAATTGTTTGGAACGCGCTGATCATGCCGCTGACGGTGCCGAGCAGGCCGATCATCGGTGCCACCGAGGCGACCACGTTCAGATACGTGACCCATTGGGAAACGCTGTTTTCTTCGGCTTCCAAGTTTTCGATGAAGAGGTTTTCCAGTCTTCTCGCGGCCTTTACGGATTTTTTTGAGCGCCGGCGAGAGTGCGCGTGCGAGGAGGTTGCTGGCGTCTTGCAGATGCAGGTGCCCTTGCTCCATGTTGCCGCTCTTGAGCGCGTCGCTCGTCGTGCTCAATTGCGCAGCAGTGAAGAATTTATTCGGTGTGGTTTCCTTCCATGAATAAAAGATCAGGAAGAACATAATTAACGAACAGGTGCCGAGTGGATACATCGCCCAACCGCCTTGCTGGATCAAGCCCAATAGATTAAGGGTGTCTTCGGCGGCAGCGGCGGCCTCCGGGGCAGCCTCTTGGGCGAACAGCACTAAGGCCGATAGTAGAAAACGGCTGAATAGGGTGGTGAGTCGTTTCATAGTGAGTGGGGGACTAGTTTTGAGGGAATGCAAATAGTGGAGGGCAACGCTCCGTCGTTGCCGCTGATCGGGGTACGCTCAAGGTGAGTGGCAATGACGGAGCATTGCCCTCCATTTTATGAGCTGCTTGTTGGAGTGTTTAAAATAGATCGTTTGGTTTTATATTTGAACGAGTCTTTCGGAGGACGGACACTCTTGTCCGTCTTTTCTAGTTCGCAGATGGACAGGAGTGCCCATCCTCCTGTGTTAATTTTCAGCGTTGAGGTTTCGCTTTTCCAAGTGCTCGTTGAATTGTTTGAAGGGGGCGTCAAAGGTGGGGTCTGTTTTGGGCCAAGTTAGTGACCGTGCTAGCATCTCTGTATACAATATTAATGCATAATCTTTATCTCGCAAGCCCAAGGCGGAGCTGATCGCTGCGGCGTAGCAGTGCGCTAGCTTGTTGGGCGGATGTGGCATCGAAAAAACAATCGGTTGTAGCGCCGTATCGAGTGCACCAGCGAAGTCTTCGCTGCGTAGTAGATCGGCGCTGTGTGTGTAATAACCGAGGGCGGAGTCGCCGTGCGGATTACGCGTGGCTAGCCATGCTTGCGTCAGTGGGCGTGCTTCGTCGTAGAGTTGTAGCGTGTTGTAGCTATCGAGCACGGCGTCCTCGAGCGCACGTAGCGCGCCCGGATGGCTGATCTGCGGCTTTAAGATGCCAGATACTGCAATCGCTCGGGCGGGATTTTCGGACTGTAAAATGAGATCGACGTAGTAGATGAAGAAGTGCGACTCGGCGGCGGGTAGCAGCGGGATGATTTTAACGCGTTGCAGATAGAGCAGTTGTAGCAGCTCCATCGCATTGTCGGATTCGCCGGCATCGATCCATTCGACTGCGAGCGTCTTGTAGCTTTCGCCTGGGATCGTGAAGTCGCGAACTTCATTCACGTTGAAGGTGTGGATAATTTCGCCAGCGCCTTCAGAGCTTGCTACCTGTATTTGATTTCCAGATACATCGATCGAGTGGCCTGGAATCGTGCGGCCATTGATTAGATGCACCGCAATCGGTTGATGTAGTTCGGCATCGATTGCCTCGAGTTCGTCGGGCGGGATGGCGGCAGTGATGGATGATAGAATGCTGAGGAGGAGAGCTAGAATGATTTTGGGTAGCGCAGCACCGGCCCGGTGCGCACCTGCGTTGTGTGAGCCGAATGCCTGGGACGATCCTGCGGTGCGGGACGCACCTGCGCTTCCTGTTTTTATTTTTCTGGGAGGGACGACCTCCGTGTCGTCCGCGGCGTCCACTGAAACGGACGAGGCGGAGCTCGTCCCTCCCAAGAGATTTTTGAAATTGGAATATGGAAATCTCATGGCTGCACCTCCGTGTCGTCCGCGGTGTCCACTGAAACGGACGAGGCGGAGCTCGTCCCTCCCAAGAGATTTTTGAAATTGGAATATGGAAATCTCATGGCTGCACCTCCGTGGGGTCTTTGGTTTGGATCGCGAGCTCGGTTTGCGCCTGTACGATAGTGTCCAGTTTGGATAGTTTGTCCTGCGCGAGTTTGTAGGCTTCGAAGTCTTTTAGGCGCTCGTCGCTGACTAACTCCCGCAGGGTGTTGCGTGCGGCGCTACTGTCGCCGATTTGCTCAAACAGTAGGGCGCTCTGCCAATAGGCATCGATGATGATTCCGGGGTAGGCGCGGTAGAGGGTATAGATTCGTTGCCAGTAGGGGATCGCTCGTTCGGGGTTGTCCTGTGCGGTTTCGACCCGTGCGAGTCCGGCCAGTGCGCGGGCATGCGGGCGGCCGCGCATGGCTTTAATCTGCAGGATTTCGTTGAGCACTGCCCGCGCGCCGTCGTAGATGCCTTGTTGAGTGAGTATATCTGCGCTAAGCAGACGCACGTCGGCGGCGAGTGGATGCGAGGGTGTTTGTTCGAGAAAGCGTAGCAGCCAGCGTCGGGCTTCGGTGAGCCGTTCAGTATTGGCGGCAAGTTGCGCTTTGCCAAAATAGGCGGTGCCTCGTTCAAAGCGTTTCGGATATTCTGTCAGGATCTGTTCGCAATAGTCGTCGGCAGATTCGTAGCCGCGTTGGATTAGCACGAGTCCGACGCTGGCGAGTGTCTCGGCGTCTTGTTGATCGATTGGCACAAAACGGTGAATTAACAGGAGGGTGGCGTCGGCGCGTTCGTCGCCGAGGCTGCGCCGTTGACGTACGGAATTGAATAATGTCAGACGTGCAAACCAAGTGAGCGCGCCCTCTGTGAGGCTTTGCTCGGTGGCGTCCTGCAGCCATGTGTCAAAGGCGGGTAGGGTGCGATCCGTCTTGCCGAGGCGCTTAGTCAGGTCCGCGTAAGCGGAAAGGATTGAGCCCACGGCCCGCGCTTTGGGGTCGTTGCCAAAGCGGGTGAGGGCGTCTTCAAATAAAGGCAATGCTGTGGTGCCGCGTTCTTCCTGCTGTAGCGACCAGCCGATCCAGTAGAGTGCTTCGCTCACGCGCGGGCGTTGGTTGGCGTCGTCGCGGTCGATGTAGGCTTGCAGATGCTTGCGCAGTAGGTCGTAGCGTTCGAGCGCCTTATAGATCTTGGACGCTTGGAAGATGGCGTAGTCGTAAAGTTGCGCGTCATCAGGCGGCACTTGGCGAAACGCGTTTGCAGCCTGGAGGAGTTCACCTTGGCCCATGAAGATGTCGCCGCGCAGAGCTTGGGCTTCCGGCACGCGGTGGTGATCTGGGAATGCTTTGATTAACGCGTCGGCCGTTTTGAGCGCTTGGTCGTAGTCGCGTTGCGCGTAAGTGATGTTGGCGATTCGGTAGTTGATTTCCGGATACAGTGGATGCTTCTTGCTGGTTTTCTTCAGTGCTTCAAGCGCATCTAAACTTGCGGTGTAGTCGCGCTCAAAGAAGAAAGTCAGGCCGCGCCATAGTTGGAGCTGCTCGACTAGGCTGCTGTCGGGGAAGCGTTCCAGTGCGGTGTCGAAATCGTCACGGGCGGCGCTTTGCCGCTCCAGTGCACTGAAGTTGTAGCCGCGGGTGAAATACCAGCGAGGGGCCAGCTGGTCGTTGGGGAAGTTGCTGATGAGCTCATCGAGCACCGCGATCGCTTCGAGGAATTGACCTTCGCTCTGATAGGCGCGGGCAATCAGGAAGAGCGCGCTGTTAGCGAGTTTGTGGCCCGGGTGCTCGTTGAGGAATAACTGTGCGGTGTCGCGGGCGGCTTGCCAGTCTTGCGCTTCGCTCAAGGCCAAGATCCAGCGGTAGTGTGCTTCAGCGCGGATCTCGGCTTCGAACTCGGGAGTTTGTGCGACCGTGCGAAACAGGATGGTCGCCTCGCGGTATCTTTGACCGAGCAGGTAAGCTTGGCCGCAACGTAGATACAGACCTGGCGTGTAGTCGGCCATGTGTTCGAGCAAGTCGAGTTGACGCGTTAGCCGAGCCACCAGTTGCTGCGAGTGACTCTTCCAGATGCTAGAGGCGAACAGTGATTGTTGAGCAAGGGTGCTTTCGAGTGCGCGGAGACGCTCGCGTTGCTTTTCGATCAGCGCCTTGCGCGGCAGTGTCAGCCGGTAGGCGCGGATGGCCTCGCTGTAGTGCCCCTTGTTGAGCAGTAGGTCGCCCGCGTCCAGCGCCGCGAAGCTCAGCACGGCGATGTCTGGCATCGCAGCGACATTCCAATCGGACTCAAATAAGATTTCACGCGCGCGGTCGGTCGAGCCGGTTTCGCTTGCGATTTGTAGCGCTCGTAGGCGCGCCTGCATACGCAGGGTCTTGGGGGCATCCGATTCATAGAATGCATCGAGCAGGGCGGTGGCCTCCGCGACGTCGCCAATTTCATAGCGCAGCTCGGCTTCCTGTAGCAGCGCGAGTGCGGCCTCGTTCGAGCCTGGAAAAGTCAGTTGGAAATGGTTAAAGGTCTGCGCGGCAGTCGCCAACGCATGGATTTGCGACTGCGCGATCGCTGCATTGTAGAGTGCAAAGGCCTGCAAGCCCGGGTGTGGCTGGTGTTGGCTGAGGAGTTCGCCGAAGTAGATCAGCGCATCGGTGGGACGATCTGCCATGAGCGCGGCGTAGCCACGGACGGGGAGGATGATTTGCTGGAAAGTGCGCGCTAAAAACTCTGGTTCGGTGCCATAATCGAGCTCCATGTTCTCAAATTGCCAATAACTAGAGGCATAAGCAGCATTGCCGAAAGCCGAAACAGCCTGCTCTAACTGCTCTTGCAGGGTGCCCCCTGAAGCGCTTGACATGAGCGACAGCAGGCAGCTAAGTCCGCCTATTAGCCTTCTTTGTCTGGTTTTACGGTCATATAATTGCTTATCTCTCATCGTTAGTTAGATAGGTTTGAGCGGCCGGTTTAAAATCGCGAACATTTAATTTGAAAGAATATTTTGAAACAGCATTGACAGGGGTGAAATTTGTGATGGTTTGTCGTCTTCTTTTGGAAACGGGGCGTGGCGCAGCCTGGCTAGCGCATCTGCTTTGGGAGCAGAGGGTCGCAGGTTCGAATCCTGTCGCCCCGACCAAAATTAAACCCTTCTCGCAAGCGAGAAGGGTTTTTTTGTCGATGGGCGGCAGGATTCGAAAGGAGCCGCACAGCGGCGATGCGGCGTAAGCCGCACCTCGGGTTCGACGAGCGCAGCGAGATGGCGAAGCAATCCTGTCGCCCCGACCAAATAGAAATGCCGCTAAGGCCGTTTAAAATTGGTCTTAGCGGCTTTTTGTGTTTTGGCGGTGAGTCTGGCCGAGTCTGGCCGAATCCGGCCGAATCTGTCAAAAAGGGCTGTGTTGGGGCAACTTCTTGGGCAATTTTTGAGAGTGCCGTGCGGAACCGGTGTCGTACCAGCTCAGGACTTTTGAGTCTTCCTTTATGAAATGCCGAGCAAAGACCCACATCTGGAAGACGATATCCTCGTCTCCCGTGAAAAAATATAGAGATATTCGACCCTCCTCCCGGGCGCTCTACTTTCTTCGAATGGCTCAAACTAGACCCCCGTCAGGGACCCGTTGCCTCTTAGTTGAAACGGTCTGTCGATTTCAATCGAGACTTTCCCACGAATCGACGAACC